>CAZJAZ010000133.1:0-1535 GCA_964544305.1 uncultured Iamiaceae bacterium | reverse complement strand
TCGAACCTTCGGGAAGCTCACCGTTGATGGTGACCGCCATCGTGCCCGGTCGAACCTGGGGAAGAGTCTGGGTCGCAAGGACATGTTCAACTTCAGAGGTGCCGATGCCAAAGGCGAGGGCACCGAATGCGCCGTGCGTGGCGGTGTGCGAGTCGCCGCATACGATCGTCATGCCAGGCTGGGTGAGACCTTGTTCCGGGCCGATGATGTGCACGATGCCCTGGTTGGCATTGCCCATTGGGTAGAGCGTGATGTCAAACTCGGCACAGTTGGCGGCCAATACATCCATTTGCTTGGCAGAAATGGGGTCTGCCACAGGTTGAGAAAGGTCGGTTGTCGGGACGTTGTGGTCCATGGTGGCCACGGTTAGTTCCGGGCGGCGTACCCCGCGCCCGGCCATGCGCAGGCCGTCAAAAGCCTGCGGGCTCGTAACCTCATGGATGAGGTGCAAATCGATGTAGAGCAGGTCGGCTCCATCGGTTTGCCCGACGACGTGGGCGTCCCAAACTTTTTCACTGAGTGTCCGTGGTGCGGTCATCGTGAGCTCCTTGTTTCGCGTCATTGGCTGGCCTTGACAATCTCAAATAATGAGATGATAATCTTGACCTGTGGAACACAGTGTAAGTGGTGTTGGCGTTCTCGACAAGTCAATATCGATCATTGCTTGCGTGCAGGCAGGTTCAGCCACACTCGCGGAACTCACTGAAGCAACCGGGCTTTCCCGTGCCACCACGCACCGACTCGCGGTCGCACTCGTTGACCATGGACTGTTGCGCCGTACCGAGACGGGACAATTTGGGCTTGGCTGGCGCCTCATCACATTCGGTCGCGCCGCCGAAGCCGCACTAGGAATCGTGGCCGTCGCCGAACCCATTGTGCAGTCGCTTCGTGACGATACGGGTGAATCAGCGCAGCTCTATTTGCGCGACGGTAACAATCGAGTGTGTGTCGCGTCGGCGGAATCAGCGCATGGGCTTCGCACCATTGTGGCGCTCGGCTCGATCCTGCCGATCGACAGGGGTTCCGCGGGGCACGCGCTCCTGGGTGCCACAACGACGCACGGGTGGATTGAAAGCGTCGCCGAACGTGAAGTTGGTGTGGCGTCGGTGAGCGCGCCGGTCTGTGGGCAAGACGGCTCGGTGATTGCGGCGATCGGGGTGTCAGGGCCAATTGATCGGATCTCACGCCACCCGGGAGCACGGTACGGCAAGCAAGTGACCCGTGCTGCGCGTCGACTAGAAGCCGCGTACGCCCCAACTCGTATTGAGTAGTGTGACGCCATGAGCCTGCAATCAACGACATTTGGTCCAACCGAAGCGCCAGGAGGGCCGTTGATTGTTTCACCCCAGGGTCTGGGTTGCATGAGCATGAGCCTCGTGTACGGGGAAGGTGACGAAGCGGGAGGAGTGGAAACAATCAACCGGGCACTTGACCTTGGCGTGCGCCTCCTTGATACGTCAGACCTCTATGGCATGGGTGAGAACGAAGTGCTGGTGGGCAAAGCCATTGCGCACCGTCGAGATGAGGCGACGTTG
>CAZJAZ010000132.1:0-1560 GCA_964544305.1 uncultured Iamiaceae bacterium | reverse complement strand
TTCGATCCGTGAACCAAACACGCCGGGGCGGCGGGCAACGTCATCGGGAACGGTCGCAAACATGGCTTCAATGAAGGCAATTGCGTCGCTGGGAAGTTCGACGGCTTGACCGGTTGCGGCGCCTAAGTCCCAGCCGTGCACGAAAAGGTCAACGCCGGGAAACGACAGACCTTCGCGCACGGTGCGTCTGCCCATGGGGGAGTCGACTTCGGCGTCAAGATCGGGTGCATTGCCAAGTGCTTCGGAGGCTTGACGGGCCAGGTCGTGCCACCAAGATTTTGGGTCGGCGCCAACAATGGAGCGTGGCGGTTCGGCGCGTTCGAACGCCATTTCACCGCCGGTGAGAATGGTGGTGCCCATTTGGGTGGCTTGGCCAACATGGCCGAGCACGTCGAGAGCTTGCCATCCGGCACAAGGCGATGGGTTGGCCCACGCGGCGCCGTCAATCGCGTCCACGATGGTGGTGAAGAACGTGAGGCCTTGTGCGTACATAGTCGAACTGTCCCAAGTCATTGCGGCTCCTTTTAATAGTACGAACAGACGTTCGATTATGACCGGTGGGGCCACGTTTGTCAACCGTGTCACAATGGGCGCCGTGGATGATGCACAGCGAGCGCGGAGTTTCGGCCTAGCTGCGAGCACGTATGAGCGTTTTCGCCCGCTACCCCCACTTGAGGCGGTGACCTGGGCGCTTGGTGGTTCTACTGGAGTTGTCGTTGATCTGGGTGCGGGAACTGGGGCATTAACTCGACAGCTGGTTGCACTTGGGCAACAGGTCATCGCCGTGGAACCGGATGCTGCGATGCGCGAAGAGTTCTGCCGGCAGGTTCAGTCGACAGAAGTGCGTGCTGGAACCGGAGAGGATTTGCCGTTCGACAACGCGTCGGTCGATGCGATCGTGGCGTCAACATCGTGGCATTGGGTTGATCCGGTAGCCGGGTTGAGCGAGGCCGCACGAGTGCTTCGCCCAGGAGGGACGTTGGCCGCACTGTGGACTGGAGTTGACCCAGAGTCGGAATTTATTCAGCAGGCGCGAGCGATCTTGTCAACGTCTGACAGTGACAGCGAGTTGCGTGCCACGGTTGCTTTTGAACGCGGTGCAGATCGACATGAACTGCAAATTCTCGACGGCTTTCCATTCGATGCGCCCCAAAACGAAAAGTTCCATTTCACGCAAGACCTCACGGCTGATCAGCTTGTCGGGCTGCTGTCGACGATGAGTTGGATCATCTTGATGGATGAGTCGCGGCGCAATTCAATGTTGGAAACAGCGCGCCGACTATTGCGTGACGCACTTGGTGTTGAGGGTGACGTCACCGTTCCACTGGAGTTTGAATGCGACGTGTTTCGCACCGTTCGTCATTGACTTGCCTCTGCGGAGTCTGGACCCGGGCCGGGCTGTCTTGATCGGGTGGACAATTGGTGGCAAGAGCATTTTCTTAATTTCTTTGCGGATACCACCTGAAACCGGCGGTGAATGTCACACCCTGGTTGTAGGGTGAACATATGTTCGATTCGGTTGCGCTCACAGAAACCGGCCGCAAACTCGCCGGGACTGAT
>CAZJAZ010000131.1:0-1580 GCA_964544305.1 uncultured Iamiaceae bacterium | reverse complement strand
AGGCAGCGAGTGCGGGTGCATGCGCTCTTTTGGCCAGCCTTTGCGTTTACCGAGCACCAGGATCACGGCGAGTGCCGCAGCTCCGGCGTTCATGTGCACCACGGCACCACCGGCGAAGTCGAGGGCGCCCATCTTGGCGAGCCAGCCTCCGGCGAACACCCAGTGGGCGACCGGTGCGTACACGAGGACCATCCACACGCCAATGAAGATCGCGTAGGCCGAGAACTTCATGCGGTCTGCGGTGGCGCCGGTGATCAGTGCCGGGGTGATTACCGCGAACGTCATCTGATAGGTGGCGAACAAGACGAATGGGATCGTAAGTGTGAGCCCGAAGTTCTTGTCAATGCCGGTGCCGACGTGGGCGAGCCCCAAGTAATGGAAGCCGCCAAGGAGACCGCCGTCACCGAAGTTGCCAAAGGCCAAACTGAATGCGACAAGCACCCAGATCACGGCGATCAGGCCCATGGCGAAAAAGTTTTGCATCAGCATGCCCAGCACGTTCTTTGAACGGACCATGCCGCCATAAAAGAACGCCAGCCCCGGTGTCATGAAGAGCACCAGTGCGGTTGCGACGAGCATCCAAGCGGTATCACCGCTGTTCATTTTTCCTCCTCGTAAAGGTGAGTGGGGTGGAGGAGGAGCAGTGTGGATGACGTGTGTTTCAGCGTGGTGCTTGAATTGTTTCGAGTTTGTGAACTCGCGCGAACGTCCAGGTCAGGGCGCCTTGTTTGCTGCAAACGATGGCCCAACTTGTTGCGCGAGCATCGGTTCATCGGGCTCGGCCCCGATACATTGTCGCTATGGGTAAGCCGACTCGGTGGGTCACCGATCACGATGACAATCATTCGCAGTGGTACATCAATCGTTTCCGAACGATGGCCGACGAGGGCGCAGATCTTGCGGGAGAGGCTCGACTCGTCGATGCAATGGTTCCAAGGGATGCACGCATTCTTGATGCGGGCTGTGGGCCGGGCAGGATCTCAGGTGCGTTGGCGCGCAATGGCCATCGCGTTGTGGGTGTTGATGCGGATGCGGCGCTGATTGAGGCGGCAAAGATTGACTATCCAGGGCCGACGTATTTGGTTGCTGATCTGGCCGACATGCAATTGGCTGACCTAGGTGAAGCCGAACTCTTCGACGCGGTGGTCGTAGCGGGCAATGTGATGGCATTTGTAGCGCCGGGATCTGAGCCCGACGTGATGGCAACTTTGGCGGCACACGTGCGTGCTGATGGGTTCGTGGTGGTGGGTTTTGGTACGAACCGTGGCTACGCGTTGGCCGATTTTGACGCCCATGGTGAAGCGGCAGGTTTGGTGTTGGAACACCGGTTCGCAACGTGGGACCTGCGACCATTCCACGACGATGTCGATTTCGCCGTGACCGTGTGGCGCAAGCCAGCCGTCTAGCTCGCGGCCCTCACCCATCGGCGATGTCAACATTGTCGGTGGTTCAATACTGCCGTTGGTTCAACATTTTCGGTGGTGGTGTTGGCCGACGAATTGTTGGCCCGTGGGGCTTTGCCAGTGGGGGGTTTGGTTGTTGTCGAGGTGCATTGACCAGCCGGCACGGTGGGTGATGCC
>CAZJAZ010000130.1:0-1602 GCA_964544305.1 uncultured Iamiaceae bacterium | reverse complement strand
GCCCGTGGGTGACCGAGCAACTTGGGGCGGGCTATTTTGCGGTGAACTGGGAAGCGACGATTGACGACGTGGCGTCTCTCATCCAGCCACACCCGACCCTGTCTGAAAACTTTGGTGAAACCGTGCTCTCGCTGACCGGGCGGGGCCTGCATTCTTGAACGATCCTGGAAAGGTACGACTTTCATGGCTGACGTAACACTTCCCCAACTTGGTGAAACCGTCACCGAGGGAACGATCACGCAATGGTTCAAAGCGGTCGGCGACTCCGTCGAGGTCGATGAGCCGCTTTTCGAAGTGTCGACCGACAAAGTTGACTCAGAGGTGCCGTCTCCTGCGTCGGGGGTGGTCGTTGAAATTCGGGTACCCGAGGGTGAAACCGTCGATGTGGGCACGGTCTTGGCGATTGTTGGCGACGCTGGCGATGCGCCCGCGCCCACACCACAAGTTGTCGGTGCGTTTCAGGAGGGTGCGTCACCGGAAGAGCCGGCTGTCGCTCCTGCGCCGATTGCTCAAGGATCTCCCCAAGAAGTGGTCGCTCAACCTGATCCCGCGGTCGCGTTGCAGCCGATTGAGCCAGCCGCGGATGTGGTGTTGTTGTCGCCCCTTGTACGGGCGTTAGCTAATGATCATGGAATCGATGTTGCACGAATTGCAGGAACGGGTGTTGGTGGTCGGATCACCCGGGGCGATGTTGAGACTGCAATCAAGGCGGTTGGTGCACCTTCGGCGCCGACAAAGACGCCAGCGCCAGCGCCAGTCGCAGCACCGCCACGAAGTGTTGCGCCGGTGGTCAGTGGTGAACGCGACACTGTCGAACCGTTCAATAACATGCGCCGTATTACCGGCGAACACATGGTTTATTCCAAGGCCGTTGCGCCCCATGTGCTGATGACATCAGAAGTTGATTACGAGGCCGTAGAAAAAGTTCGACGGACACATGGCGAAACGTTTCAGGCCGAAGAGGGTTTTGGCCTCAGTTATTTGCCGTTCATTGTGATTGCGGCGGTTGATGCGATTCGTGAGTTCCCACGGGTGAATGCTTCGGTGGGCGACGATGCCCTCATCATTCATCACGACATCAACTTGGGTATTGCCGTCGACTTGCAACACGAAGGACTTATTGTGCCGGTGATTCATGGCGCGGACGGCCTTCGATTGCGGGCAATTGCGCGTGAGATTTATGCGCTTGCTGACCGCGCCAGGGAAGCGAACCTCACCGCTGATGATGTCACCGGTGGCACGTTTACGATTTCGAATCCGGGCCCGTATGGCACGCACTTTACCGGCGCGATCATTGCGCAGCCCGAAGTTGCGATTCTTTCCACCGAAGGGGTATCTCGCAAGCCGGTTGTGGTTACTGCCGTCGATGGTTCTGAATCGATCACCATACATTCGGTTGGACTTATGGCCATGAGCTTTGACCATCGAGCGTTTGATGGAGCGTACGCCGCGGCGTTTCTGGCTCGTCTCAAAGAGAACATCGAAACGCGTGATTGGGAGGTTGAACTCGCGTGACGCTCCATGCCCGCTGGTTGGGCAAGGTTGCGTACCGAGACGCCGATGCGCTCATGCACGGTATTGCTACAACCGGTGTCGATGATC
>CAZJAZ010000129.1:0-1606 GCA_964544305.1 uncultured Iamiaceae bacterium | reverse complement strand
TGTCGAACAACGAAGTGTACGCAACCTATCCGGTCAGTCTCATCGTGAAAGATCGGCCGTGCCTTGTCGTTGGGGGAGGACGCGTGGCGGCTCGAAAAATTGCCGGCCTCGTACGGGCCGGAGCCAACGTAACGGTGATTGCCCCAGAGATTGACCCAGCAATTTCTGCGCTTGACGAGGCCGGGCGAGTTGTGATCAAACGCCGTAGCTATCAGGCCCACGATGTCACCGATTCCCACTATGTGATCACGGCCACTGGCGACCGATCCGTCGATGCCCAGGTGTCGCACGATGCACAAGCAGCAGGCATCTGGGTGAATAGCGCAGACGATCCAGCCAATTGCACCGCGATGCTGCCCGCCATTTACCGAGATGGGCCGGTCAGCATTTCGGTGTCGACCGGTGGAGCGGCGCCGGCACTTTCCGTTTGGATCCGTGACCAAATCGAACGGGTAATCAGCGATCGCGTCGGCGAACTTGCGTTGCTCATGAGCGCGGCACGCGACGAACTCCACGCGCAAGGTCGCTCAACCGAACGACTCGACTGGATGTCGCTCCTCGATGGTGACCTTCCTGAACTTGTCAATCAAGGTCGCATCGACGAGGCAAGAGCACGCATTGGTCAACTGATCACAACAAATGCGGCGGATGGTCACCATGCCACTGATTGAACTCGCATTGGCCGGTGCGGCCGTCGGTGTCCTTGTGGGAATGACCGGGATGGGCGGTGGGGCGTTGCTCACTCCGATTTTGGTGCTGCTCTTTGGGATCAATCCATCGGTGGCGGTTGGAAGCGACCTTGTCGTGGCGTTGGTTATGAAGCCGGTTGGCGCGACCGTGCATCACCGTGCGGGCAATGTGCGCTGGGACTTGGTGCGCTACTTGTTACCCACTGCAGTCCCGGCAGCTTTTTTGGGTGCATGGTTTGTGAGCCGTTTCGACAAAACGTCGGGCTTTGAAGATGCAATGCGCATTGGAATCGGCGTGGTGCTCCTCGTTGGAGTCGTCGCGATGGGAGCCCAAGCGCTCATGAACCGGCGTCGCGACAACAATCACGACACGGCCGCGGTCATCCTCCGGCCAGTGCCGACATTGGTCATCGGACTTCTTGGTGGCTTCGTTGTGGGTGCCACCTCGGTCGGCTCAGGGTCGCTCATGATGGTGGGATTGCTTGCGATCTACCCCATGTTGCGGGCACGAGACCTTGTGGGAACCGATCTCGTCCAGGCGGTTCCCATTGTTGGAGCAGCCGCGCTCGGCCATCTTGCATTCGGTTCGGTCGAACTGCACCTCACCACAGGGCTTCTCTTGGGTGCCGTGCCAGGCACCTATTTTGGTGCCCGTATTGCGTCACGCATTCCAAACCAAGCGATCAAGAAGATCTTGGTCGTCGTGCTCTTTGCGTCCGCACTCCAAATGCTTCGACTCCCCGTTGGCATCGTTGTTGGCGCCGCAACGGTGCTTGCACTTGGCTTGATGCTGTCTCGCATTCAACGGGTGCGAACGCTTGTTGGGCGACGGGTCGTGCGCCAAGCGATTCGACCTGAGATAGGCGTTAGTAGTTCTCGTTCAGGGTTTTAGAGCCGGGGGGCGGCGTCATGTCGAC
>CAZJAZ010000128.1:0-1644 GCA_964544305.1 uncultured Iamiaceae bacterium | reverse complement strand
AACGGGGCGCAGCTTTTTCACCGTCGTCAACATCTTCGCCCACACGTTTTGGAATGACGCACCCCTCGACGGCACCTTCGCACTCGGCGCATTTGGCTTGGGAACACTGATCCACCTGGTCATGTCCACACTCGTCGGTACGATCATTGCGTTCTTCGTTGAACGCGGGTCGCTTGACGCCGAAGTCATCATCGGACTCGGCCTCGCAATCGGATTCGCCGTTTGGGTGGTGCAGGCGCTGGCATGGTCGGCACTCGACGAAGCGGCGCATCAACAGTTCACGCCATGGATTTTGGCGGTGGCGCACGTTGTATTCGCACTTGGTGCGGCCACGCTTCTGGCGTTGCTGAAATCAAATGACGCACAGACCGCCGCGATCGAAAAGGCAGCAGCGGTTGTCAACACGCAAACGTTCCGCGCTCCCCGACCCACCCGTGACGGGTTCACCCGGATGGGCTTCCAGTCATCCGCGACCGACGAAGACGGGCTGGAAAACTTCAGAGTTTGATACAGGGAAAGACCGAAGCCGACGTTACGTCCACATGCTGTGGTCGGGCTGATACGGCGCCGTGGCCTGACCAGCGACGGCAACCGTACGCGGTTTCCCCTCGGCCTCAACGACATCGGAAACCAACAACCGCGCTTGATTCTCTAAGTTCGCATCGCGGAACTCAAGGCCGTAATACGACTGGCCGGGCGCACTTGTGGGCTTCACCATGCGGATTACCGCGTGCCCCGAGGTTTCACCGATAGTGAGATCAACCAAGGTTCCGATCTGCACAGAGGGCACGGTTTCGCTGACGAATCCGAGGCCGCTGACAGAAAGGTTGTCGCTCGTGACTTGCATTGGCTTGACGCGTCGCTTCCACCGGCTGACCGGCGAAGGACACCACGACACATCAATCGCCAATTGATGTCGCTCTCCGATGCGTCGTTGACGATCGGAGGGGAGTTGCTTGACTGGACGAGATTCCATAACTCAGCCCTTCTCAACGTGACTCACTCGTCGCACAGTGTATGCGAAGTACGCCTTGCGATGTGGGTGGTCGCCAAATTTACAGTCACGTCAGTGCTGGTAGTTGCCCATGTCACTCAAGTTGTTGCGCCATCAGGCCGAACGCTATTGACATGACTCATGTAACCCCCGAGCCAACAGTCCGTTCCGTTCGTCGCATCGCCGCCACCTTCGCGGCGAGCATCGCCATTGTCGCCGTTCTTTCTGGCTGTTTGAGCGCCGACCAATCAACCGTGCAGTCGATGGTCAATCAGAGCCGTGCGGCCCAGCCAGCGGGGCCATTCGGCAAGCCCCCCGCGTTGTCTGACTACACGCCAGCCGACACCAAGGCCCAGGCATGGGCACAGAAGCTCGCCAACGACGGGAAACTCTCCCATTCAAAATTGTCTGATGGTTACGCCGGAACGAGCTGGTGCTACCTCGGTGAGAACGTCGGCATGGGGCCATCACTCAGCTCAATTCACAGCGCCTTCATGAACTCTTCGGGGCACCGAGCCAACATTTTGAGTTTCAATTTCAATCGCATTGGTTCCGGTGTGGTGTACGTCAAGTCGACGGGTTACTACTTCGTCGTGCAGGAATTCGTCGGACTCTGCTAACCCGACCGGGTTGAGGGCACGCGGCGCATC
>CAZJAZ010000127.1:0-1672 GCA_964544305.1 uncultured Iamiaceae bacterium | reverse complement strand
AGTTCCCTGACCAGGTGATGTTGACCCGATCACCGCTAATCAACGACTTGGGTGGCGCCGACACGATGTGTTCTTGCGCGGGCGAATGCAACAAGCGGTCGTACTCGTACGTCCACGGTTCGTAGTAGTCGTTGATGCCAGGCAGCCGTGGATTCGCAAACAATGACAGCAGTTTCTTGACCCGCCCACCGGCTTTGAGTCGCAGACGGCCGTTCGATCCGACTTCCCAACCGCCACGCCATTTGTCTTGATCTTCGTACCCACGCGGATAGCCCTGGCCGGGTCGGGTTTCAACATTGTTGAACCAGACGTATTCCATGCCCACCCGGTTTGTCCATGCTTGCTTGCAGGTCACCGAACAGGTGTGACAGCCAATGCATTTGTCAAGGTTCATGACCATGGCCATCTGAGCCATTACCCGCATGACGTTGCCTCGCTCATTGGTTTAGTCATAGGTCACCGGCGTTCGACGTTTGCGGATCACGGTGACCTCGTCGCGTTGATTCCCGGTCGGACCGTAATAGTTTGCGGCGAAACACAGTTGCGCGTAGCCACCAATCAAATGGGACGGTTTGAGCATGATGCGGGTCAACGAATTGTGAATCCCGCCGCGTTGTTTGGATGTTTCTGAAATTGGCACGTTCACGGTGCGGTCTTGCGCGTGATGCATGAACGCGGTGCCTTTGGGCATGCGATGCGACACGACCGCGCGTGCCGCAACCACACCGTTGCGGTTCACTGCTTCAATCCAATCGTTGTCGGAAATACCGGCACTTTGGGCGTCTTCGACGCTCATCCAAATCGTTTGTCCACCACGCGACAGGTTCATCATGAAGAAGTTCTCCATGTACATCGAATGGATCGCCCACTTGTTGTGTGGCGTGAGGTAGCGCACCGACACACCGCTCTCATAGGACGCTTTGCCCAGTTCGGGTTCACCAAACAACGCGGTCATATCGAGCGGCGGGCGAAATATCGGCAGTGCCTCGCCGAACTCGAGCATCCAATCATGGTCGAGATAGAAGTGTTGACGGCCGGTGAGCGTGTGCCAGGGTTTGAGCCGCTCAACGTTTTGCGTAAACGGCGAGTAGCGCCGTCCGCCAGTTTCAGACCCTGACCATTCAGGCGATGTGATCACCGGCACCGGCGCGTTCTGCGTGTCCGCGAACGTGACCTGTTTGCCTTCGTGTTCAGCCGCTAGATCTGCGAGTTGCACACCGGTGCGACGCTCGAGTTGCTCGAAACCTTTCGTGGCCATGTGGCCGTTCGTCGTGCCGGACAGTCGCAAAATGAACTCGCACGCTTGGAGGTCGGTTACCAAACGTGGCTGGCCTTGGCCGACACCACTGGGTACGACCCCGTTGATTTCACGGAGTTGATCGACGTAGTCGCCGACCTCAAAGGTGATGCCTTTGGTGGTCATGCCGAGTTCTTCAAGCTTGGGACCAACCGACGTGTACTTCTCGAAGATTGCGGCGTAGTCGCGTTCAACCACAATCAAATTCGGCATCGTGCGCCCGGGTACGGCGTCGCATTCGCCTTTGCGCCAGTCACGCACCTTGCCTTTGGGCGTGGCGAGCGCACCGGGTGAGTCGTGTGCGAGGGGGGCAGCGACAACATCGGTGCGCGTCCCCAGATGCACGGCGGCAAGTTCAGAGAACTTTTCGGCGAT
>CAZJAZ010000126.1:0-1694 GCA_964544305.1 uncultured Iamiaceae bacterium | reverse complement strand
GACCGTTCCCGATGACGTTGCCCGCCGCCCCGGCGTGTTTGGTTCACGGATCGAACTTCCTGCTGGCGCTTCCCCAACACAGCGAACCATCGCGTTCACCGGCCGCGATTTCAACTGGACCGCACCCAAAGCGTAATTCGAATCTTGACCCTTTCATCCGTTGGTAGCAGCGGTGAATGATTCCCACATCACCACCGCGCACTTGCGAGGCAATTTTCTGGGGTAGCGTCGCACGATGTCGAATAAATCGTTGCGGATCGCCATGCTCATTGATGCAGACAACGTCAGCGCGGTTCACATCGCGGGCGTCTTAACTGAGCTCGCAAAGTTTGGAACAACGTCGGTGCGTCGAATGTACGGCGATTGGACGTCGAGCAACCTCAGCGGTTGGAAGAAGACGGTAAACGAGCACTCGATTCAACCGATTCAACAATTTGCGTACACAAAAGGAAAGAACGCAACCGACAGCGCCTTGATCATTGACGCGATGGACCTTCTTCACGAAGAGCGCTTTGACGCGTTCGCGATCGTGTCATCCGATAGTGACTTCACCCGTCTCGCCGCGCGCATTCGAGAATCCGGCGTGCAAGTCTTTGGATTCGGCGAGCACAAGAAGACTCCCAAACCCTTTGTCAATGCGTGCGATACGTTCACCTATTTTGACGTCTTGTACAAAGAACTGCCTGAGGTAACTCAGCCAAAGAAGCCGACCACTGGAACTTCCAGTAAGCCAAGCGAGGCAGCGCCGGTAAAGCCTCCCGCGCGAAAAACGATGAAGCAACTTCGGGCAGACTCTCGTTTGGTCAACCTGTTGCGAAAAGCGATTGCTGACTGCGCCGACGATGACGGCTGGGCAAACCTGAGCCAAGTCGGGTCAACAGTACGAAAGCAAGCACCCGATTTTGACGCACGAAACTGGGGTTACGCTCGGCTTGGAGACCTTGTCACAACAGTTGACTTATTCGAGAGCGACAAAGTCACCACGCAAAACGGTGGCACGAGCTTGCGCTTCAAGATCAAGAAATAGACGCGCATTGCAGATGCGTTTGCCCCATCGTCGGCTCGCGAGATGGTCGACGTTGATCCCCCATTGCCAGTCGCACTGTTCGCGAGGATCTATCGCTTTCAAGTGGAGAAATGGCGGCTGCGACCTATGGCCGACCACGCCCGAGCACATAACAGGCGATCGCCGCGGCAGCAGCGACGTTGAGCGAATCAACCCCGCCATGGAGCGGAATCCGCACCCGTAGACCAATCCGATCCATTGTCGCTTCAGCCAAACCCGGTCCTTCCGAACCCAGCACGAGGGCGACCCGCTCATTGGAAGCAAACGCGACATCGTCAATCGACGTTGCTGACTCGTCTGGCGTCAACGCCACGAGTCGAAAACCGTGGTCGGCAACCACATCAAGTCCTTCGGGAAAATGTGGCAGCCGTGCGAATGGCAGCCCGTAAATCTCACCCATTGACACTCGTGACGCCCGCCGGTACAGCGGATCAACGCTTGTCGGATCAGCCAACAACGCATCGGCCCCAAGTCCACGAGCGCTGCGGGCGATGATCCCCAGATTCGTTGGGTTCACGACTCGTTCCACCACCACCGCACGGGTGGCGTTCGTCAACACGACTTCAGGGGTGTGCATCGCACGCCGCTCAAACACTGCCATCATGCCGCGATGCACCGCCATGCCGGT
>CAZJAZ010000125.1:0-1755 GCA_964544305.1 uncultured Iamiaceae bacterium | reverse complement strand
CGACTTAGTTGTCGCGCAGTATTGCGTTCAACGTTTCACTCGGGCGCATTGCGGCTTCAACAAGCGACGTGTCGGTGGCGTAATAGCCGCCAATTTCTACCGGTTCCCCTTGGGCCGCCAGCAGCTCGCCCATGATCGTTTCAATGTTGCGTTCAAGTGCCTCCGCAAGCGGCGCGAACTCGCTCGCCAACGCGGCGTCATCGGTTTGATCAGCGAGTTCACGTGCCCAATGCACCGCCAACATCGCATGGCTGCCACGGTTATCGATCTCGTTGACTTTGCGGGACGGTGACTCGTTGTTCTCTAACAACGTGCCGGTCGCCCGATCGAGGGCGCTCGCCAACACACCAATGCGCGCGTCGCCGTTCTGACTCAGAAACTCAAGCGATGCCGCCAAAGCCAGAAACTCCCCAAGCGAATCCCACCGCAAATGTCCTTCACGCACAAACTGCTGCACATGTTTCGGCGCGGAACCTCCCGCGCCCGTTTCGAAAAGCCCACCCCCGGCCATCAACGGCACAATGGAAAGCATCTTCGCACTCGTACCGAGTTCCAAGATTGGAAACAGGTCGGTTAGGTAGTCACGCAGCACGTTGCCGGTCACCGAGATTGTGTCTTCACCGCGGCGAATCCGCTCAAGAGAGAAGCGCGTTGCTTCCTCAGGCGACAGGATCTCAACGTGCACGTCGTTTGCGTTGGCAGCCGCAAGCTCGTCACGTACCTTCGCGATGAGTTGCGCATCGTGCGGGCGGTTTTCATCCAACCAAAACACTGCGGGAGCCCCGGTTGCACGGGCCCGGTTCACGGCAAGTCGCACCCAGTCACGAATCGGCGCATCTTTCGCTTGACATGCCCGCCAAATATCACCGGCCTCAACGGTGTGTTCCATGAGCACCGCGCCCGACTCGTCAGCCACACGCACCACCCCGTCTTGTTCGATCTCGAACGTCTTGTCGTGCGACCCGTACTCTTCGGCCTTTTGTGCCATCAACCCGACGTTGGGAACCGAACCCATTGTTGCCGGATCGAACGCGCCGTTGGCTTTGCAGTCGGCGATCACCATGTCGTACACCCCGGCATAACTCGAATCAGGGATGACCGCCAACGTGTCTTGTTGCGAACCGGTCGCATTCCACATTTGTCCCGACGTGCGAATCATTGCGGGCATCGAGGCGTCGATAATCACATCTGAGGGCACATGCAAGTTGGTGATGCCCTTGTCGGAATCGACCATGGCCACCGCAGGCCCCGACGCAAGTCGTTCTTCGATCGCCTGGCGAACCGGCGCCCCGGCTCCATCGGGCAGCGCATCAAGCCGGGCGAGCACGTCGCCGAGGCCGTTGTTGGGGTTTGCGCCAGCAGCATCGATCACCGCGCCGTACTGGGCGAATACGTCTGCAAAATAGGCACGTACTGCGTGCCCAAAGATGATCGGATCCGACACTTTCATCATGGTTGCTTTGAGGTGCACCGAGAACAACACGCCTTGGTTTTGTGCGGCTTCAACTTGACTCGCAAGAAACGCATCAAGGGCACGTGCGCGCATGGTGGTGGCATCAACGACTTCACCCGCAAGCACAGGGATCGACTCTTTGAGAACGGTCACCTCACCGTTCTTGCCCACCAATTCGACGCGCAACGCACCGGCGGTTGCAATCGTCACCGACTGTTCGTTCGAACGAAAGTCACCCTCAGCCATGGTTGCAACCGACGTTTTCGACGACGCAGACCAGGCCCCCATCGAGTGCGGATGGC
>CAZJAZ010000124.1:0-1755 GCA_964544305.1 uncultured Iamiaceae bacterium | reverse complement strand
CGACTTAGTTGTCGCGCAGTATTGCGTTCAACGTTTCACTCGGGCGCATTGCGGCCGAAACGAGTTTCGGATCGGTGGCGTAGTAGCCGCCAATGTCAACCGGTGCACCTTGGGCCGCGAGCAGTTCATCCATGACCGTGTCAATGTTGCGCTCGAGTGCGTCGGCGAGAGGAGCAAACTCGCTCGCCAACACGGCGTCGTCGGTTTGATCAGCCAGCTCACGCGCCCAGTGAGTTGCAAGCATTGCATGACTCCCACGGTTGTCGATCTCGTTGACTTTGCGTGACGGGGATTCGTTCTGTTCGAGCAACGTGCCGGTTGCATGGTCAAGGGCACTGGCCAGCACACCGATGCGGGAATCCCCATCACGAGCCAAGAATTCAAGTGACGCGGCCAGAGCCAAGAACTCACCGAGCGAATCCCAACGTAAATGTCCTTCGCGCACGAATTGTTGCACGTGCTTGGGAGCCGAGCCTCCCGCGCCGGTTTCGAACAAGCCCCCGCCTGCCATCAGCGGCACGATCGACAACATCTTCGCGCTCGTACCGAGTTCCAAGATCGGAAACAGGTCGGTGAGGTAGTCACGCAGTACGTTGCCGGTCACCGAAATCGTGTCTTCGCCGCGTCGAATACGTTCCAGCGAGAAACGGGCCGCGTCTTCGGGCGACAAGATTTCAATCTGCACATCGGTTGCGTTCACTGCGCCAAGCTCGTCACGTACTTTCGCGATGAGTTGCGCATCGTGCGGGCGATTCTCGTCCAACCAAAACACGGCGGGCGCCCCGGTTGCACGAGCCCGGCTCACCGCGAGACGAACCCAGTCACGAATCGGGGCATCTTTCGCTTGACATGCCCGCCAAATATCGCCGGCTTCAACGGTGTGCTCCATGAGCACCGCGCCGGACTCATCGACCACGCGCACCACGCCGGCTTGTTCGATCTCGAACGTCTTGTCGTGCGACCCGTACTCTTCAGCTTTTTGTGCCATCAATCCGACGTTGGGCACCGATCCCATTGTTGCCGGATCAAATGCGCCGTTCGTTTTGCAATCCGCGATGACAACGTCATAAACGCTGGAGTAGCTCGAATCAGGAATGACCGCCAACGTGTCTTGCTGGGCACCGGCCGCGTTCCACATTTGACCCGAGGTACGAATCATGGCGGGCATGGAGGCATCGATGATCACGTCAGATGGCACATGCAAGTTGGTGATGCCTTTGTCAGAATCAACCATTGCAACTGCTGGACCGGACGCAAGACGGTCGTGAATTGCTTGACGAATTGGCGCACCGGCGCCATCGGGGAGCTCGTCGATGCGGGCGAGCACGTCACCAAGGCCGTTGTTGGGATTTGCTCCTACGGCATCCAAAACATCGCCATATTGAGCAAACACATCCGCGAAATACGCTCGCACCGCATGACCAAAAATGATCGGATCCGAAACTTTCATCATGGTTGCTTTGAGATGCACCGAGAACAACACACCTTGTTCTTGGGCGGCAATTACTTGGCTTGCCAGGAATGCGTCAAGTGCACGGGCGCTCATCGTGGTGGCATCCACGACTTCACCGGCCAGAACCGCAATGGAATCTTTGAGCACGATTGTCTCGCCACCGTCGGTCACGAGTTCGACGCGCAACGATCCTGGTTTTGCAATCGTCACCGATTGTTCATTCGAACGGAAGTCGCCCTCGGTCATTGTTGCAACCGACGTTTTCGACGACGCAGACCAGGCCCCCATCGAGTGCGGATGGC
>CAZJAZ010000123.1:0-1786 GCA_964544305.1 uncultured Iamiaceae bacterium | reverse complement strand
CCACGGGGGATGCGTCCTGCGGTTCCCTTCATGCCAACCAGACCATTGAATCCTGCTGGAATACGGATCGAACCGCCACCGTCACCGCCCGTTGCAATGGGAACGAGGCCTCCCGCTACTGCCGCAGCACTTCCGCCCGATGAGCCGCCCGCGGTACGACCTGCCTGCCATGCATTGTGGGTGACCCCATGCAACTTTGTGACCGAGACGTTGAGCCCACCAAATTCTGAGGCGGTGGTCATCCCGACCGGAACCGCCCCGGCGCCAAGGATCCGCTCGACATGGGTGGATGAGTATTCGGCGACACGATCAGCGAAGACAAGCGATGCTTCGGTGGCGGGCCAACCCGCAACCATGTCGAGTTCTTTGATCCCGAGTGGCACCCCGCCAAAGGGAAGCTGTACATCTGCTGTTCTGGCACACGCTTGAGCCTGTTCGATCGCAAGATGTGCAAACGCATTGAGCGAACTTGTGTCGATTGCAGCCAAGGTTGCATCGAGTTCATCTGATGGCGAGCGCTCGCCTTTGCGGAAAGCATCAACCAAACCCACTGCGTCGCCGTGCCACGTTGTTGTCATGGGGCGCGACGCTACAAGCTGCCGCCTCCTTCATGATCCCAATCGCACAGTAGCGTTGGGAAGATCATGGACGCCGCGGCTTTTTTGGGACTTGAATCCACCCACAATCCTCATCGTTGGTATCTGCCGGTGACCGAGGGTATTTCGACGAGTCATCCGTTTTTGTTTGGTGGTTGTGCCCTTGGCGCCGCAATCGAAGCAATGGAACGAACGACGGGCCGTCCATTGATTTGGGCGACCGGGCAGTATTTGTCGTACGCGGTGCCGCCAGAAATTATGGATATCGACGTGACGATCGCGGTTGATGGTCGGCAGATCACGCAGGCCCGGGCGGTGGGCCATGTGGGCGACCGTGAGATTGTCACCGTGAACGCGGCGCTCGGCGCACGCCCCGGCCAAGATGAGCACGGAACCTGGGCTGTCCCACCGAACGTCGCACGGCCACTTGCATGCCAAGAGCGAGAACTGCGGCTTCCCAACGAACGGTCACTGTTCACTCGCATGGATTCTCGTCTGGCAAATGCACGAGACTGGAATGCACTTGATGGGCAGCCAAATGGTGACGGTCAAAGCGCGCTGTGGGCACGCATCCCGGATCTGGCAACGATGAGCGCCGGTGCGCTTGCCATTCTTGGGGATTATGTGCCATTTGGTATTTCACAGGCGCTTGGTGTCATGGGAGGCGGTAACTCGCTTGATAACACCTTGCGCATTGTGCGATTAGTGCCCACTGAATGGGTCCTCCTTGACGTGCGAATCGATGCGGTCGCTGATGGGTTTGGCCACGGCACCGTGTTGTTATGGGCCGAAGATGGAACCCTGTTGGCCTCCGCGAGCCAGTCCACAATCGTGCGACATTGGACCCCGCAAAAGTCATTCGAAGGTCCTCCAGATGTAGACGAAATAGAGGAGCCGTGACATGAGCCGCCTAGGAATGACAATCCCGTTCGATAACGTGCCGTTGCATACACAACATGAGTGGATTGCAGAATTGGAAAGCCTCGGCTACACCGACGTGTGGTCATCAGAAGCAAACGGTGCTGATGGGTTCACACCCCTCGCGTTGGCATCGGTTTGGGCACCCAGCTTGCGGCTCGGATGCGCGATCGTGCCCGCATTTACTCGTGGACCGGCCACGCTCGCCCAATGCGTCGCCACGATGGCTGATGCGGCACCTGGGCGCTTTGTTTTTGGCATCGGTACGTCTT
>CAZJAZ010000122.1:255-1814 GCA_964544305.1 uncultured Iamiaceae bacterium | reverse complement strand
CGCGAGTCAGCAGGAATGAGCCAGTCCCAAGTCGCCGACGCGTTAAGCAAGCCGCAGTCATTCGTCTCGTCATACGAGTCCGGCAATCGGCGTCTCGACTTAACTGAACTCGATCAAATCTGTTCCGTCATCGGAGCCGACCTCGTACAGCTCGTCCGAGACTTCAAGGCGGCCAAGTAAGCCCATGTAAGGCAAGGCTACGTTTACCGCGAAGTGGCGAGACTGCGCACAATTCTCAAGTTCGTCGATTTCGGCGATCAGCTTGCTTCAGAAATTGCGTCGCCAACCGCCTCGAACTTCCTTTCCCCCTGGCTCTCTAGCTTTTCCTCGCAGTGTGAAACGTCGTCTTCTTGTGTGAACCACGCGTCATCAATGACGAGACACCGGTCATCGAGCCTGCCTTCAACATCTTGCAACCCAGACAGGTCGAGAGTGGACGTGCCGACTGCATCGCTGTCACATGTGATGTCTTTGAACCGAATGCGATCGCCAGACACAGTCGCCGCCGCATTGCATGACAAGTCTTTCGTGGTACCCGTAGGGCAATCAGGAATCGCATCCAAGTACACCGTCAGTGTTCCACTTGGCGTGACGGCGAACCCACGCACCAGACCCCAATGAAGCGATACGGGCAGTGCGGTCTCGCTGACGGTGGTCGAGGACTCGGCGTCGGTATCGGCTTCTTCAGGTGAGGTAATTGCCTTACCGACCGGACAGAAATACGCCGAGGCACCCAAGACCGATACCCAAGTACCGGAGAACGGGCGGTCTTCAGCGGTCTTTTGTGCCGTCGCATCAGCGGGAGATTGCTTCGATTTTGTATCGATTGCTTCGTTGGAACTTGAACCGCAAGCCGTGACCAACACGACAAGCACGCTCACCACAGCGGCGACCTTCCCCATGCGGCGCATGGGGTGACGACATGCCATCTCACCTGCAGGGCCCGGCGATGGGATCTGTGCATTTCCTTGACGACCCATCATTTCTGTCCCTTCCTCTGCATAAATGTTTCGGCCAGTGTAACGATTGGCACTTTCGCGATGGTGGAGAATGCAGTGCCGACTCGCTTGCCCACAGACGATCTCGCACGCAATTGACGAACACGACACCGCGCCCACAGAGGCGGAGCAAACCTTTTCGAACACCGACCGACAACGGCATTGCGCTGTGCTTCTCGAACGATTCAGCTTGACAAGTAAGGTTGCGCACCATGCAAGCATTCGCGGAAGCCATACAAGCCGGTGCCAGCGGGGAAGAACTCGCCAACATTCCCATCCCCGAGACGTACCGGGCGGCGCACGTCCTGCGCAGCGAAGTCGACATATTCGAAGGCGTCGAGTCAGCCGACAAAGATCCACGCAAGTCGCTGCACGTCGGCGAAATTCCCACGCCCGAACTTGCCCCCGACGAGGCATACGTGGCCGTGATGGCATCGGCCATCAACTTCAACACCGTGTGGACTTCGATTTTCGAACCGCTCCCAACCTTCGGGTTCCACGACCGCATGGCTCGTGAAAGCGAATGGGCCGCACGCCACAAGCAGCCGTTCCATGCCCTGG
>CAZJAZ010000122.1:0-213 GCA_964544305.1 uncultured Iamiaceae bacterium | reverse complement strand
TCTGACGCATCAGGTGTCGTGGTCAAGGTTGGTTCCGCGGTCCGCAATTGGAAGCCCGGCGACAAAGTCACCGTGCACTGCAACCACGTCGACGATCAGTCACCGACATCGCACGATGACTCAATGCTCGGCGACAACCAGCGGATCTGGGGTTTCGAAACCAACTACGGCGGTCTGGCTGACTTGGCGTTGGTGAAAGCCAACCAACTCATG
>CAZJAZ010000121.1:0-2039 GCA_964544305.1 uncultured Iamiaceae bacterium | reverse complement strand
TCGTGGTTGACGACGGCGGTCTTGCAACCGCGTAGGGCCAGCCTCGTGCGCGTTTAGGCGAGTGGAAGTGGTGTTGGAACGACTTTTGGGTTGACGGCCATCGTCACGTTCGCGGTGAATCCTGCGGTTGGATCGTTCTTCTTGACAAAGGTTACGGCCACGATCTGTCCGGCGCCGCCATTGGCGTAGATCGAGTCTTCGTCGTTGCGAGTGCGCGTCCCGGTGTGCGCGGCGTACGGGTCAAGTGTCATCAGTTTGTCTGAGAGCTTGTCGTCAAAGAACACTTGGCCAACATGGTTGATATGGCCACCGGTATAGGTGGAAGCAGCGTCACCGCCGGTGTGCACTTTGAGGTGGATATGAATGGCGCGCCCTTCGTACCAGCCCGGATAGATCGTGGTGAACTGCGCAATGCCGTTCTTGTCGGTAACTTGTACTCCTCGCAGAAACGTTTTCTTGTTTCGACCGTTCTTGAACGTTTCTTCCAAGGTGTTGCCGTTCCAACCTGAATATTCACCGTTGGCATCACAGTGCCAAATGTCGACGGCCGCATCCGCGAGTGGTTCACACGTGTTCGAGTCAATCACCTTGAACGCAATGTCCATGGGCAGGCCCGGCTTGTCTTCGGTGATGTCACGGCGAACCGCCGCCCCGTCGATGTAATAGGGCCCAGACGTGAACTCGGGAATGAGTTTGCATGCCTGCGCGTCAAGGGTGGTCGACGTGGCCACACTCGTTGTGGTGGAATCGGTCGCCTTGATGGGTGAGTCCGCGGTTTTGAACGCATCTGATCCACTTGATGAGCACCCGGCGACGCCAAGCCCCGCAAGCCCCGCTGTGCCGGCGGCCGACAACAGGAACGTTCGACGGTTCCATGGGCTTGTTTCGTTCGAGCTCGTGGGTGTCGTTTCCGAGGTGCCTGGCTGCGATTCGTCCATTGCTTGACGCTACCGGGCCGCAATGGCTCACCGAATCAATTGGCTGAAATTAGCTTCAGACGGTGTGCGAGCGCCTCGGCGAATGTCGCGGCTGATCCGGGAGCCGTGTCACAGAATAGTGACGGTTCGATGAGTTCGGCTTCGAGGACGAGTGGGCCATGAGTGGTCGCGACCAAATCAATTCGTGCATAGAGCGGAGTTGGATGCTCACCGATGAACAAGCGGTTTGCGACGAGGTTCGCAACGGTTCCTACGACATTCTCAGCAAGTGCAATCTCGTCGGCCGTCGCTCGTGTCGGGTTGATCACTTCGGTGTAGCAGTCGCCAATCATGCCGCCACCGTGTTGCAGTATTGGCCCTTTCGTTACCGCGTGACTGAATTTCCCACCGATGCAAATCATTGCGCGTTCGCCATGTTGCGCCACGCTCGCAATTGCGGGCTGGACGATGACTCGCTTGCCTTGCGCCACGATCTGCTCAGCAAGACGCGTTGCTTTCTGATCGTCTGCGCGAAACAAGCCCGTGTCCCGGGATCCCACAGAAATGTTGGGTTTGATGACGATGTTGCGGTAGGTCTTTGCATACTGAATAACCGCAGTTTTCACGCCTTCGATGGTGTCGGCAACTGTGGTTGGGACGACCGGTACGCCACGCGTGGCAAGTTCGACGAGGTAGGACTTGTCAACGTTCCAGCGGATAGTTGCGGCATTATTGAACAGCGGAACGATGGAGGCGACGTGAGCGAGCCAGCTCATAAAGTCGTCGAAATGTTCGGGATAATCCCAAGGGCTGCGTAGCACAACGGCATCGATACCACACATCGCTTCTGGAGCGTTTTCGCGCCACCGAACTGGTATCGCTTCAATACCTCGCACACCAAGCGCCTGGATGATGAGTGGTAGGTCACGGTCGACTTCGTTGATGGCATCGAGATCGGTGGTTACCAGGGCAATGCGTCGCGAACTTTCACCGATCACGTCGTTATCTTCCCATCTGCCGGTGAGTGAAATTAATGTCGGATCGATTTTCTGCGCATCTGGCCCGAAGATCGGCAAGAATCGCTTCAACCGTCGCTGTGCGCAAACCGCTGGAGGCACACCA
>CAZJAZ010000120.1:0-2052 GCA_964544305.1 uncultured Iamiaceae bacterium | reverse complement strand
ATCAACGGGAGTGACCCGTCTGGTCTTTTGTGCGGGAACAAGACTGAACATCAGGTCTATGGTGCTTATTACAATTCGGCGTTTGACACGTCTGGCAGGTATCGCGCGAACTGTAACGTAACCGAATGCCCAGCACCGGTTTATGGTTCGGGAGGGGGATGGAGCCGGGCGGCATCGATTGACACTCCCCAGGGATACTGCGACGGCCCCAGATCTGAGTTCGGTCCTGGTGCGGTTGCGCAATGGCGAGCAAGCCATCCGCTGGCGAACGCCTCGAAACTCGTCTCGGCAGCCCCGGTCCTGATGACCTTACCCCCTGCACCAAACCCCAAGCGATCCAAGCTGACCAACCTGCTTCAGGTCAACTCGAACGATAAACATCGCGGCGGTGGCCAATGGTGATCACGAGTACGATCAGCCGTTGATCGACAATCTCGTAGATGATCCGATAGTCGCCGGTGCGGACCCGCCATTCGCCCTCTCCACCCACGAGCTGGGTTGCTGCGGGCGGTCGCGGATCGTCAGCGAGCAGCTCGATTGCCGCTTGGATACGCCGACGAATCTGCGGGTCGAACTTCTTCAGCTTCCGAGCCGCGGCAGGCGACACTTGGATCTCATAGGTCACGAAAGGCCCAGGTCTGCCTTCACCTCGTCCCAAGGAATCGGTGTCGTGCCGCTCTCTGCCATTTCGGCACGGGCTTCGGCGGCCGCCCGGATGTCGGCCATGTCTTCTGCCAGGGCAATCAGTCGCTCGAGGTCGGCCGCGTCGATAATGGCCGCGACCCTTCGGCCACGGCGGGCGACGTACACCGGTTCATGACCGGATCGTGCGTGGTCGACAATCTCGGCAAGGCGTGCTCGTGCCTCGGAGATGTTGAGATCACTCGCTACAGACATGTACTAATTGTACATTTATCCTTGGAAATGTACCAGTAGCTGATGGCGCCAATCAGCGAGGACCTGGACTGGTTCCTGGCGCACCGTTTTTCGCGTTCGTCGCGAGGGAAGCACAAAAGCGCACCATCATTCGCGTTCCGTTTTCGGGGTAAGAACCGAGCGTGTTCCAAGGGAACGTTGAGGTTCTGGATTCATGATGGTCGGTACCGCAGCACCGTTGCAGTCCCAACCAGTCAGGAGCCACATCATGAACCACGAAATAACACCCGGCAATCCCCCCACCTGGGATCCCTGGGCCAAGCCCGAACCGGCATCGCAACCTGGGCCACCGATCGCAACCAGTCGCCGCCAACTGATCGGCGCGGGGATTGCTGGGGCCGCACTCTCATTGACCGCACTTGTCGGCGTTGCATTTGTCAACGGTTCGTCAAATGCGACCGCCTTGTCGTCTTCCACCACGGCGCCCAGCACAACATCGACAAATGCAGCCAGCCCGCAAGGGGTGGGCGGCAAAGTCACCGCCATTTCGGGCAGCACCATCACCATCTCTGCCCCACAGCACACCGGCCGATGCGCCCCCGATGTAGCGAACCCATCGGCCGATACAAACACGACGACCTACACGGTTACCACGACCGATTCGACCACGTTTGCCAAACGTTCCAAAGGGCAAGTGAGCGACTTTTCCAAAGGCGACAACGTGATGGTCGTCAAAGGCGAATCCAAGACGGCGAAACGTATCGACGAAGTGCCTAACTTTGGCCCTAGCCAACAAACGAATGGCACCAACAAGCGTTCTTCTCGAAACGATCGCGCAGGTCGAGCACTCTATGGAACCGTCGAGTCAATCAAAGGCACAACAGTTGTAGTGCGCGAAGCGTCGGGCAAGACCACGACAGTTTCCACCAATGCCAAGACGGTTGTGACCGTTCTGAAGAAAGTTGACCTCGCGTCGGTAAAGGTCGGTGACCGTGTGCGAGTCGATGGCACGGTGTCTGGAACCAACGTGAGCGCACAACATGTGATCATCGGTGACCTGCGACCACCACGTCCACCTCGTCATGACGGTCAAGGCCCAGGTTTTGGCCCGCCTCGTGGTGAAGTGCCGACCCCCAATTCATTACCAACTTCGTAACCCTTGTTGCATTGATCCCG
>CAZJAZ010000119.1:0-2095 GCA_964544305.1 uncultured Iamiaceae bacterium | reverse complement strand
TGACGCTGACTGGCTGACCGACGAGGTGGTGGCCGCGATTCGTCATCACATGAACACCGATCACGCGGATGACAATGTCGTCATCTGTCAAGGAATCGGCGGATTGATGGACGTACTACAGGCCACGTTCGTGGACTTAGACGTTGACGGAGCGAACTTTCTCGCGACCACACCGAACGGCGACGTGCCGATTCGCGTGTTGTTTACGAAACCGCTTGAATCACGCAGTGACGCGCGCACGGAAATCGCGGCGCTCTACAATAAAGCAGCGGAACTTGTCGCTTCATAGCGCTGTATAACAGCGCTTTTCGCGACAAGTTCCGCTTTGATTTGCCGTTGGCTGGTTTCAGTCGGTGATGTCTTTGAGCTGCTGCGCCACTTCGACCGACACGACCTTTTCGATGCCCTGCGCGACCGACATCAACTTGCCTAAGTCACCAGAAATGAGCTTGACCTGACCGGCCATGAACGCATTCACCCCCGCTTGGGCGTTGCCATCAACGAGGATTGCTTTGGCGATGGCGTAGTCAATCTTGATCGCAATTTCGGGGTTCTCCATGTGGCCAAGGTCAAGTTCAAGGCCTTCGCTGGTGTCAAGGTGGGCTTCGACGACGTCGGATGAAATTTCCGTGGGCACACCGGTGACGTCCAAGTTCATCTTGACCTTCACAGCCGGCTCGCCAAGATCGGTTGCCGCGTCTTGAATCTTCTTGGCCTCAGTAACCCATTCATCGGAAAGAAATGCTGGCATTACGCCTCCATGGTCAGCACGAACCTCGCCGTGCCCGAATAGTGTTACCGATGGTAACACGTGCTTTGCATGCTGTCTCGCGACATGACGAGTGTCACCTAGATTGAAGGTCAACCCCCACCTTTGCGAGGATGATGCGTGCCATGACCGACCGAATCCGTTGCGAAATAGACGGCGCAATTGCGACGATCATCAACGACAACGATGCCAAACACAACGCGTTCGACGACGAAATGGACGCCGCGCTCTTTGCGATACTTGCTGACCTACGCGCGAGAACCGATGTGCGAGCCGTAATTTGGCGCGGCGAAGGTCGCTCGTTCTCGTCCGGACGCGATGTCGCAGCCATCGGTAGTCTGCAAGTCGAACTGAGTCACCACGAGCTCATGCGGCGTGGTCACCGGGGCATCCAACAGCTCTGGGAGATCGACGCGCCAGTGATCGTGGCGTGCAAAGGCTGGACCATGGGCGGGTCGTTTCAACGAGCCTTGCTTGCCGATATCCGTATCGCAGCGCAAGGAACCAAATTCCGGCTGCCAGAGCTTGGCCATGGGGTAATCCCCGACACCGGGGGAGTCTCGGTACTCGCCCAAATGTGTGGGCATGGCGTGGTTTCTGATTTGGTGCTCACCGGTCGGGTGATGGACGCAGATGAGGCGCTTCACCATGGCATCGTGTCTCGAGTTGTGCCCGAAGGCGACCTCGATGCCACGGCGCGTGAGATGGCTGAACAGATTGCATCGACGCCTGCGGTGGCCGTGAAACTTGCTCGCAAAGTACTCGCACACCAACTGCGCCCTGCGGTGCGCGCCGCGATGGACGACGAAATGATCTACCAAACATTATTGAATCGCAGCGACGATTTTGCTGAGTTCAAAGCCGCACGTGCTGAAGATCGCCCCGGCAACTACACGGGAAGCTGAACCATGGACGAAGATAATGGCCGCATTGATGGCGTGATTGGATTGCCCGCACCGCCACCGGTCGGCGTGTCCGCACTCCCCACAGGAACCTTCGAGGGGCACGTGGTGTTTGTGACCGGAGGCGGCACCGGTCTTGGAAAGGCCATCGCAGCCGAATTTGGGCGCCTTGGTGCCCGGCTCGTGGTGGCCAGCCGCAAAGCCGAACACCTTGACGCAGCGCAAGCCATGTTCAACAAAGTGGGGGCACACGGCATTGTGGTCGCATGCGACATTCGTGACGACCAAGCGATTGAGCACGCATTCGACCAGGCCGAGCAAGCATTTGGGCTTCCCGACGTGCTCGTCAATAACGCGGCCGCAAACTTTCCGGTGCCTGCCGAAGACATGAGTCCAAACGCGTGGCGAAGCGTTGTTGACATCA
>CAZJAZ010000118.1:1049-2166 GCA_964544305.1 uncultured Iamiaceae bacterium | reverse complement strand
GTGGCCACGCATTGGGCGAGCGTGGCCGGCCCGCGAGTAAATGCGGGCACGATCGCGGACCCGAGTCGCAACTTGGGTGCCCAAACCGATGCTAACGCGAGGGGCGTGAAACCGTCAGCGCCGTTTGCTTCAGACGACCACACGTCGGTGTAGCCGAGGCTTTCCAATTCTGTGATCCACTCCTGTTGCGTATGCAACGGCACGTTGTCGAACGGGATCGTCATTCCCAGGCGGCTCATGTCACGGCTCCTTGTTTTCGTCTCCATCTCGAGAACTGTCAACTGATGCTGGTGGCGTCCAATGTCGCACGATGGTGGACTGGCTCGCGGAAGCCAACAGGGTTCCATCTTCGGCCCATAACAACACAGTGCCGGTGCCAAACCCATCGGCGACCGCGTCAATACGCACGTCAAGGAGAACCCACTCGGTGGGCACAAGTCGCACAATGCGCAACGTGTTGTCGAGCGAGTTGCCACCTCCCATGACGCCGAGCGCTTGCGAAATGCCAAACGGCACGTAGTCCCCCAAAATGGCAAGCGCACCGGCGCTCACGGTTGCAAGATCCGGAATGCGTGCCCACAACGCGCTTCGACCGTCCCCATTTGGCTGGCCATCAAGCGCGTTCCAATCCCGTGCATTTGCCAGCCGGGAATCCATTCGTGTGAACAGTGACCGTTCGTTGGGAAGCCGTAGCTCTCGTTCTTGACAGGCAAGAGGCCGTGCGACATCCGGTGGGACAGCCCACGTTCCTTGCTCATCTTGGCCGGGGCGTGCGCCGAGCGCCGCATTCACGGTGACAATCTCACGGTCGCCTACATGAGCGACCGCCCGGGCCTGCGTTATCTGATGACCATCCACCGCGATCGTCACGTCAATATCCATGATTTCTGGCGGCACCGCGTACGACAAATACTGCCCGGTCGCCCAAATCAATGGGCGGCCCGTCGTTCGTTCCATTGCTTCGATTGCGGCACCGAGGGCGCAGCCGCCAAACAAAAACGGATGGCTCGTCGAAATACCCTCTGTCACCGGCACATACCAACGATGAGGATTGTGGGTGGATTCAAGTCCGAGAAACGCCGCAGCATCCATGATCTTCCCAACGCTACTTTGCGAT
>CAZJAZ010000118.1:0-1039 GCA_964544305.1 uncultured Iamiaceae bacterium | reverse complement strand
GGAGGCGGCAGCTTGTAGCGTCGCTTCCCATGACAACAACGTGGCAAGGCGACGCAGTGGGTTTGGTCGATGCTTTTCGCAAAGGTGAGCGTTCACCGTTGGAAGAACTCGAAGCAACCTTGACTGCAATTGACACAAGTTCACTCAATGCGTTTGCGCATCTTGCGATCGACCAGGCTCGAGCGTGTGCCACAACAGCCAACGTTCAACTTCCCTTTGGCGGAGTACCACTCGGGATCAAAGAGCTCGACATGGTTGCGGGTTGGCCCGCCACCGAAGCATCGCTTGTGTTCGCTGATCGTGTCGCTGAATATTCATCCACCCATGTCGAGCGGATTCTTGGTGCGGGGGCCGTTCCGGTAGGGATGACCACCGCCTCAGAATTCGGTGGGCTGAACGTCTCGGTCACGAAGTTGCATGGGGTGACCCACAATGCTTGGCAGACGGGTCGCACCGCGGGCGGCTCGTCGGGTGGCAGTGCAGCGGCAGTAGCGGGAGGGCTGGTTCCCATTGCAACGGGCGGTGACGGTGGCGGTTCGATCCGTATTCCGGCCGGATTCAATGGGCTGGTTGGTATGAAAGGAACCGCAGGACGTATCCCTCGTGGCCCGCGCACCGTGATCTCACCCATGACCGTCGTGGTTGGATGCTTGGCCCGATCGGTGCGCGACGTGGCGCGGTGGTATGACGTGGCGAGCGGCTACGACTCGCGCGATCCGTATTCACTTCCTCGCATTGAGGGTTGGGAACGCGACCTTGGATCTCATGATTTACGTGGTTTGCGTGTTGCAATTGCACCTGACTTGGGTACGGCGATTGTGCGCGATGAGGTTGCCGCGCTCATCGTTGAAGCAGGCGAAGCACTCGCCAAAGCGGCCGGTCTTCATGTCGTGAACGAACCGGTTGTCTTGCCTGAGCTAGGCAACGAGTGGGCCGTGGGAAATCTTGCGCCACTGCGCCATGAACTCGGTGATCGGTGGCCGACATGTGCCCCCGACATGACCAAAGCCATTGCTTTTGGCATGGAGTTTGCGGATGC
>CAZJAZ010000117.1:0-2202 GCA_964544305.1 uncultured Iamiaceae bacterium | reverse complement strand
CATTTGCGGTCGCACAACACGCGCCCGGTGGCGTTGATGGTCCGCTTGGGTCGTCCATCTTGCATGCGGCACGCTCCGCTTTCGTTGACGGTTTCGGGGGTGCAGTCATGGTGGGAGCCGTCGTCGCACTCGTTGGTGCAATCATCGTGTTCGCGTTCTTGCCAGCCCACGGCGAGGACGTTGATGGCTTCGAAACCGATCTCGTCGGAGACGACCACAGTGTTGCGATCGGTGGGATCGATGAGGTTGCCCTGGCGGCCTCGATTGGAGCTGAGACTCCATGACGCAGGATTGCGAAGGAAGTGCACGTAAAGGTCGACCGCGAGACCCCGGCGTCGATGACTCAATTCTTGCCGCCGTCTACGACGAGATCGCCGAATGCGGCTTCTCAAATTTCAGTGTGGAGTCCGTTGCGAATCGGGCTGGTGTGGGTAAAGCAACGATTTATCGTCGCTGGCCGACAAAAGAAGATCTCATTGCAGCCGCGTCCCAAAAAGTCATGGCCGCCGATGATTTACCCGATACCGGCAACCTCAGAGACGACCTTGTGGAATGGTACTGGCAACGGTATCGCTCCAAAGGTTCTGCGAATGATGGACGCCTCATGGGACAAGTCATTGTCGAAGCGTCGGTGAATTCAGAGCTGGCGACGTTGCTCAGTGAAATTTTGGCGAAGCGAAATGATGCGGTGCGAACTCTTGTTGAGCGAGCACAAGATCAAGGTGAATGCAAAGGATTTGATGCGTCGTTCGTGATTGATGTGGTCTCCGGCGCGTTGATCCACCGTTCCTTGTTCGGAGATCGTCCCGTGCAACGTATCGATCTCGAGCGCTTTGTTGACGCGGCACTGTCGAGCGCACGATAAATCAGTCAATATCGGTGGTGTGCAGGCGCCGAGTGCACAACGCGAGGCCGATGAGTCCCACGACAACGGGAACGGCGAACGACAATACGAGATCACGATCAGCGAGCTTGAGCCCCACGCCTGTGTACGCAGAAAGTATGGACCGCAGGTACGACAAGATTGAGAGCCGTGCCGCACCGGCACCCGCTTGGGCCACGAAGTTCTCCCAGATCAAAAGGTAGGCGAACCCCCACACGAGGGCTCTTTTGAATCGAAGTCCAAGAGCCACAAAGACGCCCGAATAGGCGATCATTCCAACGAGCGTCGCCCAAAATGTGCCGATGAGTAGATCGGTGGAGCCTCCGGTTGCAACGGCCATGGCAAGGGCTGCGATGATCGTGAAGGGCACGCACAATGCGAGGGTTGCCAGCCACGCGGCGAGTGCAATAACCCACCGTGGAACAGGCGGGAGCCACAAATAGACAAGCGAACGATCTTCGACAAGGTCGCCGAGTGCACCGGTACCAAAGACCAATGCCACAACCGGGGTGAGTAGCGAGAGCCCATATAGATTGACAAAGCGCGTGCCGGTTGCGGTGGCGTCGAGTCCATTCGATCCGCTGACAATGGCCGCGACGATGACACCAACCGCGCCAAGTGCACTGAGCGCGACAAGTCGCCCACGCGTGGCTTGATTGCGAAACAGCAATCCGAAGAGCGCAATGAGCGCACGGCCATGTTGTGCGCGTGTTGGGGGTGCTGAGGTTGTTGGTGCGCTCATCGGTCACCAACGAGGTATCGGAAGACACTGTCGAGGTCATCGTCGAGCGGGGTGAACTCTCGGAGGTGGACGCCATTTGATGCTGCGGTTGCCGCAACGAGTTGGCGAAGGTTCGCCACGTCGCTGGTTTCGACGTGCACGCTGTCGTTGCCAGTGAGTCGAACCCCTGACACGGTGCCTGCAGCGAGCAGCGCGCCCGCGAGCTTTGCGGGCTCATTGGTGCCGATCTGAATGCGATGGGGTCGGTCGTCCATCAGATCGCGGATCGCTCGGAAGTCGCCGGTTGCAGCCAACCGTCCCTTAGCGAGCACGAGTACTCGAGAACCGAATCGCTCGACCTCGTCAAGCACATGGCTGGAGACAATTACGCAGCGGCCTTCGTTGCCAAGTCGGTGGAACAAATCAATCATGTGGCGACGTTGCCGCGGGTCAAGTCCGGTAAGTGGTTCATCAAGTACCAGAACACTGGGGTCGTGTGCGAGTGCGGCTGCAACTTTGACTCGTTGGCGCATCCCTTTGGAGTACGTGGCGATGTGTCGTGAATCGTCAGGGTCAAGTTCGACGACTTCTAAACAGC
>CAZJAZ010000116.1:0-2203 GCA_964544305.1 uncultured Iamiaceae bacterium | reverse complement strand
CATTTGCGGTCGCACAACACGCGCCCGGTGGCGTTGATGGTCCGCTTGGGTCGTCAATCTTGCATGCGGCACGTTCCGCGTTCGTTGACGGTTTCGGGGGAGCGGTCATGGTGGGAGCGGTGGTCGCGCTCATTGGTGCAATCATCGTGTTCGCGTTCTTGCCAGCCCACGGCGAGGACGTCGATGACATCGACACCGATGATGTCGTGGACAATCACGATGTTGCGGTCAATGCAAGAGATGAGGTTGCACTTGTCGCTTCGATTGGAGCCGAGACATCATGACGCAAGCTTGCGACGGAGTCGCACGCAAGGGTCGGCCACGTGACCCCGAGGTCGACGACGCCATTTTGGCGGCGGTGTACGACGAAATTGCCGAGTGTGGTTTCTCGAGTTTCAGCGTAGAATCCGTTGCCACACGGGCTGGTGTGGGGAAAGCGACGATCTATCGCCGCTGGCCGACAAAAGAAGATCTCATTGCGGCCGCGTCCCAACGCGTTATGGCCGCAGATGATTTACCCGACACTGGCAACCTCAGAGACGACCTTGTGGCGTGGTACTGGCAACGGTATCGGTCCAAGGGTTCCGCGAATGATGGACGCCTCATGGGGCAAGTCATTGTCGAAGCGTCGGTGAATTCAGAGTTGGCGACGTTGCTCAGCGAGATTCTGGCGAAGCGAAATGATGCGGTGCGAACCCTGGTTGAGCGCGCACAAGATCAAGGTGAATGCAAAGGATTTGATGCGTCGTTCGTGATTGATGTGGTCTCCGGTGCGCTCATCCATCGTTCGTTGTTTGGAGATCGTCCCGTGCAACGCAGCGATCTCGAGCGCTTTGTTGACGCGGCACTGTCGAGCGCACGTCGAAGTTAGTCAATATCGGTCGTGTGGAGGCGCCTGGCGCACAACGCCACGCCGACGAGCCCAACCACAACGGGCACAACAAATGACATGGTGAGATCACGATCGGCGAGTTTGAGTCCCACGCCGGTGTACGCAGAAAGAATGGACCGCAGGTACGACAAGATCGACAATCGGGCCGCACCTGCGCCCGCTTGGGCCACGAAGTTCTCCCAAATCAAGAGGTAGGCGAAACCCCACACGAGGGCTCGCTTGAATCGAAGGCCAAGGGCTACAAAGACGCCCGAATAGGCGATCATACCAACGAGCGTTGCCCATAATGTTCCGATGAGGAGATCGGTGGAGCCTCCGGTCGCAACGGCCATGGCAATGGCTGCGACGATCGTGAACGGCACGCACAATGCGAGGGTTGCCATCCATGCGGCGAGTGCGATGACCCAACGTGGCACCGGCGGGAGCCACAGGTATACAAGCGAACGATCTTCGACCAGGTCACCAAGCGCTCCTGTGCCAAACACCAATGCGACAACCGGTGTAAGAAGCGAGAGCCCGTAAAGGTTGACAAAGCGTGTGCCAGATGCGGTGGCATCAAGTCCATTTGATCCGCTGACAATGGCCGCCACAATGATGCCGACTGCGCCAAGCGCACTGAGTGCGACAAGTCGTCCGCGTGTTGCCTGATTGCGAAGGAGCAGCCCGAAGAGTGCAAAAAGCGCACGGCCATGCCGAGCCTGCAACTGAGGTGGTGAGGTTGTTGGTGTGCTCATCGCTCACCTACGAGGTAGCGGAAAACACTGTCGAGGTCGTCGTCGAGCGGGGTGAACTCTCGGAGGTGGACGCCATTTGACGCGGCGGTTGTCGCAACGAGTTTGCGCAGGCTCGCCACATCGCTGGTTTCGACGTGCACACTGTCGTTGCCCGTGAGTCGAACTCCCGACACGGTGCCCGCCGCGAGCAGCGCGCCGGCGAGCTTTGCGGGTTCATCGGTGCCGATCTGGATACGGTGGGGCCGATCGTCCATCAAGTCGCGGATCGCACGAAAGTCACCGGTTGCCGCTAATCGACCTTTTGCAAGCACGAGTACCCGCGAACCAAATCGCTCAACCTCGTCAAGCACATGGCTGGACACGATGACGCAACGACCCTCGTTGCCCAGTCGGTGAAACAAATCAATCATGTGGCGACGCTGACGGGGGTCAAGTCCGGTGAGCGGTTCGTCAAGTACCAGAACATTGGGGTCGTGCGCGAGCGCAGCGGCAACTTTGACTCGTTGGCGCATCCCTTTGGAATACGTGGCGATGTGTCGTGAATCGTCAGGGTCAAGTTCGACGACTTCTAAACAGC
>CAZJAZ010000115.1:0-2250 GCA_964544305.1 uncultured Iamiaceae bacterium | reverse complement strand
CACGACGCGATTCACTAGAGGTATGTCCATGGGCGCATTCATCCATCAACTCCCAGACACGGATCCGGCTGAAACGACCGAATGGCTTGACTCGCTTGACGCACTCGTCACCAAACATGGGCCGGTTCGTACCCGGTTTTTGCTAGCCAAGATGCTTGAACGTGCTGGCCAACTCGGAGTTGGATCACCGGCATCGGTGTCGACCCCGTACGTCAACACGATTCCTGCCGCCGATCAGGCCTGGTTTCCCGGCGATGAGTATGTCGAGCGACGTATTCGTGCGTTCATCAGATGGAACGCGGCCGTCATGGTGGTGCGAGCCAACCACAAAGCCGCAGGAATCGGCGGCCACCTGTCGACATATGCATCATCGGCCGCCCTCTACGAAGTGGGGTTCAACTGGTTTTTTCGCGGCGCTCAAGACGGTGCACCGGGCGATCACGTGTATTTTCAAGGTCACGCCTCCCCCGGTTTTTACGCCCGTGCGTTTCTCGAAGGTCGACTTGATGAGATCGATCTCGATCGCTTTCGTCGTGAAGTTGACGGTGGGCTTTCGAGCTACCCGCACCCAAGGCTCATGCCGAACTTCTGGGAGTTCCCAACCGTATCAATGGGTCTTGGCCCGATCGCTTCGATCTATCGGGCACGATTCGATCGTTACCTCGCCAACCGTCACATCGAAGACACGTCGGGGTCACGGACTTGGTGTTTTGCCGGCGATGGCGAGATCGACGAAGTTGAAACGCTTGGGGCGATCACATTGGCGGTACGTGAAGGGCTTGACAATCTGACCTGGGTGGTGAATTGCAATTTGCAGCGCCTCGATGGTCCGGTGCGCGGCAACGGCAAAATCATTCAAGAACTTGAAGGCGTGTTCCGTGGCGCTGGCTGGAACGTGATCAAAGTGATTTGGGGGTCGAAGTGGGATGAGCTGCTCGCCAAAGATGTCGACGGAGTCTTGCTTGACAAGATGAACGCAACCGTCGATGGCGAGTTCCAACGTATGGCTGTTGAATCAGGCGCCTACATCCGTGAGCATTTCTTTGGCCCGGATCCACGTCTGCGTGCCCTCGTTGCAGACCTGAGCGACGAAGAGCTCCAACATTTGCCACGCGGCGGCCACGACTATCGCAAGCTGTATGCCGCGTACGCGGCGGCGGTTGCAACATCGGGGGTTCCGACCGTCATTTTGGCCAAGACGATCAAAGGTTGGACTCTTGGTCCTGAAATCGAAGCACGCAATGCCACGCATCAGATCAAGAAAATGACCACCGAACAGTTGCGTGCGCTGCGCGAACGACTCTTCCTCCACGACCAGATCCCGGAAGAGTCACTGCGCGACGATCTTGATCCGCCGTTCTATCGGCCACCTGAGGGGTCAGCCGAATACGAGTATCTGCATCGACGTCGCAAAGTGCTCGGAGGGTATCTGCCAGCTCGGCGAAGCCAGGTCAACCGTCCGCTCACCCTGCCCGATGTCACACCGTTCGCAGAGTTTGATTCTGGATCAGGCAACCAGGCCGTGTCGACCACGATGGCCATGACCAGGTTGCTGCGCAACTTATGCCGCGACCCCAACATCGGGGAACGCATCGTGCCGATCATCCCCGACGAAGGCCGGACCTTTGGCATGGACGCGCTCTTCAAGGAGTTGGCGATCTACGCCCCGTTTGGACAGCGCTACGAACCTGTCGATCACGACCTATTGCTGAGCTACACCGAGGCCAAAGACGGGCAAATTCTCGAAGAAGGCATCACCGAAGCGGGAGCAACCGCGTCGTTTATCGCCGCAGGCACCTCGTTATCGGCGCTCGGGGTTCCCATGGTGCCATTCTTTTCGTTCTATTCCATGTTTGGGTTTCAACGGGTCGGTGACTTGTTGTGGGCGGCTGCAGATCAACGCACCCGCGGCTTCTTGATCGCCTGCACGGCGGGTCGAACGACGCTCTCTGGCGAGGGTCTGCAACATTGCGACGGGCACAGCCAACTTCTCGCATCGGTGATCCCATCGCTTGAAGCGTACGACCCGGCGTTCGCCTACGAGACAGCCCGCATTGTTCGCCATGGTCTTGACGATATGCACGGTGAGCACGCCCGCGATGTCATGTACTACTTGACGTTGACCAATGAGAACATTGTGATGCCAGCCATGCCCGAAGGAGCCGAGGCAGGCATTGTGGACGGGGCCTACCGGTTTGCGACCGCCCCCCAAGGCGTGCCGTACGGGGGAACAATCTTGTTCTCTGGCCC
>CAZJAZ010000114.1:0-2270 GCA_964544305.1 uncultured Iamiaceae bacterium | reverse complement strand
GGTCGATGCTGAGGAATTGTGCGGTAGCAGGGTCGTAGGTGCGGTGCCACATGTCAATCAGCCCGGTGTTATCGGTGAGGGCAGCGTCATAACCAAGGACCGGTTTCGCACCAGTTGACGTAATGATGTTTCCCCACGGGTCATACGACGTTGTTGAAATCACTGTGATCACTCCCGTGTTGTCATCAGTCATAAGTCTTGTCGAACCCGTCGCGTCACTATGGAACCATCGCGTACCAGACGAACCAGTTTGCTCAACCGGTAGGCCATCAGGGCCCCACACAAAATCATTCACACCATCACTCAACAACTGCGGCGTCGGAGCAACATCCCCCCACACATAGCTCCCCGTATTCGCACCCGCCGCTGTCACCCGCAACCGGCCCAAGCGACGCGCCAGGCACACAGATTTGTGCCTGCTTAGCCAGCGCACTGAGAACTTCACAGGGTGAAACGGATCCGTCGGTCGAGCTCGATAAGGTAATCACGGCCGAAGGGCCCAGACTCGAGACCATCAACAAGAACCTTCGGAAGATCTTGGCGATGGTAATTGGACCAAGAAGCCGCCGCGAGAGCAATCGTCGCGACCGTGTCCGTATCCCCACCAAACGCCACCGAAGCATGCAAAACCTGAGAAAGCGACCGGTTAGCCGCGACCGCCGTCAACGCAGCTCGAACGCACGCGACACCGTTCATAGGAACCCGGCCATGCCACGCCTTCGACCAGTCACCAGGCACGTGGTCAACTATAAAGGCCGGAAGGGCTTCCGGGGGCCCGACCTGCTGGGCGAAGTAGTGCACCATCAAAGCCGCCGCCTGCGCCGACGCAACGCCGCCGGGTGTGTCATGAGTTACACGCGCTTGAATAGCGGCCCGCTCAAGAACGTCGTCCACATCGGCCAATAAACCGATCGGTCCTGATCGCATCGCTGCGCCACTGCGATCACTATCGGGACAGATCCGTTCCAGAAAGTCATCAGATTCATCCACGCCACGAAGGAACCGGCCGAACCGAGGGGCATAACCTGCCCGTGGGTCGCGCTTGTATGCCCTCACAAAATGGGTTGCCAACAAACGCGGTGTCCACGGATTACCAGAAAGCATCGCCTCGGCCACAGCGATCGTCATCTGCGTGTCATCCGTGTAACGGCCAGGCTTTGCGATCGTCAACGCTTGGCGACGATACCGGTCCAACCGATTGAACCGCCACACATAGAGCGAGTTACGAAACTCGAAACCCGCCCCGTACGCATCACCAACCGCAAGCTCAACGAACAACGCTCATCAACCGGGCCTGCCACGCTTCTCAGCACGCTTCTTCACAACATCTCGAACCACACCGACCACGATCAACACCATAATCGCGACACCGAAAAGCTGACCCGCCATGTAAGCACTCACGACACCAACCCCGTCGACATCACGTCGCACCACCCTGCCCAAGCCGACGCACACGAATCCGCACACCCAACCGAGAAGCCAGGGTCCAGGTGAGGTACGACATTGCCGTGAGCGCCACCGACCCTACGAGCACAACCGGCCAAGAAAATCCGGCGGCCGGCGTTACGGCAGCAACCCACGTAACCCCCAGAATCAGTATCGGATCCAAAAACAGCACTGGCGAAATGTGAATCCGAGAAGAGTGCAGCGCAGCGCGAAAATACGCGACTGCGACCGAAAACTGCCAGAGGACCTTCAATATCAGTGGGGTCGCCGCAAAGAGCAATGGCCAACCCGTCTGCCAACTCACCGGATCTCACTTCACAATCCGCTGGCCCAACAACCCCTTCCACCACTCCGGGCCACTCGGCCACGAAAGCTCAAGCCCAGCAGCAGGAAGCTCCTCACCCGTAGAAAACGCGGCTCGCCCCGGCATCCCAGATTTGAAGTAGTTCCACCAAGATTTACCACCATTCATCACCCAAGGCGACTCATCTCCCCAATGAGTGACCACATCACCTCCCTGACCAATGCTCGGTGCCGCCGCATAATCAATAGCCAGCATCGACGCTAACCCAAATTTAAACCAACCCGATGACGTGTCCGCACACTGACTCGTGTCGGTCAAACCAAGCGCATTCGTCGCCGCAGTAATCGGATTTACCCTTAGAGCCCCACTCGCTGCGTTGACAATGTCCCGAGAAGCACCCGGATGATCCGCACCCCAATCCTGAATCAGATTCGGCGTCCCATCAGGGCAAGCAAACGTACCGAACCCGGCGATCTTCACCGTCGTACACAAAAGCCCGGTGGGGTCGGATCCGTTCACG
>CAZJAZ010000113.1:0-2352 GCA_964544305.1 uncultured Iamiaceae bacterium | reverse complement strand
TCGGAATGCCAGAATCATCACGGCGGCACCTACAAAAAACAATGGAATTTGTGCGCCAAGACCAAGCTCCGTTTGGCGTTGCACAACCAAGAGCACGTCAAGGCCACCACCAAGCCCAAAGAACCCATACGCCGCAATGATCACCCATTTCGGCAGATCTCTACCGGTTCCACGGTTCTGATCGATCGCGAGCAGCACACCAACCAACCCGAGATTCCAGAGCGCCTCATAAGCGAACGTGGGGTGATAGGTCGAATAGCCAATGAGGCTGGGTTGACGATGCGCAACGTCAATGTGCAAACCCCAGGGCAGGGTGGTTGGGCGGCCGTAGAGCTCTTGATTGAAATAGTTGCCAAAGCGCCCGATGGCTTGAGCGAGCGGAAGTGCGGGGGCAACCATGTCAAGCAGATCGGGCACCGGTGCATTGCGACGTTTCGCACACAGATAGCCCGCGAAGACGCCGCCCAAAATCCCACCAGGGATCCCCAAGCCACCATCCCAAATCTTGAAGATGCCCCAAAAATTATGGACGTAGAGGCGGTTGTAATCGGTTGCCACGTGGTAGAGCCGAGCGCCAATCAACCCGCCGGGAACCCCCCAGTAGGCAAGATCGATGACAAGGTCTGGGTCGTGACCCCACGCAGCCCAGCGTTTCCGTGAAAGCCAAATCGCGGCCATCACGCCCAGTGCGATCATCAAGCCGTACACGTGAAGCGGCAGATGGAAACTGCCGATGCGGATATCCCACACATTGGTCGTGGGGCTTGGAATCGACGAAAACAACGTCACCGGACCACCCTATTGCCCACGTCAAGTAGCCTGGCAGCTCCTGTCCAGTTGACCCAGGGGATGATGTGACCGAAACGATCGACACCGTTGAACGCGATGCCGCGCAAATCGATGCCCTCGTAAAAGAGAAAACGGTTACTCGCCTGTTCTTCGATGCGGTACGCGACTTCGGTAATCAAGTGGCGCTCCATTCGCTCGGCGAGCACGGCGTGTCGTTGACCTATACCGACTTGGCCGACCACGTGGCCCGCTGTGCAGCCGGATTGCGCAAACTCGGTGTGGGGCGCGGTGACCGGGTGGTAGTCATGATGCGAAACCGGGTCGAGTTCCACGTTGTCGACCTCGCCGTTGTTGCGTGTGGTGCGACTCCGATTTCGATTTACAACTCGTCGTCGGTTGAACAGATCACGTATCTGGCAGGACACTGCGAGGCCAAAGTTGCGGTAATTGGGAACACCGACTTCCTTGCGTTGTTCCAACAGGCCCGACCACACCTCCCCGGGTTACAAACGCTTGTTGTGGTTGATGCGGCCGCCGACACGCCCAATGACGTGCATCGCTACGCCGACCTGCTGGCAAACGAACCGGTTGACCTAGAGGCCGCCGCGGCGCTTGTGACCCCCGATGATCTCGCCACGGTCATCTACACCTCAGGCACAACCGGCAATCCCAAAGGAGTCATGCTCACCCACCACAATGTGTGTTGGACACTCGAGTCGCTCAAGCGCACGATTGGCATTGAGCCAGTGCCGTGGCGAGTGGTGTCGTACCTCCCCATGGCCCATATCGCGGAGCGCATGGTCAGCCATTATCAAATGCTGGCAATGGGCTACACGATCACCCCACTTGCCGATGTTGCAGACCTAGCTGCGGCGCTGGTGGCCGTGCGGCCGAACATGATGTTCGGCGTGCCGCGTGTGTACGAGAAAATTCATGCTGGTGTGATCGCCAAACTCGCCGCAAACCCCGAGCAGTTTGCCCAATTCAACGAAGGTGTAGCGGCCGCCGAACCAATTGCACTACGTCGCGCGTGGGGGGAGACAACGAGCGAAGATGAGGCGACGTGGGCGTTTCTCGACTCGGTCGCGTTCGCCCCAATCCGTGAAGCAATCGGGCTGGATCAGATGGAAATTGCCGTCACCGGCGCGGCCCCCATGTCTGCCGAACTGCTCGGGTGGTTCCGGGCAATTGGCGTTCCGCTGTCAGAAATCTACGGCATGTCCGAATCAACCGGGCCGATGAACTGGGCGCCGCATCGCATCCGACCCGGTGCTGTTGGCCCGGCGATCATTGGCGAAGAATGCGTCCTTGGTGATGACGGTGAAGTTCTTGTTCGAGGTGGCAACGTCTTTGCCGGTTATCTCAACGAGCCTGAAAAAACTGCTGAAGCGATCGATGAGCACGGCTGGCTCCATTCCGGCGACATCGGCACAATCGACGAAGACGGTTATGTGCGCATCGTCGATCGCAAGAAGGAACTGATCGTTACCGCGGGTGGGAAGAACATTTCGCCGGCAAATCTGGAAGCCGCCATCAAAGACATTGCCATTGTGGGCCAGGCCT
>CAZJAZ010000112.1:0-2352 GCA_964544305.1 uncultured Iamiaceae bacterium | reverse complement strand
AGGCCTGGCCCACAATGGCAATGTCTTTGATGGCGGCTTCCAGATTTGCCGGCGAGATGTTCTTTCCACCAGCGGTAACAATCAGTTCTTTCTTGCGGTCGACGATGCGTACATAACCGTCATCGTCAATCGTGCCGATGTCGCCAGAATGCAGCCAACCGTGCTCATCAATCGCTTCAGCAGTTTTTTCGGGCTCGTTGAGATAGCCAGTGAACACATTGCCGCCTCGAACGAGCACTTCACCGTCGTCACCCAGCATGCACTCTTCGCCAATAATCGCGGGCCCAACCGACCCCGGACGTATGCGCTGTGGTGCCCAGTTCATCGGACCAGTCGATTCGGACATACCATAAATTTCTGACAGTGGAACACCAATGGCCCGGAACCATCCGAGCAGTTCAGCGGACATCGGCGCGGCGCCAGTAACGGCGATTTCCATCTGATCCAACCCGAGCGCTTCACGGATTGGGGCGAACGCGACCGAGTCGAGAAACGCCCACGTCGCCTCATCTTCGCTCGTTGTCTCCCCCCACGCGCGACGTAGTGCAATTGGTTCGGCGGCCGCTACACCTTCGTTGAATTGGGCAAACTGCTCGGGGTTCGCGGCGAGTTTTGCGATCACACCAGCATGTATCTTTTCGTACACTCGCGGCACACCAAACATCATGTTGGGTCGCACCTCCACCAGAGCGGCAGCTAAATCTGCAACGTCGGCAAGTGGGGTAATCGTGTAACCCATTGCCAACATTTGATAGTGGCTGACCATACGTTCCGCGATGTGCGCCATGGGGAGATACGACACAACACGCCATTGCACTGGCTCAATGCCAATAGTGCGTTTGAGTGACTCGAGAGTCCAACAAACGTTGCGGTGGGTAAGCATCACCCCTTTGGGATTACCGGTCGTGCCTGAGGTGTAGATGACCGTGGCGAGATCATCGGGAGAAACGAGCGTCGCGGCCGCCTCAAGGTCAACAGGTTCGCTTTCTGCCAGATCGGCAAAGCGATGCACGTCCTCAGGCGTATCAGCATCCGCATCGACAACAACAAGAGTTTGCAATTCGGGTAAGTCTGCTCGCGCTTGGTGGAATAACCCGAGAAAATCCGAGTTCCCGACGACCGCGACTTTTGCTTCGCAGTGACCTGCTAGATACGTGATCTGTTCAACCGAAGACGAGTTGTAAATCGAAATCGGGGTCGCACCACATGCGACGACGGCCAAGTCGACAATGTGGAACTCAACCCGATTGCGCATCATGACCACCACCCGGTCACCGTGCGCCACACCCAGTTCATGCAATCCGGTCGCAAATCGAGCGACCTTGTCGGCCAAGTCGGCGTACGTCAATGACACACCGTGCTCGCCAAGCGAATGAAGCGCAACTTGGTCACCGAAATCATGTACCGCATCTAAGAACAGTCGGGTAACGGTTTTCCCCTGCACGAGGGCATCGATTTGCGCGGCGTCGCGGCATCCGGTGTCGTTCGATTCGGTCACATCATCCCCTGGGTCAACTGGACTGGTTGCGTCAGGCTACTTGACGTTGGCAATAGGGTGGTCCGGTGACGTTGTTCTCGTCGATTCCAAGCCCGGCCACCAACGTGTGGGATATCCGCATTGGCAGTTTTCATTTGCCGCTGCATGTGTACGGGTTGATGATCGCGCTGGGCGTGATGGCTGCGATTTGGCTTTCACGAAAGCGCTGGGCCGCGTGGGGCCACGACCCAGATCTCGTTATCGACCTTGCCTACTGGGGGGTTCCCGGCGGGCTGATCGGTGCACGGCTCTATCATGTCGCCACCGACTACAACCGCCTCTATGTCCACAATTTTTGGGGCATCTTCAAGATTTGGGATGGGGGTTTAGGAATTCCTGGAGGAATTCTGGGCGGTGTTTTCGCGGGCTATCTGTGCGCGAAGCGTCGCAATGCCCCAGTGCCCGATCTGCTTGACATGGTCGCCCCCGCCTTGCCGCTTGCCCAAGCCATCGGGCGCTTTGGCAACTATTTCAATCAAGAACTCTACGGTCGCCCAACCAACCAGCCGTGGGGCCTGCACATTGACGTGGCACATCGCCAACCCAGTCTCATTGGTTATTCGACGTATCACCCCACGTTCGCCTATGAGGCGCTCTGGAATCTGGGATTGGTTGGCGTACTACTCGCCATCGATCAGAATCGTGGCACTGGCAAAGAGCTACCCAAATGGGTGGTCATGGCGGCCTACGGGTTCTTTGGGCTCGGCGGTGGACTCGACGTGCTTCTCGTGGTCCAACGTCAAACGGAGCTAGGGCTCGCCGCACAAATTCCATTGTTTTTTGTAGGTGCCGCCGTGATGATTCTGGCATTCCGA
>CAZJAZ010000111.1:0-2368 GCA_964544305.1 uncultured Iamiaceae bacterium | reverse complement strand
TTGTCCCGCTATGCGCGACAAATATCCCAAAGTTCGCCAGATTGGTGGGTGCATCTTTGAAGGCACGCGTGACTCATCGATTGTGTCCCGCGTCGTGGTGTAGTTGTGCGTTCTCTTGGTCAGGTTCTTGGTGCTGCGGGTAGGGATGTTAGTTCGGGTTCTCCTGGGGTGAGGTCGGTGAGGGTTGCGGCGGCGATGTAGCGGCGTTCAGCGGCGAGCATTTCGTCGTTGATTTCGACGAGGAGGGCGCCGACGAGTCGGATGACGGATTCGACATTCGGGAAGATGCCGACGACGTCGGTGCGGCGTTTGAGTTCGCGGTTGAGTCGTTCGATCGGGTTGTTCGACCAGATCTTCGACCAGTGCGACGGCGGGAACTCTGCGTAGGCCAACAGGTCGTGTTCCATGCCGGCGAGCTTCTCAGCGACTTTCGGTGCGATCGGTTCGAGCTGGTCGACGACGACCTGGAGTTGGCCGTGAGCGCCCTCAGAGTCGGGTTGAGCGAAGATCGTGCGGATCAACGCGGCGATGAGTTGCTGGTGGTCCCGTCGGGCAACCGACAACAGGTTCCTCATCGCGTGGACCCGGCAGCGTTGCCAGGCGGATCCTTGGAACACGCGTTTGATCGCCGCGCGCAGCCCGGCGTGCGCGTCGGAGATGATCAAACGCACCCCGGAAAGACCCCGGTCCTTCAAGCTGCGCAGGAACTCGGTCCAGAACGCTTCGTTCTCCGAGTCGCCGACATCCACACCGAGCACCTCCCGGCGGCCATCGGCCCGCAGCCCGGTGGCGATCACGATCGCTTTGGAGATGACCTGATGGTTCTCACGGACATGCACATAGGTGGCATCCAGCCACAAGTAGATGAAGGGCTGATGGTCCAAGCGACGCTCCCGGAGAACTTTCACGTCGGCGTCAATCGCCGCGCAGATCCGTGACACCGACGACTTCGACACGCCTGAATCACAACCCAGCGCTTTGACCAGGTCATCGACCTTCCGGGTCGAGGTACCGGTGATGTACGCGGTCATGATCACCGCCCACAGAGCCTTGTCGATCCGCCGGCGTGGTTCCAGCAGCTCCGGGAAAAACGAACCTTTGCGCACCTTGGGGATCCCCACGGTGATGTCCCCACCCGGGGTCGACACCAACTTGGGGCGATGCCCATTGCGTTGCACCGTGCGCGCCACGCTTCGCTCACCGGATGCCGCACCGATCTTGGCGGTGAGCTCGTCCTCGATCAGCGCCTGGACCGCGTCGGTGAGAATCTCAGCCAAACGGCCCGCGAGACCGCTCTCGTCAGCCGCGAACGCGGCAGATACCTCCGATAGTGCAGACTCGTAGTCGGCCATCGTGTGATTCCTCTCAGTTGAATTCAGATCTTCTGAGAATCGCACGGTGGCCATCCACATCACAGGGATGCTTCAGGCCGAACTACACCACGCAATGGGACTTACCCACTCATCGGTCAGAGGCAAGGCCAAACGTCCGATAGAACGGCATGTGTGACGACATGCCAGCGGCAAGAAGAGATGCGGGCGAGAGTGCCCAGCGTGAGTTTGAGCGGCGTCATGACAAACGTGACGCCGATGTCCGCAAGCGTCACCCACGAATTGGTGGCCTCCTCCTGACAGCCTTCGATGACCCGCAGTCAACGCAGGCTTGGAAGAAAGGCGCAGCGGGCGAACGAATCGTCGGTGACGTTCTCGAAGGTCTCGCATCCAAGAACGTTCGTTGCATTCACGATCGAAGGAGGCCCCGATCGAAAGCAAACATCGACCACATTGCGATCAGTCCTTCCGGAGTGACGGTGATTGACGCAAAGCGCTATGGCGGGCTGGTGCATCATCGCGACGTTGGCACGTGGCGAAAGCGCGATGAGCGCTTGTACGTGGGCGAGCGTGACCGCACGAAACTCGTAAGCGGCGTTCTCAGCCAAGTTGCAGCCGTTCAGGCGCTGTTGAACGAGCTCGGACACGATATTGCGGTAAATGGTCGACTTTGTTTCGTGGACGCGGAGTGGAAAGTTTTCTCCAAACCTTTCACTATTCAAGGGATCGGAATCAGCGGCCCGAACGCTTTGGCCAAGATTCTGACGCAGAGAAAATCAACCGACAGCCTTGAGATCGGGCAGATCGATGCCATCTCCAACGATCTCGATCAGGTGTTGCCGCCCGCATAGTTGGGTTTCAGGTGGGCAATTGTGATCGTTCGCCATTGCACCTGCGAGGTTTCTTCGCTCGTTCCACTGTTCGCAGAACCGCGAGTAGGAGGTGTGCTGTCGCCTGGCAGGCCGCATGCTTTTGGTGATTCTCTTGTGGTTTTCAAAGGTTTTTTCTGGTCTCGCGTGGCAATGTCCCCCCTCGGT
>CAZJAZ010000110.1:0-2432 GCA_964544305.1 uncultured Iamiaceae bacterium | reverse complement strand
GATATCGTGATCGTCGCGTGATTGAGCGCTAGACTGTTGGCCCGTGACCAAACACATCTTTGTGACCGGTGGAGTGGCGAGCGGACTTGGCAAAGGGATTACAGGTGCGTCGCTCGGGCGTCTCTTAAAGCTTCGTGGTCTGCGTGTCACAATGCAGAAGCTCGATCCATACATCAACGTGGATCCTGGAACCATGAATCCGATCGAGCACGGCGAAGTCTTTGTGACCGAAGACGGCTCAGAAACCGACCTTGATCTTGGTCATTACGAGCGCTTCATTGATGAGAATCTGTTCCGGCATTCGAACGCGACGACGGGCTCAATCTATTCGTCGGTGCTCGAAGCGGAACGCCGAGGTGACTATCTGGGAAAGACTGTTCAAGTCATCCCGCACATCACCGATGAAATTAAGCGTCGCATAACCGCACTCTGTGACGATGAAACTGATGTTGTGATTACTGAAGTCGGTGGAACCGTTGGTGATATTGAGATCCTGCCATTTCTCGAAGCGATCCGGCAGTTTCGGCTTGACGTTGGGCGTGACAACGTTTGTTATTTGCATGTGACGTTGATTCCATTCATCGGGCCATCTGGCGAGCAAAAAACGAAACCGACACAACATTCAGTTACTGAATTGCGTAGTCGCGGCATTCAGCCCGATGTCATTGTGTGTCGGAGCGACGCGTCAATCTCAGACGGCTTAAAACGGAAAATCTCGGCATTGTGCGACGTGCCGGTTCCCGGTGTCGTGAACGCGGTTGATGCGAAAACGCTTTACGAAGTGCCGCTCATGTTGCACGAAGAAGGACTTGACACGGTCGTAACGTCGATACTTCGCTTGGATGACACGACAATTGATCTTGGTGAATGGCACGACCTCGTGAACCGTGTGCACGCGGCAACTCGTCCGGTTCGCGTTGGCGTAATTGGAAAGTACGTCTCGCTCGTTGACGCGTACTTGTCCGTTGCAGAAGCGCTGCGTCATGGTGGATTCGAGCATCGAGCCAATATCGAGATCGATTGGATTGCATCGGACGAAATAGAAACCGCGCTTGAGAGTGGTCACCTGAGTGAGCTTGATGGAATCGTTATCCCAGGAGGCTTTGGTGAACGAGGCGTTGAAGGAAAGGTGCTCGCAGCCCGCTATGCCCGCGAGCAGGGGATTCCGTGTTTGGGTTTGTGTTTGGGGATGCAAGTCATGGTCATTGACTATGCGCGTCACTGCGCCCAGATGTCAGGCGCAAACTCGTCAGAGTTTGATGCCACAACGCCGTTTCCGGTCATTGACCTGATGGATACGCAGCGTGACGTCACTGAAAAAGGTGGCACGATGCGTTTAGGAGCTTGCGTTGCAGAGCTCCGTGAGGGTTCTCAAGTCGCGGAAATTTATGGTCGAACCGTGATCTCTGAACGGCACCGTCACCGTTATGAGGTCAATCCAAAGTTCCGGTCGCGGATCGAAGCTGCCGGACTGGCATGTTCTGGGACGTCGCCAGATAATCGCTTGGTTGAATTCATTGAACTTCCCGGTCACCCATTTTGGGTTGGTACGCAAGCTCATCCAGAGTTCAAGAGCCGCCCAACTCGTGCGGCACCACTGTTCCATGCTTTCGTTGGGGCCGCTTTGGCACGAGCCGAGGGCCGCCGCCCGCATTTGTTTGATCTCGATACGCCAGACGAATCGAGCGATCCGGAACGCAGTCGTGCTGAAGCACCGGTGGCAGGGTGAACGGATTCGTTCGTCAGAACGTCGAGTCAATTTATTCGGGCCATGTTATTGACGTGTACCGAGCGTCGGTGCGTACGCCAGACGGGCAAATTGTTGAACGTGATGTCGTGGGCCACCCCGGTGCGGTCGCGGTGGTCGCTATTGATTCAGCCGATCGAGTGATTCTGGAACGTCAGTATCGGGCCGCGCCAGATTGCAACCTGTTAGAGATCCCAGCGGGCAAGCGTGACATTGATGGAGAACCGCCCGCGCACACGGCCCGACGTGAACTCATCGAGGAAACTGGCTTTGACGCGGCAAATTGGACTGAACTGGGTTCGTTTTATAACTCTCCAGGATTCACTGATGAGTTTTCAACGGTGTTTTTGGCTTCCGGTTTGATCGAGGTTGGCTCGAATCTTCAGGGGCCAGAGGAAATGGCAATGGAGATTGTGAGAATGCCTCTTGGTGACGTGTGGCACGCCATGACTGCGGGTGAGATTGTTGATGGCAAGTCACTCATTGGCTTGCTCTGGGCGTTGCGTTATTTGGGACGGTGACAACATCGACTACCCGCCGTGGACGCCCGATTGTTCTTGAGCCGGTTGTGCTTCCTCAACAGGTGGAAGAGTTCTTAAGCTATTTACAGGTTGAACGAGGGCGAGCCGTTTCAACTTTGGCTGCGTATCGGCGCGACCTTGACGCGTATTTTCGCTACCTTGCG
>CAZJAZ010000109.1:0-2598 GCA_964544305.1 uncultured Iamiaceae bacterium | reverse complement strand
AGAGACTCGAAGTCGAAGGAATCGTCGAACGCATTAAGGCCGGGAACCAAGGGAGTACCACGCACTACCGCTACCAGCTCCACCTCGACGTCATCGCCAACACGTCAAAGTGCCCATAGACAATCCGTGATGAACTGATGACATGGCTTCGTCCGGATCGCTAGTCCTCGATGCCAGACACCGATCAGGCATGTCACAAAGCAAACTTGCCCGACGAGCTGGCGTCGCCCAAAGCATCAATAGCTCATACGAAAACGAACACCGCGATCCCTCCATCTCCATGCTCACTCGGCTCATAGAAGCAACCGGCTGCCGTCTTGACCTCAAAGTAACAACACCGCCCGGCACGATCGGCGGGCTACCCGACACGCCACTGGGTCGCCGCCTCCGCCACCATCGAAAACGAGTAATCGATGCTGCATCCAGACGAGGCATGTCGAATGTGCGCGTGTTTGGCAGCGTCGCTCGAGGAACGGATCACGCGACGAGCGACATTGACCTGCTCGTCGACACCAATCCCACTGTCAGTGTTGTTTCGATCATTGCTCTCAAACGCGAACTCAAAGAACTTCTCAAACGTGATGTTGACATTGCGCCCGCAAACAGCTTGAAGCGCAGTGTTCGTAACGAGGTGCTCCGCGAAGCAGTACCACTATGAGACGCGCTCGGGAACGCCTCAACGACGTCTTGATCGCCGCCGCGGCCATACGACACCGCCCACGCCATCGTTGAAGCCACCGTTCGACAGGATCTTCCGCCACTCATCGCAGCCATCCATCGGCTTGCGCGCCTCGTTGAGTGATCACACGCGCATCACCCGGGAGATGGCAACGACGATTTCGTACGCCAAAGTCACGTTGGCCACGGCGGTTTTGGGTGCGTGATTGCACCCCGGTCAACACCCGTACTCGTCTTGCGATCAGAGCTGCGTCCAGACGAGTCAACACGCAACACCACGCCGTTCACCGTTGCAACCGAAGAAAACGTCACTCGTCGAGATCGAATGCCATTCGTAACGCCCACGTCAGCGCAGGCTCTTGGTGCGCGAGCAAGAAGCCGATCTGTCGCCCCAATCGATCGACGGGAATCGTCGTGATGTTGTCACAACTCACCACCGATGGACCCTCCAAACCATTGGTTTCATCGACTGGCACCTCACTCGAAAGCCCACGCGCGACCGAAGTGATCGGGGCAACCGTCACCCGCGACAGATGCGGCCTCACCGTGTCGCGTGTGAGCACCAACACTGGTCGAGTCTTGTCAAGATGCGCGACGTGGATTGGTCGCATGTGTCAGTCCAGATCGGCGGCGGCGTCGGCGTTATAGATCGCCAACGCGTCAAAGTCATCGGTTACGTCACGGTTCGCGGCAAGGATGGCAACATCTCGCTCGGCGATCCGACGGCGCTCTTCACGACGCAGCGCCTCGGCAACAAAACTCGCACGGCTCGATGCGCCGCCCGCACCCACAACCTCGTCAATGAACGCAACCAACTCCTCTGGTAGACGCACCGCAATCTGTTGGGTCACACCGAAATGGTAGCACTTTGGGATGCAAGCTGGCCTCCAAAGATCGCTTATTGCAATCGGCAATCATTTGCAAGACGTGGCCCGGCCCCTTCAAGTGGCCCCTAACGAACCTGGAACCGATCCGCCGCTGCGCGAATGCAGCGCGACTCTCGACGAGATCCTCGCTCTGCCAAGCCCGAGTGCGGGCAAGTACGAAGCGGTTCGACGGCCTGCGATTTTACTGATTGTCATCGAGTATGACTTTGTGCGCAGCAATCGTCGACACCGCCAAGGCTGCCAGATCGCCCGACCATGCCAACGCAGCTTCACACACGTCATCTGTGTTGTTGGCTCATCAAATCCCCCACGTGAGGGGTTTCGTTGGCTCATGTGTCTCACGTGACTTCAGGCCGCCGAGTATTCTCGTGATGTCGTGATACACTGCATCACAGCATGAAGAATCGCAATATCACCTTGTCACTTCCCGAAGATGTGATTCGACGCGTGCGGATAGCTGCGATACACAAAGACATGTCTGTTTCTGCGTTCGTCGGCTCGCTTCTTCAAACATCGATCGGGACGTTCGATGAAAACGACGACCTTTGGTCCCGGGAAGAGGCGGCGATGCGATCTGGGGCTCTACGTATTGGCGCGACCACCTGGAGTCGAGATGACCTCCATGACCGGAAACCGTGACCCAATTTCTGGATACCAACATTTTGCTCTACGCATACGATTCGTCCGCAGGTACAAAGCACGATCGTTCACGCGACCTCGTACTTGACCTCGCTCGTTCAGGAGAAGCGGCGGTCAGTCTCCAAGTCCTTCAAGAGTTCTACGTCAACGCAGTTCGCAAGATAGCCAAAACGCTGACTCCGGCTGACGCACGAGACCGTCTACAAGCGTTTCGCCGATGGACCGTCCATGTTCCACGAGCCGAAGATGTCATTCGAGCATCAGAGTTGGCAGAAGGCCATCAACTTTCGTTTTGGGATGCAATGATTCTCACGAGCGCGTCGACACTCGGTTGTTCGGTGCTTTGGACCGAGGATCTGAACCCATCACAGGTCATTGCTGGCGTCGAAATCCG
>CAZJAZ010000108.1:0-2839 GCA_964544305.1 uncultured Iamiaceae bacterium | reverse complement strand
GATCGGCAAGAATCGCTTCAACCGTCGCTGTGCGCAAACCGCTGGAGGCACACCATGAAAAACCCGGACAAAGTTGTTGCCGCAGGAGCCTGGGTCCTTGAACATGGGCACCGGACAATGTTGGCGCTCACCGGTGGCCGTTGGCCCAAGCGGCTGCTCGGCATGCAACCCATTGAGTTACACACAATCGGACGAACCTCAGGGCAGCGCCGTTCAACCATGTTGACAGCACCGATCTACGAAGACGACCGGGTTGTCATCATCGCTTCCAAAGGTGGGCATAGCGATCATCCGGATTGGTATAAGAACCTCGCGAAGAACCCGGACGTTGAAATCTCGGTTGGTGACACGACCCGGTCCATGACCGCTCGCACCGCATCACCCGAAGAAAAAGTTACGCTGTGGCCCACGATCACTGCCGCCTATAAAGGCTACGAGGGCTACCAGCGCAATACTGACCGTGACATTCCGGTCGTGATCCTCACACCGGCCGCACAATTGGGCACCGTATCCTAAATGATTTATCGACGGCTCAGTCGTAACGCTCTCGTCGTGTTGTTGTGTTTGGGGTGCTTCGGTGTTTTTGCCACGGCACACCCACGAGTCGCCGCGGCCTGTTCATGCGCTAGTTTTCCTGCAGTACAGACATTCAAGTCCAGCGACGCCGTCTTTACCGGAAAATTGGTCGACACCATTGGCTCTGACCGCGTTCGCTCGTCAAATGCTCAAGTGGTTTACGTTTTCGCCGTTGACAAGGTTTACAAGGGTGAAGTCCACGCAAAGCAAGCGGTGTTGAGCAACGCGGGCGGTGCGTCGTGTGGCCTTGAACTCCGTTCGTCAGGGCCACAATTGGTGTTCGCCCGCCGTGTTTCAGATGACGCAACCGGGGCGTTCCACTCTGGATTGTGTTCGGGGACACGGCCGCTCGCCGAGGGTGGTCCGCTGCCCGCTGGACTCGCGACGCCGTCCGACCCATTGCCAGGTTCGTCGGCCATCCCCGACATTATTGACGAGCGTGTCCCCACTTGGGTTTGGGGTGCCGGGGGTGTCGTCGTCGCGAGTTTGGTTGGTGTTGTAACCGTGATGTTTCTCCGACGGCGCTCCTCAACGGGCAATGCCGACAGTTCCTCGTAGGCGATTACCGCATTCGACGGTCGTTAGCCTGGATGCATGAGCGAGGCTGACACCAGCGCTGCCCTGAGCGAGTTGCACATTGGCGTGGCGGGCGAAGATTGGACCGGTGACGCTCGCTTCTACGAGTACACCAAAGCAGCCAATCCGATCACGCCGGAGTTGAGTCCGAGAGTTCCGATTCGCTCGTTTGCCGCAGACTTACACAAGGGCGACACCACCACGATTATCCCGTTGGATTTGTCCAATGAACTTGGAATTGATGTCGGACCAGCCACGAGCCCGGCGTTATGCGCTTCGTTCATGCACATCCTCACCGGTGAACAGATAGAAACCGAGCCGGCCGCAACGAGCGAGTTGTATCACGTGATTCGCGGCCAAGGATCGACGACAGTCGACAGATCCACCGTGAACTGGAAGATCGGCGACACATTCGTGTTACCTGCGAACTCCCAATCCGTGCACATTGCCAACGACGACGCAGCCCTCTACTGGGTGACCGACGAACCCCTGCTGCGTTACCTCGGGGTCACTCCAAATTCAACAAGGTTCAAACCGACTTTGTTTCCCGCGGAACGTGCCCGAAGTGAGCTCGCAGCGATCGCTGCCGCGCCACTGGCGGGTGACCGCAACCGGATCAGTGTGCTGCTGGCCGGTGCTCCACACCCACGTACCCTCACTGCAACCCACACGCTGTGGGCGATGTACGGCCTGTTACCTCAAGGGGCATTGCAACGACCGCACCGACATCAGTCTGTTGCGCTCGATCTGATCCTTGACTGCGAACCGGGCTGCTACTCGCTACTTGGCGCTCGCATCGACACCAACGGCGACATCATCGACCCAGTACGCGTCGACTGGGAACCCGGCGGCGCGTTCGTCACTCCACCTGGCATGTGGCACGCACACGTCAACGAGTCCAACAGCGACGCACACCTTTTCCCTGTCCAAGATGCAGGCTTGCAGACCTACCTTCGGTCGCTCGACATCCGCTTCACGCCACCCAAACGCGAGCCTCAAAGTAACGTTTGAACATTTTCTACAAGTTGCTCTTGCATTCTTCGCATTAAGAAGTACGCTGACGCCATAGCGTTCCCTCTCAATGGCTTCCATAGGTGATCGTCTCGCATCTGTGGGGTCCTTTCCCCCGCGTAGGAGATGTCATGAAGACCGTTCGATTCACGCATATCGCACTCGCTGTCTCGCTCACTCTCGCACTGGGGGCATGCAGCAGTTCGTCAAAAAAAGCTTCAGAGGTCGGGCCATCAAAGACGACCCTCGCATCAGGTAATTCGTCTGACAGCACAGCCGCTCAAGGTTCGGTTAAGACCGTTACACCACCCAAGAACGCATGTCTGCTCACCAACGATCAGGCCAAAGATCTCACCGGCGTCGCGTTGACCGGTACGTCAACCGACATGGGAGCGGGGGGAACCTTCTGTACCTACCATGGCTCAGACAATGGGGCCGGAATATCAATTTCGGTAAAGCCCTACCCAGATGCAGCGAGTGCCCACAAGCTTGTGGATGCGCTGCTCAATGCCGGTAAACAGATGTACTCGCCGCTCAACAAGCTTGACGTTGGCGATGGCGGCGGCGTCGGATGCAATGCAGGCTTGTGTTTGGCTCGTTTCACCAAAGGCAACGTTTTCGGGGTCTTCGGACTTTAGCGGGGTTTCACGGTTTTGAGGAGTGACCAGTTGGGCTT
>CAZJAZ010000107.1:0-2924 GCA_964544305.1 uncultured Iamiaceae bacterium | reverse complement strand
GTTTGGGATCTCAACGTGCTCAATGCCACCCTTGACGACCAGATCGAGATGCTTGAGGCCGCCGAGAAACTTGGCATGCCCGTGCGCTACATCGAGCTTGGCAACGAACTGTGGGACGTGCGATCGATCTACCCAAAGGTGTTTCCCACCGGCTCGGTGTATGCGAAGAAAATGAACTCGTGGATCCCCCGTCTACGGTCTCGGTTTCCGAACGCCAAGATCGCCGTATCGGGTGCGGATCCATCAGATGCGTTCTTTGCAAGCGTCTTTGGCCAACGCTATGTCGAATGGAATACCGAGGTGCTCGCCACCATCAAAGGTGCTGATGCGATTGCCATTCATCCGTATTGGACATTGCCCGACCGCGCCGTACCCGGCTCCGATGCGGCAGCAACACTGTCGGCCGGACCGAACGCTTGGGCACGTTTTGCATCAACTACGCTCACAAAGATTCCGGACTCAATGTCAGTGTGGCTGACCGAATGGAATCAGGCGGCATGGGGAACAAGAGCTGGCACCCAAATCTGGGCGCAAGCACTCTCGGTGGTTGCGGTGGCCATAGAACAACTTGTGAACCCAAAGGTCACCATGTCGCTGGTCCACAACATTGTTGACAGCGGTCACAACCCCCAAGACGTGGGCACTGCGGTCACCTTCCCCATGTTTACCGGCGGAGACGCGACGTCCGGTCCCATGCGTCGCACCGCGCTCGGCTTCGCACTCCCGTTGCTCTTTGGTGCGGTTGGGCCAGGATCCACGGTGCAAGAGGCAGTGCTCTCCGACACGAATCAGCACAATGCAACGCGTGTGCGAGCCGTGCTGATCACCGGTGCACATCCTGGCGCGGTGCTCGTGAACCCAGGATCCCGACCGCTCACCGTCAGGCTTCCAGCATCAATGGCTGGAACCTGGATGGTTACCACTCGCACTGCCCGTTTCAATGCGCAACCCGGATGGGTTGTCGCCGACACTGTCACAACTACCAGATCCACCACAACCGGTACGGTTGAACTTCCCCCTGCTTGCATTGTTCGCATCGAACGCCGCTGACGGACTTTTCTCCGACACGATCACACATGAGGGTGGGAAGATGTCGTCCATGTCTTCGCCAAAGATCCCACCTCTCCAACTTGAAGCCGCCGATTCTTATCAACGTGACCTGCTGAGCGTCTTTCCACCAGATCAACTCCTCAACTTGTTCACCACGCTTGCCCATCACTCGAAGTTGCTCAAAGCATGGCTTCCACTCGGGGGCCGTCTGCTCTATGGCGGAACCCTTCCTGAGCGCGACCGAGAACTGCTCATCTTGACCACCTCTGCGTGTTGCAATGCCGCGTATGAGTGGGGCCAACACGTGGCAATCGCACGCCACGCCGGGCTCAACGACGACGAGATCATCGCATGCGGCGCCTCTCCCGGTGTTTCGACCCTGTCGGGATTTGATCATGTGCTCCAGATCGCCGCACATGAACTCGTTGAAGAACATCGACTGACCGACAACACCTGGGACTCGCTCGCACAGCGCTACGACGACAAAGCGTTGATTGAAGTCCCCATGCTTGTGGGGCACTATGTGATGTTGGCTGGCACGCTCAATTCCATCGGCGTCGCACTTGACGGGCCACTTCCCGCAATTGGATACGCAACATGACTGACTCACTCAAGGACCGTGTTGCGGTCATTGTTGGCGCTGGGCAAACCCCAGGTGCACAAATCGGCAATGGGCGAGCCACCGCCATCACCTTCGCCCGTGAAGGGGCACGACTCGTCCTTGTCGATCGCGATGAAGTGTCGCTCGCCCAGACCGCCCATTTGGTGCAAGACGAGTCAATGGAAGGGAATGTTCCGGTCACGTGCGTTGCAGACATTTGCGCCGATGATGGGCCGTCCACAGTACTTTCAACCACATTGGATGCGTTCGGGACAATCGACATTCTCCACAACAACGTGGGAATTGGTATCGGCGATGGTCCGCCACATCATTTGGATGATGACGTCTTTGACCGAATCATGAACGTCAACCTCCGTGCGATGATGCGAATGTGCCGAGTCGCAGTACCTGAACTGCGCAAATCAGAACACGGTGCAATCGTCAACGTGTCGTCGCTTGCCGCCATCGCTTCAGCGGGGAACATTACGGCATATAAAATTTCCAAAGCCGGGGTCAACGCGCTCACCCAAAACCTGGCGATCACCAATGCAAAGCACGGACTTCGCGCCAACGCGATCATGCCCGGCTTCATTGATACGCCAATGGGCGTCGACGCACCGGCAGAATCGGTGGGGATCAACCGTGATGACTACGCCGCATTGCGTGCATCGATTGTGCCCATGGGTCGACAAGGCACCGCGTGGGATGTTGCGAACGCGGCCCGGTTCCTCGCATCCGACGAGGCCGCTTTTATTACCGGCATCATGCTCGCAGTTGACGGCGGACAGTCGGCTCGAGTCGGCGGCTAACGCACGACGCTTCAGTTCTTAAAAAGGAACTCCGCCTCATCCCCGCCAAGGAGCACATTGACTTCCTGTGCCAATTCGGCATGACGCTCGAGTTCTGGATCATCATCAAGAATTGACTCGGCCGACGAGCGGGCTTTCGCCACCCACTCACGATCGCGTCGCAATGACGCTAATCGCAGGTCGTTGCGGCCGGTTTGACGCGTGGCCATCAACGTTCCTTCGCCGCGTAAATCGAGATCGATCTCGGCTAACGCAAACCCGTCTGTCGAGCCAACGAGTGCTTCCATGCGTTTTTGGGCATCCGGGTTGCCAGCCTGGGCAATCAGATAACACCACGACTGTTTTGCCCCACGGCCCACCCGGCCCCGCAACTGATGCAACTGCGCAATACCGAAACGATCCGCGTCAATGATCACCATCACCGTCGCGTTTGGCACATCGACGCCGACCTCGATCACGGTGGT
>CAZJAZ010000106.1:0-2935 GCA_964544305.1 uncultured Iamiaceae bacterium | reverse complement strand
GGCAACCTGCATCCGCTTTCCGGGATCGTCCGCAAGCGATCGGAGCACGCGAGCAAAGGCGTGCGCCTGCGTTGGGTGCTGGAAGAGTTCCGGCTCCTCGATCGCAAGACAGATGACTCCGTCTGTTTCGGCAGCAGCTGATTCTGCAAGCACCTGCAGCGCCGAGATCAACAACGTGCGTTGGAACCCGTGGCCTTGGCCGGCGACTGAAGTCTCGGTTGTTCCGTCGAGAATGGATAGCTCAAAAGTCGTTCTCGGTGCCTTGAGTTCCACCTCCGCCGGGACAATGTGAACCGACCTCGTCGGCGAGTACGAGGAGACCACCTCGTTGAGCTTCTGCTTGATGGACTCGAGCGGCTCGCTGAACTTCTCGGCGTAGATCCTCTGTTGAGCAGCACGGCTGTCATCGACGACCTTCTTGATTTCCTCGTCGGCAGCAGCACGATCGACAGATCGCTCCAAAATTCGGCTGATGATGCTCGCTTTGGCGTCCTGGGCCTCCTCGCCGGCGCGGAGATCCCCAGTCACCAACACGAAGTCGAACAATCCGCTCATCTTGCCGTTGCTGTTGAAACCGAAGAAGTTGGTCTGGAGATCGTCCGGAGAATCGACGAGGTTGTCGGTGTTGGCGGTTTCCCAGGTCGTCATCGACGCTTCGGCATCGGCTTGGTTGGTCCACGCTGGAAGTTCCAGAGACGGGTTGCCGGAGCGGAGGTTGGTATAGGCCGATTGTTTGTCACGAGCAGTGGCTTTGGAGCGGACCTCGACGAACGGCGGGTAGCTCTTTGCGTTTGCTGACAGGGTCTCGGTTCCATCGGATCTGCGCGTTTTCCATGCGGTGAATGTCTCGGCTCCCTCCGGCGCGTACTTGCCAAGTTCCTCTCGATCTCTGTCGCTCAGGTCGGTGAAGGTGACGCGGACTTCGATGTATTCGTCGACCGCGCCGAACGAGCAGTCTTGCTCCGTCAGCTCACCACCCTTCCCGGCATTGAAGAACCAGTCGAGGGCGCGCAGCACCGTTGACTTGCCGACACCGTTCGGGCCGATGAGTGTGGTCACCGAGTCGAATGCAACCTCGACATCCTTGAGCGCCCGGAAGTTCTTGATACCAACAGACTGAATTCTCATAACGGTCTCCAGCCACCCGAAACGCGCGCTGCGCAACTCGCGGTCTCATCCGATCCACCGTCAGGCCACATGCAGCATTTGGTCGTGGCCTTGATCTTGGCCCTATCGACAAGTCGGCACATGAACTCGCCAACCGTGCTCCTGTTGTCGCGGATCATGTGGCCCCCTCAGCTGACCTCACCCATTTCCTACTTCATGCTAGCCCGGTCCGGGTTGTGTGGGCCGAACGGTGATTCGACTTTGCGCTTGACAGGCCGCTTCACGAAGTACCGCTTCGGCATCTCGTCGTCATCTTCATCGATGGGCAGGTAGGCGCGGTGCGCGCTCTGGTCCGATTGTTGTACGTGCCGGAGTCGAGGTGGACCATGACACGGAGAACAGCCTCGGCCTCGTGCACATGTTCTACCGCCCAACCCGCGCCAAGCGCAGCCTCGACGAAGGCATTTCCAGCCTGTTGGATCGACGACTGGTCGGTGGGGCGTTCAGAGAGACCGACCGCTACGAGAGCCGCGCCGCCAGCGATCACGAAGCCACGTGATTCACCGAAGACTGAAATACAGCTCGTGTACGACATTCTGTCGGCCGCTCGGCCTACACTAGGAGACATGACACCGGACACGGCGACTTTGATCCGAGACGGCCTCGCGCTTGACGTCGATCAACGAGCGGTCGTTGCCAACGCCTTGCTCGAAAGCCTTCACGTCACAGACGACACGAACGACGTTGATGCCGCTTGGGGAGCCGAGGCAGCCCGGCGACTAGCCGAAGTACGCGCCGGGGCGGTCGAACTTGTGGATGCTGACGAGCACTACTCCCGTTTGCGTGCCTCACTCACTGAATGACCCTGCCCCAGTGGGAGCACCCCGAAGCCGTCGCCGAGTTCGACTCCGCCGTACGCTGGTACGAGGAGCAGGAACCAGGGATCGGCCTGACGCTCATCGACCGGGCACAGCAAGCGCGTAAAGACTTGGCGCAGTGGCCGAACGCCGCGCCACCGTTCGCGACCAGTGGCGACGGATCCGTGGTCCGCAGCCAAGCCGTTCGCGGATACCCGTACCGGATCGTCTACGTCGTGGAACCGGATAAGATTCTGATCCTCGCCTACACGCACGAACGCCGAGAACCGGGCTACTGGCTCCACCGACTAAGCGACTGAACACACCTACGGTCGTCGACGATAAGAGAGAGAACCGCAGCTCAATCCCTGCTCCTCCCCCGCTGACAGGCCCCATCATTGCCCTCACAGTCGCCACCTTGAATACGGCGGTCGGACCCATCGGCCCAAATGGCAACCATAACGGTCTCCCCTAAAATCCGCCGATAGTCGTGTGAGCCAACCTGGAGTAGGCTCATCGCGCACCTTGCGGGTGTCGTTCTTCAGGCAGAACATCAGCTTCCCAAGCTGGCATACGGGTGACACGAGGCAGCGTCCGCAACCGACACGTTCGGTATTCCCTCCGTTCGGGCCGTGAAACCCAGTGGCCGACGGGCCATTTCGCGGGTCGGGATTGCGATTCGTTCAGGAATGTTCGTCCAGAAGTTGTTGTAGAACCTGGATCAGTTTCGGGACACGTTCAGTAGCGGCTTCCCAAACCAGTTGTTCGTCAACCGTGGCATACGCGTGAACAATGACGTTCCGGAACGCAACGATGCGGGCAAGGTCCGGCACTCGATCCGCTGTCCGCGAATCAATCTTGCGCAGTTGGTTCAACGCTTCGCCGACGATGACAAGCTGACGCTCGATCGCGGATCGAAGCATCAAGTCGCACTCGTAGGTGTCCCGGGTGCGCCCGCTCACAAACTCAGC
>CAZJAZ010000105.1:0-2991 GCA_964544305.1 uncultured Iamiaceae bacterium | reverse complement strand
TCAACGTTCGTTTGCCATCGCGCAACATGATAGGAATGGCATTCATGGGGAAATTCATCATTTCTGGATTGCCGCGAGCAGGTGTGCGGGCCGGTTTCACCATTGCCGTGGCCGCAGTGCTGTTTGCCGGTTGTTCAAGTGGCGCATCGGTGTCATCACCTACGACGACGACAACATCGTCAGCGACATCGGCATCGGTTGACACGTTGGCGCCGCCCACAGTGCACAACGGTGCAACCGCAACGGTCGATGCAATCGACAATGACTACCGGGCCAAGCACCTAGAGGTGAAAGCGGGCACAAAAGTCACGTTTGTGAACGCGGGTCACAACTTGCACGACATCGTTCCGAACGATCCGAAAGCTTTTGACTTTGGTGTTACCGAAGCCGATTTCAAGCCCGGTGATTCGTCGAGCTTCACGTTCGCAAAACCAGGCACGTATGCGTACTACTGTTCTTTGCACGCCACCGCGAACGCAGGTTCGATGCGTGGCGTCATCACGGTCACGAAGTGACCTGAATCAAGGGGAAAACATGCACCGTTTCTCGCGCCGTATCGGACTCGTCGCCACCGTCGCTCTCGCCGTCACCTTGGTGGCGAGTTGTAGTTCGGGTTCATCGAAGACCGAAAACACCACGGCCAAGTCATCGACAACGGCCGCCGCCAAAGGCGCCACCTTGACGGTGCCAGCGCAATACAAGACCATTCAAAAAGCCGTTGATGCGGCAAAACCCGGTGATTTGATCATGGTGTCACCAGGGATTTATCGCGAAGCGGTCAACGTCACCACCAACAATCTGGTCATTCGTGGCACCGACCGCAACAAAGTAATTCTTGATGGCCAATTTCGACGCCAGAACGGGATTCGGGTACTTGGTGCGAAAGGCGTGGCGGTCGAAAACATGACCGCCCGCAACTACCGCTCAAACGGCTTTTTTTGGACCGGAGTCGATGGTTACCGGGGCTCGTACCTCACCGCTTACAACAACGGGGACTACGGCATTTATTCGTTTGACTCGGTAAACGGCGTCTTCGAATACAGCTACGGCTCAGGTAGCCCGGATGCGGGTTTCTACATCGGCGGCTGCAACCCGTGCAACGCGCTGCTCAACCATGTCGAAGCCGAATACAACGGTATTGGGTATTCGGGTACGAACTCGGGTGGCAATCTCATCATTGCGAACTCGTCGTTCCATGACAACCGGGTCGGCATCGTGCCCAACACCGGCAGCTACGAAAAGTGTTACCCCGAGCGAGATAACACCATCGTGGGCAATGTTGTCTATAACAACAACTACGTCGATGGTCCTGCAATCGACGTTGCCAAACTCGCCCAAAACAATGGCATCCTCATAGCGGGCGGTTGGGACAACAAGATCTTGCGCAACCGCATCGATAATCACGAGTTGACCGGTATTGCGCTCGTGCCGTATCCCGAAACGAACGCCAGCGATGTTGAGCCCAAAGAGCCAGCAAAAACCTGTGCGGATCAAAAACCGCCTGCGAAAGACCTCAAAGTGCCCGACACCGTGCTGTGGAATGCCCACAACAACGTTGTGAAAGGCAACGTCGTCACCAACTCGGGTTTGGCTGATCTTGGCGCATTTGACCAGGATGCCTCTCGGGGGAACTGCTTCGCGGACAACACGTTCAAGACCTCAGCACCAAACGACATTGAAAACGTCGAACCGTGCGAAGGCAAGAGCACCGGCAAATTCGATGACAATCCCCTCGATGTGTTGCAGCTCATCAACCGGGAAACCCCAGCATCGGGTGACTACAAGTCGCAGCCCACGCCACCCGCCCAAGAGAACATGCCAAATGCGTTGCACGCGCCAGCAATTCCGGGTGCCGCACCAGCCAAGTTCGATGTGGATGCGGTGAAAGTGCCTGACCTTCCAAAGTCCTAGCGACGCCACCATGAAGAAAATTTCGCTTGCCGTCGGTGTCACATTGGTTGTTGCTCTGGCCACGTCGTGCGCATCGTCTGGCGCGCCGATTGCAAGCGGCAACAATCACAAGACCGCGGGCGAAGCGGTTCCACTCAAGGCGTCGCCGCCAGCAAACCGGACGCTGATTTCCTACGGGGGGCAGTTTCTTACGAGTTGCCCGTTGAGTCACAGCGCCATGAATGACCCAATCGTGCATCGCGGACATCCAGGCGTCTCACACCAGCACGAGTTTTTTGGGAACACCACCACGGATGCGTCGAGCACCTACAAGTCCATGGTGAATGCGCCATCAACGTGTAGCGACGACGGGGATCGTTCCGCGTACTGGGTGCCAGAGTTACGCATTGACGGCAAACGAGTTGTTCCAAGGCGAGTCGATACGTATTACCGGGTCGCGCACGGCGTGAAGCCAGCCGATGTCAAAGCGTTTCCTGACGGACTTGAAGTGCTCGCCGGCGATCAACATGCGACAAAGAACCCGTCGCTGCTAGTCGCGGCTTGGTCGTGTGGACTGTCACCGGAACTTTCCCACGCACCGCCCAAAGACTGCACGCTTGATCGGCCGGTGCAGCTTCGCCTTACCTATCCGTCATGTTGGGACGGCAAACACATTCGCTCGGCCGATCACATCTCACACATGGCGTATCCGAATCCAAAGACAGGTTGTGACGCACAACATCCGGTTGCGGTGCCCCAGCTCACCTTGACCGTGCACTACCCGTATGCAGGTTCGTATCGAACGGCGACGCTTGCATCAGGTGGCTTCGCAACGACTCACGGAGATTTTCTCGCCGCGTGGCAACACCCACGCATCGACGATCAGGTCGAGGGCTGTCTCCATCGCCAAGTGACCTGTGGCATCGTAGGCGGCACCTTCCACACGGGTCAGGGCAGTCGAGACATGAACACCTATAACCGTACTGATTGAGCGATGTGGCCGTGATGGTTGGGCGCTTTTAGGGCGCACAGAATAGGGTCGGTAGACGTGTCGCTCCCCACAATGAAGCAACGACTTGACGATCTCGCACAGCGCGAAGC
>CAZJAZ010000104.1:0-3104 GCA_964544305.1 uncultured Iamiaceae bacterium | reverse complement strand
TTCGCAAGCGCGTCGAAGCAGAGTCGGGCGTGACCTTGCACTGTGAGCCACAGTTCCTCGGCGAGTTCGCAGACGTTGATGCTGCGGGCTTTGAAGCCCGCCACGATTTCACTCCGGGACACGACGCCCAGCCCGACTGGATCCGCTCTCACAGATGAGCAATTTTCCTGATTTCGTTTGGGCTCTTGGGGAAGAATCTTCTGATCCAATTGTGATTTCGGGTGGCTCCACAGTGCGCGTTGACGAACTCACCGCGTCAAATCACCTTGCCCAGCAAAACCATGATCTCAGCGATGTGCGCAAGCTTGGCGTTACGTACTATCGCTATGGCATGCCGTGGCGTCTGAGCGAGCCGTCACCTGGAACGTATGACTGGCGCTTGTGGGACAACGCGCTAGCCGCATGTGAACAACATGGCACTACCCCAATCGTCGATCTGTGCCATTTTGGCCTTCCCGACCATTTCCCCGGGTTCGCGGATCCAAGCTGGGTTGACGCATTTGGGGCCTATCTGCGTGCCTTCTGCGATCGTTTCCCCGACGTCACGTGGTTCACACCGGTGAACGAACCCAATATGACCGCGCTCATGTCGGGTCGGTATGGCATGTGGAATGACCGTCTCGCCACCGATGTCGATTACGCCCAAATAGCGGCGCACTGTGTCCTGGCAAACGTAGAAGCCCACGCGTACATCACCACCGACCGCAATGGATGGACGATCGGGGCTGAAGCCATCTCCATCCCACTTGTCGTCCCAGTTGATCCTGTTGAACAACACCGCCTCGCTCTTGAGCGCGCAACGTTTGACCTCACCTATGGGAAAGACCTTGATCCATGTGTCGAACCAATCTTCGACCATGTCGATCCGCACATCATGGAGCGCATTGCCGCCGCGCCGATCACCGCCAATCACATTGCTGGCCACGACTTCTATCCAATTTCGGTGATCAACATGCCAGACGATGTTGCCACGATCCTTGATGCCTATGAAGCATGGGCCACCAACTGGTATCAACGCTACCAGATGCCGTTTTGGATCGCCGAAACATCCAACCTCGGTCTCGCCGTCGCGCGACAAAGCGAATGGCTCGACGCGCTCGCGGCCCGCCTTAAGGTGATGCGCACAAAGGGGCTTCCCATACGAGGATTGTGTTGGTACAGCCGAGGCGACCAGTTTGATTGGCAAACCGCGCTCGTCGAACCCACCGGGGCACTCACCGAAGTCGGCCTCTTCAAGCACGACCGCACCGCGCGGCCAGCGGCTAAACGCTTCGCCCACCACGCACAGAACGGGGCCCCACGCGCACAACGGTGAGCGGAGTCTGGTTTGACAAACATGAACACGGGAACTCGCCACAGTTCCCGGTAGCGTTTGTGGCGGAGGATCCCCCTGATCAAGGCGCGTGCAGTGGCCGACGACAACCAACCCCAAATCAACCCCAAGTGGACTCGCCGTGCCGTGCTCGGTGGACTCGCCGCGGGCGCAGCCGGTGCAATTGGTTGGGCCAACAACCCCGATCCAGTCAAGCGTGCCGCGCCTGCCACAACCGACGGGTCACCTCCACCTACTGAGCCTCAAATCGCGCCCGCGGCAACGCATCCACCAACTACACAAAAACCTGCTCCGCCCAAACGAATTTCGATAAAAGAAGAGAACGCGAAACTCGGCACCTCGAACTGGGCGATCACCCAAGACCCTGCTCGTTGGGATCGCATCCGAGGTTTTGCAAGTCGCACAAGCGTGGCCCAAGGCGAAGAAATTTCGCTTTACATTTCAACCGCCGCATCGCACTACCAAGTGTCTGCCTATCGCATGGGCTACTACGGCGGCAAAGGCGGCCGACTCGTGTGGCAATCAGAACGCCACCGCGCAACGCAACAGGCCCCACCCCGCGTGCACCCCGACACCAACATGCGCGATGCCCCATGGAAACCATCGTTAACCTTTACGATTGACGAGAAGTGGGTTCCGGGCTCGTATCTGTTCAAACTCAACAGTTCCGACGGTGGCCAGTCCCAGATCCCACTTGTTGTGCGCGACGATCACCACCCGAATCCACTTGTTCACATTCAACATGACGTCACCACTTGGCAGGCCTACAACCTGTGGGGCGGGGCGAGCTTGTATGAGGGCGACAACGGCCGCTCGACCAAGGTCAGCTTCGACCGCCCCTATGGCCTGAGTGGAAGTGGCAATTTTCTTGGAGGCGTACGCGAGATCGCCATGCTCGTTGAATACCTCGGGTACGAAGTCACCTATTCAACCAGCCTCGACACTCATGCCCGACCTGATGATTGTGCGAAGCCCAAGGTTTGGATTTCACCCGCGCACGACGAGTATTGGTCGTGGGAAATGCGCGAGGGGGTCAACAAGGCCCGTGAGAAGGGCGTGAACTTCATGATCTTGGGTGCGAACTGCATGTTCCGACGCATCCGCCTGGAAAACTCGTTCATCGGCCCGAACCGCATCCAAGTCAATTATCGTGACCCCAAACTTGACCCGATGACGGGCAAAGATGACAAGCGGGTGACCACGTCATGGCGTGAAGGCCCCTACCCGTATCCGGAAAGTTCGTTCACCGGAACGTTCTATGAATCGAATCCGGTATCTGCTGACATGGTGATCGCCGATGCAGATGCGTGGATGTTTCAGGGCACCGGACTGCGCAATGGTGACAAGTGGCCAAGCCTCGTTGGCAACGAATACGACCGGGTTACGCTTGAGGTTCCTACTCCGTCCAACATTCAAGTCCTTGCCCACTCGCCGCTGGTGTGCCGTGACCATTTCACGTTCGCCGACATGACCTATTACACCCACTATTCCGGTGCCGGGGTGTTTTCAACCGGTTCGATCTGGTTTGAACGTCACCTTGCACCACCGGGCAACGGGTATAACCGACAGATCATCAAGTTGGTCACCAACATTTTGGATGTGTTCACCAAAGGACCGGCCGGGAAAACGCATCCGGCCAAATCCAATCTGCAGGCCTTGGGCATTCATGCGGGCTACCTGCCCACCACATGGGTGGACTTTTAACCACAACGAGTTCTTTACCTGGTGACGATCGTGGTGTGGTAGCCGGTATCGGGCATCTCAACCCACG
>CAZJAZ010000103.1:0-3113 GCA_964544305.1 uncultured Iamiaceae bacterium | reverse complement strand
GCGATTGGCGCTGGCCTTCCTGTTCATGAGCCAACCGGCAACATGGTTGTTGATATTGGCGGTGGAACAACCGAAGTTGCGGTCATCTCGCTTGGTGGCATCGTGGCGAGTCAATCGGTTCGAGTCGGGGGCGACGAACTTGACGACTCCATCGTGCAGTACATCAAGAAGGAGTACAGCCTCGCGCTCGGCGAACGGACCTCTGAAGAAGTCAAGATCGCACTTGGTTCTGCATGGCCCCTGCAAGAAGAAATGCATGCCGAGATCCGCGGGCGCGATCTCGTAACGGGATTGCCCAAAACGATTATTACTTCCACTGATGAAATTCGTGAAGCGCTTGCAGAACCCGTCGCGGCGATCGTTGACGCGGTCAAAACGACGCTGGATAAGACGCCACCTGAACTTGCCGCTGACATCATGGAGAAAGGCATCATGGTGACCGGTGGGGGAGCGCTTCTGCACGGACTTGAAGCCCGTCTTGAGCACGAAACCGGTATGCCAATTGTGACCGCTGAGAATCCGTTGCACTCGGTTGCAATTGGTTCGGGTCAATGGCTTGAAGAAATCGGTGTCAAAGGTGGGGGCATGTTCGGTTCGGTCAACGACCACTGAATCCGCAGCATTCTGTGGCTGGCCCTAGACGGTCCCGTCGCCGACGTCGGTTCACCCTGATCATTTTGATCTTGGTGTCACTGACGGTGTTAACCATTGATTTTCGTCAGTCTGCGCCCGTGAGTGCGGCCGGGCGTGTGGTTTCGAATGTTTTTTCGCCTGTGCGGGGGGCGGCGAGTTGGGTTGGTCATCCCTTTGGCAACCTGTGGAACTCAGCGTTCCATTACTCGGAACTCAAACGTGAAAATCAGCGTCTGCAACGTCGAGTTGACGCGCTTGAAGCGCGCAAAGTCAAGGATCGAATCGACGATCGGCTCTATCGCCAACTCCTTGCCCAAGCACACATCACCTACCTCAAAGGGCTGCCAACGGTTGCGGCCCAAGTGACGTCTGGGCCGGTATCCAACTTTGATGACACCATTGCGATAAATCGAGGTTCCGGGGACGGTATCAAAGTGGGCATGGCGGTTGTCACCGACGCCGGTCTCGTGGGTCGAGTCGCGACTGTGGCGGGCGGGCAAGCCCGAGTGCAACCCATTAGTGATCCAAACTTGGCGTTCTTTGTAAAAATCTATGCCAAGAACGACAAGACCGATCCAGGAACGATTGGTGAGGCCCACGGCATGGGGCCAGCGCGCCCGGTACGGATCAACGATGGCATCTTGGCCAACGTTCGAGTGCGACGAGGGGACCCGGTCTACACAAGTGGCGTGGCAACGAGCACGTATCCGCCCGGTATTCCCGTGGGCACCGTGGCAAGAGTTGCTCATTCCACAGATCGCACGCAACTCGTTGTTGACGTCAACCCCCACGTTGCCTTTGAACGCTTATCGATCGTGCGAGTCGTCTTGTGGGAGCCAACCCCGTGAGCGTGCAGCGTCTCGCAAAAATTTCTTTGGTCACCTTTCTCGTCGTTGCCGCACAAGTCGCATTGACGGCTCAAGTTCCAGTCGCTGGGGTCATCATTCCAATTGCGCTCATAGCAACGATTGCGGCAGGTTTGGTCGGCGGAGCACAAGCAGGTGCGGGGATGGGATTTGCCTGTGGCGTCTTGCTTGATCTTTTAGGCGCTGGCCCTGTTGGAATTACCTCGTTGGTGTACACGATTGTGGGATATACGGTCGGTGTTTCACAGGCCGATGCACTACATAATTCGCGACTGATTCCCGTGGTGACGTCCGCGATTGCAACGCCAATCGCGCTCTATGCGCAGGCTTTCGTTGGCGAAGTACTCGGCCAGCACGTTTTTGCGACGGTCGACGTATCCCGAGTCGCGCTCGTTGCAACGATCGCGTCAATTCTGTTGTGTCTGCCCATCGGTCGAATCGTTGCGTGGGGCTTTGCCCCCGAGCAATCTGCTGCAATACGAGGCGCGTCCCGGTGGTGACCGGAGTGAATCGTCCAATGCGCTTTGGTGCGTTGGCCTTGGTTTGTCTTGGAGTTTTTGCCGCATTGTTTGCACGACTCTGGTATCTCCAAGTATTGAACGCGCCCGCCTACGAAAAAGTTGCACAGGTGACCTCGACGCGCACGGTGCGTATCCCTGCACCACGTGGGCGAATTCTTGACCGGAATGGCAAGCCGCTTGTTGACAACGTGCCCACCAAGGTGGTGGCAATCGATCGCCAAAAACTTTCGGATGCCTCCGATAGCCAGGCGGTGCTGTCGCGAGTTGTGGCGCTCCTCAATCACTTTGAAAAGCCTGACACGCCCTACACCTTGGCCGGGGTAAAGCGCACGTTGGCAATCAATCAGGTTGGCCCTTTCGACCCTGTGCCGTTGGCTGAAAATGTGTCCGATGCGCTTCTGGTTGAGTTGATCGAACATCGAGCCGATTATCCCGGGGTCGTGGCCGAGACACGTTTGTTGCGCCAATACCATTATGGAAGTCTGGCGGCACAAGTGCTGGGGCGTGTGGGACCCATTCCAGAGGATCTCTATAAACACCAAAAGGCGTCGAACGATCCTTATCCCAAAGATGCGCAAGTCGGCTTGAGCGGTGTTGAACAGTCAATGGAAAAGTACTTGCGTGGCAAAGATGGCGAACGCGTGGTTGAGGTGACGCCGTCTGGCCGTGTCGTGCGAACGATCCGCACGGTGGCACCCGTGCCCGGTAATGACGTTGAGTTGACGATCGACATCGATGCGCAAGCGACCGCAGAGCAGGCGTTGGCCAAGCAGGTTGCGGCAACAAGAAAATCGGAAGGGTACCCACCTGTTCCCGGTGCTGCAGCAATATTGGTGCAGCCAGGAACCGGAGCCGTGCTCGCTATGGCTTCGTACCCGACGTTTGATCCGGCCATGTTTGTCCCGTCGATTTCTGAGTCGGATTGGAAAGCACTCAACGCCCCCGACGCGCATAATCCACTCACAAACCGGGCGGACGGTGGCATGTATTCACCTGGTTCAACGTTTAAACTCGTGACGTCGATTGCCGGGTTGCGCACAGGGATCATCTCACCCGGCTCGATCTACGTCGACAATGGCATCTTGCGCTTGCC
>CAZJAZ010000102.1:0-3114 GCA_964544305.1 uncultured Iamiaceae bacterium | reverse complement strand
TGCTTTGGACCGAGGATCTGAACCCATCACAGGTCATTGCTGGCGTCGAAATCCGATCTCCGTTCGAATAGGACTTGCCATTCTGTCGTGGCGGTGGATCTCATTGACGTCGTGCTTTTCCAGGTTCTGGGTGCGCGATCCTGCCATTTTGTGTCCGGATTCGGCACCCAGAACTGGGGATATGAGCAATAGGCTCACCGAATGAGGCATTATCGCTGGGGTCCGCGGCGTTTTATGACGGTACGTCGGATTGCCTCGGTCGTCGTTTTGGCAGTTGTGTTTGCGACGGCGCTCACGTCATGCGGATCGTCGAGTTTCGACGTGCCTATCCAGAAGTCCAACGGCCAATTGCCAATCGTCCCGGTGACCGGCTCGATCACCCCGGTTCACGACCCAGCAATCGCGTACGACCACGGCACGTTCCATCTGTTTTCCACTGGAACCTGGATTGACCAGTACACATCTACCGATCTCGTGCACTGGCGAGATGCTGGATCAGTGTTCCCCCACCTACCTCAATGGGTAAAGCCCACAATTGGCTGGGCCCCCACAAACCTCTGGGCGCCGGACATCTCCTACTGGGACGGGCGTTGGCACTTGTATTACACAGCAAGCGAGTGGCGACCAGGCACCCTCCCAACTCGCAATTCAGCAATCGCGTTTGCCACAAATACGACCCTCGACACACATGACCGCAACTACAAATGGGTTGATCACGGCCCCGTCCTACGTTCCAAAGGCAAGTTCTCAGCCGACAATAGGTCCGGTTTCAATGCCATTGATCCGAATGTCGTACTCGATGAGCACAACAAACCCTGGCTCGCGTGGGGATCAAGTTACGAAGGACTCTTCATTCAACCGCTGCGCGCCAATGGCACCCTTGACACGTCCACCAAACCCGTCAACATCGCTCACCGCGATGGACTGGTCAACGTCATCGAAGGGTCCACAATTGTTCGCCACAACAAATGGTGGTACCTCTTCGCCTCCTACGACTTTTGTTGTCAAGGGATACGGAGCACGTACAACGTTCGAGTTGGACGGTCATTGTCATTGACCGGCCCGTATCTGGATCGCAGCGGCCACAAAATGACCGAAGGCGGTGGCACGAAAATCCTTTCGTCATATGGCAAAGTTCGTGGCCCCGGGGGGCAGGACATCTTCGAACACAAAGGAAAATGGTTCCTCGTCCACCATTGGTATGACGCAACGAACAAGGGCACGCCGACATTGGGCATTCGCCCACTTCGCTGGACAAGCGATGGCTGGCCGACCCTATCGAGCTGAGCATCTCGTGCGCTGTCGACAGACTTCGCAAACACCGTTGTTCGGTCGGCCGAAACGAATCCATTGATATCGTACTTCGATGCAACTTGGGCTGGTTCTTGGCCAATCGTCGTCAACTGTCAGCAAGCCGTTTACGCCAGGCGCTGCGATTGGGATCGGCCTCTTCTTCATCGCTCTCGTTGGATTGATTTGGTATACGAAGTGGAAGCCACGCCACGAGAGCCAGAAAGTCGCCGCAAAATACGGTTGGAAATGGAACAAGCGCAACGACCAACTCCTCAGTCACTACCCCACATGGCCCTTCTATCTTGGGCGAAACCAGCGAGCAATCGACACTGCCACGGGCACGTACAACGGCCACGAAATCGAAGTCTTCGACTTCTCGTTCCAAGATTTCCAGGGGGCATTTCGGTCGGTGTCGGACCAGTCAGCACCGTTGTTGGCGGGACTCCACGTCGCAATGACGTTGGCATCTTCGCCGGGTTTGACATCGGATTGGGCGTTCAGACCGGAGACAGTCGTTGGGGATCACGTAATCGGGGAAGCGGCGAGAAGCGTGTGTTGGGAGTCTGTGTCATGGGGCTACCCGAGCCCCTTCCACAGGTACTCATCCGTGAGTCATACGGCAATAACAAGGCCTTGCGCATGGCCGAATCCATCGTCGGCGGCACTGACCAAACAAACCCGGCCACGGCCAATCTGCCTACTGGCGACCCCGAGTTCGACAAAGTATTTCTCGTGCGAGCCGAAGACCCAAACGTCGCACAACGAATCCTGCCCAAAGCCACCCGGGATCTCCTCCGAGCAAATATTGACCGCACCATTCACTATTCACTCCATGTGTGGACGTGGGATCGTTTCTTGTTCACATTGGAAACTCGAACGCTCTCCACAGCGTCGTTGGAGGAGCGGCTGCCGCTCATGGCCGCAATTATCGAAAACTATTCACAATCGTAGAAACGTGACCATTGGTCACGACACGTTTCAAACTGACCCGTTCGATCCTCGCTCGCGAGAATTTTCATTTATTGAATCGTGGCCGATTCTGGTTGGGGCTGAGTTGGCGCGCACAAAGACAACGGCACAAGCGACCCCGCACGTGAGCGGCACCAGCCAGACGCAGGGTTTCGCGTCACCGACGCTCACATACGTGGCGGCCCAGACAACTTCGACCGTCGTCAGTGCTGCCAACACGGCTGCGAGGCGCGCACGCCAACGGGTCGTTCCCCTTGAGATCTTCCACAACAGTGGGATGGTGAAGGGCGCGGCGATGATCGCTCCACCCATGGTCAGCAAGAGAAACGCGGCAACCAACAAGACCACAGATGATGCCACCGGCCGCGCCCCCAGACGTTTCGATGACACTGTTTCAAAAGTGGCGGCTGATCTCATTGGCATAGTGACGTCCCAGTTCGTGGCCGTGATCATTCACCCACATCGCAAAGCTCGTTTCGCCGGTTGACTCTGCCGTTGAATCGGCGAGCCCCGCAGCCATGGTGTGGTATTCCTCGGCGGTGAGCACCCTGTCTCGCAGCAGCGCGCCAAGAATCCATGAGGCACCAATGAGCATCGGGCCGGGCACCGGTACGATCATCGAGTGCGCGCCGGTCGCGCCGCGCACAGTTTCTACGAGCTCGCGAAAAGTAGGGCGTTCCGGACCGACCGCATCGAGGGTGACCGTGTCGGTGCGCTCGCCAAGATCAACGCAGAGTTTGGCGAGATCTTCAACGTGAATCGGGCGAATCCGGTACTCGCCTCGACCGCCAATCACTAATACCGGCAGACGGCGAAGCAGCCAGGCAATGTTGTTGATCAAAACCCCATCGC
>CAZJAZ010000101.1:0-3204 GCA_964544305.1 uncultured Iamiaceae bacterium | reverse complement strand
TCTATTCTGTCGAAGACTCCGCCGAAGACTCCGCCGAAATTTGACGCGTTATGGCCCTCACGGGGCCATAACGCGTCAAATTTCGGAGGTTGTTTAGGGGGTGTAGACCCAGGTGTCACCGTTTGTGCTCGCGATGGCAATCTGACCGCTCTCTGCCACTGCCTGCACCCCATTGAGGTCGACCCCGGTCGGCAATGGAATCGTCGTGGGGATCGCCGTCGGGGAGGCCCATACCGCGAGCTGTGGTGAGGCGTTCCCAAACGTGTAGCCCACGAACATGTTCGACATCGTTCCCGCCACAGAAGCGAAATCAGTCTGCGACGTGGGCAACTGAAGAACTGTGGGTTGCGCCGACGGCGACGACCATGCAACAGCCTGTAAATCCCCAGACGAGCTATCGATCAATCCGGCAATGGTTCCCGACGATGACATGACGAGGTTGTAGACGCCAGAAGTACCGGTTGGCAACGAAAGCTTCGTTGCGACACTCGACGGGGTCGACCACACCAATCCCACACTGTTGCCATTGGCCACATCCCCGTTTCCGTAAATGGCACCGGCGGGCGTTACGCCGTCAATCTGCGGATAGCTCACACCACTTGGGAGTGCAAGCACCGTTGGTTGCGCCGATGCGCTTGTCCACACAACCGCGTAGGGCGATGCAACGTCGTCTGTTCCGGCCATGCCAGCGATGACACCCGACGACGAAACGCCTGCAACAGAGAAGTACGTCGCTCCAGCAGGTTGGGCGAGCACCGTTGGTTGCGCCGATGCATTTGCCCAAACCAATCCACGGGGCGTTCCGTTTGCATCAAGCGCCATACCGACGATCATGCCGGTTGCATTCGCGCCCGTTGCCGTGATCTGGGTGTAACCCGTCGGGGCACCAAGCTGAACTGGAGACGTATCGTTTGGTCCATCCCATACGAAGGCGCCGTCCCCTGCCATGCCAACCAATTCGCCGTTCGATGATGCCGCATCGATCTGTGGAGTTTCTTGAACCGTAACGTTTGCCAACGCCGTCGGTTGCGCACTGGGCGACGACCACACCAAGGCTTTTTCGGTCGCAAAATCATTGCCTGACCCACCAAAGAGTGCACCAGACGAACTCGTTGCCACCGCGGTGATCGCACCGGACGGCACACTAAGTACTGCGGGCTGCGCGCTCGGCGACGACCACACGATGCCCACCGTGTCACCGGTTGGCCCATAGGCCAATGCAGCGATCTGACCGGATGATGACACGCTTGCAGAGTCAATCCACGTGGCGCCATTTGGCAAAGCAAGCTCGCTTGGTTGCGCACTCGGCGACGACCAGACCAGCGTCTGCTCGTTGTCTTGATCGTCATCCACCGATCCAATAAGCATGCCCGAGGTCGACACAGCAAGCGGATTCAAATACTCGCCGCCACTTGGCAACGCAATGCGGGTTGGTGTCGCCGATGGCGACGACCACACCACCCAACCCGAGGTTGATGACGCATCGGAGCTACCAACCACCTCGAATGCCCCGGTCGTTGCGCCGATGATCTGCCCGGCATTGGTCACCCCAATAACTTGTGCAGCAGTACCGTCTGAGAGTGCATGAAGCACGACGGGTTGCGCGCTCGGCGACGACCAGACCACCTGTGCGTCTTGGAAGTCATAGGGATCCGACGATGCACTCACTTGGATCGAGCCAAAGATCGTGCCGTTGGGTGCGATCTGCGCAAAACTCACGCCGACAGCGTTGGAGGGTAGCGTGAGCAGTGTTGGTGTTGCCGTTGGTGACGACCACACGAGAATCTGGGATTGCCAGGTTGCATCCATGGCGCTGGCAACGATCGTTCCACTCTCGGATACTGATATTTGACCGGTGCCACTCGAAATGACCGCTGCTCTTTTTTCTCTGAACATTCGCCGCTTCGCTCGTGGCGCACGTTTTGCATTCGAAATTGGCACCCCCACGGCCGTAAATTGACCAGCGGACGAGGAAGCGGTGTGGAAGCCGGCCGGCAATGCCAACTCACTTGGCGCAGTACACGGGCTCGCACAGGTCACCAAGTGACCGGAGTCGGTCATGCCAACAAGCAAACCTGCATTCGATGCGCCAGTTGGCGTCCACGGTTCGCTTACGGCAAGTGGCGCCATCTTGGTCCACGTGCCATCGAAGGTTGGTTGAGCCACCACTTCGCCCGACGGAGCAGACGGGCGTGAATCACCAAAGGAGTTCGTGGCAACGACATGAAATGTGTAGGGCGTGCCATAGGCAAGACCCGTGACGACGCAGCTGAGTGCCCCGGTGGTGGTGCAGGTTTTTGCGCCCGGTGTCGAGGTCACGGTGTAACTCGTGATGGGTGATCCGCCAGCGTTGGTCGGCGCCACCCACGACACGGTCACGTCCGTCCCGTCAAGCGTGGTGCGAACTCCTGTTGGGCGGCCCGGCACCGGAGGACCGAACCGGTCCCACGCGCGTTCGTAGTACTCATTGGATGAAGCAAGGCTCGCCGCGAGCGTCAGGTCACCTTTTTTCTTGACCTGTGATGCCCAGTAGTCCCAGCCGCCTGTTTCTGGGGCACGTCCCAAAAGTGTTTGATACAGGTCCGCGACGCGTGTGTGGCAGGACTCAGAAGATTGATACAGGCTGTAGGCAACCCACCAACGGCCGTGCTTTGCGGTTGCGGTTTGCCAGTAGTGCGCACCGGCAGTGTCAACACTGCGGCCGAGGATCTTGGTGTAGAGATCGGCGATCCACGTGGCGGTTGAGCCATGGCCGAAACCGTTGAAATACTCGCTCGATGAGTAGAAATTTGCGGCGGCTTGCGCCAACGTTTTCGAGCCCGACGAGAGCACGCTGATCCAATAGGCCCGACCCGACGGATCGGGGGCCCGACCAAGGGTGTCTTGGTAGAGCTTCTTGACGCTCACCGTGATCCATTCTGGCGAGTGCGCGAGATCCGACACCACAGCGCCGCGTGCCGAGTCGTAGTTGAGTGGCGTTGCGGTCGCGGCGGTGAGTTCGCCTGATGTCGGGGCGCGACCGAGAAAATCTTGATAGGCCGCGGTGACAAACGCTTGATCGTGCGTGGTCACGGTCGTGGCACCAGCAAACGATGCGCTGACCATCGAGAAGCAGCTCGCTATCAACAATGTTGCCGTGACGCACAGGGCCTTGTATCGCAGCATGCTGCTACCTCATCTGTTTGGGGCGCCGGTCAGGTCGAC
>CAZJAZ010000100.1:0-3228 GCA_964544305.1 uncultured Iamiaceae bacterium | reverse complement strand
AGGAGGGCATAGCGCAAGATCGCCAAGGCAAATGGCACGATCGAAAGTTGAAACCACGGCACACTTTGATTGTGAAGGGACTGCGCGAGATCGGCTTTCTCGAACGCCCACAGGCAGTAGGCGACGAGAACAACGCCGGTTGATACGGAGCGCAAATATTCCAAGTATTGTTCGGAATACTCACCAAGTGTGGCTCGGGTATGCGAGGTGCCAATCCCGATTTCGCGCGCTTCTGCGTGACGCTTGCCGGCCACCATGAAGAGCGATCCAAAGGTGGCGACAATGAAAAACCAGTTGGATACTTCAACGTGTGTTGCTGCCGCCCCACCAATCGCACGTAAAACAAATCCTGCAGCGACACTCACGACGTCGAAGAGGACCACGTGCTTGAGCCACACGGTATAGGCGGTGGTGAGCACGACATAGAAAACAACAACGACCGCGAGCTGCCAGTGTGCGAGAAACGATATGGCAACGGCCGATGCGATGGCGACTGCGCCAATGACTCGAGCGAGCCCAATTGGGATTTGCCCGGCCGCAATGGGGCGATTGCATTTTGTGGGATGTGATCGGTCGGCTTCAACGTCTCCGGCATCGTTGAGGTAGTACGTGCCTGATGCCGCCAAACAAAATGCGACGAACGCGACAATCGTCTGAAGAAACTCGGTGCGTTGCCCAAGCACGTTTGCAGCCCCTGGCGCCGCAAATACCAGCACGTTCTTGGCCCACTGCTTTGGCCGTGAAGCCACGAGCATCGCGGTAATGAGTGAGCGTTGCGGGGGGCGAATGGCCTGAACCTGATCGAGGTTGTCAGAAGGCACCGGTCAACACTACTTGCTCGGCCTTGGGGCCATGGGCGACGCACTATTCACGATTTTGCGGAAACTTTGCGCCAAAGGGGGCTGGGGAGGTGGCGCATGCCAGCAAATACCCACCGGAGCATGCCAGGCACCCACACAATGCGTTTGTGGCTGCGAATACCATCGATAATCGCATCTGCGACCATGTTGGGAGTCGTAGAGAATGGCGCGGAATCCATCCCTTTGGTCATCTTCGTGTGAACAAAACCAGGTCGGACGATCAGCACGTTCACGCCACTTCCGACAAGCGAGTCGCCGAGTCCTTGGGCGAACGCGTCAAGGCCAGCTTTCGATGAGCCGTACACAAAGTTTGCTTTGCGTGCCCGCTCACCCGCAACGGACGAAAGCACCACCAGGGTGCCGTGCCCTTGCTTGCGGAGGTCATTAGCTGCGGCCAGCCCGCTTGACACCGCACCGGTGTAGTTCGTTGCGACCGCGGTTGCGGCGGCTACGGGGTCATCAGTGAACTCGTCTTGATCACCAAGCACACCAAAAGCCAAGAGCACGACATCAATGTCGCCATGCTCGCTGAACGCGGACCGAATTGTCTCGGGGTGGCTGGCCGGGTCAAGGGCGTCGAAGCTGATTGCGCTCACGTCGGTTGCGCCCAGATCAAGGAGTTCTTGCGCTGTCGCAACAACCGCTTCTGGGTCACGAACAGCCAAGATCACTCGATCGGTGTGACCGTGTTGAATCATCTTGCGTACCGTTGTAAGTGCAATCTCGGACGTACCTCCAAGAATAAGGACACGCTGGACGGCACCGAATGCATCTCGCATGGTCATGGGGCTTTCTCAAGAGATTGAACAAGGCAGTGAATATTGTTTCAGATCGCAATTGCCAAACGAAACATATGGGTTCAAGTTGCGTGATGCGATCGGGTGTCCACGTCGGTTGGTCAGTAAACTCTGTGTCTATGAGTACGCGAGGCCTCATTATTGCCGCCATTTGTTGTGGCGTATTGATACTCGGTGCCTCGGCGATCAACTTGTTCCAGATGGCACGCTGAACTGAATCGGCCGCTTCAGCGGTAGGGTGTCGTCAGGACACTTGAGGAGGTGGTTCCACTGGCTGAATCGTTCGACATCGTTGTCATCGGCGCAGGTCCGGGTGGCTATGCGACGGCTCTCTATGGAGCGGCTGCTGGCTTGAAAATAGCGATCATTGAGAAAGACACTGTTGGTGGGACCTGCTTGAACCGGGGTTGTATCCCGGCAAAAGAGCTGCTTGAAGCAGCCGCAGTGCATCGCGCGGTTGCCGGGGCCAGTGAGTTTGGCATTGTGGCTGGTGCGCCGTCGGTTGACGCGACCGCGTTGTTTGCACGCAAGAACCAAGTGGTCGAAAAGCTCGTTGGTGGCGTGTCGGGATTGTTGAAGAACCGCAAGGTGACGGTGTTTGCGGGCACCGGTCGACTCGTTGGTGACCACGTCGTGCAGATTATTGCATCCGACAATGATGTGACTGAGGTTCGTGGCGATCACATAGTGTTGGCGACGGGGTCTGCACCTCGGACCATTCCGGGGTTCGACGTTGACGGGCAAGTCGTACTCACATCCGATGAGGTGTTTCAACTCACCACGTTGCCTCAGCGAGTTGTCATTATTGGTGGTGGGGTAGTGGGCTGCGAGTTCGCGTCCATGCTGGTCGATCTGGGTGCACAGGTCACACTGCTTGAGGCCTTGCCCGCGATTTTGCCTGGAGCAGACCCGGACGTGGTGCGGCCGGTGCAACGGTCGCTTGCCAAGCGTGGCGTGTCGATCATCACCGGCAAGGCCGTAACCGGTCACACACCCTTGCCAAGCGGGGGTACGACCGTCCACGTCGACGGGGCCGACGACGTTGAATGCGACATGGTCATTGTTTCGGTTGGGCGCCGCCCGGTGTCTGATGCATTAGTCAGCGACGAAACCGGTGTGATCATCGACGCAAAAGGTTTTGTAGAAGTCGATGACCATTGTCGGACTGCCGTGCCCGGGGTATTTGCCGTTGGTGATTTGATTGCGACACCCGGTCTTGCTCATGTCGGTTTTGCCGAAGCGATTTTGGTGGTCAAGCAGATTCTTGGCGAAAAGGCAACACCGATTGATTACGCGGGCGTCCCGTGGTGTGTCTATACCCACCCAGAGATTGCGTGGGCGGGGATGACCGAAGCGGCAGCGAAAGAAGCTGGCTTCGATGTGGTCACCGCCAAACATCCATGGGGTGGTACGAGCCGTGCACTCATCATCGGAGAAATCGAAGGAACCGTAAAGATCGTCGCCGAGAAAACCTCGGACGGGAAAGCAGGCAGAATTTTAGGTGTGCATCTGTCTGGCCCGTGGGTGACCGAGCAACTTGGGGCGGGCTATTTTGCGGTGAACTGGGAAGC
>CAZJAZ010000099.1:0-3671 GCA_964544305.1 uncultured Iamiaceae bacterium | reverse complement strand
CCCGTGGGCTACCTCCCCGACATGTTCGGCCACATTGCACAAATGCCCCAGATCCTTGAACAATTTGGCTTTGCAGACACGGTCGTGTGGCGAGGCGTACCCGCCGTATGCACGACAACCCCGGCGTTTGTGTGGCGCGCCCCGAATGGTTCCACGGTTCGTGCGCAATATCTTCCATGGGGATACGGCAATGGGGTTGGGCTCCCACCCGATGCGAGTGATCTCGTTCGACGCGCCGAACTGTTTTGCGAGCGTGCTGGTTCAGCGGCAGGAACCGGCGATCATCCGGTGCTATGGATGCATGGAACCGACCATCGCCACCCACTCCGAGAACTTCCAGAAATGGTCGCCAAGGCCAACACGCTGACCGACGACCTGCACTTTGTCGTGTCGACGTTGCCCGCCTACATTGCCGAGCAACGTGACGCTGGTGACGTTTCCAGTGAGTGGACAGGCGAGTTGCGCTCAGGTGCACGAGCGAACCTGCTCATGGGGGTCACCTCAAATCGAGTGGATGTAAAACAAGCCGCAGCACGCGCGGAACATGACCTTGAACGCCTTGCCGAACCGCTCAGCGCCTTATTTGGAAACCCCGACTCGTGGCCCACTGCATTTCTTTCGATTGCCTGGAAACTCATGGTGCACAACAGCGCGCACGACTCAATTTGTGCGTGTTCCCATGACGACGTGGTCACTTCGGTGCTCGACCGGTTTGCACAAGCAGACGCGATTGCCACCAATATGGTTGAGCGCACCAAAATTGCTGCATTCCAGCGAGCATCAGCGTGTCTCGGAGATGCCCCATTGGGGTCGGCCATTGTCGTGAATCCGTCTGCCCGCACCCGAAGTGGCCTTGTCGAATTGCAGGTTCCCGTCGGGGCGCACCTCGATGGCACCCAGGAGCTTTGGGAGTTACCAAAACGATTGCCCTTTGTCACCCGTGTTGGCCAAGATGCACTTGGGTGGTTTGACGTCGTCGACGATCAACTGGGCGATGTGCACGAAGTTGCCATCACAAGTCGTGACGATGCCATAGATGTTGACCTCGTCGCCGACGTTCGACGTTTTGGGCTTCTTGACCCGAGTGGTCCACGCGCCGAACTTGCCAGACTGGTCGCTGCTCGGCCTGATACGCCCGTTCATTTTCATTACGTCGGCCAAGGCGAACATCGTGTCCTGGCGTACGTCGAGAACGTTCCTGGATATGGGTGGGCCCGTTGGACTCCCCACCATGTTGACACAGCGGTGACCATTGACGAAGACAGCCACGGCATGCAAAACGCGCACATCTCCGTACGCGTCGCCTCTGATGGCACCTTTGCGATCAATGGTCACGAGGGTCTCGGCCGAATCGTCGATAACGGAGATCGTGGCGATACATACAACTTCTGTCCCATCGACGACGACACCGCAGTCAGTGGGCTCGATTCAGTTCACGTCGACATTCTCGAATCTGGACCATTGCGAGCCCGCCTTCGAATCACGGGCCAAGCACTTTGGCCCGAACGACACCTCGGGGGAAAACGTGTCGGCTCTATCCCAACAACGGTCATCACCGAATTGACGCTGGCCGCCGGTCAACGCTTCGTGCAGGTCACCACCAAAATTGACAATCGATCTCGAGACCATCGCGTAAGGGTGTGGTTCCCCCTACCCGAACCTACCGATCATTCAGAGGCCGAATGTGCATTCGGGATCACCACACGTGGGCTTCACGCCGAAGGCGGGCCGTCAGAGCCTGCCCTGGCAACGTGGCCATCACGCCGTTTCGTGTCTGCAGGCGGGTTGAGTATTGCACACGTTGGGCTCAACGAATACGAACTCGTTGACCTTGACGGCACTGGTGACAACGAACGAGCACGAGCAATTGCTATCACCTTGCTGCGCGCCACCGGCATGCTGTCGCAAACCCCGATGCCCTCCCGACCGCTTCCCGCCGGCCCATTTGATCCAGCCGAAGGCGCCCAACTGCAAGGTCGCCACGAGTTTCAATACGCCGTGCACATTGGAAATATTGACGGTTACGAACTCGCTGATGATGCGTTCACTCCGCTCGTCGTGGCAGGTTCAAAGTTGGCCGATTCTGCTGCGACCTCGAAGACCACAAGCGAAATCACCGAAGAATGCATGCTCGCCGTGTCAGGTGCACAGGTCTCTGCGCTTCGACGCCTTGACGATGACCCGACCACAATCGAGCTGCGCGTCTTCAACCCAACTAACGTGCCGGCCGTTTTGAGCGTTGCAGATACCCGAGGGGTGCGGGTCAATCTCAAGGGTGACGAACTCGCACCTTTTGACGGTTCATGTGACCTTGCCCCTTGGGAGATAGCAACACTCCATCTCGACTACTGATCGTCATCAGGCACGTCATCGGCTTCAATTTCTCGCCTGGTACGTTCTTGGAGTTCGCGTTTCGCTTCTCGCGCTTTTTCTTCAACTTCTCGACGTGCGCGACGTGCTTGTTCGTCGACATGTCGAAGCGCTTCCTTTGTGCGTTCCTCAATGTCCCGTCGGGCTTTGCGGGCACGCTCTTCGGCTTCACGGCGTCGTTCTCGCAAGGCTTCGCGGCGGGCTTGCCGGGCTTCTTTTGACAACACTTCCCCACTGGTGAGCTTCTCAACCGCCCGCTCCACGCGCTCGGATCGTTCGACCCGGGCACGGTCGCGTACTTCGGGGTCATGATCTGGATCGTCAGCGGGCTGAACGCTCCAAAGGGTGAGTCGACCAATATCTTTCAAATTCTTGCGTCGCAACGAACGCCAATGCAGTCCATCATCTTCGCTCAACAATTCGTACAGTTCTTCGGATACGACCACGCTGCCCGGGAACGAAATATTGACCACGCGCGATGCGCGGTTGACCACCGGGCCAAAGCAGTCACCTTCTCGAGCCAGGACCGGCCCCCAACTCAATCCAACTCGGACATCGGAGAGTTCGTCATCGTCACGGTACGTGGCCGCAAGTTCCATGCCAATATCAACCGCCCGCCGAGGATCGTCAACGCTGAACATGACCTCGTCACCGATCATCTTGACGACGCGTCCACCAAACTGTGCCACGGTGTCATACGCAATTCGTTCAAATCGGTCGAGCACTTCGGCAAGATCGGCTGTTGAAATCTGCTGAGAAAGCGATGTGAAACCAACAAGATCAGCGAATCCGATTGCAAGCATCGTGTCAGAATCGCCGGACCCGTGCAACAAACGTGTTCGAGCTGCGGCCTGCATGTGTCGACGCCAGACGTATTCCAAAAGTTGAGGAACCGCGCCCACCAGCATGACCGACGACAATGACTGCGGGTCATCAAGGAGCAAATCTGCGACTCGTCGTCGAACTTCTGGATCAACAGTCGACACACCAAATTCGTCGTCAACTTCGGGAATTTCGATCATTGGAAGTTGCTCGGTCACCGCGTCCACTCCCGGCTTCCATGTTGACGGCGCATCGTCGAGCAGCGCCCGCTCCGATGCGAGGTGGAACGCAACCTCATCTGTCAGCTCCCCCGCACGCTCCAACAACATGTCAACTTGCGCCGCAGCAAATCGTGCCATTGATTGGCCCGCAACCCGCGTAATTTGCACGAGGAGTTCTGGATCGGTTGCACCGGCCTCTACCAAGTCCGATAGCACGCCCAAGATTTCCATGTCAGCGTCTGTAAAAAACGGTTCATG
>CAZJAZ010000098.1:0-3702 GCA_964544305.1 uncultured Iamiaceae bacterium | reverse complement strand
TTGCACGCCATAGAGCCGCCGGAAACGGTGCGAAGTCGCGTGGCGAGGCACGTCGCATGATGGACGCACGTAATTCTGGCGAATAGACTGGCCAGAGAGTCGATGGTGTTTCGACGACCGCAAAGGACCTGACTCATGAGTAGCGGAATTGAACGTCGGATCGGTCATCGTCATCAGATTGCGCTTCCCATTGCAATCTCCCCGATCACGTTGACGAAGAAGCGGTGGCGGAAACCCAAACCGATCGAGTTGACCACCGACAATCTTTCACTCAGTGGAGCCGGTTTTATTTGCGATGCGATCCCCGAGTTGCACCCGCACTCGCTGATCAACGTCACGCTTGGTGGCACGACAGGCCCTGCGGTGGTTCGCATGGTGCGCCCCCAAGGCAAAGGCCCAAGCACCTATTACGGCATCGAGTTTTCGGATCCTCGAGTGGGTGACACCGTGCGCGACATGATCTCGGAACACCTTGAAACAACCGTTGTAGAAGAGCCCGAAAACAAACCGGTCGATGTGAATCCGACCGCGTCCTCGTCGGCATCCCCGCACGCCGCGTTCAACGATTGGTACTAACGCTCGGACACTAGAGTTGCTCGCTGGGGAAAATCGAGCGAGGAGCTTGCGTCGTGCATATTCGACCCGGAGTAGAAACACTCACGATTACCGACGCGTCACCAGGCACGTTGGTGCGCTTGGAACGCGCCGATGGCCAAGCGGTTGCTACCCAACGCGTTGACGCCGCTGGGAATGCGCACTTCGCGTATGTTCCGCCGAATCATCGGGTGATCAACGATCTTGATGATTTGGTTGATGTGGTGCGGGCTGGACACACGCTCATGCCTGGCACCTACCAGCTTGTTGACGAAACCTCGAATGAAACCCTTGGCCCGTTTGTCGTGCTTGGCGTTGACGACCTGCCCGATAAATCGTTGTACGACCAGCAACTCACAAAAGGGTTTGGTTATCTCACGATGCGCGACGGTGTGACGTTGTCGGCCAACGTGCTGTTCCCTGATGAGAATCTCTATGGCCCGCCACCGTGGCCCACCGTGATCGAGTATTCGGGTTATGGCCCATCGAATCCGGATGCGCCCCAGCCCGGTTCGTTGATCGCAAACCTGCTGGGTTTTGCCGTTGTCGGTGTGAACCTGCGTGGGAGTGGCTGTTCGGGTGGTATCTACGATGTGTTCAGTGCGGCACAAAGCGCGGATGGCTACGACATCGTTGAAACGGTTGCCCGTCAAGACTGGGTGTTACATCATCGCCCCGGCATGGTGGGATTGAGCTATCCGGGCAACACACAACTTTTTGTGGCAGCGACTCGCCCCCCGAGCTTGGCGGCGATAACTCCACTATCCGTGTTGGATGACTTGTGGCGCCAGCAGTGGCCGGGCGGGATTTATAACTCGGGTTTCACTCGGGTCTGGATCGAAATGCGTGACGCGGAAACCAAGCAAGGTGGTATGGCGTGGGACCAAGTCCGTATCGATGGAGGCGACGAGATCGCCGCGGCCAACCAAAAGGTGCGCAGCATCGACTTGGATTTCGCCCGTTTCGGTCACGTCATGGATACCTACCAGCCCGCCATGCGTGAGCGCCGCGCCGCGGATTTAGTTGAACAAATCGACGTGCCGGTGTACTTGACTGGCTCATGGCAAGATGAACAGACCGGCAGCCGTGCCGCGCTGATGTTGGATCGTTTCACCGGTTCACCCCACACGGTTTTCACCTTTGTGAATGGGCACCATCCGGACGGCTATTCGCCCATGTTGATCAACCGCTGGTTTGAGTTTCTCACGTTCTATGTGGCCCGGCGTGTCCCACAGGTGAACCCCATGGTGCGGGCGCTCGCACCAAGCGTGTTCGCGGAACATTTCGGGTATACCCCCGAACTCGAAGCTGATCGCTTCGTTGATCATGGCGATGACTTCGAAGCGGCATTGGCTGCGTATCAGGCTGAGCGGCCTGTGCGCCTGCTCTTTGAAAGCGGTGCAGCCAATGAGGTTGCCGGGTCACCTGGGGCACGTTTCGAAACGAGTCTGGATGCGTGGCCACCACCCGACGTGCAGGCCCGACGACTTTGGCTGGGTAGCAACGCGTCGTTGTTTGTTGGGTCACCTGAAGGTGAGGGTATCGACACGTACACCGACGATGTGGCTGCCGGTGGTGAAAGCTACGCCGCAACCGATGATTTTGACGCGTTCATTCAGCCCACGATCGACTACGAATGGACTCGCTTTCCAAGTGGCACGCAGATCGTTTACGAGATGCAGGTTGACGAGACGTTCACGATTGCCGGGCAACCCCACGTTGAGTTGTGGCTGCGCCCAGGATCCGAAGACACCGCGGTGCAGGTGACGCTCAGCGAAGTGTTCCCCGATGGCACCGAAGTCCGGATTCAAACGGGCTATCACCGTCCGATCCACAATGTTGAAGAACCCGGTTCGGGCAGTCTCCATGTCGATTACACGTTCGCTGATGCCGACCGGCAACCCCTCGCAGTTGGCGAATGGCTCCGAACCCGTGTGCCGTTCATGCCGGTGGCCTGTGTTCTGCGCCACGGCACCCGCTTGCGTCTTGCCATCTCGACTCCGGGTCGGGATCATCCGTTCTGGCGCTTCGAAAGCCCGGTGAAAGACGGAGTTACCCACGACGTGGGCTGGGGAGGAGCACACGCGTCGTGTCTGGTGTTGCCGATCATCCCAACCCCAAATCATCCCGAGGACTTCCCATCCCCGCAAGCGCTGCGCGGCCGGGTCAGTCGGGCTGCAACGCCATAGCGTCAACGGGAATCATTGCTCGGTCATTTTGTATACGCCGATGTTCGGCAATCACGTTCACCACAACCGCGGTGATCGGCACGGCGAGAAATGCGCCGACGATGCCAAAGAGGGTGCCACCAGCGGTGATCGTCAGCAACACCACAACCGGATGCAAGTCGAGTTCTTTGCCGTAGACAACCGGGGCGAGCAGGTGACTATCGGTTTGTTGGACGAGGATGGCGACGGCCAACACGATGAGCGCGCCTCCGAGTCCGGCGGTACTAAAGGTGACCAGTACGGCGACAGCGCCCGCGATGATTCCGCCCGCAAACGGAATGAACGCCATGAGAAATGTGATGACGGCGACCGCCGCGGCGAGTTTCGCACCAACGAGCGTGACCGCTATTGCGATCACGATCCCTTCAATGAAACCGAGCATCGCGGCGCCACGCAAGTAACCGCCCAGCGTCGACCATGCTTTGGCTGAGAGTTGGCTGACGTGGCGTTGTCGCTGGGTGGGGATGAACGATAAGAGCCATTTGGCAAATCGGTCGCCGTCTTTGAGGGTGAAGAACGTGATGATCAGACCTAAGAAAATGCCGATGAGCACCTCGAAGAACACGACCGCACCCGACACCAATGTGCCGCCCGATGAGCGTGCCCATCTCTCGATTGACTTGCGTGCGTCATTGCGTGCGTCTTGTACATCGGCGCGGCTGACGTCGACGGGCGCGTCGTTGACGACCCAGTCTTCGATGTCGTCAACTGCATTGGTGAGTGCGGGACCGACCTGTTGGGCTTGTTGGCTCACCGAATAGCCAACCGCGCCAATCAGGCCAATCAGGCATACGAGAAAGCTCAACAAAACGGTGGCCGCGGCGAGCATGGGCCGCCACCCGTGACGGCGCAGCCATTGATTGGGGGCCATGAGAACGCG
>CAZJAZ010000097.1:0-3708 GCA_964544305.1 uncultured Iamiaceae bacterium | reverse complement strand
AGTCGTATGGTTACGATGATGCGTCTCGGCCGGTGACGTTGTCTGGTGTTGCTCAGGCGTTCAATGCGTCTGGCGAGTTGTGTTGGACCGCTCCGGTTAGTGTTGCGGGTTCGAATCGTGTGTGTGGTTCCCCACCTAGTGGTGCTAACGGTTTCGTGTTCAACAACGATGGGCAACGCACGAGTGGTGCCGGTAACACGTTCACGTGGAATCCGAACGGGAATCTGGTTTCGGTAACGAAAAGTGGTGTGACGACGAGTTATGGCTATGACGCGTCGGGTTTGCGGGTGTCTGCTTCTGGTGGAACAACAGGATCGTATGTGTGGGGTGATGTTTCGTCAACTCCCCAGCTTCTTAGTGATGGGGCGAATGATTTTGTTTGGGGGCCTGACGGGTTACCGGTTGAACAAACGAGTACGACTGGCACAGTGTGGTTGCATGGCGATGCGACAGGTTCAACACGGCTGATTACAGACGATAACGCGGGGACGATCAGTGTTGTTTCGACTGCGACGTATGATCCGTGGGGAAATATCACCGCATCCACAGGGGCGAAACCGGTCCTGGGTTATGACGCAACACTCACCGATAATACGGGGTTGATTGACATGTGGCACCGCACCTACGACCCGGTAACAGGCCAATTCTTAAGCATCGACCCACTGGTTACCGCCACAGGCTCCGCGTACGGATACGTCAGCAACGACCCACTCAACGAAACAGACCCTCTGGGACTGTTTGGAATTCCGTTCACTGATTACTGCGTTGATATCGGCGATTCGAACTGTCACAGCAACGCCGACGGAGAGAGTCTTAAGACGGGTACAAGGAAAATATACAGGCACTTGACAATCAACTATTCTGGCTGCATCGGCATATGCGCCCGGCTCACCTTTCAGCATGGGCATCTCTATGGTGGGTTTGGCGGCAGCTACGGCTTGGTCGCCTCTGGTGCCACATTGGGATGGAGTCACTCTGAACGTCAATCGGGAACGGGATACGGTCGGTCAGTCGGTGTCTGCGCATTTCTATTCGGTGGATTTTGTGAAGGCTCGGAAGTGGCTCCGAATTCGGAGGGAGGTGAAGCACACTTTTCCCATTGCGAAATCGGCCCTGGCTTCGGGGTTTCAATTGATATTGGCGGCGAGCGGGTTGTCAAGATTTTCTAGCCATGACCCGATCTGGCCTCAGCCTCATAGTTATTTGGCTTATAATCTACGTCGGCACAGCGATCAGCGCACGAGATTCTAAGTTCTATATGTCCCTACTAGCCGTTATTCGCCCGGTCGCAATAGCCTTCTTGATTTTTGGCGTTGGGCTCGTTGTAGCGGGATACGTACTAAATGGATTGTAAAGTGAAATCCTGTGAATTGGCAGACGGATTGGCCACTGTACTTTGCCGCGGTTCCACTGATATTGAAGGCCCTCTGGCAGTTTGGGGTCGCGGTCGCGTATTTTCGTGCTGCGCTCCGCTCTTCTCGGATTCACATATCGCCGGTGTTGGTTTTGGATCCGATACTGATTCTGGGCGTCACGTTGGTCGCTGCCGCAACCCCAGCCGCCGGATTTTCTTGGCCGGTCGTGCTTGCTGTGTCAGTGGCGCTAACGGCAGCGTCGTATTTCACTTGGCAAGTGGCCTCTCGTTTCGGCGTCTGGCTTCGTTTGCGTCGGCACGGGCCGGGTGGTGCGACGTGATGCCGATGGGGGGGACTGACGCGCCTATAGGTTGTCAAGCGGCTTTTTGGGTGGTGAGCCAGGTGCGGTATCTCGTTTCGAGTTCGTCGTTTCGTTTGACGCCGCGTTCGAGTTCGCTGATGCGTGCGGGCCATGTGTCGAGTTGTTCCGCGGCGGTTTCCAGGGTGATGCCTGCAGCGGTCCGAGCTGGTCGCAGGTCGCTGGTGTCGGGTGGGGCGATGTCGTTGGTGAGGAGTTGGTAGATCTCTCTGGCGATGAAGCGTTTGAGGCAGCGGATGATGTCTCGACGTGTTTTGCCTTCCGCGGTGCGACGTTCCGCGTAGGCCCAAGTGGCCTTGGCACATCGCAAGGCGGTGGCGCTGGTTATGGTGTCGGTCTGTGGGGCCAACGCTCAAATGACGCCGCTGGACACGGGGGCAGTTCGCAGTTTGGCCTGTTGATAGGAGAGGTAGGTGCATCGACCAGCGTCGGGCCGTCGTTCTACCTGCCACTGTGGTGATGACTATCAGGCGCAGGGCCACTTCGAGCCAACTGCGATGCGGTTGCTCTGGTGTCTGATTCGGCGCGACTTCTCATAGGATCTGGGTTGAGTTTGGCATTTGCGTCGGCGTGCATCACATTTGTTCTTGGGTGGAAGAAGGCCCGTGCAAGCCAAGAACTGCCCAGTACTTTGCGTGATGCTCTTGATCTATCACGGATAATTGCTATTTTCGGCGCGGTTTTGGGCGTTGCTCTAGCGGTAACTTGTGCGGCGAAGATCATCATGATGTGACGGATAGTTCGTCGACGCTCGTGAAATGGGCGTACACGGTTACGTCGATGCGTGGTGTCAGTCGCAGACTGATGCGACGACTGGCCCGCAAGCGTCGTGGTCGAATCACCGATGGGTGTTTGCGTGTTGATGTGGATGTTCCGGCGTGGGCATCGCAAGTGCGGTGGCAGCAAGGTGAATTGTTCGCGAAGATCGCAGCGCTCATTCCCGAATCAACAATCACCGAGATTGCGCCACGGGGACGGCCACGTTCGTAGCAAGGACCAGCTGTCGTCAAAGGGGAATCGAGATTCGATCTGAACGAGGGGCAAAACCCTTGCCTTTGGCCTATGTGCTACAATGAGAAACATGACTTCGATCGGGCTTCGAGAGCTCCGACAGAATGCGTCGCATTGGGTGGATTTGGCCGCCGCCGGCGAAACGATAGAGATCACCAATCGTGGCCGTCCAGTCGCACAGTTGGGTCCACAACGTCACGAATCGACCTATGAACGTCTCGTTGCAACCGGTGAGATCACCGAAGCAACCTCAGGTGCACCTCTGGTCGACATCGAACCCCTCCCACCATGGAATGGCCCGTCACCTTCGCAGGTCCTTGAAGAGCTCCGGACTGCGGAGCGCTATTGAATCTGTATTACGTCGACACTTCAGCGCTGGTCAAACGACTCCGGCAAGAGGTCGAGTCGTCGTCTTTGGAGCAGTTCCTCAAAGAACGCGAGCCCGTGACACTCGTTTCCTCGGAACTTCTGGTCACCGAATTGCATCGTGTTGCTTTGCGACAGGGGCAGGGTGCACCCGAACTCGCCGAGTCCTTACTGAGCCGCATCAGCCTTCGCCGCCTACCACGAACCTTGCTAGCGAGTGCAGGCACCATCATTCCAGTCGAGCTCCGCTCGCTTGATGCGATTCATCTGGCTACCGCGCTGGAGCTTCGAGATGACTTGAAGGGCATGCTCACCTACGACGATCGTCTGGCCGATGCTGCGAAGGTTCACGGGCTGACCGTCTTGGCACCTGGGCATAATGAGAGCCACAAGAATGTCCCCGGTGGCTGGTAGACTGACCGACATCGCAGAAGCGGCGTTACACCGGGAAAATCCCCTCCATTTGCCCGATTGAACCACGCCATCTGCCCTTGTCGCATTCGCATTCTGGGAAAGGCCGTCTCTTGGCCCGTTCATCCACCAAGACCACCGAAAGTTACGGCGCTGACTCGATTCAAGTCCTTGAAGGACTCGAAG
>CAZJAZ010000096.1:0-3743 GCA_964544305.1 uncultured Iamiaceae bacterium | reverse complement strand
TTGCGGCGTCACAAACTCGCACCGGACAAGTACCCGAACAAGACACCGATTTCATTTTTACCGCAGCAGCCGAACAGTTTGGATTTGTTGGTGCGAGTGCGTTGTTAGCGGTCTTAGCCCTTGTTGTGGTGCGCGTGTGGCGAACAGCGCAGCTCGCCCGGGATGAATTTGGCGCGTATGTCTGTGCGGGCGTGCTTGCCATGTTCCTTTTTCAGATCTTCGAGAATGTCGGCATGACAATGGGAATCATGCCTATCACCGGTATTCCATTGCCATTTATGTCATATGGCGGATCGTCGACGATTGCCAACTTCATTGCGGTTGGCTTGGTGCTCAATATTCACGCCCGCCGCTTCGCCTGAGCGGAACTTGTGGCTTCAGAATGCTGGAGAACAGCACCTTGAAGCGACAAGTACGGCTCAGCGTCACAGATTGGTCTGGGTTGACGGGCTACACTCGTGGGCATTATGCGATCGAATCGATTGCACACCGGGAATCTGATCCGCGAAGGAAACTTCTGTCGGCGGACCTTCGGTGTTTCTCAACTTCTTGACGTCGTCATTCAACTGTGCCGTGCATCGCGGATGGTGCCACTGGCATTGACCGAACATAGGGCTGCGACCCAACGCGTAGGTCGCACAATCGGTCGGCCCGGTCTGAACTCGACGTGGGAAGACAAGCCTGCAAGGACTTTCCATGACCGAAGCCACAGACTCTCCTGTTCCAAATGGCCAAGCAGCGTCGCCAGGTGGCGACCACAGCACTGCCAACGCATCGCAACCTCGTGCGTCTAAATCGGTACAGCCGTCGCCGCAAGGCGCGAAATCGAATCGTTCTTCTCAACAAGCAAATTCAGCAGCGTCGGACGGGCAATCAACGGGTCAGTCTGCGAATCGAAATCGTCGTCGCCGACGTGGTGGCCGAGGCAAGGGTCAAGGTGGAGGCGCACAAAAAACGACCCAGGGAACACAAGGATCGCCACAGAGTAGCGCTTCACCGAAAAGCGAAGCGTTCGAACCTGAGTCGGCCAAGGCACATGCCAATGCCCCCGCAGCGTCGTCAATGCGTGTGCAGCAAACGTCGAATGAGACCAGTGAAGGTGCTCACCGGCCGAAAATTGGCGATAGTCGACCGGCTCCGGACAACGATCCTCCAAAGCCGTCTTCAACCGAACAACCCCCTGTTGAGTCAAGTCAGTCGAAGCGACGTCGGCGTGGTGGGCGAGGGCGTTCAAAGTCGCCGAACCCAAACCAAGCACAACAAGGTCGACTTGTCGAAGGCGTGCGTTCTGGAGTAGCGAAGCCTGTCACGGCGATGACCGGTGGCGAGGCGATTGATCTTGATGACGACGTCCTTGAGGAGCGTCGTGGGAAAACCCGCAAGGGAAAGCCAGTTGGCCGGTATCTCATGGCTGTCCACGTCCAACCTGAAGGAACGCAGATTGCGATTCTCGAAGGACGTTCGCTGATTGAACACTATGTTGCCAAACCGGCGGATGACATCACACAGATCCACGGGAACATTTATTTGGGGCGTGTCCAGAACGTTTTGCCCGGCATGGAAGCGGCTTTCGTCGATATTGGTACCCCAAAGAATGCGGTGTTGTACCGCGGTGACCTCCACTTCGATCCTGACGAAATTGACGAGCGCGACGAGGCTCGCATCGAAGATCTTCTCAAACCCAAACAAACGGTGTTGTGTCAGGTCACCAAGAATCCGATCATGCACAAAGGTGCACGCTTAACCCAGGAAGTTTCCCTGCCGGGTCGATTCGTCGTGCTCGTTCCAAACAGCAAGACCGTTGGAATCTCGAAGCGTCTGCCCGATGCCGAACGCAAGCGCCTACGCAAGATCATCGACCGGAGTCGACCAGACGGTCACGGCGTTATCGTGCGCACCGCCGCTGAAAATATCACGGCCCCAGAGATTGAACGAGACTTGGCGCAATTGCTCGTGCAATGGGAAAAAATTGCTGAACTCGCCGCGAAAGCTTCCGCCCCGGCGCTCCTCTATCGCGAACCCGACATGGCTCTGCGAGTCATTCGAGAGGAGCTCAGCCGCGATTTTCGTTCGGTCATTATCGACGACGCCGCAATTCATGCCGATGTGCACGATTATGTCGCCAGTGTGTCGCCCGCGCTCGCCGAACGGGTCAGCTATTTCGATCCTGGATCAGAACCATTGCCGCTCTATGAGAAGTATCACATTGCTGAACAACTTCGCCGGGCGCTTGACCGGAAAGTATGGCTTCCCTCGGGTGGTTCATTGATCATTGAACACACCGAAGCGTTGACGGTGATCGATGTCAACACGGGCAAGAACGTGGGTAAATCGAACCTTGAAGACACCGTGTTCGAAAATAACTTAGAAGCCGCACAGGAAATTGCCCGACAACTCCGCCTGCGTGACGTCGGTGGCATCATCGTGATCGACTTTGTCGACATGGAAATCAAGAAAAACCGGGCCGAAGTCGTGCGCGTGTTTCGTGAAGCGCTCGCACGTGACAAGACACGTACACAGGTATTTGATATTTCCGAACTCGGCCTCGTGCAGATGACAAGAAAGAGAATTGGCGAGGGACTCTTAGAGTCGTTGAGCCAGCCGTGTGAGCACTGTGAAGGTCGAGGTCTTGTCGTTGCAACCGCGTTCTTTGAGAAATAGATCGGTTTTCATGTCTCGCGCATGTGATGCAGATTGGTCGCGAGCACCTGGTTGCCGCTAGTATCTCGGCCCATGTATGCCGTGATCGCAACAGGTGGGAAACAATATCGTGTCTCTGAAGGTGACACCATTGACGTTGAACGTCTTGGTGCGGACCGCGGTGAGGTAAGCCTCACCCCGGTGTTGGTCGTTGATGGCGAGAACGTGCGTGCCACGCCCGACGAACTTGCCGGCGTGAGCGTGACCGCTGAGATCGTGGGCGAGTCCAAAGGGCCAAAGATCACGGGTTTCACCTACAAGAACAAGACGAATCAACGTACGCGTTGGGGACATCGTCAGCGTTACGACACGATTCGTATTACGGGAATTTCGAAGAGCTAACGAGGAAACCATGTCAAAGACCAAAGGTGGCGGTTCCACACGGAACGGCCGTGATTCACAGTCGAAGCGCCTTGGCGTGAAGTCCTACGATGGAACCGTTGTCAACGCTGGCACCATCATTGTGCGCCAACGGGGTACTCGAATCCACCCGGGTGAGAATGTCGGTAAAGGTGGCGACGACACACTGTTTGCGCTTGCTCCGGGCAAAGTGAAGTTTGGTTCACGCAAGGGCCGCAAACTCGTTGACGTCTTGACAGACTAAACACCGACTCCTTGGGGGAGTGCGGATTGTTTCCAACCAAGTTCGCTGACCGCCAGGTTCAATAGATATCGATCGGTCATGCCACTGACGTGGCGCACGACTTCGGCGACCATATCATCGTCGGATGCACCGTCTACTCGGGTGTTTGCCCCCTGACCATGTGTCATTCGGTCGGGATATTCTAGGTAATAGTTGCACAACTCCGTAATGACGAGAGCCGCTTTGTCTGCTTGTTCAATTGATGCCGGACGTAAGTAGATTCGCTCGTAGTTGAACGCGCGAAACGCCGCGAGTGCCTCGGCTTCAGTTGAACGGAGTGCAACTGTGCCTGTTGCAACAATGGTGTCGATCATGGCGTTAATGAGGGTTGAGAGTTGGGTGCGACGATCGGCTCCGAGAACCTCGCGTACCTCTGCGGGAAGGTCCGTGGTTGCAACGA
>CAZJAZ010000095.1:0-3930 GCA_964544305.1 uncultured Iamiaceae bacterium | reverse complement strand
CGCCAAAGAACGCATCCGAGCTCGGAGGTGAGAAATACAGAGCGTGAAGGGCTCGGTACTGCGAAATACGATCAAGAACAAGCAGGAACCGGCGTTGGGTCGGTAATGAACGTGACACTTGCGGGTGGCAGACTGACCGGCCCGTTCACCGTTTTGGCGTTGATTGCAGGCAACGTGCCATCGGTATTTGCGTGCAGCGTCGTGCCGTTGAGCTCAACATCGGGCGCGGTCAGCGACGTGCCGGTGAGTTGATAGACCGACGATTTTGACGAAGGTGTGGCAATGGTCTTTGTGGCTTTCGGCGAAATGTTGATGGCCGCGTACGTCGCACCTTTGGCCGACTTGCCGGGTGTGCACTGGGTATAGACCCGCACGTCTTGGTCGCCGGACGTGATCTGCGTTGCCAACACTCGTGGGCCCATCAGACGCTGCCACAAGACTGCGGCAAAGTAGATCGGGTGTGTCTTGAAACCATCTTCCGACAGAAACGCGTAGTCGCTGCCAACGAGCGTGTTGTGGAAGAGAACATCACCGTCACCGACTGCGAGCTGTCCGTGCGCGTCAACGTAACGGATGACATCTGCGTAATCCTTTGCCCACGGGTCGCCACCGCAGTTCGCTTCACCGATTTCGGTCACCCAGATCGGTGCCTTTGGAGTAAACGAGTCGCGCAGCTTGGTGTAGAAGTCGCGGACCGGTTGAACCCGGTCAAGAAATACTGGATCGAGCACACTTTCGGGGGCGTCGGTCCCACCGCAGCGCTTCGACTTGGTGGGGTAGAAGTGATAACTAAAGACATCAAGCATTGATGCTGCGCCACCACCGAGCAAGTCCTTTGCTTTGAGCATCGCCGGTATCACGGTCGGATTAATATCGCCGGTTGCACTCGGCCCAACAATCTTCATGTCCGGCATGACCATTCGGGCAGTGGTCGCAAACATTTTAAAATCACGGACATAATCAGCCGCGGTGTAACCGTCGGGTTTGCCCATGGGAATGCTTGGCTCGTTCTCGTATTCGGCCGCAACCACCGGAATGTTGTTGGCTTTTGAGAACTCCATACGGGCTCGTGCTTGGTCGGGGGTCCATACGCCATTCGCGTCACGCACGTTTTTGTCGGTGGCGTAACTCGTAATGATCTCGCCGTCCACGTACTTTGCGAAATCGCCGACACCTTTCCACTGCTTGCCGGTCAACACCGCGTTAAAGCCTTCAGGCGGCTTCGTTTCTGCCGTTGCATTCGGGTCGAAGTATGTGCCATTCGTCCACGAGCCGCTCACTCTGATGTACGCGGGTCCGAGTGCTTTGGCCAGGTTTCGCAAGCGAGTTGACGAGAGATCGACCGGCGGACGGTCTTGCTTCGCGGTCTTTGCGTCATACGGTGCCCAGAAACTACCCCCCGTCACCGTCACCATTTCGACGTTGTACGAAGAGTACCGATCGTCAAGTGTTGCAACGACTTTCGCTGGGTCAACTTGTACGTGCACGTCCGCTTTGGTGGTCGCCAGGGTTGTTGTTGAATTGGCAGTTGAATCTGATCCACTCGAGGAACATGCAGAGCCGACGACGAGCGTCGCAGCCAGAACGCCGATACCGATGCGTGAACGAGTTGTACCCCTGGTCATGCAATGTGTTCCTAGCACACGTGCGAAACAAATCTCCAAGAGCCGCACGGATCGTGAGGCTACGCTCACGCAATGAACACTCACCAAGGTGGCCCGTGGCGAGCCAGCGCGTACCCGGACAATTTCTGGTGGGGGACGGGCAATTCATCAACCCAATGTGAGGGTGCTGCGCCGTGCAGCGACTGGGCACTTTGGGAGCAGGCAGGCAATGCTCCTGCATCGGGCGGCGGCAATGGCTTCGCCGAACGTTACGGGGAGGATTTTCGGCTGCTCAAGGCAATCGGCCTCGACCATTTTCGCCTTTCAATAGAATGGGCGAGGATCGAACCGGTACAAGGTCAGCGTGATCGTGGTGAAGTCGAACGATATCGGTCGATCTTGCAAGCTGGCCGCGACGCTGGACTGTCTATTTGGGTTACTGCGCATCATTTCACGTTGCCCCAGTGGTTCGCCGGATTCGACGATGCCAAAGCTCGTCGAACTCATTGGCAGTCGCATATTGCTTTTCTTGCTCAAACTTTTGGGGATTTTGTTTTTGGTTGGAAACCGATCAACGAGCCGCACGCGTTTGCGATGTGCGGGTGGCTCCTTGGCATCCATCCCCCAGGCATCAAGTCGTTGGATGCGGCACGGAACATGTTGGTCGCGACACACTTGGCAAATCATGAGGCATGGCAGATTCTGCGCCAGACCGGGCGTCCGGTTGCCACAATCCATGACCTGTCACCAGCTATTGCGCTGTCTGATGACCCGCGTGACCAACGAGCTGCGGATGCGGTTAATGCATTGTCATATGACGTGTGGATTCGGATGCTGCGCGACGGCGTGCTTCGCCTTCCTGATGTGCGAGGTCTTGAGCCGATTCCACCTATTGAAGATGAGACGTTCATTGACGCGTTTGATGTGATCGGTTTTTCGTATTATCACGCTGACGGTATTTGCGTTGGCGCCAAAGATTCAGCCACACCCGGGCTCCAAATGACGCCGTATCCGCCAGATGGGGAAGTTGGCCCTCTGGGTTATGTGCCGTGGAGCGATGGGCTTTCGCTTGTCCTTGACCGATTGCACGCTGAACTGCCAGGTAAGCCGCTACTCATTAGCGAATATGGAATTGGTACAACCAACGATCAGCAACGAGCTGACTACATTGATGATGGCATCGCAATTGTGTGTGATGCGCGTAATCGAGGCATTGATGTGCGCGGCTTTTTTCACTGGACCGGCGTCGACAATTACGAGTGGACGTCGGGTTATGACGTCAATTTTGGATTGTTTGACCGCAACCGCGTGGCACGCTCGAGTGCGGCAACAATGGCCCGCCACACGAGTGGTGTCGTTGCTTAGGCCGCAGTTGGGGCGGGCCGCACATTTTCGTCGTCAAGCCAGGCTCGCCAAGCATTTTCTAGCGCGGTTGTGTCACGGTCAAACGGATGGAAATCCGCACGGTAGTAGTCGGCCAGATTGTTGCGGAACGTCTTGGAAAGCAGTGGATTTTTCACGTTGCGCCACAGGCTTTTTGCGAGACCAAAGTTGCGCCACGATCGACGGTCTTTGAGCACTCCGGCGGCGGTATGCCATGACGCAATGAAAATCAGGCCGAGGCCGGCAAGTCGCATCGCGTTGCGGCGGGTTTCTTCATCGCCCCCTGCCAGCTTGTACACATCGAATGCAACGGCTCGATGTTCGGACTCTTCGATCGCATGCCATGCCCAAAAACGAAAGAGTTCGTCGTCGACGAACGTGTCTTGGAGTTCTTTGCTTGTCAGTAATAGCTCGGCCATCGTGGCGGTGTAGTGCTCAAGTGCGGCGGTCATCGCAAGGCGAAACATTGGGTCGGGGCCGTCTTCACGCCGCTCTTCAAGACGCTCAAAGAGGCCTTTGAGCGGTCCGACCCGGCTTGCCAACCAAATGACGCGCTGCATCCCCGGGGTGAGAGAAAACTCGTCTTGTTGCATCGTGGCTTCAACGATTTTCGACCGGTAGCCAAGCTCCGCGAACCGTTCGTTGAGCCGGCGATGCTGGCGTCCATGGGTGACTTCTTGGCCGATGAACGCGTTCACCTGTTTGGAAAGATCGTCGTCGGTGATCTGATCTCGGTAGTGGCGCACCGCTTCAATGAACATTTCTTCGCCGTCGGGGAAGAGGCCTGACAATACGGCGAGCAAATGCGCAGAAATGACGTCATCATGGTGGGTGTAGGCGTGGGGAATCGACGCGATCATCGCGTCGAAATCCATGCGACGTACCACAATCGTGCGGTCCGGGTCGCTTGTTTGGCGTTCGAGTGTGGCGGTGGGCGACATGG
>CAZJAZ010000094.1:0-4029 GCA_964544305.1 uncultured Iamiaceae bacterium | reverse complement strand
ATTCGGATGGGGCCGACGCTCGGTTGCATGCGTTCGAGACCCGGTTCTTGGAGTGTGTCAGACGAGCGAGTCACCCACTGGCGGTCACCGCTACGTACCGTGATGTACGCGTCGATCACCCCCTGGTTGGGATACACGCCAAGCCCGGTCACACAAAAGATGTCGCCGGTTCGATCGTGCGCATTGAAGTAGCACCGGTCATAGAAATTTCGGTCGCTTGTGGCGACGTGGCGCAGTGAAGCGGTGCTTTGGTGGATCGGATATTCGTCAAGGGCGACGGGTTGGTCTGTCATGTTTATCTCGGTTCAAAGATGTGGTCAGAACGAGAATGTTCCCTCAACAAGGGCGGACAAACTGGTTCGATTGTGAAGGTAGGTGTCGCCGTCTTGGGTGTAGGGCACCTGGTTGAGATGTGCTTCTCGGGCTCCGGTACGCAAGAATGCACAGGCCCAGCGAAGCGCGGCGTACAACAAATGCCACGACAGATCGTTGAGGTGATGGCCACTTTGTGCTTGGTACGTATTCACGACTTCGTCGAATTGCAAAAAGTCGGGCAGTCCGGGCAGATCGAGACCGACCGCGAGGTCTTGGAAGACCCGGTGGGAGTAGGCAAGCCAGGTCACGTCGAGCTCTTGTGGTCCAAGATCTGCCATTTCCCAATCGAGTAGCGCGGCCGGTTCGAATTCGGCATACAGGACGTTGCCGATGCGTGCGTCGCCCCAACTCACAACAGGAGTACTTGTCTCTTGGGGGATTGTGGCGTGCAACTTCTCAAGTGCGGCTTCCATGAGCGGTGATCGCACGGCGTTGTCGGCTACCGACCAGTCGTACCATGCTTGTGTTCGATTTAGGTGGCGTCGCAGCCAGCCTTCTGGTGCACCCGCGCCTGCAAGCGCCCTAAATCGGGTTGGCGCGTTGTCAATTGCGTGGAGTTGCGCCAGCGCGTCAATGGTGGAGGCTTGGACGCGCTGTCGTTGTGCACTTGTGGCGTCAAAGAGCCAGTTATCCCCGAAGGTGTAGGGCAGCATGTCAGGTGGCACCTGTCCGAGAACACGCTCCATCACAAAAAAGGGTTGGCCGAGGACATCACCGGCCGGTTCAAAGCATCGCAAAAGCGGAACGGGAACCGTGCTGTGGGCAGCAACGGACTCGATGGTGGCGTACTGCGCGTCAAGGTTGTAGTGAGGAAACACGGGTACTCCCCCCGGATCGGGGGCGATACGGGCCACAAGTTGCGCCTGTTGCTTTCCATCAGTTGCGTTCCATGTCAGATCGAACAACAGTGTTGACGAAGACATGCCGTTGGTAGCGTTGGCGTCGAGTCCGGTGATTTCCGGCGCGGAGTTTGGGCCAAGGAGGGACGCAAACCACGCGGTCAACGCAGACGAGAACGCGTCGCCATCGGTGTGATGTTGGATGTCTCGTGGCGTGGTCGCATCTGAGCTCATTGTGAGAACTTACAGGCAACGTTGACACCGTTGCATTCCATGGGAGCTGATGAAGCGCTCGTCGCACCTTTGACACTCGACGAGGTTCTAAGGTGGGCGCAACGAAGAAAGTGAGTCGGGATGCGAATCAAAATCTTGACGGTTGTCATCGTCGTATCGGCCATGTTGCTTGCGGGGTGTGGCATCACCACGAAGACGACAACGTCGCCCGCATCGTCGGGTCAACCCACCACGACCGACGATGGGCTCACTCCGTTGCCTTCCACCACGACAACGGTTCCTTTTGACAGCAAAGTCTTGACTGTCGAAGAAATGCCAAAGGGGTGGACGAGCGCTGGAGGAGTTGACTACCAAACGGTGTCGGGAGATCAACCGTCGCGCTGCTTTTACGATCTCGATCAGCTCGATGGTGGTGCGCTTGACACCTCAAGTGCGGCATTTCGCCTTCGGGCAGGGCCGCCATTCTTCACGCAAGTGATCTTTTCGTTTCAACCGGGGGCATCGAAACCATCAGTTGACACGGTTGTGAAAGCTTTGGATGGCTGCGGCTCATTTGTCATTCCGAGTAGCACGGGAAACGTGGTGGGCGCAGTAGTCCCAGCAAAACTCAAACTCACCGGTCTTGACGATTACCGGGTGTACGCACTCGGCCTCAAAGACGCGGCGAACCAGTCGGCTGTTCTCATATTGCTGGGTCGTTCTGGCGACAACGTAATGCTGGCGACGTACACGATTGACGCTGCACAGCCCGACGCAAAGAGCGCGGCGAAGCTTTTCCAGATGGCAATCGACAAACTCACAACCGGACAGGTTGACCCGAACGGCCACGAAACGGCCTGATTGCGTCGTTACGGGGTCGTTACCGGGGTGATTGAAAGGTCGCCAAAAGCGATGTACTGATTCGCTCCATGAAGGTGATTAGCGACGAGCCCAATCTGGCCTGACCTCGCGAGCGTCTTGAATTTCGACAGGTCAAACGATGCGGTCCACCCGGGTTCTGATTCTTCGGCTAGCCACGATTTCACTTGTAGCTTTGACCCAATAATCCTGGCCCGCAGATAACGGGGGTACAAAGCAGCAAGTGGCGCACCACTTGAATGCTTATGGAAATCAACAATGCCCGCCGCTGTCTGTCGTGGAAGCGCGAGCTTTGCGCCGCGATGTTCCACATAGATCAACGACTTGTAAACCTTGATGATACGCGCATTTTTTTGTGTGTAACGCGGGTCAGTAACTGAGGTGACGTCGATGTGGTCACCCGCTTTGAATGCATTCGCGTTGTTGTTCCAAAAATCACTGTTTGTGATAAGCGTGTCAACGGCCGGATTTCCAGCGTTGCGCCATACACCTTCGATTTGAACCGCTCGATTATTCATTGGGAGGCCATGATCCCCTTGGAATTTGAGACGACTTAACTCCGCGTTCCATGACCACACATTGATTTGAAAGGAGTCGTAGTATGCCCCCCAAATGTTTGCGTCAACAATGAGTGCGGAACCAGATCCGTCCGCATTGATGTTGGTGCGGAGTGCAAGGCCTGGTTGAGGCCGCATGGTGTCCCCAAGCGACGACGGCCTCCCAATCAGCAATGTGACGTCAACGTCTGCGTAGTCGCGGTTCAAAGTCCAGACTTCGCGCCGATTCGGGGTTGTATTCGCGGCTGACGTCGTGACCCGAAACTCACCTTGTCCAACCCGTAATTTGTTTGCAGGCTGATTGCGATCAAAACTTCTATTCGTGATGTAGTGAAGCGTGAAGAGTTGAGCATTGCGTGCGGTAGGGGAGATCGTCAGTGTGCCAGTGGACGCAACCCTGTCGTGCGGCAACCATGCGAAACACACGAGAAATGTCGTGAGCGCGACGGCAACTCCAACTCCAATCGTGAACCAAACCCGACGTTTCATCGACCCACGATTTACCCCTTGCCCCACCGATGCAGTCAGTTCATCAGGCATTCACCCTCACCTCGGTTGCTCGTGGCTACGAATGGAGAACCAGTTGCCTCGTGGATGGTCGGGCTGGCGGGATTTGAACCCACGACCTCTGCGTCCCGAACGCAGCGCTCTACCAAGCTGAGCCACAGCCCGTTGACGTTGTGATGCTACTCGTAAACATCATCAACACGATGAAACAGATTGATCAGCTCACCTGCCGACGCTCTTGAAAATAGGTGTCTCCTGCCTGGAGAGCGGCAACAGCTCGGCGGAGTTTGAACGGTTCAATGGGCTTAATGAGCCAGCCGTCTGCATCCGCTCGTTTGGCCAAGAACACGTCATCGTCGCGGTCAAGGAGCATCAAGATGGGCACATCGGGCAGACGGTCCATGTCTTGTTCAAGACGAACTTCCATGCATGTTGCCATTCCACCTTGGTTGCCGGTTTGCAAATCGAGGATGACGAGCGCGGGTGCTTCTACTCCCATTGCAGGGACCACATCGGCGCCGCTGCGCACGCGATGTACTTGGGTGGTCTCGGAAGCGAGTGTGGCGTCGATGTCAGCGTAAAGGCGATCGGCATCGGTGGCGAGAAGGATCACAGTCACCCCTTGAGAATAGTGGTCGCACAACTGAACAGACCATACC
>CAZJAZ010000093.1:0-4104 GCA_964544305.1 uncultured Iamiaceae bacterium | reverse complement strand
CCACCCAAGTCGTTGATTAGCGGTGATCGGGTCAACATCACCTGGTCAGGGAACTGGGATGATGACCTTGGTGGCACGTATGCGATGAAAGACCGTGATCCGATGATCCGGGGCATTGAAGACAAAGTGAAGCTCGATTTCGAGAACACGTTCATGTTCTATTTGCCACGGATTTGTGAGCATTGTTTGAACCCGACGTGTGTCGCGTCGTGTCCATCTGGTGCGATTTATAAGCGCACCGAAGATGGCATCGTGCTTGTTGACCAAGACAAGTGCCGTGGTTGGCGCATGTGTATTTCGGGCTGCCCGTACAAGAAGGTGTATTTCAATCATCGGACGGGCAAAGCCGAGAAATGTACGTTCTGTTACCCGCGTATTGAACAGGGCGAACCCACCGTGTGTTCCGAAACGTGTGTGGGTCGACTGCGTTACATCGGCTTGATTCTCTATGACGCGGATCGGGTTACGCAGGCCGCCTCGGTGGCTGATGATCAAGATCTCTACGAGGCCCAAAAGTCATTGATTCTTGATCCGTCTGATCCTGAAGTGCTCGAAGCCGCAGACCGGGCCGGTATTCCCTATGACTGGGTTATGGCCGCGCAGCGCTCACCGATTTACAAGCTGATCCACACCTATGGTGTGGCGTTGCCGTTGCATCCCGAGTACCGCACGATGCCCATGGTTTGGTACATCCCGCCGCTTTCACCGGTGGTTGATGTCGTCAAAGACACCGGGTACGACTCCGAAGACGCCGAGAATTTGTTTGCGGCGATCGACACGCTGCGGATCCCCGTGGAGTACCTGGCGAACTTGTTTACCGCGGGGCATGTCCCCACCGTTGAACGGGTGCTGTACCGGTTGGCGGCGATGCGTTCGTATATGCGCGATATCAACCTCGGCAACGAACCCAAAGAAGGCGTGGCGAACGCGGTTGCGATGACCGGAAAGTCCATGCAAGAGATGTACCGGTTGCTGGCAATCGCGAAATACGACGAACGGTATGTGATCCCGGCCGCACACCGCGAAGAAGCCCACGATCTTGAATCGATCGCAACGGATTGTTCGCTCAACGGTGAGGGTGGCCCGGGCATGTCTGAGGCCATGACGGCGGTTCCCCATCACGAAGGGCATCGCACGCGGGTCGCGGCACCGAAACGTCGGCGGAGCAAATCATGAAACTCGAGGCGGATCAGGTGCGTGCCGCGCACGCGTGCGCGTCGTGGCTGATCGGGTATCCCGACGAGTCGTTGACGTCCCGCCTTGATGCCATTGGCGACTTGGCGCGTGGCCTTGACCCTCAGGTTGGTACGCCACTCGTGGCGTGTGTGGAAGCGTTGCAGGCCCAAGATCCGGTCACGTTGTGCGAGACATATGTCGAAACGTTCGACACTCGACGTCGAGGATGTCTGTATCTGACCTACTACTCAAGTGGCGATACGCGCCGGCGTGGCATGGAGTTGGTTGCGATCACCGATACGTACCGCCAAGCGGGGCTCGTCGCGACCCAAGATGAACTCCCGGATCATTTGGCGGTCGTATTGCAGTTCTCTGCGGCCACGTCGCTTGAATGTGGCCTTGAGATCTTGAACCGGCATCGCCCCGGTATTGAGTTGTTGCGCACCCATTTGGATGAGACCGATTCGCACTGGCATGGCGCGGTCAAGTCGGTGTGTGCGACGTTGCCCAAACTGTCGGAGCGTGAACGCGACGCGATGATGAACTTGGCGGCCAATGGCCCCGAGTCTGAAACGGTCGGGCTTGACGGTTACGGCAACGACACGTTTGATCAGATCTATCCGGCGTCGCGACCCGGCCCGACTTTTGTGCCCGAACCTATGCCGATGCCCACCCGGCGAAAAGAGCGGAGTCGCACATGACACGCAGAACGTTTGAGTTGTTGTTGTGGGTGGTGTTCCCGTACATGGTGATGGTGCTCTTCATCGGCGGTCACATTTGGCGCTGGCGTTTCGACCAGTTCGGGTGGACGACTCGCTCCAGCCAAATGTACGAATCGAAACTGTTGCGGATCGGGTCGCCGATGTTTCACTTCGGGATTTTGGCGGTGTTTGTTGGTCACGTGATCGGACTTGGCATTCCCGAGGAATGGACGAGCGCGATCGGTATCTCTGATCACATCTATCACTGGGGTGCGCTGATTCTTGGGATCGGTGCGGCGATTGCCACGGTCGGTGGGTTGTGTTTGTTGCTGTTTCGACGTCGAACGAACACGCGGGTGTTTGGGGCGACCACGCTCATGGACAAAACCATGTATCTGTTGTTGTCCGCGGTGCTCGTGCTTGGCATGCTGGCCACGATCGTGCACGGCACAGGGCTTGACGGCAGCGTCTATGACTACCGCGAAGGCGTGTCGATCTGGTTCCGTCAAGTGTGGAGTTTTCATCCAAACCCCGCGTCAATGACGGGTGCACCGATTCTGTATCAACTTCATGCGCTCGCCGCGTTGTGTCTGTTTGCGGTGTGGCCCTTCACACGGCTCGTCCACGTGTTTAGTGTGCCGATTGGCTATTTGACCCGCCCGTACATCGTGTACCGCTCGCGGGTGCCCGCCAAAGCACGGCGTGGTTGGGAACGTTTCGACATTTGATGAATGTTGGTGCGGTGGTGTTGGCTGGCGGTCGAGGGTCACGCTTGGGTGGGGCCCGCAAGGCTGATCTGATCGTTGGTGGACGCCGTCTGTTAGAGGTGACTTTGGCAGCACTTGATGGGTGTGTCCCGATTGTGGTGGTGGGCGAAGCCGATCTGGTCGTGCCTTCCGGGGTTGGTTTGACGCGTGAAGAGCCACCGTTTGGTGGACCGGCCGCAGCGCTTGGCGCGGGTGTTACGTGGATGGGTGCCGCGCTGCCTGACTGGGTGTTGTGTTTGGCGTGCGATCAGCCAGGCGTGGGTGACGCGGTGCCTGCCCTTGTTGCCAGCGCGCTCACGTGTGACGATTCGATTGATGCATGGAGCGCGGGTGAGCGCATGCAATGGGTGTGCTCGATTCTGCGCATTGGGCCGTTGCGTGAGGCGATTGCGGCGCAAGGCGAGTTGGCGAATTGTTCGATGCGCCGTCTGCTTGGTGAGTTGACGTGGGCGCATGTGAATGTACCGGTCCGTGCAACGGACGACATCGACACCTGGGAAGATCATGCACGATGGTTGAACGAAACGATTTGACGAGCGACCAGTGGGATGGGTGGATTGTTGAGGTCTGCTCGAAACTTGGCGTGGATGCGTCGCTGGTGAACGTGCCGCTTATTCATGATCTGACCAAACAGGTGGCGCATCGTTTTGATCGCCCAATGGCACCGGTGTCCGCGCACCTCATTGGGATTGCACTGGGCCACGCGCTGGCCACGAATCCCACACAAGATCCAGCGGTTCTCCTTGATGCGTTTGTTGCGCTGGTTGAGTCGACGTTGCCGCCAGCGTCATGACCGGCGATTTGATCAGCTACGAAACGTACCTTGGTTCGATCCTTGATCAGGTTGTTCCTCTTACGCCGATTCGGGTGGGCACCACACCGGCTACCGGCCCGGACACGCCCGGGCTCGTCACCGCCGCACCCGTGAGTGCGGTGTGGGATACGCCGTCGTTCACGAACTCAGCAATGGATGGGTTTGCGTGCGCCGCGAGCGATCTTGCGAGCGCAACACCCGATGATGATGGAACCGTGGTTCTGCCGGTGACCGGTGATATTGCCGCGGGCGAAACGGGCGTGTGGCAGTCGGGGAGTGCGGTGCGCATCATGACGGGTGCGCCGCTTCCTCAAGGTGCTGACACGGTGGTTCCGGTGGAGTTCACCGACCATCCTCTCGCACACGAACCGGTACCTGTGGCCGTGCGACTGCCAGCCAATTGGCCAGTCAATCGTCATGTGCGCCATCGAGGTTCCGATGTGGCTTCGGGGGCCGAGCTGATTGGCGCTGGTGTGCGTTTGGATGGTGCGGCGTTGAGTGCATTGGCGGGTTCTGGGGTGTTGAGTGTGTCGGTGCGGCCCCGGCCAAAAGTTGCGGTCATTGTGACAGGTGATGAGCTCATGACCTTGGATGACATTGCGATTGCGGGAGGCGAGCTTGGGGCGGGCAAGATCTTGGATTCGAA
>CAZJAZ010000092.1:0-4321 GCA_964544305.1 uncultured Iamiaceae bacterium | reverse complement strand
CCACCGCTGCGGTGCACAACTGGACAAAGAACGAAAACCGGTTCCACCAGGCATGGCTTCCGGTGGCGGAGGGAGAGGTATTCCGCCTACCAATCTATTTATGCAGGTCATCACGTTGTGAGGTTCACACCGCGAGCAACCGTGCGAGCAACACGCCTTTGCAGCGGTGCCTTTTTGACGTGAACCGAGACCAGTTCAGGCGTTCCCGGTGATCATGGGAACTGTGAGACCCGGGGAACGTGCAAGGCGTCCATCGGTGGTGACCAACGTGGCATCGAGTCGTTCAGTGAGCACGACATAGAGTGCATCGGCGATGGTCAAGTGTCCGCGTCGCGTCCACGCTTCCCCGATGAGCGCTCGGAGCGGCACTCTGTTTGCCCACTCACCGATCATCGTTGTGAACATCGCTTCGGATTCGGCATCGGTGATGTCGCCACGAAGGGCCGAACGGCGCAGCGCACCAGCAACTTCAGCGAAGTAATGATCTGGAACCCACCACGTGATCCGTTGCGGCAGTCGTGCCGTGACGCTTTCCCCAGCTCGGGAACCGGTCAGAATGTCGACGATCGCGGACGCGTCGAGAACGAGAATGCTCACTCGGCCTCGGCGCGTGCCTCAGCGACGAGTTGCGAGGCAGGCACCGAAAGGACTCGTGGTGTATCGGCCGAGTTTCGTTTGATCCGCACCAACCATTCATCTCGGGAAACCTCGGGAGCGCTCTCCCCGATGATTTCGACATCCGGGGCAGGTGTGCCAGCGCGAGTGGACATGACACAAATGTATCCACCCCACACCTCTGCGGGTTGGGGTTATTGGGCAGATAGATCGGCGCAATGACGACAGGCGAGCCCCGGGCGTAGTTTAGGGGTTCATCCCCCACCTCGCACGAGTGCGCGTAAGGGTTTGTTTGCCCATTCCTGTCGCGTATTTGGCCTGTGCTCTCGCACGCGTGAGCGAGGGTTGGAGTCTCCCCTACGCACCGGTTACGCGTGGGGGCTTGCTGTGAGATCCGCGGTGAATGAACAACGAGAGCCGAAGGGATCAAAGTGGTGAGATGTTATTGCGGTAGCAACGGTACAGATCCTCGAAGGTCTCCCATGTCAGAACCAGTTCATCCGCGAACACAGACCCAGTCCACTGTTCCATCGAGCACAAGATCTCGTAGTGGTCGAGCGAATCCATTCCACAATCTTCCACAAGGTTTGACGAAAAGCTCCACTGGTAAGCATTCACATCAAGCTGAGCGGCAACTAACTTCATGAAGGTCGGTTTATCGACTGCCTCCAGATGGCGGCTTGTCACTCTCGAATCCTCGAAAGCAGGCGGTCACGCTTAATCACCCAGCTATCACGGTTCAATGACAGATAAACAAGATCCCACCAGCGGCCATCGAAGAATTCCCATTCGCTCAGGCGCGCTTCTTCATCGAAGAGATGTCGAGAAAGGCTTGCAACCTGGTCAAGGTTGAATTCCATCACTTCGGCATACAACTTGCGAAACGGCCAAACACTGAATGCATAGTTGATTGCAATCAACGCTCCGTCTATGACAGCCGGAGTGCGCTGGCAACCAGGAAATGCAACCAAAGAGAACGATGCTCGTTGTGCAACCATGTTGGCATCAAAAATCGACACCAAACCAACCGGAATCTGAACCGGTTTCCGTTCAATTATGAACGTTGCAAGCGTGTTCTGCCATGGGGCGCTTGCCACGTCTGACGGTGGCGGTGTCGCTCCCCGAAAACGCCAGCGTACGCCCAATTCCTCAGAGAGTTCGACTCGATACAGTAAGTCAATGTCATCTGGCATTAATGGTCGCAATGCCGCACGCCGCCCATGACGCAGCCCATCAATTGCTTGCTCAAAGGAATATGTAGGCGATTCTGCAGTATCTGGCGTTTTACAATCATCAGGCGAAACGTTGGCGCTCACCCGTCCGTCACCAAAGGGTCCCCAAATTGAGCCTTATCAATTCCGAATGCATCCGAAAATTCTGTGAGAAACCTCTGATAGTCAGTGCGGTTTAATGCGTAAGCAACCGACCCCATTGCTGAGCTGATAATCATGCAGACTCGGCGGTCTACGGTAATTCGATCATATAGATTTGTCCCCGCATAAATATCAATTTTCACCTCGCCAGCATTTGCCAAATCGTTGGAACAATATCCTCTTGGAGGTGGAAACTTCCCTGTGCTTTCATATTTGGCTTTACGGGCGTCTTCAACCGCAGTAATGTGTGCCGCAGTCTGGCACCATTCGACATAGAGCGGGCCCGCAAAATCTCCATCAATCGACCTCGTCATAGTCTGTGGAACTGCCGAACCTTTCGTGGTTATCAACGTTGCTTTGGTGGCTTGAACATCACATTTTTTCATTTCGGCTGATGCGGTAATCGGTGGCGACCGAAGGAGGCTCGTTGAGCTGCCATTTGAAGGAGGGGGGGTCGTCTCTTGCGTCGAGCTTGTTGCTGAGGTCGATGTCGGACTCGTCGATGTTGTCGCGCCAGTATCACGCCCGACAGATGACGGGGCTCCAAGCACCTGCGTGTCAGGCGAACTGCAACTAACCAAAACCATGACAAGTGCTACGAGTGCGATTCGTTGATTCCAACGTTGTTGATCGGGTTTCATGATGGTGTCTACCTCGAGCGTTGAGAGAAAATGAGGTACGATTATGCTGGCGGGTTGTTACAGAGTGTGGCGGGCCAAATTGCCACGCAGGATCGAGAAGTATCATTTCGGAGTGAAGAAAAGGCACTCGAACTAGAAATGTTTCCCTGAGTTCCGATCTCTGGACCCATGGGTCCGGATCCAAGGCATTGTGCCGTATGACTATTGCCTCGACAGGCCTTCATGCTCCATTCAACTGAATGACCGTCGGCTAAGTTTTTGCTATATTTGGTCCCACCAACGTACGGGAACCACACATCAAAATTGTTATTGTGAAAGGTGTAGCCGCCTGCAAGGTGCCCGTCTTCGATGTGATAAAAATCAGGCAAATCATGTACCCAAGGCGATTTTGTTGTCCGCTCCGTTACCCAGCGTGCAATATTGCCAAAGCCGTAATTTCCTGAGAACTGGAACGACGCAGTTCCAGTTTGGTTCGTAGTCTGATTCCAGATAGTGAAGTTAGCAATAATCGCATTGTTGGGCTGTGGGCTCACCGATATTGCAGTGTGAATATGGTCGTGCGCATTGCACTCTAACACGTTGCCATTCGCATCATAGAGCGGGTACAAGTCAGTTATACCAGCAACCATCCAAAAGCACCCATAATTTGTGGTATAGCCATTGGCCGCAGCTCCCCAGCTTCCCGCCTGCACAAGCGGAGTGCCAGGGGAACCGTCAGCCGACGGGCCCCCGTCACCTACCCACGATGACATGACGGAGGGAATATCATCCCATGAATCCCCCGAATACTGAGCCACAGACGGAATTAGCCAATCTGAACTCACCCGCGTTACATCCCCACTGTTTTCATAGTCCACCCCGTAACCTGCGTACACATGGTGATCTTGAGGCGCCGGATCTGAGATGGCGAATCGTGTCGCAGAGCGCGACGTAGGCTGTGCGTCAAACGGTGTTGCACCTGTTGAAGATGCCCCAGCGATTAGTGCAGTGGTCGTTGCTGCAAACGCGCTTGCCGCCTTCGCAATATTCCAACTTTTCCTTTTTTCCACGAAGACCCCTGTCAAATTGCGGATCAAAGGCAATCATGCAACCCCCCCCCCGCGGAATGTCAAGTATTTCTCTCATCAGAGTCGGTGGCGATAGTCAGGCATCGCGGGTGCCGTGCCGCGTGATACGCCTTCCCACATGCGAAAACGCGAGAGAGACAATTGTTTCCGCTGATCGTGAAACCGCTATCCCAGGTGATTATGCGAGCCAGTTAGCCGCGGTCATACCGACGAAGTAATGCTCGGGAACCCACCACTCTCGACCTGTCGGGAGCCTGGTCCGAAGCGTTTGCCCGCTCGCGGTGTCTAAAGGAAGGTCGACGCTCGCGGAGGCGTCCAGAACAAGGATGCTCACTCGGCTTCGGCGCGTGCCTCAGCGACGAGTTGCCAGGCAGGGACCAACAACACTCGTGGGGTCTCGCTACGTGGCAGCTCAGCAAGCCAACAGTCAAAAGCGCCAGCTTCTGGAATCTCGCCGATTGTTCCGATATCCGGTGCATGATTACGGGCATCACTGCGAGTGGACATTTTCTTAGAAACATCCGAACCCTGAGGGTTCGGATGTCCGGGATGTCTCGCGACATCACAATGGCGGAGGGAGAGGGATTCGAACCCTCGGTGGGCAGTACCCACACACGCTTTCCAG
>CAZJAZ010000091.1:0-4334 GCA_964544305.1 uncultured Iamiaceae bacterium | reverse complement strand
GTTGCGTCGCGGCCCTGTGACGAAATTTCACGCACCGGCATACGAATCACGGTGCCACCGGAGGCAATGACGAAGATTTCATCGTCGAGGCCAACCATAAACGCGGCGGCAACGTTTCCTCGCGAGGACGTGAGTTTGATCCCTCGTACGCCTTGAATACCTCGGTTCTTCGCGGTGAAGTGTTCGAGTTTGGTGCGTTTGCCATGACCTGAGTCCGTGACGATCAAGATAGTGGCGTCGTCGCGGGCCACGTCGCACGAAACGACCTGGTCGTTCGCACGGACTTTGATACCGCGCACACCGGCGGTACTGCGTCCCATGGGTCGCACTTGGTCTTGCGCGAAGCGCACGGTCATGCCGCCTTTGGTCACCATGAACACGTCGTCGCCTTCGTTTACGGGAATGACCTTGGCGAGTTCGTCGCCGTCGTGGAGTTTGATGGCGATGAGACCGGCGCGCAGCGACGAGTCGTATTCGGTGAAGCGAGTCTTCTTCACCTGCCCTTGACGGGTCGCAAAGAACAAGTACTTGTTGGTTTCATAGTCGCGGGTGTCGATGACCGCTTCAATACGCTCGTCGGGTTGCAGCGGCAACAAGTTCACGATCGCGGTGCCTCGCGCGGTGCGTTCTTTGCGAGGGATCTCGTGTGCTTTGAGACGGTAGACACGCCCAAAGTTCGAGAAAAACAGCAGATACGCGTGCGCGGTGGTCGTGATGATGCGGATGACGTAGTCCTCGTCACGCAGTTTGGTTCCCGCGACGCCTCGGCCACCTCGGCCTTGCACCTTGAACGAACCGGGACGCATGGTCTTGATGTAACCCTTGACCGACAAGGTGACCACGAGGTCTTCGTCGTCGATGAGGTCTTCAATATCGAGATCGCCCGAGTCGTAACCAATTTCGGTGCGTCGGGGTGTCGCGAATTTTTCTTTAACGGCGAGCATTTCTTCTTTGATAACGCTGCGCAGACGCGCTTCGTCGCCAAGGATGTCTTGCAAGTCGGCGATCGTAGCGGCGAGGTCGTTCATTTCGCCTTCAAGGTCAATGCGTGCGAGTCGCGTGAGTCGACCAAGTTGCATCTGCAAGATGTGTTCGGCCTGCGTTTCGGAGAACTCAAACGGTTCGACCATGAGGGCCCGCAACGCCGAGCCTCGGTCTTCTGAAGCCCGGATGGTTGCGATGACTTCATCAATGACGTTGATGGCTTTGAGCAAACCTTCAACGATGTGGGCGCGGGCTTGGGCTTTGTCGAGTCGAAACTGCGAACGCCGCCGCACCACTTCAATCTGATGCGCAACATACGCGGTGAGTGCCTGAGCGAGGTTGAGGGTGCGAGGAACGCCATCAACGAGTGCCACAAAGTTGAATGCAAAGTTGGTTTGCAACTGGGTGTGTTTGAACAGGTTGTTGCGCACAACGAGTGCGGGCGCATCTTTCTTGAGTTCGATCACCAACTTGGTGTCTTCACCCGCGGAAGCGTCGTTGACATCCGCGATGCCTTCAACAATCTTGTTTTCAACGAGTTCCTTGATTTTCGCGGCGGTGTTGGCAATACCGACTTGGTACGGCAGGCCGGTGACTTCAATACGGTCTCGTTGACGCCCGGTGCCTTCGATGATCTCGGTGCGCGCTTGGAGGCGAATCGAGCCTTTGCCGGTGCGATACGCGTCCATGATCCCGCTGCGCCCAAGGATCGACGCGTCGGTCGGGAAGTCTGGGCCTTTGACGAATGCCATGAGGTCATCGGGTGTGGCGTCGGGGTTGTCAATGAGGTGAATGGTGGCGTCAATGACTTCGCCAAGGTTGTGTGGGGGAATGTTGGTCGCCATGCCCACCGCGATGCCTTGCGAACCGTTCACCAACAGGTTGGGAAACCGTGCGGGGAGTACGGTGGGCTCGGTGACTTCACCGGAGTAGTTGTCAGCAAAATCAACGGTGTTTTCGTCGATGTCGGCGAGCATTGCCATCGCGAGCGGCTCGAGCCGACATTCGGTGTAGCGGGCGGCAGCCGGGCCAAAGTCGGGTGAGCCGAAGTTACCGTGGCCGTCTACGAGCGGGTGGCGCAGCGAGAAGTTTTGGGCCATTCGCACGAGGGCGTCGTAGATCGGGGAATCACCGTGTGGGTGAAAGTAACCCATGACGTGTCCGGTGACTCGGGCAGATTTCATGTGCGACCGGTCAGGGCGGGCGCCAATGTCATACATGCCCCACAAGATGCGGCGGTGGACCGGTTTGAGGCCGTCGCGTGCGTCGGGCAGGGCGCGTGACATGATGACCGACATCGCGTAGTCCAAGAATGAGCGTTCCATTTCTTCTTGGATTTCGATTTCTTCGACCCCGATCGGGCCGTCAACCGGGGGGGTTACATCAGTCATGGAGTTGCTTCTTTCGCGTGCGTCGTGCGATCAGATGTCAAGGAAACGCACGTCTTTGGCGTTCGTCTGAATGAATTGTTTGCGGCTGTCAACGTCGTCACCCATCAGGATCGACATGATTTCATCGGCGAGAGCGGCTTGTTCGACCGTGACTTGCAACAAGGTTCGATGGTCTGGGTCCATCGTGGTGACTTTGAGTTCGTCGTAATCCATTTCGCCGAGACCTTTGAGGCGGGCGAAGTCTTTGTTGTGTTTGGGACGATCCGCGAGAAACCGATCTTTGGCCACGTCGTCTTTGAGGTACACCTTTTCTTTGGCGACTTCGGTTGAGTACAGCGGCGGTTGTGCAATGTAGATACAGCCCGCTTCGACGAGTGGTCGCATTTGACGGAAAAAGAAGGTGAGGAGCAGGGTACGGATGTGGCTGCCGTCAACGTCGGCGTCACATAGGGCGATCACTTTGTCGTAGCGACGTTTTTCAACATCGAATTCTTCACCCACACCAGCTCCGATGGCGGCGATGAGTGCTTGGATCTCGTTGTTTTTGAGCATTTTGTCGATGCGGGCACGTTCAACGTTGAGGATCTTGCCGCGGATCGGCAGGATTGCTTGGGTGTGCGGGTTGCGGGCCTGCACGGCTGAGCCACCGGCCGAGTCGCCTTCGACAATGAACAGTTCGCGTTCAGCCGCGTCTTTGGACGAGCAGTCTTTGAGCTTGTCGGGCATGCCCGCGCCATCAAGCAGTGTTTTATTGCGAATGACATCACGGGCTTTGCGGGCGGCGGCCCGGGCTTGCGATGCGGCGATTGCTTTCTTGACAACTTTGTTGGCTTCGGTCGGGTTTTCTTCAAACCATTGGGCGAGCTTGTCGTTGGTGACTTTGGTGACCAGTGAACGAGTGGCGGTGTTGCCGAGTTTGCCTTTGGTTTGCCCTTCAAACTGGGGGTCGGCGAGCCGGACGGAGATGATCGCCGTCATGCCTTCGCGGACGTCTTCGCCACCAAGGTTTGGGTCTTTTTCTTTGAGCAGGTTCTTGGCTCGGGCGTATTTGTTGACAACGCCGGTGAGGGCGGTACGAAAACCTTCTTCGTGGGTTCCACCTTCGATAGTGGAGATGCCGTTCGCGTAGCTGTGGAGGCCGTCGGAGTTGAAGCCGGTGTTCCATTGAAATGCGACTTCGACTTCGGAGGTGTCATCGGCGCCTTCGAAGTAGCCGACTTTGGCAAACAGGGCGTCTTTGGTGCGGTTGACGTGCTTGACAAAGTCGATGATTCCGCCCGCGTATTTGAAACTGGTTGGACCAGGTTCGTGGCCGGGTCGTTCGTCGGTGAAGACGATCTCAAGGCCACGGTTCAGAAAAGCCATGATTTGGAAGCGTTCCAGCATGGTCTGGGCCCGGAACGTGACTTCTTCCATGATGGTTGGGTCGGGCCAGAACCGGATTGTGGTGCCGGTGCGTCCACGTGGCGCCTTGCCGACTTCTTTCATTTTTGTTTGGATTTTGCCGCCTTTGGCGAAATCCATGAACCAGTGTTTGCCGTCAAGGTCGACTTCGACTTCGAGACGTTCGGACAGCGCGTTGACAACCGAGACGCCCACACCGTGGAGACCACCGGATACTTTGTAGCCGCCACCACCGAACTTGCCACCCGCGTGCAGCACGGTGAGCACGACTTCGGCGGTTGACATGCCTTTGTATTTGGGGTCTTTGTAGGGTGCAACGGGGATGCCGCGGCCATCATCGGTAACTTCACAAGCCCCATCGGCGAGGAGTTTTATGTCGATGCGGGTGCAATGTCCGGCCATGGCTTCGTCGACGCTGTTGTCAACGACTTCCCACACCATGTGATGCAGCCCGGTCGGACCGGTAGACCCGATGTACATGCCCGGCCGGTGACGGACCGCTTCGAGTCCTTCAAGGACTTGAATCGAGTCAGCGCCGTAACTTTCGGTGGTCTT
>CAZJAZ010000090.1:0-4469 GCA_964544305.1 uncultured Iamiaceae bacterium | reverse complement strand
ATGACATTGCGATTGCGGGAGGCGAGCTTGGGGCGGGCAAGATCTTGGATTCGAACGCGATTCTGGTGCGGAGCACCTTGGAATCTTTTGGGGCACAGGTCGCCTTTGCAGCGACCTGTGGTGATGATCCGGTCGAGTTTGACCGGTGCTTGGCACAAGCGTTTGGCGCGGGGGTGGACGTGGTGGTGACCACGGGTGGCGCGTCGGTAGGCGCCCACGATGTTGCACGCCAGGTGCTCAGCAATTTTGGGGTGACTTTTCAGTCGGTGGCGATCCAACCAGCCAAACCCCAGGGTTTCGGCGTGATCGATGGGGTTGCGGTGTGCGCGCTTCCCGGGAATCCGGGTGCGGTGCATGCGAGTTTGTGGGTGCTGGTTCGACCGTTGCTCGCACAACTCACGGGGGCACCACAGCCGGGAGTTTCCCCGTTTACGGTGGCGCAAGGCTGGTCCGCGAAAGCGGGGATGCGCCAGTTCGTGCCCGTGGTCATTGATGCGACCAGTCGCACGATTCGTCCGGTCATTGCAGGTGGCGTGGCATCACATCGTGTGCGATCGTTAGCCCAAGCACACGGGTTGGCAAGTATTGCGCCAGACGTTACCGACGTTGTGGCCGGAGAACTCATTGACGTGATCGTTACTCGAATGTAGCCTCGTACATCGTGATACGCCTCAAGTCTCGAAAACTGCGTGGAACCCTCGCGATCGTCGCACTCGTGTGCGTTGCAGCATCATGTGATGCGGGTTGGGTGAACCCGATGCTGGGAACCGGTACGACCACAGGAACCGTCCCCTCATCGGTTGAAACACCAGACGGCTCCGTTTTGTTGAGTCAACCAACCGCGCTTGCGGCAATCCCAGGCGGCGGGTTCTACGTGTTGGATAACACGTGTGGAATCTACAAAGAAACGAACGCCGCAACGACATTGCTGTACTCGGGAATATCCGATAGCTGCGGCGGCGGAGGCGCTTCTGGAGGCATGTCGTCAATTGTGAATAATCCGATGGCGCTCGGAGGTGATGGCACGCTTTATCTGAGTGGGGGTGGGACGAGCGCGACCTACATCACTCCGGACGGCATTGCGCACACCACCGAAGCCATGCCAGACAGTCTGGGTCTTTCTGGGTTGGCCACCGCACCCGACGGCACGGTGTACGGGGCCGCGGTCTATGTGAGTGCAAGTCCACCGAGTTTTCGTACCCCCGAAATCGTCCGCTTTGCCAACGATGGTTCGGTCACCAAGGTCATGTCGATTCCAGGCGGGTCCTACGTTGGCGCATTTGCCATGACCTCAAACACGACCGCGATTATGACAACCAGCTACAACGGTGGCACCCTCTCTCGGGTTGATCTCACGACGCAAACAGTGACCCCAACGCCAATTTCCTTGAGCACGCAATTCGATCAGAGTGCCGTTGCGGCCGGTCCAGACGGCAGCGTGTACCTTGCGCCCGCGCCCTCCGGAACGGTGACCGTTGGCAGTTCGACCTACGCAAATCAGGTGTTGCGGATTGACGCGGATAACTCGGTGACCCCAATCGCGGGCACGGGTATCGCAGATCCAGGCAACCAACGCCAGACTGGGCTGGGTGCGACGTTGAACCTTTCGCCGATGGGTTTGGCGGCTACTCCCAACAATGGGCTTCTCATTTCGTCGGGGCATGTAGTGTACCGCCTCGCTGCTCCAAGTACGGCACCGTTCGTGACAACGACAACCGCACCTGCTACATAATTTTTCAGGCAACACCTCACATGCGCAGATTGCCAATGTGAGGTTCTGTTCACACGTTGGTGATGGGGTCGCAAGCGACGCGAAATCTGACCTCTTTATCGTGCGGACATGGAATCGCGCAGGCTCGTCGTTGTCGGCAATGAAATGGTCGGTCAACGACTTCTCCAATCACTCCACGAAAACGCATTGAACAACTGGACGATTGACGTCTTTGGGGCAGAACCGTGGGCAGCGTATGACCGGGTGCATCTTTCGTCGTATCTCGAAGGTGCAACGTTTGATGAGTTGATGCTGTGTTCACCTGAAGTTGCGGCCGATCCAGCAATTGCACGGCACGTGGGCGGCCAAGTCACCGAAATCGACCGTGATGCCAAGCAAATCACAACAAAGAGCGGTCGTACCTGCGACTATGACGCGCTGGTGTTGGCTACCGGCTTGGTTCCGTTCATTCCCCCGATTCCGGGGCACCACTTGGCGGGCGTGTTTCCCTATCGCACGATCGGCGACCTTGATGATCTGCGAGCGGCCGCTCGCCGAGCGACCAGCATTGTTGAAAAGCGTCATTTGGAAAAGCGTGCCCGAAACCTCACAAACTCAAAGGACAATTGACAACGCGTACGACATGTCGTACGTTATGCCTGGAGGTTTGCAGTGACATCGACCAGCGCAACAAACGCCAGAACAAACCTTTATCGGCTAATCGATCAGGTCAACGACGAGTGCGAGCCGGTTGTGATCACCGGTCGACGCGGGAACGCGGTACTGGTTGGTGAAGATGACTGGCGCGCGATGCAAGAGACGTTGTACCTCGAAGCGGTACCCGGATTTAGTGAATCGATCCGAGCAGCTCGCGCAGAAGGTTTCGATGCTGGCGCAAATGAACTCGACTGGTGAGCAACTGGACAATCGTGTACTCGCGTCACGCGCAAAAAGATGCGAAGAAGCTTGCTGCGTCCGGGCTCAAGCCGAAAGCACAGCAGATTCTTGAGATACTGGCTGTCGACCCGTTCCAATCGCCTCCACGTTTTGAGCGTCTGGTCGGTGACCTGTCAGGCTGCTACTCGAGACGGCTCAACATTCAACATCGGCTTGTGTACGAAGTTCATCGAGAAGAAAATGTGGTGCACGTACTGCGGATGTGGACCCATTACGAACCGTAAAGCAAACGGGACGAAATTGGATCAGGCGCACCATGCAGACCCAAGCAAGTCAGTGTGTTGGGTGCGCGATTGTGCCGTTTTCTGGCCGGTTTCGACACCCAAGACGCGCACATCTCGGAGGCTGGTCTTACCTCATCGCAACGTCCGACGGATGTCCTTCATGAGAAGCACCAGATGCAGCTCGTCGGTTGGTGATAACTCGAACTCTGGCACAAGGTGGCGATAGAACGCGGCCGCAGAGGTCGTTTCAGCATGGACCAGCAGACCACGACAGCCGATCTGATCGCCGAGCGTCAACGTTCTGGCGATCACATCTGCGAGCAGTCCGGCACCCAAACCCCGACCTTCATGGTTGATGTCGACGCCAAGTCGCGCAAGGAGGGCAACGGGCTGAAGGTAGCGGCCGGCCCCTTTAGCGAGCCGTTTGGGTGCGTCGATGAACGAGAGCCCGGCCATGCACCACGCATAGTAGGCGACCACGGTGTCCGATGTCGTCGGTGTGGAAACCAGGACCGTTGTGGTTCCGGCGTCCATCGATTGTCTTGCGTGGCGCCGAGGCCATTCGGTCTGTTCCACCGATCGACACTGAAAGAGGTCGAGTTCATGAGATGCCTCGAGCAATACCGGTGCTCGGTAGGTGATGGTCACGTCTCAGGTGAATGGTGAGGGGCGTTGCATCAGGTGTTGTAAACCGGAAAGGTCGCGGGCCCGCCGGCGATTGATTGCTTCCCACGCTTTCGCTTGATCGGTATCGAGTACGAACTCGTCGCGATCAGCCAGTATGCGTCGAGCGGCGACGGTGAGGTTCGCGACGACGAACTCGGTCAGATCGGTGTTCTGTTGCGCGACGGCACGATCGATGAGTCGTCGCTCCTCCGCGGTGGTGCGCACCTCGAGGCGTTCGTTCCTGGTCCGCGTAGTCGCCATTCCGATCTCCTTTGTCCGGACATTGTACGGCCAAAGAGTGGATGTTGCAATGCGATCATGGACACCTGGGATCTCCCACGACACCGGAATCCCGTCCGGAGCGAGCAGATCGAAGTGTCTGCGTGCCTTGATGGTTGGCCTCTCATGCGATGTCCAGTCAGATCGGGCTACCGAGGCCGGCAGCGAGGCGCGTTTCACAATGATCCATTGACCAGGTCGATCAGAAGCTTTTCGCAGAGGTGGCCGGTAACTGGCTCGGGGAAAAAGAAGAATATCGTTGCACGAGGGTGGCGCGGTGTGTAGAGTGCGCGCTGGAAGTTTTTAATTGATTTCGTTTTGTCGAATTGGGGTGAGCGATTTTATGAATCGTCATGGGGTTTGGGCGTTGGTTTCGGGGTTTTTGATGGCGTCGGTGCTTGTCGCTGTTCCAGTTTCGGCGGTTAGCCCGGATCCGTCGTCGGGGGTGGTTCCGCTGCCGGGGGGGGCGGTAAGAAGACTGATATGTTGTCAGCGAGTCGGCTTGGCCCGTTACCTGCGGGGGCTGCTCGCAGTGTAAGGCCTGTGTTGAGGGGTGGTTCGTCGGCGAATAAGGCAGTGCTGCGTGATGAGATCCGTAAGGCGTCGGCCCGTGCGGGTTTTGACGCGGGTTC
>CAZJAZ010000089.1:0-5047 GCA_964544305.1 uncultured Iamiaceae bacterium | reverse complement strand
GCATGGGCCGCCACCCGTGACGGCGCAGCCATTGATTGGGGGCCATGAGAACGCGGGTGAGAAACGCCGCGATGATCAGCGGGAGGACGACAACCCAGAGTTTGTCGAGCAACCACATGACTCCGGCGAATGCTGCGGCAATGATCAAGATCCGCCACGCGTAGGCGGCTGTTCGTTCGATGAGTGGATGCACACGGTTTGTGGTTTGCCCCGCCATTGTGCCCCGATTCTAAATCGGCGCAGCGGTAGATTCGGGGCATGCGTCGAGGGATCGTACTGGTTGTCGCAACGTTGCTGTGTGTGGCGTCGATTGGCACGGTCGGCCGTGTCGCACCAGTGGCGGCGGCGAGTGGGACGAGTGTCACGATCACCTATTCGGTTGGTTCTGCGGGTGCGGTTTCAACGGGCGTCGAAAGTTTTGCGCGCCATGTTGCGACGACGTTGGCTGACGCGCGTGGCTGGTCAATGGGGGGCAGTATTCGTTTTGTGCGGGTGTCCTCCAATGCAAGCATGCGCGTTTTGCTTGCCGCGCCGTCCGTGTTGGGAGGCGTGGCGGGGTGTTCGAGCATGTGGAGTTGTCGGGCCGGGCAGAACGTGTACATCAACGAAGACCGTTGGTTACATGACACGCCGACGTGGACGCTTGGCCTTGATGCGTACCGGCATTATGTGGTGAACCATGAGGTTGGGCATTTTCTTGGCCTGGGGCACGCGTCATGTCCGGGGCCCGGGTTGGCCGCACCGGTCATGATGCAACAAAGCAAAGGGTCGGCGCCATGCCGGGACAACGTGTGGCCGTTTGCATCGGAGCGTGGCGTTGTTGCGGGCCGCTACGGGGTGGCAATCGTCGAGGCTTCCAAAGCGTCGATGGGGTATGTGGCAGCGGCGTATCTGCGGGTTTTGCAACGGATGCCGTCGCGTGGTGCACAAGTTACGTGGGCGATGGGACTTGATGATGGTTCGTTGTCGCGTACTGGTCTGGTGGCTGAGCTATTTGCGAGCAGTGAGTTTGCTCGTGTGCCTGGCCGGGTTGCGCGGTTGTACGAGAGTGCGTTTGATCGGCCCAGTGATGTGCGTGGGCTGATGTATTGGGGTGGCCGTGTGCAACAGGGCTATCCGCCGCGTTCGGTGGCGGCGTATTTCGCGGCGTCACCTGAGTTTGTGGTGCGCTATGGGCATCTCAATAACGCGGGGTTTGTCGATTTGATCTACCAGCACGTGTTGGGCCGGCCACCGGATTCGGCGGGGGCGTCGTTCTGGGTGGGCCAGTTAGCGTCGGGCACAATGTCACGCGGCGACGTACTGCTCGGGCTATCAGAATCGCCGGAGCACCGCCGGGCAACCCATGGTCGGGTTGTGGCCACGGTTGCGTATGTTGCGATTTTGGGTCAGACCCCGCAGGCCAGCGGCTTGTCGTACTGGGCGCAGCAGATCGATTCTGGTGGGTCGATTGCGAGAGTCGTTTCGTATTTTCGCTCGCGTGACGGGTCGGTGTTGTAGCGCGTTAGCTCGTCGGCCAGGCCTTGCTTGCCGCGTCGTGCATGTCAGTTGCGTCGGCTTCGAGAAGGAAGCCACGCTTGATTGCACGTTGCATTGACGTGTCGAACGCGGCGAGGTACTTGGCTTTCGAGCCGTACAGGTCGGTGGCGGTTGCGAGCGGGAACGTCTTGGTGATGCCAGCGATGGTACAAAAGCCGGATCCTTGGCCACCTTCACCGCTAAGCGTGGCGATGGGCACGTCGAGTTGAGGTGTGCGGATCCCGCCGAGTGCGTTGCCGTGCGCGTCACGCTGGATTTTGCCGTTGGCGTTGACGGTGATGCGTGGGGCTTTCGTGGGAGGGTGTGCGGGGTTCGTGATCCACGTGTTGAGGGCGTTGAGCGCTGCGTCCATGACATAGATTTCGGGGCCACTGTTGACCGGGGTGGAACAACCCAAAGCGGAGGCGAGCACGTTGGCGTCGACGTGCGCGGTGCCCGTGATTTCCCAGGTGCGGATGTTGGTACTGTCGGCCTGGCGACTTTTCAGGTACATGGGCACATCGGTTTCGGATTGAACTTGAAGGACGGGAACGGCGGTGTCGCTGCGCAACGTTGTGTTTTCGGGCGGGTGCTGGCCGGGGTTGAGGGGTGCGCCTTTGTCCCAGCGGCTATGGACGAGAAAGCCGTCGAACGCGTGCGTGACGGGTTGCACGGCGTTGATGTAGTTGACCATGCGAAAGGCTGATTGCGATTCGCCGTCGCCGATGACGTGTTTGACCTTCAAATCGCCCATCGGAGATTTCGCCCCGGTAGCGCGCACCGCGGCTGCGGCTTGACTAAAGATGTCGTAGGAGTACTGGTCGCCGGGATGATGCAGGGGTGCGTAGCGCTTGGGGTTCGCTCCTTTGAGGGGTTTGATGCCCAGCACACCGCCTGCATCGCTTTCTTCGATGCCGGCTTTCTGGGCAGATACGCCGACCCAGGCGTAGCCGTCGCGGATCAGTTCGCGTTGGGTGAAAAGAAAGTCGGGTGCGGTTTCGAATCCGGCGCTGACATTGAGCCATTCGACGACGACGGTGCCATTGAATTTGGCGGGGTTCGTCGGGCGGTGCACGAAGATCCGGGTTTCGTAGTCGGCCTTGGTGGTGGGTTGGGCTTGCCATTGGCCGTTCGCGGTGAGCTTGTTGCTGGTCTTGTAGGCCGTCGCTGTGCCCGAAAGGAAGTATTCGGCGGTGGTGTAACCAGCATCTTTGGGAGTCGAGGTGATCGCACCCCAAGGTTCGCCAGGGCCGGTGATTGGTCCGGTAATGGTGGGTGTGGCGATGTTGCGTTTTGGTTGGGTGGCGCTTCTTGCCAAGGTCGTGGGTGGTGCGGTGTTGTTCGACGTGTCGGCTTTGCGCGCTGAACTCGTTGAACCGCTCGATGAGCAACCGGTCGTTGCAACGGCGACGATGAGTGCGCCGATGAGCAGCGCATGAATGGACCGTCGCATCAAAACCCCCGAGGCTCGCGATCAATCTGGCAGTTCGTTGAGCCTAGATCGGCACGATCGCGTTAGAGCTGCGGATTCGCAATCGAGCGAACCAACCGCAATAGCTCTGCGTACCCAAGCTTCCGCCCCGGTGGGGTGTCGAGGAATCGTTCGGCGAGACGGACGATCTGTTTTTGCTCGGTTTCACCCGCTTGAATCTTCCCGCTTGTGGATACGACGTTGTCTCGCCATGCATCAGGTGCGGAGTCTCGAACTTTGCAATGATATGTCGCCAGGCACGACTGTGGGCCGACAAAGTCCCATTCAGTGCTCGGCTTTTTTGGTGGGGCAAGTGCTTTCGTTCTCTTGCCGTTCAGCACAATGTCGCCGAGTTCATCTTCCATGTCGGTTCGGTCGTACATCGCCCAAAGAATTCCCGGTTCTTTTGACGGTGTAACTCGCCATTTGTCTCGGCCAGGTTCCGGTTGATGTCGGGGATAAAGGAACTCGGCGAGCGTTGCGCGCACGAGATTGTCGTGCATCCCCCGTGAGTGAGCCACAACACGGGGCGTCATTGTGCCTGCTTCTCGGGCGCTTCGCAGGGCAATGAGCAAGTCCAACGCGAAGAACGCGCTGCGGGTTGGTTTCGCGGATGTCTCGTCGAGCGCGTCACGATCCCAACAGTCGAGAAATAACCAGTCGCCTTGTTCCCAATTTTCCGCTCCGTTGAGCGGCGGGTCGAAGATGTCGCCGCCCCCGGTGATGTTCGCGCGAGCAGTGATTGGGTCCCACATGGTTGGATTGACGATCGCATGGGTGCGTTGAAGCTGTTGAATGAGACCGAACATCTCGCTACCACGTCGCATGGAATCTTCAACGAAAATGATTCGTCCATTCATGGGGCGAAACCTACTCTGGATTTCCGGTCGTTGACGCTTCAGGTTGGCTTGATGATGGATCGATGGCCCAGTCAATGAGCTTCAGTGGATCAACTTGATCAAGACGTTCAAGTTCGTACTTCATTGCCTGGATTACTTCGTTCACCTCGTCGTCGGAAAGACCAATGTCGAATTGCGCGAGATTGTCGATGACGGCGTGACACTGATCGCGCAAGGCGTCGATCCCCATGTCTGCCGTGAACCGAGCAAGGTTTTCAACGAGGTGCGCAAATTCACGTTGCAGTGTTTCGTTGAGAGCATGAGCTTCTCGTCTCGTGTCGGCGCCGGTTGTTGCGGTTACGAGGGCGGGCATCAAGACGAACGCGAGTTCCATGATCTTGGCGTGCCATGTTCGTTGCGATTCGCAGGTCAATGCGAATCCCCAACCCAGTGATGCTGCAATTGCCAGAGCAATGCGCTCGCGTGTGAGATCATTCCAGTTGCATCCAAGAAGCAATGAAATCGGCTGGGTCGCCCCAGTCCCTGCAAATGGCCGATCGTTCAGAGTTGCCGTGTTGTTTCGACCTCGAATTCCGATTGCGACGTTTGTGGCGAGTGATGAAATGCCTACAAGAACGGCGGTTGCGCGATCGGCACTGCGTTCCAACGGTTTTCGTGATATGAGTCGGGCAGCGGCAGCCCATTGGAGGGCGGCGCTTGGCAAGGCAACCCAAAGTGGGACTCTGCCCATGGAGGGAAGCGCGACAAGCAATGCCCATACGCCACCAATCATCAGGCTCGGCACGACGGGTTCAAGGCGAATGGTGAGCTCGGGGCGCGGCTCGGCGATGTCGAACGCGACTCCTCGATACGTGAAATGAATTGCTCGGTGATCAACACCAATGATTTGCAATGGGTAATCGGCAGTCTGTGTGTCTTGGATCGCGAGCGCATCGAACTTGCGGTCTATTTCGCTAATGTTCCGTTGGAGGCGGTCAACTTGGATGCGTGAAAGCCATCTTGTGCGATAGGTGTCAGGTTGCAAGTCGCGGAATTGTGCCGCTTGGTAGAGCAGCATTCCTTGGTCGCCGCGGTTGAGGTCTAATTCGTCGTTCGCGACAGCGACATTCTCGAGAACTTCTGCGGCTGCGCTGCTTCCGGCGAGCTTCAAGCGAACAAGTAATGCTTTGGGATCAACGTCCTCAAAGTTGTGGACGAG
>CAZJAZ010000088.1:0-5143 GCA_964544305.1 uncultured Iamiaceae bacterium | reverse complement strand
CAACTTCGCTCAGAAGCACTCGTGATGCTCCGCGAAGGGATTCAAGCCCAATACGGAGATGCGCCAACCGAACCCGAACCAGTTGGTCGGGTCGCCAAGCGCAAAGCCCGCTACGCCGGAGCGATCGCTGAGAGCCAAGATTGGGCACAGCGCATCACGGTCTGATGACACCGTTCTAACATGCGAAATCGGTAGCGTTGCTATCGTGACCGTTGACGTTGATCAGACGCTGACCCCAACGCCAAATGAGCTGGCGTGGGCTGTCGTTGATGCCTCGCCAGACGGCGTGATTGTGGCCGACGCGCGAGGCAAGATCGTGCTCGCCAACCAGCTCGCCTGCACCATGTTTGGCTACGCGCCAGAGACAAATTCGTTGGTGGGACACGAGGTTGACGACCTTCTGCCCGAAAGCCTGCGCCACGTCCATCACAAACAACGTGGCGCCTATGCAACGCACCCGCGTCGACGCGAAATGGGAACCGGGCTCGAACTTCTCGGGCAGCGAGTTGATGGTTCGACCTTTCCCGTTGAGGTCAGCCTGTCGCCGGTGACCATTGGTGAGCACAGCCTGGTGATTGCGGTTATCCGGGACGTAACGAGTCGACGCCGTGCCGATGCGGCGCTCCATTCCACGCAGGCGCGCCTCGCCCTCGTCAACGAACGTGAACGTATCGGTCGTGACCTGCACGACTCGGTTATCCAACGCCTCTACGGCGTGGGTCTCACCTTGGAGGCATCACTGCTCGGTGACGCCGACAAACAACACGACATCGCGCAACGAGTCATGGATGAAATCGACGCCACCATCCGCGAAATCCGCGGTGTCATTGCAGACTTGAAGTTGAGCGACGCGTTCGGTGACCGCTTCGAAGACCGCGTACAAAAGTTTGTCGACGCGCAAGCGCGTGTCCTCGACCTCCCCATCCTGCTCCACGTGGTGGGACATATGGGGGATGAACCCACGACCGATGTGACCGAAGCGATTTTGGCCGTCTTGCGTGAAGGCTTAGCCAACGCGCATCGCCACGGGCGCGCCCAGCACGTCGTCATTGACATTGAATCAGGTGTCGATGGGTGGCTACGTGTTGTCGTGACCGACGACGGCCAAGGTTTTGACCCCGAAAATATTGTGCGCGGTGATGGCCTTGACAATCTTGTCGCCCGAGCCAACCAGTTTGGTGGGTCATGCACGGTGTCCACACAAGTCGACCAAGGAACCACCATTGTGTGGCAGGTGCCCCTGCCGGCGTGACCAGAGTCGCACGAAGAGCGGGACTTTGGACCCTGCCGAAATTATCTCGTACGCGTGACGATAGAGGGCACTCGGGAATACATTCACAAGGAGCCGCCCGATGAATGCATCAGAAGAACCAGACCTGGACACAACAGGCGAAGCCGAAGCTCGGCATAACCAACGCACCACATTGCGGGATCGAATGGGCGATGTCGGATTGATCGCAACAATGGCCTTTGCCACCATCGTTGCGGTTGGCGCCGTCCTTGCGTGGGCATTGTTTACCGGAGGCGATCACAAGGGCTCGTTGGCCACCGCGGCCGCGAAACCCGTGACCCGTACGGTGAACGTGACCCTCGGCGAGTTCTGGGTCAAGCCGGCCAAGCTTGAAATCACCAAGAACACGACGTTGGTGCTCAAGATCACCAATACCGGTAAACAACCCCACGACTTGGCGATTGGCTCAAAGACATCACCGAAGTTGAATCCGGGTCAAAGTGCAATCCTCAAGACAAGCGCACTCGAAGCGACAGTCCAAGGATTCTGCACACTGCCAGGGCACCGCGCCTCTGGCATGGTGATGGATCTTGACGTCAAAGGCGACGTTTCAACCCAACAGGTCGCAGCACAAGGACACGGTGGAACCGGCTCGACAAATGGGTCGTTCAACCCGGATGACGCCACAATCGACCCGGCTGCTGAACCAGCGAAAGGTTTCAAGGCAGCCGATCCTGAATTGAAGGTCGCACCGAATGGGACCGTGCACAACTTGACATTCGAAGCACGTGACGTTGAGATCGAAGTCGCACCTGGCGTCAAGCAACTGATGTGGACATTCAATAACACTGTTCCGGGCCCGACTTTGCGAGGCAAGGTTGGTGACACGTTCAACATCAAACTGGTCAATAAGGGAACAATTGGGCATTCACTTGACTTCCACGCATCACAGACGTCAATGGATGTCGACATGCGAACGATCAATCCAGGTGAATCGCTGACGTACTCATTTGTTGCCCAGCATTCTGGGGCATGGATGTATCACTGTGGGACCGCCCCGGTGCTCCATCACATTGCGAATGGCATGTATGGCGCGGTGATTATCGATCCGCCTGATCTTCCCAAAGTCGACCGTGAGTATCTGATGGTCCAGTCCGAGTTCTACCTTGGCCCGCAGGGGAAAGAATCAGATCTCGCAAAGGCCCGAGCTGGTGCGCAAGATGCGGTCGTCTTCAACGGCTACTACAACCAGTACGTCTACGATCCGATCAAAGTCAAAGTTGGCGAACGGGTTCGAATCTGGGTGGTCAACGTTGGCCCCAACGAAATCTCAGCATTCCACGTTGTGGGCACGCAGTTTGACACGGTGTTCAAAGAAGGCGGTTACCTCTTGAAACCCGACAACCCTGAGAAGGGCGCAGCACAAGTCATGGACTTAGCCCCGGCACAAGGTGGATTCGTGGACTTCACCATCCCCAAGAAAGGCATGTACGCCATGGTGACCCACAAGTTCAACGACGCCGAGCGAGGCGGAGCCGGGCACATCATCGCCGAGTAGTCCAATCTGCAATCATCAGTGAGCGCCCCATCCAAATTTCGGGTGGGGCGCTCTTGCGCTGCCTAGCGCAAAAATGCAATTAACGACGGAATCTGGAGTTTGCCACTTGAGGTGAGCGCATCCTGGTACGCCGTTTCGGTTGTGAGCAACGTCAAATCGCCGTCGTCGGGCGAAAGATCGTTCGCAAAACTTGATGGCGACCACGTCGAGAGTTTTGGCGGTGCCTGGGCAGGACGTGTCTCAACACTGTGGGCAGCGCCTTGCCGTGCTGGAATTTGGTGCGCAAAAACTTGAGCGCCTTGCGCTTCAGCGACCGAACGAATTCCGTCTCGGGCTTGTTCGGCTGAACGATGTCGAACCACTTCGATTTCGGCGACGACATTGGTTAAACCGTCGTGATGATCGCGCAGAATTCCTGCCCAAGGTTCGCCCGCGAGCGAAGCAAGTTGCCTGAGGGTGGGAATAGATCGCTGTGGCCCGCGAACACCCATCAGTTGCACTTGAGCTGCTCGCAACAAGTCGACCTCGCGGACCTGTTGGCGAGCCTGTTCGACTTCTACAGAGGCCATCGTCAGTGAGGCCACCTCTCGGGCGTCAAGCAGGGCGCGCAAGATAACCAGTCGATAGAGCAGCCGTTCAAGGCTGTTTCGCTCCTGTCGGAGTACTTCGGCGACATCTTGCATGATGAGTCTCCCGGTGGAGAATCCATCGGCCCGACTCGCACATGGCTGAGGGTTGACCGCAAGGAAAACCCGTTGTTTCTCAAAATTGTTCGAACGATTGTTGCTCGACCACGGTATTTTCGACACCGGCAGCTTGGGTTGGTTGCTCAACCACTGGCATTGGTTTCGTTTGCTGCGTTTCAAGTTGTCCGGCGATCTGCTCGGTGACAACCGTATTGGTTGTGATTTTTCGTGTGGTTTCACGTAAATTCATTCGCTCTTGTGCTGAGAGCAGTCGTTCGTACGGTCGTCGATAGATGCGTTGCAGACGATCAGCCAATTCCATCACCCACCACGACAACGCAATGATGCCGATAAGCGCCACGAGTGTGGTGAGTTCGGGCACCTCCAGCGCAAAGAATGATCGCCCAGCGGGCAACGCCACAATGCCGCCAAGTGCGACGATCATGGCAATGATCAGCCAGGCTCGCCATCCTGCTACCGGTCGAGTCAAACGAATGAGGATCAAGAGTCCTAATGCAACAAGGACCAGCGTGGCCGCGGTCTGTTGGACTTGCACGGCTTCGGGTTCAGCAACGTGAGCGAGGTAGTAGCCACCGAACGTGGCCGAAGCACATAAAAGTCCAGCGGGGGCGGCAAAACGCATGACGCGCGCCACAAAATGAGGCTGAGCCCGAGTTGAGTTTGGCGCGAGTGCCAAGAAGAACGCGGGAATCCCGATTGTGAGTGAACCAACAAGGGTTAAGTGGCGAGGTAAGAACGGATAGGGCATGCCTGCCACTCCAACCGCCAATGCGAGCAACATGGCGTACACAGTTTTGGTCAAGAAGAGATTTGCAACTCGCTCAATGTTGGCGATGACCTGGCGCCCTTCTGCGACCACGGGAGGCAGTGCCGCAAAGTCATTGTCAAGGAGCACCAGTTGCGCCGCGGCACGGGTCGCATCAGCACCAGATCCCATCGAAATGCCAATATCCGCGTCTTTGAGTGCAAGCACATCGTTCACCCCGTCACCGGTCATAGCCACCACATGCTGACGCGATTGCAGCGCTCGCACCATGGCCCGCTTCTGTGCAGGCTTCACCCGACCGAAAACGGTATGTGCCTCAACCGTGTCAGCCAACGATGATTCATCTTCTGGCAGATTGGCCGCGTCGAACCCTGCATCGACCTCAAGTCCGGCCCGTCTGGCAACCGCGGCAACCGTGGCCGGATGATCACCGCTGATGATCTTGATCAAAACGTTCTGCTCAGCGAAAAACCGCAGCGTCTCGTGCGCATCGTCGCGCACCTGATCTTCGAGCAATGCAATGGCATACGGTGTCAACGCAGAGGGGAGTACGCCATCTTCAACCGGCTTTGTCGCCGTCGCCAGAAGCAAAACCCGTTGGCCCCGCTGCGCATAGGTTTGCACCGCGTCAGATAGCGCATGCGCGCCAGCAATGTTGTGCAACAAAACATCGGGAGCGCCCAAAATCCACGTAGTGTCATCTTGAAAGGTCGCGGCCGACCACTTGCGTGTTGACGAGAACGGTGTCACCGAGCGCAGACGGCTTCGAATCGCGACAACCTGCTCGTGATCGACCCGTGGCGCACCATGCTCATCAAGCAGATCAGGGACGACCCCGCGGGCCAACGCCCGCAACGTCGCATTCGGTGATTCTTCAACCA
>CAZJAZ010000087.1:0-5298 GCA_964544305.1 uncultured Iamiaceae bacterium | reverse complement strand
GGCAAGGTGTTTGTGAAGCGACAGTTACGGGCATTGCGCGCTCCCATGGGAGCGTGACCAGGTCCAAGATCTCGATGTCCTAGCACTCGCCTCCGACGAGGTCGAATCTTCGATCATCACCCTGGTTTGCAAGCTGTCAACCGCCATCTTTGACCTGCTGGTCTTGATCGGCGAGTTTGAAGCCTGTGGCACTTGGGCGTTGCGTGGTGCGCTTTCGTGCGCGGCGTGGCTCGCTGCAAGCTGTGACATTGACCTGGTCACCGCCCGCAACCAGGTACGTTGCCAAAGCTATGCGCGATTTTCCCGTGCTGCTCACTGCGATGGCGGCCGGCGACATGTCGTTCGCCAAAGCCCGCATGCTCGTTCCCCATCTCACCGAAGAGCACGCAGACGAACTCGTCGAACCCGCCACTACCGCCCCGACCTCGCATCTGGCCATCGCCATCGCGACGTGGTCGCAACGCAACGCAAACCTTGGCGGCGTCTGCGGGTGCGAGCCGCGCGGTGATCGTAACCATGCCATCGGAGTCGGTGCTCCATGAGGCGTAGCGTCCACGTTGGTGGCGCGACGGGAAAGGTTGCCTTGTCGTTCGCAACGATGGCTGGATAGGAGGCGACTGTGGCACGCTCGACGCACGCAGCGAGTGGCAGCGGAGTGCCTCGATCAGCCAGATCGTCTCTCAGGCGCGGATGCTCTGCGAATGATCGTCGTTGTTTGACCGTCTTGCGTAGCGCTCTGACACTCCTCAGTCCGTCACCCCAAAGGAGAAAGCTGAACGCGCCAGAAATCGCCCCGAAGTCTCGCTACGCCAAGGACACCCAGCTCGAGCAGTACCATGCGGCCATCATGATTGACATTCCGCAAGGCGCGGCTCGCTCTGAGCTTGAGGCTGCCCATTGTTGGTTTTCCGTGGACTACGTCGCGAAGCAGCCCGATGTGACTGCGTACAAGCGCCAGGCACGACTTCATCAGGCACGGTGGCGCGAAGCGCAGGGCTTGCCGATGGGTACCAATCCGACCGACGGCGGACCCGATGCCAATCCGATCGGATCACGTATCCCGCTCGCTTTCGCGATCAAGACCGGCGCCAACTTTCTCACCGCCGCGGTGTGCGCCGCGGTCGACAGGCGACTCGCACACCCTGAGCCACACCAGACCCTGGCCAAACCCCGGCTATATGCCGACCTGTTGTCGTCCATGCCGATGTGTTTCAACCTTTTTGGTGAACTTGACGCCCACCCAGACGAGGCCGACCGGGCCGTACATGCGTGGTGGCCTGACACTCCCGGAAGGGTCAACCAGTTCCGGTTCGAATGGTCACCCGGCCGTCTCGACCCGTACTACCTGGGCAACCGCAGCGCATTCGACGCCGCATTCGAGCTCACCCTGGACGACGGTGGTCGAGGAGTCGTTGGCATTGAAACGAAGTACCACGAACACGCCACCGTCGAAAAGCAACCCAAGCCCGAACGACTGAGTCGGTACCTCGAGATCACAGAGCGCTCCGGTGTCTTTATCCCGGGAGCAGGTTCGGCACTCATTGGCTCAAATCTCCAGCAGATCTGGCTCGACCACCTCCTCGCACTTTCGATGCTGCAACACCCTTCCGCGAATTGGACGTTCGCCCGATTCATCGTCGTCGCCCCATCCGCCAACACCAGCTTCCGTGACGCCGCAGCGCGCTACATGGGGTTGCTCAACGACACGTCAACCTTCGGATATGTCACGGTTGAACAGCTCATTGACACCCCTGACGCCCTGCCTCCGGCTCTCGTAGGTGCATTCCGACGCCGATACCTCTGGTGACCGACCAGGTCGGTGAGTCGTAGTTGTACCGTGTCAAGGGGACAGAGCCCCGTGCCGAGACGGCCGCGACCAGAGCCGATCACCTCGCCCCGGCCCCAACCATCGACGACTCGCGACGCGAGGCCCTCAGCCGTTGATCGAGTGGCACCTCGTCGTTGGTTGCTCCCGACCGATAGGTCGGAGTCGTCGGCGAACGGGGTTTCAATGGCGCGACTCTCTACCCTTGCTGCGAGCGATGCCAGTCGTTCCACGCCTTCTGGGCGACCTTGTTGGACATCCGGGTCGACAAGAAGATGATCCGTCGTTCGCCCGGTCGGCGCACCGCCCGCCGATCATTGTTGTTTCCAGCGACTTCAAGAATCTGCAACGGTTGGTCGGCAATGACACGATGATTCGGGTCGCTGCCACGGAAGACTTTCTGCCCGATTGGCGTGGTCAACACGGTCGCAAATGACGGCGCACCTCGACCAACCGGCTGACCGCGGACGAACAGCAACGAGGTAGGAATCCACGGGGTTTGACGGAGGAGGCGCTTGCGATTGTGCCGCTCAACTATGAAACCAAGTGCCAGGATGGCCGAAGTAAAGGCGATGGCACCGCCGAAGACGTCCACTACGGCGAACGCGGGGTTGTCTGACGCGAAGCCGGCGACCGCGAACTCCGCGGGGTTGTTCGGGTCGTATGCGACAGGAACGACCGCCCCTTTGAACAGTCCTCGGCCACAGCTGGTGTTGAAGATTTGAGTTTGGGATGTTCGGTCGACGTCGAATCGCACTGCGGCCTTGATCACCACCGGTCCCCTGGGATCATCGCACCCACGATCGTGCACCCACAAAATCACTCCTTTTGTGTGGACTCCGTCGCGTGAAAGTCTGTTTGCCTTGCCGGATTGAATCGTGCCCAATGCGATTGCGATCACGACGAAGACGCCCACTACGGCGGCCAGCACGTGGGACGCAATCCGTTTGGGCCGCAAGAAGGCTTGGGTCGCCGGGTCATCCCAGGCCGAAGTCATACTCGGTGTGTCAGCTGCGGTCACGGTTCCAGAGCCAGTCGTTCGATTCGGTGTTGGTGAACCGCGTAGATGAACGGGCCTGGCTCGCGACACGCGTCGGTGATCGCTGGAAGATGCTCGATGTAGCGCTTGGCCATCTGCGCTGCGGTCAGATCCTGACGGGTAATGCAGAAGCAACGAACGGCGAATTCGGTGACCGCATTGCGTTCTGCGGTCCGGCCACGAATTCGTGCGTCTTTCATGAACACCGCCCGTCGGCTCCGACCGGCAAGTTCAAGCCACTCGACATCCATGACGTTTTCATCAGCCGGGATGCCGTAATGCTCGGCGAGCGTCACCAAGCGAAGCCCTTCATTTCGCAACAGGCGAGGTACCTGGATCCGGCCGAGGCTGCGATCGAGGAAGAGGTCAGGCAGCCCGCTGGGATGCGACACGCAGCGCGTCCTCGAGATCCTCGACCGGCACGCCAAACTCTACTGACAGTTCCTGAATCGACTCGCCAGCCACAAAGCGGTCGATCACATCATCAACCCGGGACGCGCCGCGCACGAACACCGGTTGCCCGAACGACCTCGCCGGATCGGCCACCACTTGCCCGCGGCGATACGTGGGCAGATGAATCAACTCTGCGTAGCCATCGGAGCCGTACTCGATTCTTTGCAGGTACTCGTCGATCACCTCTTTGAAGACTCGTTGGCCGTTGCGGATAACAACGAGGTCGCCGACTGGAGTAGTTGTCGCCGTCGAGGATGACCGCTGCGAGAAGTCGTAGAGAACCTCTGCGCCATCGGTGTACAGGCGCTTCGTCGCCAACGCGTGAGCAACTCCGAACTCCTCCTGTAAAGCGAGTAGAGCGGGTCGGATTCGTTGCATGGGGACACCGGTTTTGCGTATCGCAGCGAGCGCGACACCTTCGGCCAGTCCGATGAACGTGACCGACGGGCCACGCGGAGCGTCCACCGTTGACAACAGCGGAGCGCCGGTAACTGTCGGACGGTGGCCTGAGCGGCGCACATAACCCGTCGCCCAGCTCGCGAACGTCGTGGCCGGCACGCCCACATACCGTGCCGCCTCGGCAACCGAGTACAACGGCACATCGAAACGATCATCATGGCGTTTGGTCATCGTTCACCTCCTATGCGACCCAATAGCAATTCTCCTCCAAGACTACCTTGCATCGTCAAACACAACCGTTGACCCGCACCGTCCAAGCGTGATGGCCCGACGCGTGGGATGCGTTGTCGGGGTAGCGGGTGACGTGGTCCGGCGGCAATCCCAAACCGGTCATTGTGGTGGCGGTTTGCGTCAGCCGAAATCGGTGGAAACATCAAGGCGGAGGCCGTGGTCATCACGGGTGACTTCCATGGCGAAATCAAATCGGTCAACATCGGTCGCGTAGGCAATATCGAGCGGGTCGACATGACCCTCGCCGAGTGCAAGCGTCAGCTTGGCCTCGTCGGTTGCGGCCACGGCTGCAGCGACGTGCGACGCGTCCACCACCTCGCCGCGTCGAAGCGCGTCAATGTGTTCGGCGACGAGCCGGTCGTCGGTCCCTGGCCGATCCTCACGATCAGCGAACCATCCGGTGATCACGTAACTCGGTACCCCGAGATTGGATGCGCCGACCGCTCGGGCGGTGGCTGATGCACACACGAGGTTGGCACACCAAAGCCTGGTGGCAGATCGCGCGGCGACCACACCCTGGGTGCCAGCGGAGGTGCGTTGCACCACCAGCCGGCCGTCGAGATCTGCCCTGGAGGCAAGTACCGGTGAGTTAGGCAGGTCAAACCCGTCGGGCATGTTCCCGTGGTCTTCGCCCATTGCCAAGCTGCCTGGATGGGTCGCCTTGAAAGCGAGCGCTTCCTCGACGCTGGCAACGAGGTAAATGTGCCGGGCTCCCGCCGAGAACGCGTATGCGGCGGTGCTGAACGCGCGGATCACGTCGATGACAACGACCGCACCGTGCACGGTCGCGATCTGATCGGTTCGCAGTTGAACGCCGCGATCGGCCGTCTTCTTGGTTCCAGGCATTGTCACATAGTGACACATACATGACGGCGATCCGCGGGGCATTTGAGAAAGTCAGCCTGGGTTGGCAATACCCACAGACATGCTCCCGTCACAGTTCGATCTGAATCGCGTGGAGTTTGGAACAGGGTGTTTTTACGTCAGGACCCAGCATTGGTCGGCCAGGTCCGCGACGAGGTCCACGAAGGTTCCCCGGCTCGTAACCTCATTCAGTTGCTACGACGAAAGCCTCGATCATCTCCTAAGTGATCGGTTCCCACTTTTGGTGCGCCCGTAAATCGATTCGGTCATCGCATATCGCCTCCGAAGAGTTCTCGGGCAGATAAGGGAAAGAGTTTCATCGGCGTTGCGTCCGTGTCTGGTTTGGTCACGCCAGCCTCTAAATCCCAAAGCCGTTTGGAGGCGACTCGGCCGCCTTTGGCGTCAACCATGGCAAGGTGTTTGTGAA
>CAZJAZ010000086.1:0-5376 GCA_964544305.1 uncultured Iamiaceae bacterium | reverse complement strand
GTGATGCTTGGCTTTGCGTTGGCGCAAAGTATTCACAAGAGCGTTGGCGATACGTTGTCCATCGGTGGAAAGAAGCGCAAAGTCGTCGGTATCTATCGCACCGGGGTGTCATTTGGCGACTCGACGATGATGTTCCCACTTTCAACATTGCAAGCAGAAAATCAGGTTCCCGGATATGTGACCTTAGGGTTTGTCAAGGTCACGCGCAGCGCGAGTGTTCCGTTGGTGAAGAAACAGATCGCACACAAGTTTGTGCAGTATGCACCGATCGCATCGCTGACCGATTTCGGCCGCAATAACAACACCCTCACACTGGTGGATGCGGCGAACACCGGCGGCACGATTCTCGCTGCGGTTATTGCCATTTCCGGCGTGCTGAACACCACCCTGCTCTCGTTTTTTGAGCGGATACGCGAGTTTGGTGTCTTGCGCTCGATCGGTTGGGCGCGTCAACGAATCATTGGGCTGGTTCTTGGGGAAGCCGTCGTGGTGGGCGTCGTTGGCGCGCTGATTGGTCTGCTCCTTGGCTGGGCAGCGGTGAACGTGCTCCAAAATCTCTCGTCGTTGCGTGGCTACTTCACCCCGAACTGGAAAACGAGCGTCTTTGTACGCTCACTCTCGTTCGCGATTGGTGTTGCCGTCGTCGGTGCGTCGTACCCAGCATTGCGGGCCGCATCAATTTCACCGTTGGAGGCGTTGCGTCGTGAATGAACATAGAGAACCTGTTGTGCGCGTGGATGAAGTCACGAAGCGATTCGGTGATGTCGTCGTCCTTGATCGCGTTTCGTTTGCGTTGCAACGAGGTGAGTTCGTGGCCTTGACCGGCCCATCAGGTGCAGGTAAGTCCACGTTGATCCATCTCATGGGTGCGCTTGAGCCTCCAGATTCAGGAATGATCACGGTCGATGGCGTGACGATCGCACACCACAGTCGAGCAAATCTCAGCAAATTTCGTCGACAAAACGTCGGAATCGTGTTTCAACTCCACAACTTGATTCCAAGGCTAACGGCGGCACAAAACATTGAACTTGCCATGTTTGCAACGCACCGGTCGCGGCCCGAGCGCCGCGCTCGGGCTGCAGAACTCCTTGAGCGGCTGAATTTGGGGGCAATAGCGCAGCGTCGGCCGCCACAGATGTCGGGGGGCGAACGAGCACGAGTGGCGTTGGCCCGAGGCCTCGCGAACGAGCCGCCGGTCGTTTTAGCCGACGAGCCGACGGGCAACCTTGATGATCGGTCAGCCGAACTTGTGATTGATCAACTTCGGTCCCTCGCACAGGATGAGGGTCGAGCGGTTTTGTGTGTGAGCCACGATGCGCGCCTTGACGTGCAGGCACACCGAACCATTCAGTTACTCGATGGAAAGATCACACCGAGTGGCGCTGCTCAACGAGCCGGCTCCGAAGTTCTTGATATGCCGCGTTGATGATGCTCATTCGCTGTGCCGCCGCAGCACGCTCGGCTTCGCCAATGTCATGGAGTTGATCAGGGTGGTACTGCTTTGCCAGCTTGCGGTGCGCCGAGACAACCTCGCTGATTGACGCTCCTGGTTGGAGCCCGAGCACACGGTAGGGGTCAAGAGGTGTGCCAGCTCCACCATGGGTGGGATCGTCCGGAGTCGGACTCGACGCCCAATTGAACAATGACTCGGCAGAGTATTGATCGGCAAATGCCGAACTCGGACGTTCTTTGGGTGCGTCCGGTTCAAACTGGGTGCGCTGCTTGGGGATAAAGACCTTTTCGAGTTCGTCACGGTCTGCCCACCATGCGTTTGCGTCATCGTCAAGGCTGATCGTGTCGTCATCGGTGCTTCGAGCCTGCAATTTTTTGAACAATGCCATTTCTCATTCTCCGTCTGTTCCTACAGCATCGCCCGTAAGGTAGCAATCTTATCTAGACATGCGCGTTCATGCCAGTACTTGGCGGGCTTTGGGTGCCCCCTTGGCACTCAATAGTCTTGATCGTATGGAACTTAACGGTACTTCTGCAATTATCACGGGCGGGGCTTCGGGTCTCGGCGAAGCCACCGCGCGGCTGTTGGCACAGCGCGGCGTCAAGGTTGTTGTCGCCGACATGAACGATGAGAAAGGCAACGCGGTTGCGTCTGAGCTTGGTGGTGCGTTTGTTCACGTCGATGTCACCAACACCGATCAGGTGATTGAAGCCTGTGAAGCAGCGAAAGATCTGGGGCCACTGCGGTCGCTCGTGAACTGCGCTGGCATCGGTTGGGCAACCCGGACAATTGGCAAAGATGGCGAATACTCGTCGGCCCACGACTTGGATGTCTACCGCAAGGTCATTGAAGTGAACTTGGTGGGAAGTTTCAATTGCATCCGCATTGCGGCGACGGCCATGTCAACGATGGAAGCACTTGACGACAACGAGCACGGTGCAATCGTCAACACCGCTTCTCTCGCCGCATTTGATGGCCAAATTGGCCAGGCTGCCTACTCGTCATCAAAAGGTGGCGTTGTTGGCATGACGTTGCCCATCGCCCGAGACTTGTCCGCGGTTGGCGTGCGCGTCAACACGATTGCCCCTGGGTTGATTGACACGCCGATTTATGGCGAAGGTGACTTCTCCGAGCAGTTCAAAGACAAACTCAAGAAAGACGTGTTGTTCCCGAAGCGCCTTGGCTTTGGAACTGAGTTTGCGTCGTTGGCCGCGGAACTTCTTTCGAACAGTTACATGAACGGCGAAACAATTCGCCTTGACGGTGGTGCACGCCTACAACCAAAGTGAGCATGATGCTCGTTGGTTAAGAATCGGCCTCCTGGGAAACCGGGAGGCCATTCTTTTTATCGATCCAAGTTGGATGGTCGGCCATGGCGAGCAATTCGGTGTCGCCAGATGTGTCACCGTACGCCCATATCTCTGGGCGGATTCCTTGGTCGTAGTGGTCGTTGAGCCAAAGGTTAAGGCGACGGGCTTTTTCTGGGCCGCGTACATTGACGTTGCCAGGAAGCTCACCGGTGTAAAAGCCAGCATCGTCGGCTTCGAGCTCAACAGCGATTACCTCGTCAAATCCAAGCGTCCGGCCGAAAGGCCGAAGATAGAGGCCAAGTGACGCCGAGACAATCACGAGGGCATGACCCGCGCTGCGGTGCCAACGAAGGCGCGCCATGACGTCGGGTCGCAACAGGTGATGCAACCCAACGGCGTAGTCGCGGCCGAGTTGTTCCGCGTTGTCGCGAGATAACCCAGCGGTGAGGCGTCTGAGTACGTCGAGCTTTGCGGCATCCGAATCGGAGCGATACCGGCGTGCTTGTGCAATGAGCGCAAGACCAAGTTCACGGCGGCTCTTGAGCTTCGCCAAGAAAGGCAGCAGCGTGTCACGGCGAACCAGTGTCCCATCGAAATCAAACGCGGCCACACCAGGCCGTTGCGATGAAAACTCATTGTCTGCGTTCACGAACAGGCACAATAGAGGGCGACGGTAACTTTCAAGGAGCACGGTGATGATCAAAGAGTTCAAAGAATTCATCAACAAAGGCAATCTTGTTGACATGGCGGTGGCATTTGTCATGGGCACCGCATTTGCGGCACTGGTCAAATCGTTTACCAACGACCTGTTGATGCAAATCATTGCGGTTGTCGTCGGCAAACCTGACTTTTCTGCGCTTTCGTTCACGGTGAACCATGCGCAGATTCGTTACGGCTCGTTTCTCAACGCGGTTATTGCCTTTCTCATCGTCGCGTTTGCCATGTTCGTTGTGGTCAAGGCGTACAACGTCATGCGAAAAGATGTTGACGAGGAAACTGGGCCAGACGAGATTGCGTTGCTCACCGAAATACGTGACGCATTAAAAGCCCGTCAATAACAAGGCACGGCCCATCAAGACGGTAGGCCGTGAGTATTACACAAGCAGCAAACGTCGAGCTTGGTCGCTTTGGAGCGTGTGTTCGGGATCAAGTTGTGCCCGAATGTTTCGCCACTCGTTAAGACGCGGGTAGCCCGCCGCAAAAGTCTCGGGCCGCATTCGTGAATCTTTCGCGAGGTAGTGGCGACCTCCGGCTTCAATGACCCACTTGTCGATTCGATCAAGCACCGGGCCCGCACGTGCGAGTTCGGCGGCAAGATCCACTGACAGCGTCCACCCCTCGACTGGAAACGACAACATGCCCGCATTGCCAGGGCCAAAGCGTTTGAGCACGTTGACAACAGATGCGCACTGGGTTGCGGCAAGCTCAGAAACGATACGCAACATGGTGTCTTCGGCACCAAGTGGCACGACCACTTGCCATTGCAAGAGACCCGATGGCCCGTATCCACGGTTCCAATGTTTCATCATGTCGAGCGGATGGAAATACCACGGGATCGTCAGAATGCGTCCCTGTCGAAACTTCGGTGATTTCAAGTACCACGCTTCGTTGAGAAGGCGCACACTGAGCGGATTGAGAAGATGCGGGGGCGCAACGACGGGCATGGGAATGAGCTCTCGGCCTGCATACGCCAACGGGTTTTCCCGCTTGTCGGCTGGTAGGTCGTCGATTTCGGCAAATCGTCCCCGTTCGAGCACGCTTCGACCAAGTGACCGGCCGGTTGATGAAAGGTCAATCCACGCGACGGAATACTCGTAGTCGGCATCACCTTGCGTCATCATGTCCATGACGTCTTGTGCGTTGCGGGTCTTGTCGGTGTCGGCAATGATGCTTGAAGTTGCGATGCGTTTGAGTTGAAACGTGACGTCAAGAATGATGCCCGTCAGGCCAACGCCTCCGACGGTCGCCCAAAAATATTCGGGATGAATTGAGGGGCTCACCGTGATGACCCCCAATGCCGGGGTAGCCAACGTGATTGAGAGGACGTGGTCCCCCCAACTTCCTGCACTGTGGTGATTCTTCCCGTGGATGTCGTTGGCAACGGCTCCGCCGACGGTGACATACCTGGTTCCAGGTGTGACCGGCACGAACCATCCGTAGGGTATGAGCCAGCGCATGAGGTCATGGAGCGATGTGCCCGATAATGCGGTAACGATGCCAGTCGTTGAGTCGAAGGCGGTAATGCCACGCAAGTCGGTCATGTCAACAACCGTGCCACCCGCGTTCTGAGCAGGATCGCCGTAACTTCGGCCAAGCCCGCGCGCAATGATCCCTCGATCGCCCGCCGCTTCGATCAACTCAACGATTCGTTCTTGTCGCTGCGGGCATATGAGATCGGCCTGCGATGAAGGCGTGCGACCCCAACCGGCGATGGCGGTACGTGTCATGTCACTGCCAATCCAATAGCGAAGAGCGCGGCCCACGCAAGTCCGAGTCCGATCAGTATGCGGTCGCCGAGTACGACGTCTTCGGGAGCTCCGCCCTTGCCTTGATCAACGAGGAGGGCATAGCGCAAGATCGCCAAGGCAAATGGCACGATCGAAAGTTGAAACC
>CAZJAZ010000085.1:0-5757 GCA_964544305.1 uncultured Iamiaceae bacterium | reverse complement strand
GACCCACTCATGATCCACCCAATGCTTGGGCTAACACGGCTCGGGCAACCGGCCCAGCAACCGCAGACCCGGTGGCTTCGTTTCCCTGGCCGGGTACGTTCGGTACGACGACGACAACAACAACCGATGGTTCTTCGCCTTGACGCGCGCCCCACGCGACCATCCACGCGTTGTTGGCGGTCGGGTTCTCCTTCTCGGCAGTGCCGGTTTTTGCGCCAATATCAAATCCTGCCATTTGCATGCGGGTTGCCGTTCCATGCGCCACAACTTCACGCATTGCGTCTTGCATCGTCTTGGCCGTGGCCTTCGAAATCGCTCGCCGCCACACTTTGGGGTGAAAAGTCTTGGTGACTTTGCCATCAACGTCGCGCACCACATCAAGCAAATGCGGCTGCATGATCGTGCCGTCGTGGGCAATCGCACTCACCACAAGGGCGATCTGCAACGGGGTAGCAACCGTTGGTCCCTGCCCGATTGAGGCCAGCGAGAGCTGAGGAATTTCCCGCGTGAAATCACCAAGGGGGTCTTGTTCGCTGGGGGCGGGCCGCATCACCGACTTGGTCGTGTTGTCGGGCAAATCAATGGGAATCGTTGATCCGAATCCAAACTTCTCCGAACCCGCAATCATTTTTTGCGGCCCGATCGTTTCGGTCCCCATTTGGGCGAACGCGCTGTTGCACGACGACGCCAAGATCCGAAACAGTGTGCCGCCACACACTTCGCTGGCATAGTTGAAGATCGGCGAACCATACGGTGGCTGATAGTGCGTGGCCGCCGGATATGACGGGTTATCAACGCTTACTTTTCCGGTGTTGACCCCAATCGCGCCGGTGACAAGCTTGAACGTGGAACCCGGCGCATACAGCGAACTTGTGGCCGTATTAACCAGGGGGTTTCCCGGTGCGTTTGCCAATTGGGTTTTGGCGTCCCGTGCGGTGTGGTTGTCGTCAGTGTCATGATGACTGATCGGGTTTGGATCAAAGCTCGGGTTTGACCAGAGCGCCAAGATCGATCCGTCGCGCGGGTCAAGCACCACGACCGAACCTTTTTTGTCGCCAAGCGCTCGTCGTGCGCCTTGTTGAAGATCGTCACGAATGGTGAGGGTCACATTGCCCGACGTGTCTTGCGTCGAGAACAAATCCGAAACTGAATCGATCCGTTGACTGAGCGTTTGCCCGGCAAGTTCATCGTTGTACTCGCGTTCGATGCCCGACGATCCATACACAAAGCTGTAATAGCCAGTGATCTGACCGTAGAGGTCTCCTTTGGGAAAGACCCGCTGAAAGACGTAATGATCATGGGAATCAACGGACTTTGCGATGACAACACCATCCGCGGTGGCAATCGCACCTCGGGGACGTGTGAAATCACGTAACAGCGCACGCCGATTCATCGGATCTGCATCAAGGTCATTGCGACACGTTGATGACCCGGTGACCGCACCAATTGCCCCAGCGCACGAACGGTCACCGACCTGAATCAAGTTGACTTGCACAAAAAGCAAGGTGAAGCACGCCGCAAGCAGAAATGCCAGGCCTCGAATCTGACGATTCATGCGAGTTCGTCCCGTCTGATCTGGCGGCGGGTTGACTCATCTGACACCCGAACGAGAAGAGCGAGCAGGATGTAGCTCGCCACGAGTGACGATCCACCATACGAAACGAACGGCAACGCGACACCGGTCAGGGGGAGAACACGAGTAACCCCGCCGATGATGATGAACGTCTGGAAACCAAGCAGCGTGGTCAAGCCTGCTGCAAGCAGCTTTGCGAAACCGTCTTCGGCACGGGCCGCAATGCGCAGTCCTGCACCAATGATCATGAGATACGCCACCAAAATGATGGTCGTGCCAAGGAGTCCAAGTTCTTCGCCAAACACGGCAAAGATGAAGTCGTTTTGTGCTTCGGGAACGAGTCCGGGTGACCCCAAGCCAAGGCCGGTGCCAGCAAGCCCACCCCAGGCGAGTGCGTACGCACCTTGGGCCACTTGGTAGCCGCCCCCAACTTTGTCGTACGTCGCCCACGGATGAAGCCACACATCAAAGCGTTGCCGCACGTGCGCGACGTGGCGCACGGCAACCAATGCACCCGCCGCGAACACGCCGAAACCCACCACGAGGTAACCGGCACGTCCAGTTCCCACCCAGAGCATCACGATAAACAGTGTGATCAAAACAAGTGATTGACCGAAGTCGTTTTGGACGACAAGCATGGCGAGCGCCAAGCCGATCGCAACGAGCATGGGGCCGAGATACTTGGGATGCGGCAGCACCGGGCGAAACTTTGGCCACGTTGCCATACCGAGCAATTCGCGGTTCGCCACCAAATACGACGAAACAAAGATTACGAGACACAGCTTGGCGATTTCACCTGGCTGGAAACTCATCGATCCAACACTGATCCACACTCGTGCCCCGTTGACCTCACGTCCCAAGGGTGACAGCGGCGTCATGAGCAACACGATGCCGACCAACAAGAGCGTGTAGCGGTAGCGCTCAAGATCACTGACTCGTCGCACAATCACCAATGTCGCCAGAAACGCCACGACACCGATCGCCGACCAGATTGCCTGCAAGCCGGCGAGTTCACTGTCGAGCCGGGCAATCATCACGTAGCCCAGCCCATTGAGCAAGCCGGCAAGAGGGACAAGCATCCCGTCCGCGAGTGGAGCAAGGCGGCGCACACCGATATGGGCGATAAGAATCAACCCAACAATGGCACCGAGGAACGGCCCGATATTCGCGGGAAGCGAGGCGGTGCGGCCCAAACTCGCTAACGCATAGGCGCTCGCGGTGATGATCGCGCCGATGAGGATGAGCCCGAGTTCGGTGCGTCGTCGGAGTTTGCCAATCAGCACGACGTGCCGATCATGGGTGTGTTGTGGTCGTTCGTTTCGTCGACGCAACGGTCGTCGCAGGTTGCGACTGAGGCGGGCTTGACGTCGTTGATGTCGTGGTCGTCGATGGGCCAGGTGGCATCGTCAAGTCAGCACACGCTTTGGGGATCGTCGTGGTCGGAGCGCCGGGCGCGGGTGGCGCGGGCTTTGCGCCGTTGCGCAGATTCGAGCAGATGATGGCACGCATCTGGTTGAGATACGTGGTTGCGCCAGCGAGTGAATCGACTTGTTTTCCCGCCGCGATGTCGTCACGTTGCGCTTCAGGTACTTGGGGCTTGTACACACCGGTGCGTTTTGCAATCGTCGGTTTAAACCACAGCACTTGTTCGGGCCGCCCTTTGAAGACCACGACTTCTTCATGCGAGCCGAATCCAACGAAATAGGTGCCTCGGCTGTACCAGCCCACAGCCAACGCAGCGAGGCCAAGAATGATCAGAAACAACAACACAAAAAGCAATGTGCGCCAGGTTGCACGTTTGAGCTTCGGTTTTGTTTCGGTCTTCTCAGGGAAACCCGTTGGCTTCTCACTCGCTTCGTCATCGTCGGTGTTTGTTGAATGGGCCGATGAAATACCTGCGACATCGTGCTTGAGTGCACGTCGTCGAATCGCGTCGCGTCCAGCCGCGCTTGCCCGTTCAGCGGACCCGTCGTCATCGACGATGTCAACGACGACACACGTGACGTTGTCTCGTCCGCCAGCCTCATTGGCGAGCCGCACGAGTTCGGAACACGCATCTTGTGGATCGACCAGGCGCCGTAGCGTTGCTCCGATCTTCTCATTGGAGAGCTCATTGAATAAGCCGTCGCTGCACAGGATGTAACGGTCGCCGGTTTTCGGCGTCACAAAAAACTCATCGACTTCAACGTCGGGTTGAATACCAAGGGCCCGGGTCACAATATTGCGATGAGGATGGACCGCGGCTTCTGCTTCGGTGATCTGTCCAGCCTCTTTCATGTCTTCAACGAGGCTGTGATCTCGCGTGATTTGGGTCATCAAACCGTCACGCCACTGATAACAACGCGAGTCACCAATGTTGATCACCGCGAGTTCTTGATCGTCATCACCAAGGCCCACCAGCGCCATGGCACACAACGTTGTGCCCATGCCGCGGAGCTTTGCATCTTCAGACGAGCGCTGGTGCACGGCCGCGTTCGCTTGCTGCGCCGCGTCCACAATTGCATCTGATGTGGGTTCAACCATGTGTGCTTGCAAAGAGTCGATCGCCATGCGGGAAGCGACTTCGCCACCTTGATGACCACCCATGCCGTCTGCGACCGCCCAGAGTCCGTCGCCAATCACCCAGGAATCCTGGTTGACGCTTCGGACCCTCCCGACGTCGCTGGCCCCGCCCGCGGCCAGTTCGATCATGCGACGTCCATCACGGTGTTGCCGATCTGAAGTTGATCACCACGGTGGAGTTCAAGGGGTCCGGTGACCTTGTTGCGATTCAACCAGGTGCCGTTCGTTGATCCGAGATCTTCCACATAGAACTGGCCGTCCCGTCGAAAGACACGGGCATGGATCTGTGAGGCGTAGGTATCGTCAAGGGTGACTTGACATCCGGCCGCACGTCCCAACGTAATTTCCTCAGCGAGGTTGTAGCGGGCACCAGCGATTTCCGGGGGTGCCACGATGCCAAGGCGACTGGGTTGATGGCGCTTGGGCTTGTGCTCTTTCACCGTGCTTGGAGAACCGGTTTCTACGCGCGCTAAGGCAGGGCCTTTTACCTCAACCCAAACCGCGCGAAGTACGCGCAGGAAAAACAAATACAGCAACGCGAGCAGGCACAGTTTCAAGACGTTTAGTAACTGCTCAGAAACCACGATGTGAGCCTAGTGCCGAGTCAGGTAACGTTTGCGCTGTTCGTGGCGAGGTGGAATCGACACTTGCAAGGACGCAGGACGAAGGCGCATACGCAATGCGACGAGGACGAGGACGCAGCAAGGGAAGATTCCGACCGGCACGACAGCTGGCCAATGTTGCCTGACTCGGCACTATTGCCGCCGTTGTTGTGAACCGGTGGGTTGTCGCTTCTCAGTCGGATTCGAACCGAATAACCGTGGAACCAAAGCTCAACATGTCACCGTTTTGGAGTTGGTGTGAATCGATGCGGTTTCCATTGACTTTTGAGCCATTGGTTGAACCCAAATCGACAAGAACGAAGCCTGAACCAACCGATCGAATTTCGGCGTGTTGACGCGATGCGTTGGGGTCGTTGAGGAGCACCGTTGACCCTGGCATGCGACCAATGGTCACCGTTTGTTCACCCAAGGTTATTCGTTGACCGGCAGACAATATAAGTGTGCCTGAGCCGGTGCCATTGGGGTTTTCTTGAAACTTTGCGTCGATAGCAAAAGCGCCGGTGCGGAGTTCTGGATCGATCACGAGTTCGCAGGTGACACGCCCAACGAAATGGTAGCCCTCGTCACGGGCATGCTCGCGGGCGGCATCGCAGAGTTCTGCGCACATGGTTTCGTGGATGGTTGCAAATTGTTCGTAGTCGGTTTCGCTTAAGCAAACGGTGTACGCGTTCGCCACGATCGACTGGCCTTTGACGTCGACGTCGCGGGTTGCGTCTTGCTCGCGTATCAGTCTGCGACCGATTTCTACAGGACGGACAGTAGAACGAAACACGCGACCGAACATTCCCTCAACGAGGCCTTCTAGACGACGTTCGAATCCTCTTGCACCCATAGTCATAACGATACGCGTTGGCCGTGTCGTACCCGGAGTCGCTACGATGGCGCGACATGTCACTCGGGCGAGTGGCGGAATTGGCAGACGCGCAGGATTCAGGTTCCTGTGTCCGAAAGGACGTGGGGGTTCAAGTCCCCCCTCGCCCACCAGGGGTTGTTCGCGTA
>CAZJAZ010000084.1:4791-5898 GCA_964544305.1 uncultured Iamiaceae bacterium | reverse complement strand
CCCGGTCCGTTCGGTGTTCGGGCACCGAGGTCGGTAAGGGCGAGGGCAGTTCGGTGCCGGTTTTCGAGGTCGTCTGAGATCAGGAAGTCGATGTCCTGGGTGACATGAGTTGAGCCGTGGAGCAGCCCGGCTCCCATGCCAACGAGAACATAGGCGATATTGCGCTGTTCGAAGCACGCCAGGATTCTAAGGAATCCCGAAGTTTGTTCAGGGTCGGTCATTGCGCTGGGAGCGGTGCTTGGCGACAGCGGAGAAGTAATCCTCTTTTGTTACGGGCCTGCCGTCTAGGAGTCGAAAGGATTCGTCGGCGGTGCGTGGGAGTGCGGCATCCCACGTATCGAGCAACTCTTTGAGCCGGTCGGGGGTGATGTGGATTTGTGCGGCCTTCGTTCTGTCCGCGTGTGGCATGATGCTCATCGTACCGCCGCTGCTTCGATGACGGCGGTTTCGTGCGGGATGGCGTCAAGCGATTCAAGCCTTGGGTTGCCGTCGCCGTTGACGCGTAGATGCGAGCAGGGTGAGGCCTTCAACGGCCTAGTACATCACGAAGATGAGGCCATGCGGCTGCGAAACCCGGGTGCAAGGCAAGCGAGTCGACCGTCGAAGACGAGCACCAGCGCACCTCGGATGTTTCGAAATTTGCAGCAACCCCAAAGCGCCTGGGCACTCGAATCACCGAAGTGACATAACTCCAATTACTCGCGGGTGCGAACGTGTAGGAGCCAAGAATCTCGAACGGTTCAGGCGGCGCACCAACCTCTTCGGTTGCTTCACGCAACGCAGCTTCAAGGGCATCTTCGCCTTTGTCGATCGCCCCACCAGGACACGACCAGGTTCCGCCTTCGTGAGCACGAGCCGATCGAAGCTGCATCAGAACCTCGGTTGCCTCGTCGGACGAGACAACGAACAGCACCCCCGCCGCGCCGAAGCGACCCCACCGGGTTTGTCCGTCATCGCAGAGCAAAAAGCCATCGCCAGAGCGCGGGATACGTAGGGTCATCTAGTGATCTCTGCGGCGACACGCATTTAGGTTCGCCGACTACCTGTGTCCGGCGATCTTTTGGAAATGAGATGTTGCTTCACCCAAATGATTCCAGCACATTCGCT
>CAZJAZ010000084.1:0-4691 GCA_964544305.1 uncultured Iamiaceae bacterium | reverse complement strand
GGTTGGAAGCTCGCCACCCACGCCCACGGCTCCACCGGGCTCGCCGACGACTGCGCACCATCACGCACAATCGAAACGAACCCAGCATCTGGCGCTGAACTCATCGTGATGGGTGGCGACGCCGCAAAATCCAATTACGTGGTGGCATCCACCGATTATGAAGGCCAAGGCGGACCAGGCAGGCACCCATTCCTCGTGGGTCAAAGTGAAGGGCGAGCGGTGCTCGACGCGGCCCGGGCCGCACGACAATTCCCAGGGCTCAAACTTCCCAAAACACTTGCGATTGTCGGCTACTCACAGGGCGGCCACGCGGCACTCTGGGCAAATCAGATCGCACACGAGTGGACACCAGAGTTTGATGTTCTTGGCACCGTCGCTGGAGCTCCAGCAAGCGAGTTGAGCGCGCTCATCGGCTCCAGCGCACCTTCTGTGTACGACAATCCGCAAGCGGTCGGCATTCTTGCCGGCATGGAAGCAGCCGACCCGAAACTCAGCGGCCCACTGAACAAGATTCTTGCACCTGCAGGTAAAGCCTTGCTCGCCGAGATGGATCGTTCGTGCACACCGTCACCCGATTTCAAGCAAGACAGCCCCTTGCTCACCGCTGACCCGCGTACAACCGAACCATGGAAACACCTCCTCGATGCCAACACCCCCGGTTCGGTGCGTACATACGATCCAATCTTGATCATCCACTCCAAACTCGATCAGAACGTACCAATCGGCCAGAGCGAATCGCTCTTGAAACGCCTATGCGCGCACGGCCAAGTGGTTGAGCGGCGAGTGCTTCGCGATGGCACGCACGTCACCGCGGCCGTGCCCGCCTACGCCCAAGGATTCGAATGGCTCGACAATCTTGCCGCGGGCAAACCACCCGTGTCGTCTTGTCCTTGATGACCTTGCACGCGGGCGTCGGAGAAACATCAACGTTTATAACTGCACTAGAGTGAGGCGATGCCCCACCATTCACACCCGACCAATCGGCTCTGGCACTCCACGACCCGGACGATAGTCATTGGTCTCAGTCTGGCGCTCGCGACCTGCGTCGCGAACGTTTCAGGCCCACGTGTGGCCCATGCGGACACCCCCTACGAGGTCTTTATCGGACCGGTCAACGCCTTCTACGACATCCCTTCGCCTCTGCCGGCTGGCGCGCCTGGCGATTTGATCCGTGTGCAAGATGTGTCCGCGACACCAACCACGATCACCAAACGCATCATGTACCACTCCGTTGATGAACGTGGACGAGACCGCGCCACAATCGGCATGATCTCGTATCCAACCGCACCTGCGCCACCAGGAGGCTGGCCGGTACTTTCCATCGCAAACGGAACCGTCGGATTGGCATCGAAATGCGCGGTCAGTCGCAACGGTCAGCCGGTGCCAACCTTTGGGCTCAACGCCGTTGGCGTCGCAAGCGATTACATCGGCATGGGCAGTGGCGAAACCCAGGTGTACCTCTCGCGCAAAGGCGAAGGCCACAGCGTGATCGACGCGGTACGTGCCGCCCGCAACCTTACGGCCACAGGTGCAGGGACACGCTTCGTTGTCGTCGGCGGATCACAAGGTGGCCACGGCGCACTCGCTGCGAACGAACTGGCGTCAAGTTATGCACCCGAACTCCAGTTGCTTGGCACGGTCGCCCTCGCCCCTGCGGCAATGTTTGACCGCACCTATAGCGCTCTTGACAAGCTGGTAACCCGCGTGGTTGGGGCAATGGGATTCTTCGCCCTCGTTCAGGAGTATCCAGAAATTCATTTCGCCGATTACATGACGCCGGCAGGGAACGCTGCGATCTCAACAATTGGCACAATGTGTACCGACGACATCATTCCGACCGTGCTCGGTGTGCCTTTTGACGAGTTCTATGCCCACGATCCGATCAAGACTGAGCCGGCCCGGTCACTGATCCTGGCAAACGACGTTGGCAACGTACGTGCCAATTCCCCCGTCTATCTCGTGCAAGGCACCGCTGACACGACAGTGTTTCCCGAACGCACCCGTGACTTGTATGCCCGCATGTGCGGTGTTGGCCAAGACGTGTACTACACCGAAATTGAAGGGGCTGACCACGCCACCGTGGTGCAACAAGACCTCCCAGCAATTGAAAAGTGGCTTGCTGACCGTGTCGATGGCAAACCGGCGGCTTCGAACTGCCCACCACAGGCCGCAGGCAAACCGAGCACTTCCACGACGTTGCCGATGCAGACGCAACCGGCAACGGCAGCCGTGGCGAAACCCGTCGCCAAAACACCAACCTTTACCGGCTAGACGACCGTACAACGAACACTGATTCTGTTCCATCAATTGACTGAGACGGTCACGCAGACCAATGGGTGCCAAACTCAGGCGACGAGAGTGAAAATGCGGCTACGTTGACGCCATGTATCAACATCGGGGAACCCACGCCGTTCGTGCCATAACGGCGGTAGTCGTTGTCGCTATCGCCACATTGACTTCGGTTTCGGTTGCGGGATCAGCACAAAGTGATCCTCTAGCCGTGTCGTCGCTGCTCGTGGGGCACACGATGAACGGCGCGGCGATCTCGTGTGACATACAAGGCAATGGGGTTCGGGTCTGCCACGGCTTTTCAACCGCAAGTGGGGGAGACTCCCGTTTCAAAACCTTTGACGGCACTCCCCTTGAGGTCTTTGTTACTCTGCCAACCGATACGAGCAACCCGCGGCCGCTCATCGTGCAAAGTCACGGTTGGGGTGCCCCGCCAAGTGGACCAAACGACACACAGTATGGGGGGCCATCGGCGTTGCAGTGGGCGGCACAGGGTTACGTCGTCGTCCAACTCGCGGCACGGGGTTGGGGTGACTCGTGTGGCACCCAAGCATCCCGTGACGTCAACCCGGCAGCGTGCGCCAAGGGCTACATACGGCTTGCCGACGTGCGCTACGAAGTGCGCGATATTCAAACCATTGTTGGGTTGCTTGTTGACGAAGGATTCGTTGACCCGGCCAAGATCGGTGCAATGGGCGAGTCCTATGGGGGCGGAACAACCCTCGAGTTAGCGACTCTCAAGAATCGAGTCATGGGTATCGACGGGAGCCTGAGCCCCTGGGTCAGCCCCGATGGCACGCCACTACAAGTCACCGCGGCAATTCCGCTGTACGCCTGGAGCGATCTGGCCACAGCCCTTGCGCCCAACGGGCGAACCTTCGACAACAAGGTAACGCCACCTCAAGACGACTTCACGCCGCCTGGTGTGTGGAAGCAGTCAATTGGAATGGGCCTGCATTTGCTGGGGCAGATTTCTGGTTACTACGCGCCGACGGGCACTGATCCAAGCGCTGATATTGACGCGTGGTTTGCCTCACTTGCAAAAGGGAACCCCTCTGCAACTCCTGAAATCAACGATGTGATCAAACAGGTCACACAATTCCACTCGCCCTATCACCTCTTGGCAGGCACCTACGGCGTAGCTGCGGTCAAGCCACCGCCGATGCTCTTCGTTCAAGGCTTCACCGACGAGGTTTTCCCCGTCGACGAAACACTGCGCTACGTCAACGAAGAGCGAAGCCAATTCCCTGATGCGAACATCAGCATGGAGTTTCTTGACGGCGGCCATCAGCGTGGCCAAAACAAGCCCGCCGATGCCACCCGCGTTGCCAAACACATTGAGGCGTTCTTCGGGTACTATCTCGGGGAAAGCGGGCAAGCACCCCAAAGCGGTGTGACTGCATCAACCCAAACGTGCCCTGAAACCGCACCCCCCGGCGGGCCTTTCCACGCATCAACCTGGGCCGCTCTGCACCCGGGCACAGTCAAGTATCACGATGCAACGACCATGACCGTTGATTCCGGGGCGGGCGACCAAGCAGTCGCCAAGGCGCTCGATCCAGTCTTTGGAGGGCACGCGTGCACAACGGTTCCGGCAACCGATCAAGGCAACGGCGTGGCGACCTACCGAATGCAAACCGTGCAAGACAGCGGCTACACGTTGCTCGGCGCGCCAACAGTGACGGTCACGATTGACGCATACGGTACAAACGCCTACCTCGCGGCACGCCTCTTTGACATTGACCCCGCCACGAACAAGGCGGTACTGGTAACTCGCGGCGTGTACCGGGTTGACCCCAAGCAACCGCGCGGCACCGTTTCGTTCCAACTCGAACCAAACGGTTGGCGCTTCGCCGCAGGTCACATACCCAAGCTTGAACTGCTCGGTCAGGACGCAACGTTCCTTGGGGCATCGCCGGTTCCCTTCAGCGTGAAGGTGTCAAACATGTCCCTCGCGATCCCCATCCACGAAACGAGCTATTCCCCAGACGTTCCCACGACGTCTCAAGCAGCTAGCCCTGTCGTAGCGAACCCCACATTCACCGGCTGAACGTCGGCGTCGAACCAGATCGGGACGTGAGACGGTCGAAATAGTGTTGATTGTCTGAACGAGTCCGCACGCGCTTGGATGAGAAATCTGAGGTGAGGCGCCTGTTGTAGCCGCTTCGACCAATCACATCTCCTGCCTGTTCAATCATGCTCGGGTCATGGAACTCAACACCGAAAACACTGTGCGACGCTTTTTCGCTCGGCCGAATGCTGCGTACCGCTGCCAAACAGCTCGTGCGGCCCATTGTGATCACAACCGTTGAACCGCGCGAAATATTTGATTGCGTGGGAGTTTCGAAAGCGATACCCAAAAGGGACACGTTTGTTGTCGCTCCTGCAATCAGGGGAGTCGT
>CAZJAZ010000083.1:0-6021 GCA_964544305.1 uncultured Iamiaceae bacterium | reverse complement strand
TACACCTGTGGCATCCAGGCCGTCGGCACGTTGTGGTGCTGGGGCTTCAACTCGTCCGGCCAACTCGGCAACGGAACCACGACCGACCATGTCACTCCGGCCCAGGTCGGCGGGCTCGACCGATGGGCATCGGTGTCCGCCGGTGCCTACCACTTCGAAGCACTCCTCAGCGATTAACGCTGGCGTCGAAGTGGGCCGCCCGGGAATAGCTGCTCTGACCGCCCGGTGCGTGGAAAGCTAGAGCGGTCATGCCGCCAGCCTCTTCCAGCGCTTCCTCGTTTCAACGCAACGTGTTTCTTGCGCTGCTTGGTGTGTGGTGTTTCATGCCCATCGCATTGCACGGCCGGGTTGCCCAGGACGCGGTTCCATACATAACTGCCGGCAAGCTCGCACGCCATCAACCCAATGACGTTTACGCGGCCCGCAACGGCGACATTTACGATCTCACGCCACGATTCCGCGCAGCCTGGTGCAACGCGGCGCCACCAGGCACCGATTGTGACGGCCTTGGCGTCGCCTTTGTATCTGCACCGCCCGTACTTCCCATCGCGATTCTTCTCGCAAGCTTGGGCGCTGGCGTTGGCACATTCATCATGCAATGCAGTGCCGCATTCATGCTTGCGGCAGGAATGTGGCTGCTTTGGGGCCGTCTGGCACACCGAAGTCGCCACGCTCCTTGGATGCTCGTTGGAACCGCATTGCTGCTTACGCCGATGGCGATGGTGCCCATTGGACTCGGCCAAACGTCACCGATTCTGTTTCTTTCGGTTTGTGTTGGTCTGGGAGGTCGCTCTGCACGATCACGCATTGGCCAAGGTGTCATTTGGGGCGCGGCATCCGTACTCAAAGTATTCCCTCTTGTGCTCGCGCCTCTTTTTGTGCGGCGACGTCGATCGTCCGCTCTGGGTTGGGCTGGGCTTGCCGTCGCAGTCCTTTCGCTTTGCACCATTGCGCTCGTACCCGTTTCGGTGTGGGGGGATTTTGTGCGGACGACTCTTGACCTCAACGGTTCGACGACAACGAGTGCTTACAACGGTTCCGTTTCGGCCCTTGTCGCTCGCGTTGTCGACCTACCTTTGATCGCGCGGGGCGTCAGTTTGTTGGGTGCAGGGGTTGTGTGTTGGTTTGGGTTCCGAGGAACCAACGACGACACGAAATGGGCGGGCGGGTACGTGGCGATACTCTTGATCACCCCGTTGGTGTGGTGGCATTACGTGTGGGTGTTGATCGGGGCTATTGGCCTTGCGCTGTCAGCCCAGAAGCGCCTCGACGACAAGACCATGGCAATTCTTCCCGGGGTTGCCGCATTGAGCGTGCTCCCGAGTGTTCCCAATGCCAACGGGAACCCGCTCGGTCTTGTGCAGTCGATTCTGCTTCTCGTGTTTGCGGCGATCTTTTGTGTGCTGGCGAAACGATCAGTGCGCAGCGTTACGCAACGTAAGCCCGAGTTCAGCGAACGCGTCTGAAAGGTCAACGCTGCCCGGCACACGCATGCACCATTCTTCATCTGACGCACCGGCAACACACAGCAGCGCCCAACTGCCCCACAATGCACCTTGCTCAACGGATGCCACTTGGCCGGGTTCCATGGTGAGCGCTTCAATGCCTTTTGCTTTTGATGAGGCTCCCGGTTCCCATATCAGCTTGTTGTTCTCCAAAATGAGTGTTCCGACCGCGTACGACTTGGCCAGTGCCGGTTGCACAACCTGTCCGAGTTTCGAAAGGTCGGCACCAAGAATCTGTGCATCTAGTCGACGCACCGGTTCGGATGGTTCGGCCGCGCCCGCGGCGGACGAGGCGTTTTCTTCACCGGCGTTCTCGTCGTTTTCGTCGTCGTCGTCAAATTCATCGGTCTCAGGTTTCCACTCTGGACTCAAGCTCAAACCCGAACGTTGTTTGCCAACAATTGCAAGGACTACTGCGACAGCCACGATGACCAGAATGAGGCCCGCCACGACAATCGCAGCGTTTGACCTGGCGACAAGCGCGATGACGATCACGAGTACCGCAACAACAGCGAGCGCGATGTAACCCCGGGTTTTCCCTTTTGATCGGATAACTTGCCAACGTTGTTGTGCGTCTTCGAATCCAGCCACCATGTACCGTCGGCCCGACAAGGAAGTTTTTGAGGGTCAGAGGCGTGTGGGCAGCGCGAAACACCGGTCTTCTAGTGCTCCAAAAGCATACGCCGCATACAGCCCGGCGTACATCGCACGCGTCCGGTTCGTCCACTCCAACGCGGCGGGGTCGGAGATCCGATGATGAATCTGGCAAATCCCGCCTTCATAGACCCGATATTCCGCCCAGGTGCCCGGATAGTCCTTCACGGATGCCACCTCAACCCAAGGGACATCACCGGTTGCCGAAAACATGCGTGCCCGATTGCGATGCGTGTGCCCGGCGAAGTAACCAACGATTCGGGGCCGGCGGCGCACTACGTCAACGAGTTCTTCTGAATCGTTCGGATTGATGCCGAAATAACTTTCGTTGCGGGTTTCACTGTCGGGGTTCCACGCGTGATGGTGCCCCATAACCAGCACCGGCGTGTCGGAGTCTGCGGCTATTGCATCAAGCCAATCAAGTTGGGCGGCATTCACTTGACCATTGGGTTGTTCTTCAATGGCGGTGTCAATCAATGCGACGGTCGCGCCCGGCACGTCAATTTGTTGGTGAGAGAACTTTGCAAACCTGCCACCGTGGTTCGCGTCGTGGTTCCCTCGCACGTGGTGCAGACGGTCACCAAAAACATCGCCGTACACAGAAAGAAATCGCTGATATTCGTTCTCGGTGCCCATCGTGGTGAGGTCGCCTTTGGCAACAACCATGTTGGGGTTGATTTCACTGATCTCATTGACCGCACACCGATTCATGAGCTCCGGGTAGGGCTCTTCACCTGGCAGCGACAAAAACACGGGGCCAACATCGGACCCTTCAATGACGCCCGCTTTTGTCTCGCCGAAATGAACGTCGTTGACCGTCGCGATTCGGGCCAAGAGTTCGCCTTGTGCGGGCAGCGTGCGAAACGCGAAACCGTCGTATTCGTAGTCGGTATCGGGGGTGAGATCGTCGTACCGACGAACGTCATGCCCATCGTGGATCACCGCAAAATCGGGCGCGACGGTCGAAAGTTCGGCAGGGATCACCTGAAGTTCCGACGCGTTCATGCCCGCACGACCGTAGTAGAAACGGTGGGCTGTGACCTGATCGTCTCAGTCAACGCCGCATTTTTGGCCGAGCTGGCCAGAGACAACGGTGGTGACGTACGTCGAGTTACCGTGTGGCGCAAACTTCACACTTGGATATCCGGGATCGATTTTCAATGATGCGGGTTCCAATGTGAGTTCGAGATGGTCGGAGTTTTTGTTTTCTATGGGATCAACCAACCAACCTGCGTGCGACGCCTGACGTCGCACGAGCAGTTCCGCGTGGTCTCGGTTTCCATTGATTCGCACGGTGGACTTGGCAGCAGATGGTTCATGTCGGTCACAGTCATAGCCGTGCGACACGGTCCCGTTTACTACCGGCGCGCCGGGAACGGTGAGCGATTCAAGGGCATGACGTACCGTTCCTTCGCTCGTCGTTGGAATCGCCATAGGGTCGCCAACGATCAGCACGCATCCAACGAAAATCGCCATCAGCGCCAACGTGACCAGGAACGGTCGGATGATCACCAAACGCCAAGAGTCACGCTTTTGCATTTCGCCGAACTCAGTCACAACGCCCGTCCGTTGATCCAACGAGTTGCATCTGCAATTTTGAACCGTCCCTCATTTTGGCAATGCGATAGGTGATGGTCGCCGTACCAGTGCTGTTTCCAACTCCGTGTTGAAACCTGAGTGTTGCGCCGTGCGTATTCCACGCCGAATCGTCGGGCAGGTCACGCCATGATTCGTTCGCCATTAATCGCCGCACGACAAGTTCTCCATCTTGGACGCCGCCTTCGAAACGAAACGACTGCGTGACTTGTGGAGACAATGCCGGATGACACCGTGTTGGTTGAACCGTACGTCCGTTGAGCGGTGTCGTGCGATCGGGGATGATCACCGGGAACACCTTGAGCAACTGCGAGACATGCACTTGACGATTCGGTGAATTGAAATCAATGGCTGGTTCGTCCGTAAATGCGCCTCGCAGAACCAAAATGATGAGCGCCCCAATCAAGATGAGGTGCACACTGAAACGTTTGAGCAAACCCCTCAAACGACTCGGTGGCGGCGGGTCAGGGGATGGCGGGTCAGGGGGTGGCGGCAGATCCACGCCATGATGTTACGACCAATTCAAGGGCGGCGGCGTTGCAACGGCACAGGTTTCACCCACCACCGGCCCGAAAAGCGCCAACGTGATACCTCGGGTGCAGCGGCAACCTGTGTTGGGGCGAGCACCAGCACCGAAGCTGCCGCAGCGATCGCCGCCATTTCCTCCTCGGATGGCGTCCCACCACGGCGCACCACAACCGCGTCGCTCACAACGGACCGTTGCCGTGTTTGCGAGCCGGTAGCTCTTCACGTTTCGTGCGCAACATTTCCAGACCCTCAACGAGTCGAATTCGAGTCTGCGCCGGATCAATGACCGCATCAACAAAACCACGATCCGCGGCCACATATGGGTTACAGAACTTCTCGGTGTACTCATCGGTCAGCTCGGCACGTCGAGCAACCGGATCGTCGGCGTCAGCGAGTTCCTTCTTGTACACGATCTCAACGGCCCCGGCTGGCCCCATGACCGCAAGCTCCGCGGTCGGCCACGCAAACGCGAGGTCGGCACCGATCGACTTTGAGTTCATCACCACGTACGCGCCACCATAAGCCTTGCGGGTGATGATCTGAATACGTGGCACCGTCGCTTCGCAATACGCATAGAGCAACTTGGCGCCGTGACGGATGATGCCGTTGTGCTCTTGGTCGACACCGGGCAAAAACCCGGGCACGTCCACAAACGTCACGAGTGGGATATTGAACGCATCACACGTGCGCACAAAACGTGCGGCCTTCTCCGACGACTCAATATCGAGCACACCGGCCATCGACATGGGCTGGTTGCCAACGATGCCAACCGGGCCACCCGCAATGCGGGCGAACCCGCACACGATGGATGTCGCCCAGTGCTGCTGGTATTCGAAGAAATCGCCGTCGTCAACAACCGCTTCGATCACTTTGCGCATGTCATACGGCTGATTCGGGCTCTCGGGCAAAATGTCGGAAAGCTCGGGGCAGAGTCGCTGCGGATCATCGGCAGTGCCAACCTGAGGCGGCTCTTCTAAGTTGTTTGACGGCAAAAATCCGAATAGATAGCGCACATCGTCAAGACATGCTTTTTCATCGTCAGATACGAACGTGCACACCCCGGACTTCGACGCGTGGCTCATCGCGCCACCGAGTTCTTCGAGCGTGACTTCTTCGCCGGTCACGGTCTTGACGACATCAGGGCCGGTAATAAACATGTGCGACGACTCGCGCACCATGAAAATAAAGTCGGTCATCGCTGGCGAATACACCGCCCCGCCCGCGCACGGCCCGAGAATCACGCTGATCTGTGGGGTCACACCGGATGCTTGCACGTTGCGATAGAAGATGCCGCCGTAGGAGGCGAGGCTCACCGGGCCTTCTTGGATACGTGCACCGGCGCCGTCGTTGAGACCGATAACCGGCGCGCCAACTTTGAGGGCCATGTCCATGAGCTTGTGGATCTTCTCGGCGAACACTTCGCCCAGGGCGCCACCGAACACGGTGAAATCCTGTGAGAACACAAACACTTTGCGACCGTCAATCGTGCCCCACCCGGTCACCACACCGTCGGTGTAGGGCCGTTCGGTGATACCGCTCGTATACGCCCGGTGGCGAGCCAGCATGTCAAGTTCGGTGAACGATCCGTCATCGAGCAGATAATCGATGCGTTCACGGGCAAGCATCTTGCCTTTGGCATGCTGACGTTCGACTGACCGTTCCGATCCAGGCTGGAGGGCCAGTGCTTCGCGCTGTGCGAGATCGTCAAGTCGTTGCTTCATTGTGGGGAGCGACACGT
>CAZJAZ010000082.1:0-6059 GCA_964544305.1 uncultured Iamiaceae bacterium | reverse complement strand
GAACCCCGCAGCGGCGAACCGCTACGGGGTTTGAAATACGAAACGTTGGTGGGCGATAAGGGACTCGAACCCCTGACCCCCTGCGCGTCATGCAGGTGCTCTAGCCAACTGAGCTAATCGCCCGAGACGTTTGATCGTAGCAGCACCGCATGGGCAGGCCACGACTCAGCTCACTACAGCCAACCGTTTTTCCGAAACGAACGGTAGAGCGTGAAACACGCTGCAAAGATTGCGCCCAGAATCAAAAAGTACCCGTATCGCCATCGCAATTCAGGCATGTGATCAAAGTTCATGCCGTAAATTCCAGCGACCGCAGTCGGGACCAATGCAATTGCAGCCCATGCAGAAATCTTGCGCATGTCTTCGTTCTGTTGCACCGCAATCTCACTCTGACGAATACCGACCTTGGCCAGATCCGCTTGGAGCACATCAATGAGAAGCCGATCATGTCCCTCAATTGCATCAGCCGCACGTTGAAGATGGTCATGCACATCACGGAAATACGGAGTTGCATCCGGATCAATTCTTGGCACAAGACCAAGAGCTAAGCGCTCCATAGGGTTGACCAGCGGCACTACCGCTCGGCGAAATTGAGCGATTTCACGCTTCAGTTTGTAGATCCGTTCGACATGATCGGCCTGATTTGAATCAAAAACTTGTCCCTCAATTTCATCGACGTCATCGTTAATCGACTCAATGGCACGTTCATACCCGTCAACGACAAGGTCGGCGATTCGGTGCAAGACACCCGATGGCCCAAGGTCAACGAACTTGTCGCTCGCGTCCAGTTCCTCACGGGCCTTTGCAACGACCTGCGTTGAACCGTGACGAACGGTGATCAAAAAACCGTCGCCAATGAAGACCGCAACCTCACTGATATCGACAATCTCAACATGATCGATGTAATCAACCGGTTTGAAAACGGCAAACACCACATCCCCGTAAACCTCAAGTTTGGGACGCTGATGTGCTTTCACCGCGTCCTCAACCGCGAGCGGTGGGAGCCCAAACTCTTCGGCGACTTCTGCAATATCAGTTTCTGATGGTTGGCGAAGCCCGATCCACACAAAACCGTCTGTTGTACGGGCACGCTGACCTGCTTGGCGGGCATCGAGCTCAACCGCTACACGAATCCCGTTCTCGTACAACGCGCAATCACCAACAACTGAGTTCGAGTGCGCACCCGCATCGGTGTTCTCCTGAGCTTCCACCCTGAAAACGTATCGGTTCGTTCGGGGTGCCGGCGTGCTTACGGCGTGTTGAATTCAGCAACAAGATGCTGATGTGCGTGCAGACTCGCAAGTACCTCCGCCTCGGTACTCATCGGAATGCGTAGGACAACTTCGTCGCATCCGAGGTCCTGGTAGTAGCTCAGCTTCGCGGGATCGGGAATCACACCAAAGGGAATAATCTGCGGGAGGCCGTTGCGACCTGCAGACTCCCACGCGTGTCGTAGCACCGGGATTGACTCACGAAGGCCACTTCCCCCGATGGGCATCCATCCATCTGCGCAGCGGGTTACTGCCTCAAAGAGTTTTGGCCCGGCACCACCGCCAACAAGAGTTTGAACTCGAGGTTGTTGCACGGTTTTGGGCCACGCATATGCCGGTTCGAGACTGACGAGATCTCCCGCGTACGAGGCTTGATCCTGCGACCACAGCGCTTGCATGAGGCCAAGTTTCTCGTGTGCAAGGTCTCGTCGCATTGAAAACTCCACACCGTGGTCAGCGGCTTCAGCACGGTTCCAGCCATAGCCATACCCCAAGACAAACCGACCCGCTGACAAATAGTCAAGCGTCGCGATCTGCTTCGCCAATGCAATGGGATCGTGCTGGGCGACAAGCAGGACGCCGGTGCCAAGCCTGATGTGAGACGTTACGGCGGCAGCCAAACTCAGAGCCACGATCGGGTCAAGGCCGCGCCGATAGTCTTCGAGGCGTACTCCATCGACAAGTCCAGGCGGCTCGGACTGGCGCACTGGCAGATGCGTATGCTCGGGCAGGTAAAGCGAGTAATACCCAAGTTCCTCAGCTGCTTGTGCGAAACGGGCCGGATGAATTCCCTGATCGGTGAGAAAGATGGTGACGCCAATACGCATCGTGCCATTGTCGCAAAGTCGCCCTTTGGACGCTGCACTTCACGGTTGTTTGGGATGTGAAAGGCTGATAGGACTCGAACTTTTCACCTAGGAGTTGCAATGAAGTTTGGCTTACAACTTCCCATTCAAGCGCAAAGCTCTCTGTTCGCGGCCGACTGGGAACGCTCGGCTTCAGTTGAAGATTTCGCCACGGTCGCGCGCTGTGTCGATGATGCAGGGTTCGATTACATCGGTGTCTGTGATCACATTGCTATTCCAGAGCGTCTCGCGGGCGCAATGAGTACGACGTGGTATGACAATGTGGCCACACTTGGATGGCTCGCGGCAATCACGACACGGATACGACTCCTCAGCCACGTCCACATCGTGGCGTACCGTCACCCTGCGCAAACAGCCCATGCGTTTGCCACGCTCGATCATCTTTCTGGAGGCCGAATCATTCTTGGGGTTGGGGCTGGGCACGTTGAGGAAGAGTTCGAGCTTTTTGGCATCGACTTTCATGCGCGTGGATCAATCCTTGATGACCGAATTGACCGAATCAAGGCCTACCTTGCAAGTGAGTTTGTTGATGGAATGGGATCGTCGCCCCGGCCTCGTCAAGACCCCCGCCCACCAATTTGGGTTGGGGGTTCGTCGTCCGCCGCGATCCGGCGTGCGGCGCTCGCTGGCGAAGGCTGGTTGCCACAAGGGACGCCCAAGTCTGCCATGCCTCAAGCAACAGAAATGATCCAGTCTCTTCGGGCACAACACGGGCGCACCGGCGACTTCGCTATTGGCTCAATCACGGAGTTCCTCCATATCGGAGAGAATTCTTCAACGATGCCCAAAGGCACCATCGTTGGTACGCCTGAACGAATGCGAGACGAAGTCGCGTCCTACGCCAGCCTCGGGGTCACGCATCTTCAAGTCCGCTTTGGGGCCGCAAGCGTCGGAGAGTTGTGTGATCAAGTGCAAGCGTTTGGCGAAATAGTTGGCACAGCTAGGTAGACACACCAGTCATGCACCGAGTCGCCTTCTTCCCACTGGGAAACTCGAGGGTGTACTGGCGCTATTCTCACCGGGTCAACTGATTGAGGGGTCCATCACTTGCGCCAACTTCCTTTTCTATCCAGATTCATGTCAAAGCGACAACAAGCTGAGCGCGACCTCTCCGTGGGCATCATCGGAGCAGGATTCGGTGGGGTTGGCATGGCGATTCAACTTGGCAAAGCTGGCCTCCACAACGTCACTATTTTCGAGAAGGCAGCGACGGCGGGTGGAGTCTGGCGTGACAACACGTATCCCGACGCAGGATGCGACGTTCCCTCCCATCTGTACTCGTATTCATTTGAACGACGCACGGATTGGACGCGGCGGTTTCCCAAACAGCCCGAGATTCTGAGCTACCTGCGCGACTGCATTCAGCGCTACCACCTCGACTCGAAGATCCGTTATGACACCGAGATCATCCATGCACACTGGATCGATGACGACGCCCAATGGGAACTTGTCACCCACGATGATGTTCGACACCGGTTTGATGTGGTCGTGTGGGGTCTCGGGCAACTCAACCGCCCGAAATGGCCCTCGATTGATGGACTCGACACTTTTGGTGGCACGGTCTTTCATTCAGCTCGTTGGAACCACGAGCATGATTTGAGCGGCCAGCGCGTAGCAGTTATTGGCAATGGTGCAAGTGCGGTGCAATTTGTCCCACCGGTGGCCGAAATCGCCGAGAAGCTCTACCAATTTCAGCATTCACCGAACTGGTTTCTCCCCAAGCCCGATGCGCCATTCAGCGATACCGAGATCGCCCGCTTTCAACGCATTCCCGGTTGGGACCTGGTGTATCGCACCCGACTCTACGCGTCATTTGAATCGAAATGGAGTGCGCTGCGACGGGACACAAAGGTTGCCGACGTCGCACGCGATCTTTCGACCAAGTTCATCAAGAAAAACGTAAAAGACCCGGAACTTCGAGCCAAGCTCATTCCCGACTTCCCCGTTGGCTGCAAACGGATACTCATTTCCGACAATTACCTCGCCACCATGTGCCGCGAGAACGTCGAAGTCGTCACCGATCCAATTTCTCGCATTGAACGAGACGCAATCGTCACCCAAGACGGGACCAGCCACGCGGTTGACACCATCGTTGTTGCGACCGGGTTTCAAACCACCGATTTTCTTGCACCGGTCACCATCACCGGGACTCATGGAAAGAAGCTGGCGGACGAATGGAGAGATGGGGCACGCGCCTACCAGGGCATCGCGGTCCCTGGCTATCCCAACTCGTTCATTTTGTATGGCCCAAATACCAACTTGAATCACAATTCGATCATCTTCATGCTCGAGTGCCAGTACCGCTGGATACTTGGCGCGATCAATATCTTGCGCGAAGGGCACGACTCAATTGCGGTCAAAGAATCGGCTGCACTCCGCTATGACGAACGCATCCAGTCGCAGTTGCAGAACACCGCGTTCGCGGCGGACTGTCACAGTTGGTACAAGACGCCGTCGGGCCGAATCACGAACAACTGGCCAGGCCCAACATTGCGATATTGGCTCGATACCCATTGGGTCCGTCGCAATGATATTGAGCTTCACTGATCCTGCCAGGCCACACATGTCGGAACTTGTCGCGGTCAATCACGGTGAGATGAGGACGATTTTGCCGAACTTTCCACCCGCGGCGAAGAACTCGTAGGCCTTTGCCGCCTGGTCCATCGGAAAAGTCGCGCAGATAGGAACAGAAACCGTACCCGCCTCTACGAGTGGAAGGACCTTTGCCGTGACCGCTCGTACCGCGATTCCCTTCTCATCAAGTGGACGTGCCCGCAGTGTCGACGCATGAATTGAACCCCGAGCCGCCATAAGTGCAAGAAGGTTCACTTGGGCCTTTGCACCTGCTCCCACGCCGATCACGACAATGCGTCCACCGAGAGCCAGTGCCTTGACGTTCCCATCGAGGTTTGGACCACCAACCAACTCGAGAATCACGTCGTACGGGCCCGCGGTTGCGAGCGCTTCAGGATCAATAACGGTCGCACCAAGCCCCGCGACATCCTCTCGACGCTTGGGGTCACGCACTGAAGCAATCGCTGTTGCACCGGCTGCAACAGCGAGTTGCACCGCCGCAGTCCCAACCCCGCCAGCGGCCGCGTTGATGGCGACCCGCTCGCCAATCGTCAGTCCACACTGTGTGAAGAGCGCATCGTGCGCGGTGATGAACGCTTCGGGAAACGCTCCCGCCTGTTCCCACGACATGCCGTTCGGCACTGCCATGACACAACGCTCATGGACGACAACGTTCTCGGCTTGCCCTCCACCGGCGACCAGTGCCATGACCCGGTCTCCGACGGCAAAGTCACCAACACCCGGACCCAATTCGTCAACAATGCCAGCAACCTCGAGGCCGGGAATATCTGCCGGTACGCCAGGTGGGGCTGGGTAGAGGCCACGCCGCTGGAGCAGGTCGCCGCTGTTTAAGCCAGCCGCTCGTACGTTGATCCGGATCTCACCCTCGCCCGGCACTGGATCGGGGTGTTCAGCCCACTCGATGTCTTGGTCAACAAAGGTCACCGCTTGCACGGGCTACTCCCACAGTTCATCGGTATAGCGATCGGTTCCAACAACGGTTGGTCGAAACGGCGAGGCCCATACCACATTGATTCCCTCAAGCTGGGCGTACGCGCGCTCCACTTGTGGCATCCACTCATCCCAACAGTCAATTGCCGATTCCTCGACAAAATAAAGCTGCAAAAACCGTCGTTCATCATCGAGCGTGCGAGGAACATCGCCTGGAGCATCAGCCAAAAGCGGGCGCGGTGTGGCATGGAGCACTTGCGCGATCGGGCTACCGGCCAAGAGCGGCGAGATCGCTTGCTGACAACGATTGGCCGCCTCAATAGGGTCAAGCGCTCGGTCATATTCACCTACGAGGGCGAACAGGCCGCCGTAACGATGATCGAGTGCGAGTTCGATT
>CAZJAZ010000081.1:0-6729 GCA_964544305.1 uncultured Iamiaceae bacterium | reverse complement strand
CGCTCCTTGATGCGGGTCTTGATCCCTTCACCGAACAGCGTGCCGTCCGGCAGCACGATCGCAGCCCGGCCACCGTCACGCAGCAGTTCCATGACCAGCACGAGGAAGAGGTCGGCGGTTTCCCGGGTGCGGAACTCGGCCGGGAAGTTGTTCTCGATCCCGTCCTCTTCCATGCCACCGAAGGGCGGATTGGTGACGATCACGTCCACCTGGTCTCTGGGGCCGTAATCGCGCAGGGGCCGGGCGAGCGTGTTGCCGTGACGGATGTGGGGCACTTCGATGCCGTGCACCATCAGGTTCGTCGTGCCCAGCAGGTGCGGTAGCGCTTTCTTCTCCACGCCACGGATGTTCGCTTTCACCTCGGCGAGGTGCTCCGCGGTGTCGGCCTGTGGGCGCAGGTGTTCGAACGCGGCGGTGAGGAACCCGCCGGTGCCACACGCCGGGTCGAGCACCACCTCACCCAGACGCGGGGCGACCATGTCGACCGCGAACTGCGTCGCCGCCCGAGGCGTGTAGAACTCGCCCGCGTTGCCCGCACTCTGGAGGTCTCGGAGGATCTGTTCGTAGATGTCGCCGAAGAGATGCCGGGTCTTGGACGCATTGAAGTCGATGTCGTGGTTGATCTTGTTGATCACCTGGCGCAGCAGAGTGCCCGACTTCATGTAGTTGTAGGCACCCTCGAAGGCACTCTGGACCAGCTCGGCACGTTGGCGGGCCTTGCCGGAGAACTGCGCGACGTTCAGATCTTTGAGTTCGGGGAACAGATCGTTGTCGACGAGGGTGAGCAAATCGTCGCCGGTCGGCGCGTCGGTGCCGACCAGATCCTCATTCGCCCAGGCGTTCCAGCGCAGATGCGGCGGCACCGGCGACTCATAGTGGTCGTCTTCCAGCTCGGTCTCGATCTCCGAGTCGCTGAAAATCTTGAAGAACAACATCCAGCCGAGCTGGCCGATGCGTTGCGCGTCGCCATCCACCCCGGCGTCCTTGCGCATGATGTCCTGGATGGACTTGATCGTGGTTGAAAGCGACAAGGTGGCTCCAGCTCAGGCGGTCTCGTACAGCGCGGCGTTGATCTCCCGCAGCGCTTGCAGGTAGCGGTCTCTGCCCCCGAACCGTGCGACGATCTCGACCGGGGTGCCAAGGTCGCGCAGCGGGTCGAGCTTGAGCACCTCGATCTCTCCGAGCGCATCGGGGCCCTGATCGGCGTACTTGTCGAGCAGCGCCGCAATCACCTCACGCGCTTGGTCGCCGTACTTGGTGAACACGTCACGCTTGCGGACGTTGTCGGCCCGTTCGGCCCGGGTGAGCGCCGGCTGGTCGAACGCGACATGACAGATCAGATCGAACGGGTCGAGGTCCTTGCCCGAAGCATCTTCCAGTGCCCCGAGCAGCACACCGTGCTCGAGCAGCTCATCGACGATGGCCTGCTTACGGTCTGCCGCCTTCCACCGCTTGAGAAACTCATCCAAAGTGGCGAACTCACCTTGGACGGTCCGGCGGGTGTAGTCGCGCAACGACTCGGTGATGAGCTTGCCGTCACGGTCGTAGTACTGGACCCGCTCGGCGATCACCGTGAAGGTCACGCCACTCACCACATAGACATGACGGTCGTCTGCTTCATCTTCGCTGTGGTCGACGATGTGGCCGGCGATGTGATCGGGATCCTGAAGGACTTCCTCGATGGGTTCATCCGCGTCGTGTTCGTCGGGAACCTCGGGTGGGACGACATCGTCTTCGCCCTCGGGTACGTTGTAAACCTGGATCGGCGGGCCGTCCCAATCGGGGTCGGCGAACAGCTCGGTGGCTTTGCGAAAATCGAGAATCGTGAAGAAGTACTTGCCATAATCGGGGCGCAGCCGAGTGCCCCGGCCGATGATCTGTTTGAACTCGGTGAGCGACTGGATCCGCTGATCGAGCGCGATCACCTGGCAGGTCTGCGCGTCGACGCCGGTCGTCATCAGCTTCGACGTGGTGGCGATCACCGGGTACGGGCGCTTCGGGTCGATGAAATTGTCGAGCTGGGCTTTGCCCTCGTCGTTGTCCCCGGTGATCCGCATCACGTAACGGTGATCGGCCTGCACGAGCGGCGCGTTCTCCGGCACGTTCACCAACGCCTGACGCATCCGCTCCGCGTGGTCGATGCTCTGACAGAACACGATCGTCTTGTCCATCGGATCGGTGCCGTGCAGAAACGAGCTGATCCGTTCGGCCACCAGCTTGTCTCGCTGGGGAAAGACGATGTCGCGGTCGAAATCCTTCGCGTTGTAGATCCGATCCTCGATCACCTCGCCGGCATCATCGACCTGGCCCTCCTCGGGCCGCCACCCCAACAGGTCGTGATCCAAGTCGACACGCACCACCTTGTACGGGGCGAGAAAGCCGTCCTCGATGCCCTGCTTGAGCGAATACGTATAGACCGGCTCGCCGAAATAGTGCATGTTCGAGACGTACTTCGTCTCCTTCGGGGTGGCGGTCATGCCGAGCTGGATCGCGCCGTCGAAATAGTCGAGCACCTCCCGCCACGCGGAATCCTCCGCCGCGGAACCCCGGTGACACTCGTCGATCACGATCAGATCGAAGAAGTCCTTCGGGAACTTGTCGTAGACGGGTTCTTTGCCCTCGGATCCCATGATCGCCTGGTAGAGCGCGAGGTAGATCTCATAGGACGTGTCGACCCGACCGGTGTCGTCGACGAGTTTGCGGGTGAGCTTGGTCATCGCATCGCCGAAAGGGCGGAAGTCATTCTGGATGGTCTGGTCCACGAGGATGTTGCGATCAGCCAAGAACAACACCCGTTTCACCGTCTTGGTCTTCCAGAGTCGCCAGATGATGTTGAACGCCGTGAACGTCTTGCCCGTACCGGTGGCCATTACGAGCAAGAGCCGCTTGTCGCCGCGGGCCACCGCCTCGACGGTGCGGTTGATCGCAAGCTGCTGGTAGTAGCGGGCGTCCTTGCCACCCGTCTCGACGTGGTTCGCACTGGTGACCAGCGCATCGGCCCGCTCTTCCAGGCCCCGCCATTGCCGGTAGTGGGCGAACAGCTCATCGGGAGACGGGAACTCGTCGAGGGCGAGATGCTGCTCGACTGTGGGATACGTGTCGGTGCGATCGTGGAACACGAAGCCGTCGCCGTTGGAGGAGAACACGAAGGGCACTTGCAGCGTCTCCGCGTAGGCAAGTGCCTGTTGCATGCCTGCGCCCACCGTGTGGGTGTTGTCCTTCGCCTCGATCAGAGCGATCGGTAGGTCCGGCGTGTGAAAGAGCAGATAGTCGGCCCGTTTGCGCTTGCCCCGAGCGACGAGTTTGCCGCGCACGATGATCTTGCCGTCGGTGAACCCGTACTCGCGGCGCCACTGATTCACTTTCCATCCGGCGCCAGTGAGCGCAGGCGAGATGAAGCGGTCGCAAATGTCGGACTCGCTGAGCGCCTTCTTGATCGTCACCCCATGGTCTCCCCACGCATGGCTTTCAAGGCTAGCCGTGGACGGCTTTCGATATGTTCCCGCTGTCCTCATCGCCGCTGCGACCTACAATCCCCGCGTCCGACCAATGAGGAGGAAGCATGAGCACCGACGATGGTGGAATAAGCGAACTCATCCAGGCATTGGCCATTGACCGCACCCCGACAATCGTTTGCTGCGCCCAACCCGAGCGGGAGGGCGCGGACGGCGGAAACAGCACGCTTGTTCCGACGCTCACCGGCGCGTCTCCGGACTCAGTGATCCAGGTTCCAATTGATACGATCCTCTCGGAAGATCCCGGAGAACTGCAGCAGTTCCTCGACACGAGACTTCCCGACGGTTCCACACCAGTGCTGATCCCGCCACTCGGCCTTCGCATCTCGGGAAATGCGTCAGATTCCAGCGAAGTTGCCTTATGCAACCTTGCGTCAGCATTACCGACTGCAACGCCAATCGTTGCTCTGTTCCTGGCAAAATTTGTTGGAGGATCGCGTTCGAAGAGGTCGCTTGACCAAGTCACGAGGGTTCGTCCAATCTCCGCTGTTGTCGAACTTTCGGGCGCTGACCTATTCGAAGGGGTCAGCATTGGGGTGCGGTGTTGTCTCGTCAAGTTCGACCCGGTCAAGCGCTCCCGGGTGGCGTTCCTCTCGTGTTCCCCGAATGTCCCTGCCATCGAGCTTGCCGAGGAACTCCGCTCCCTCCTTGGCAGTCGCAAGAAGCCGTCGGACAACGGGTTCTCAACCCCCTCACCGGTCGATCACTCCGTCGGCTTCCTTCCCGCACAGCTCGACCCCCGCCGCCAGCAGAGAATCGGAGGCCTCACCGACCTGGGCGACGTAATACCGCTCGCAGACGTGTTCGAGCTAATTCGGGGCCGGCCACCGGGTAAATCGGTTGACGCATCGAAGGAACCCGGGGATGGCCTCGTGCCTCTGCTGTCCGGACGAATGGTGCAGCGGGGCGGCTTTAATCGGGAAAGTTGCAATGAGTGGGTGTCTTCCGACGACGAACGAGAAGTAAACGCGGGGGACATCGCAGTGAGAACAGTGACCGACCCTGGAAATCCGCTGGTTGTGGCCTCGATGACGGAAGACGATTTGCCATTACGTATTGGCCACAACATTGTCGTACTTCGGCCCAAACAGCCAATCGAGCCTGCGGAACGGCTTTACATCGAACGGTTCTTGACGTCAACGAGATGCAGCTCCCAGATGAGCTCAAGTTTCGTCGGCATGATTTCGCACGTGAGCCCGCGCGAGCTGTTGACGGTCAGAATGCCCAAACCCGACGCTGATTTTCTCCAAGCCCTCGCAGAGGTTCAGTCCGCTGTCATGACGTTCAAACAATTGCGAACTGAGGCTTCTGATCTCATCTCATCGGTACTTGAAGGCGAAGATCTCGCGGCTGCGAGAATGAGCCTGATTGGTGAGTCAACATTGCTGAGGCAGCGGGCGGAGGCCGCAACTGAACTCGACAACCTCACCATCCGGGTTTCGCGGCGGTATCCACTCCCAGTTGCCTACAGGTGGCGTGCGGCTGAGGCCGCCCGAGGTGGCGGAAAAGAAATGGAAGCCGTGCTACACGCTTTCGAAGTACTTCTTTCATACTTGGCGATCATGGCGCTCGTCTCAGCGAGAGCGGCGGAAATCAAGGTCCCTTCGGTAGAAGACATCGCGAAGCGACTTGGGCCAGGTCAAAGTGGATTTGGCCTGGGAGATTGGCGCGATATTCTCAACAAGACTTCACAGATGAAGGCATTTGGTGGACTCCCAGATAACCATCCATTTGTCGAGGTTTTTAGGTTTCTCCGGCGAAAGGACGTGCTTGATGCTTGTGATCGACTCACGGCGCGCCGACGAGATAAAGCGCACCTTCGAGAATTGGGGCCAGCCGAGTTGCGAACGGTCGAAGCCGAAAGTTGGGAGGATCTGTCGACCGTCTACGAAGGCGCCGAATTCATCGTCGACTATCGATTGATCAGGGTGCTTTCAACCAAATGGGATTCAATCAATCAGACAAACCTCGTAGAGTACTTACACCTTGCGGGCGACCATGCTGTTGTCCCGAGACAACAAATAAAGGCCAATTCGAATGAGATCGAGGCGGATAGTCTTTACCTCGTGGACCGTATGGGAGCGTTTCACCTTCTACGGCCCCTTCTTACCGGACTTGAATGTCCCATGTGTGGACATTGGTCAACGTTCCATCCAGACAACATCGACAAGAACGGCTCCGGTGTCTACAAGAGCATGGAGCATGGTCACACAACCACGCAATTAGCAGATGAATGGCAACATCTGACGAGATTCGGGCTGTACCGCGAGCAAACGTGAGAGTTCGTCGTTGGTAGGGCAACCCGCTCATCGGCCACCGTGAGAACATCAACGTCGGGCAAGCCAATCGGCAGCTCACATACGAATAGGCCCGGTTTCCACAGGGGTTCCCCTCAAGATCAAGAGGTACCGTTGATGACAGTGCCAACTTCAGCTCAGAAGAGAAAAGTACGGATTGTTATTTCGGGCATTTGGGCGCTCATAATGCTTGGCGTTGTATTCGGCCGAAATAGGGCCCTCTCACAACTTGCCACCACGGCGGCGATTGGCTTGGCCTTGATCGTTACGCCGGCGGTGAAAGATCCAGAACAGCCAATTCGGCTTCAGAATCTGGCGCGCCCGCTAAAAGTTGCAGCGGTCGGTTCGCTCGTGACGGCCATCATTTTGGTCGTTGCTTTGGCAGTCCATAGTCGGCCCCTTTTGCTTGCTGGTTTCATCATCGGCCCAGCAATCGTTGTTGTCGATGCCTGGAAACGCCAACAACTGCCTCACAAATGATGTGAGCCGTCGCGGCGTCTCACGGCTCGAGAAGTTCGATCTCACATGCGGATGATCGCCGTCTTGCATGCGACGCCCGGATCATCCGCAACCGCCATGGCCAGCTAACCCTTCGAGTCGCCCGCAGGTGGCCGAGGCGACCACAACGGATAATCGATCCCGGCCAAACGATTGATCACGATGCCCTGGGTGACCAGCAGGTACACGGCAAACATCAACACCGCAATGTGGCCGGGCTCATGCAAAATGCCAAGCGACACAATCAACGTCGTTGCCCCCGCCGGGGGATGGGGCACCTTGAGCCACACCATCAGCCCGCTCGTGAGCCCCAACGACAACGCGGTCGCACCGATCCGACCCGTCGTAAAACCCGCAGATAACGCGGGCGCATGATGCAACAAGCCAAAGATCGCCAGTGACAAATAACCAGCCCCCGC
>CAZJAZ010000080.1:3350-6842 GCA_964544305.1 uncultured Iamiaceae bacterium | reverse complement strand
ATGCGGCTTATTACGCTCAAACTTTTCCTTCGCCATAACAATGGGCCTTTCAGGGATGTTTCTTGGGCTTCCAAACGGAAGACCGGGATATGGGATGTTGCGTAGCGACGGTGGGATTCGAACCCACGACCTCTCGATTATGAGCCGAGCGCTCTCACCAACTGAGCTACGTCGCCAAATTGGCTACGAGCCCCCTGTCGGAATCGAACCGACGACCTTTTCCTTACCATGGAAACGCTCTGCCGACTGAGCTAAGGGGGCGTCAAACGTGCCGTCTGCCCGAAGGCGGACGGACCGAACATGCTAGGCCCCCACATTGTTTCAGGCCAAGTCACAAACTCGCACGGCACCAAGAAAAGCTGCGACTAGGACTTTTGGCTCAAGGCTGACTCATCGCTGCCGATTCGGAAGCGATGAGATTTGTCCGTTTGGCGGTCGAAGCCCAAGGTCGAACACTCAATGTGTCATTCCACCCACACCTGACCGTCGTTACCGGCGTCGGCTCAAAAACTCGGGAATCAATGATCCAAGAACTCCTCGGAGGCCTCGGATCGCATCGCTCAGGCACCCACCTCGAGTTGGTCAGTGACAGTGGGCGAGCCCTCACCATCTTCCGACCCAATGAAGGCCCCCACCGCGTTGTCGAATCGGCCACTGGGAAAGATGTTTCTGACGAGTTCACCACCGCGAACGGTGACGTCGACCTGCTCGCCACCTTTGGCCTCGATGCAGTGAGCGCCCGACGTCTCTCGCGTATCGGACCAAACGACCTCGTCGCAAGCGGACAAAGTCAACAGCTCATTGGTCGGCTCGGTCGGATCGACCAGAAACAATTGTGGTCTGATGCCCAGCGTGTCCAGATTGCCCGCCAAGCCGTTGACGACCAGGCCCCAGAAACCGAGGTCGAAGACCATGACCTCACCGCCCGCATCGACAAGAACTACCACGCTCACGATGCGGCGCTCGGACAAGCCGACCGGAGCAGGCTCCTTGCGATTGGTGTCGGTATTGCAAGCATCGCCGCGTCCGGAGTTGCCGTCACCATTTCGAACACACTGGCAATCTTGCTGCTGTGTGTTGCCGCGCTCGCCACGATCATCGCATTCGTGTTTCGTGCACGCGTCGCCTATTACAACAAGCAACTCAAAGATGCACTCGGCGAATCCGGTTCAGATTCATATCTCAGCTACCAACTCGACCGCATCGACGGCTACGTCAATTCGGAGCATCAACGTCGACACCATGCGGCAGTCCAAGCCGACCTTGACGACGCACTGAATCGTTGGCACACCACAGCCGGTGACGTCACCGTTGAATGGGCCCTCGAAAATCGTGCCGCAATCGAAGCATCCGCGGCCTACGCATCGGGTAAAGCCGCCGCCAACCAGGGCGCATCGGATTCGATCGTGGCCTCACGCGCCCCTGGCGAGGCAGCAGAACTCGTTGAATCGTTATTGGCCCGTCTCGCCAAAGCACGTCATCTTGGTCAGAACGACGAATCCTTTCCCATCATTTTGGATGAGCCTTTTGGAACCATGGGGCCCGACGTGCGCCCCGCACTTTTGCAGACACTCGCCGACCAAGACGGTTCCCCACAGGTCATTTTGCTGACCAACTCCGACGACATCGTTGCCTGGGCACGAGTTGAAGAACTGACCGGAGCGATGAGCCTCATCGGACCGGGCGAAAGTACATCGTCGGACACTGCCGACGAGCAGCCCGAACAATCGCCAAGCTGAGTGCCGCTCAGAGGAATGGTGGACCGGGAAGGATTCGAACCTCCGAAGCATAATGCAACTGGTTTACAGCCAGTCCCCGTTGGCCACTTGGGTACCGATCCGATATGTGAAGCGCCAGTGTAGTCAAGTACCACGTCGGGGCGTCCCATCAGTATCGGGGTAACCTGGTTGACCATGCCAACCTTCGATGTTGTTTCCGAAGTCGATCTGCAAGAAGTTCGCAACGCGGTTGATCAAGCCACCCGTGAAGTGACGAACCGATTCGACTTTAAGAATGCGAACGCGTCGATCGAACTCGACGGGCACACCATTACGTTGCGGGCGGTTTCAGAAGATCGCCTCAAAGCACTACGCCAAGTACTTGAAGAGAAGTTTGTGAAACGCAAGGTGTCACTCAAATCGCTTGATTACGGCAAAGTTGAAGAAGCAAGCGGGGCAAGCGCTCGTCAGGTGGTGACACTTACCGCGGGGATTTCATCAGACAAAGCCCGAGAACTCAACAAGTTCATCAAGGGTCTTGGACTCAAAGGCGTACAGTCGCAAACCCAGGGTGATCAACTTCGTGTGAGCGGGAAAAAGCGTGACGACCTGCAAGCTGTGATCGCAGAATTACGTGAGAGTGACTTTGGAGTGCCGCTGCAGTTCGAGAACTTCCGCGACTAGCCGATTTGCGTTCACATCTTGAGGTTTTGGGTGCGTTTTTGGAACCTGCAGGTTCCAAAAACGCACCCAAAACCTCAAGGGAAGACAATCGGGCTGAATCAGTATTGGCCGGAGATCGGGCTACGCGATGACATGTTCCGCAAGCGCTTGATCCGCTCTTCGGTGGGCGGATGCGACGAGAACATGTTTGCGAACTGCACTTTGCGTCCCGTAAACGGATTGATGATGTACGCAGTTGCCTGGGCCGGATCAATATCCATCGGTACCTGCCTGGCATAGCTCTCGATCTTGGCAAGTGCTTGCGCAAGTGACTCACCTGATCCGAGCAGTTGCGCCCCATCGTGATCTGCTTCGAACTCGCGGCTCCGACTCAATGCCATCTGGAGCATCACCGCAGCGAGCGGGGCGAGAATCGACATGGCGAGCAGCCCAATGAGCCCGCCATTGTTGTCACGGCTCCCGCCAAAGAGCATGCCTCCCCACATGGCCATGCGGGCAACGAACGTGATGCCCATGGCAACCGCAGCCGCGACTGACGAGATCAGAATGTCGCGATTCTTGACGTGGCTGATCTCATGGGCGAGCACGCCGCGCAGCTCGTCCCAGGTCAACACCTGCAAGATTCCTTGGGTGACCGCAACTGCCGCATGGTTTGGGCTGCGTCCGGTGGCGAACGCGTTGGGCTGCGGTTCAGGGCTGACATACAACTTGGGCATGGGCATGTCGGCGCGTGCCGCCAAGTCTCGAACAACCGCGTAATACTGGGGCATTTCTGCTTCGGTGACGGGTTTCGCACGGGCCGCTTTGATGGCGAGCTTGTCGCTGAACCAGTACGAGCCGCCCACAAAAACCAGACCAATGACCAGGCCAATGATGGCGCCGCCTTGGCCCCAAAAGCTGCCGATTCCGATCATCAACCCGCCGAGGCCGGCGAGCAAAATTACGGTTTTGATGTTGTTGCGCATCACAGGCTCCTTGCGTGGACAATACATTCCACTTGTTGACCATGATTCTACGGGGACGAGATAAAGCTGGGTTCTTGCCGGTATGTGACGCTTCGCTCAGATCGAGATCGCCGAGCTTCTAGGCT
>CAZJAZ010000080.1:0-3250 GCA_964544305.1 uncultured Iamiaceae bacterium | reverse complement strand
GCGAACCGTCAACGGATTCGATTCGCACTGTTACTTCCGTGGGTTGTCGGCGCATTGCTCGCCGTTGATGCAATTCGTAACGCGCCGTTTTTTATGATCGTCACCGCGATAGTGATCTCCCCAATGGCAGGACGTACCAAATCAGCCCTGGCTCACAGAGGTGACCTTGCTCGAATCGGTGCGATTGCGCTCTTTGTTTGTGGAATCGTGGCTGCGGTGGTTGCGGTGCCGAGAACGAACAAACCCGGCCCGGGTATTGCGGCAGGTCCGATCGCGGCCCTACCCGCGCACTGCCAGCTGCGCAACAAGTCTGATATGGGCGGCTTCATCATTGCCACACGCCCAGATGTTCCCGTATCGGCAGATGGCCGAAACGATCTGTTTGGCTTAGCCGGTTACGCACAAAATGACTGGTTTACCGGTACGACAGCGCAGGCCGCAGCAGGCGTGGCACAGATCAATCGTGAAGGCACAACGTGTGTGATCGCACGCAACGATTCGACCATTGTCCCGTTGCTCAAAGCTGCGAACTGGCGGGTCATCGGGCAAGACACCGGCGGGATTGGTCTGGTTGCGTCAACGATCAGTCGTAGTAGCCCGAGTGGATATAGACGCAAGGGACGCCTTGGTTGCGGAACATTTCGACATTGCGGATGTCGTCTTCGAAGCTGATTTGTGGCATGAATCCGATTGCACGCAAGTCGTTGAGCATGTCGCGTTTGAACACCGACGACGGCCGCCGGTCGTGATCAGGGCGCATCACAAGTAAGTCGTACGCAATGGCGTGTTCGTCAAGCCACGTGAGCGTTTGTGGGCGAATGTTGATCGGCCGTGCGGTAAGCAGCACGGTTTGCAGCGTTGTGCCCAAGATGTGCAGGAGTTGCGCGGTGTCATCCAAGATCGTGTCGTCGGCTGCGGCACGAAAAAAGCCGCCCCAGTCGCGTCGGGGCCATTCAAGGAAATGCTGGCGTTGATTCGCATCCGCGAGGACCCCATCAAGGTCAAAGATGGCGCAGTTACCTGGCTCGTCGATTGTGTTACGCCACTGCCAGTTCGAAGGGAAAGCCACGAGTCAAGGGTAGAGGCCGAGCGTGGGTCATCCGCCTTCGGCGCGGCGACGGATCTCTTCGACGACACCAGGGTCGGCCAAGGTGGTGGTGTCGCCAAGATCACGCCCTTCCGCCACGTCACGCAACAAGCGACGCATGATCTTGCCCGAACGAGTCTTGGGCAGATCATCGGTGAATACCACCGTCTTGGGCCGCGAGATCTTGCCGATCTTGTCGGCGACATGCGAGCGAAGTTCTTCACCGAGCGTTTCGGTCCACTCGGTGGCACCTTTGACCGTGACAAAGGCGATGATCGCTTGGCCCGTTGTCGCATCGGTGGCGCCAACAACCGCGGCCTCCGCGACTCGCGGATCGTCAACGAGCGCGGATTCAACCTCGGTGGTGGAGATGCGGTGCCCCGACACGTTCATGACATCGTCGACTCGTCCAATCACCCAGATGTAGCCGTCTTCGTCGATCTTGGCGCCATCCCCCGCAAAATACCGACCCGGATATTTGGACCAGTACGTGTCATAGAAGCGCTGTGGGTCTCCCCATACTCCGCGCAACATTGACGGCCAAGGCTTGGTAATCGTCAAATAGCCGCCGCCGCGTTCTACCTTTTGGCCCGCTTCGTCAACCAGTTCGACGTCAATGCCTGGCAACGGGAAGGTCGCGGATCCCGGTTTAGTTGTCGTCACACCGGGAATTGGCGTCACCATGATCCCCCCGGTTTCGGTTTGCCACCAGGTGTCAACAATCGGACAACTTCCGCCGCCAATGTTTTCGTTATACCAGATCCACGCTTCCGGGTTGATGGGTTCACCGACCGATCCGAGCGTCCGCAAAGACGAAAGATCATGCTTGGCGGGCTCATTTGTGCCCCACTTCATGAACGTACGGATTGCCGTCGGTGCGGTGTAGAGCACGTTGACTTTGTAGCGCTCAATGATGTCCCAGAACCGATCTTTGGCAGGGGTGTCGGGAGTTCCTTCGTACATCACCGACGTAACCCCGTTCGCTAAAGGCCCATACACAATGTAAGAGTGGCCGGTGACCCAACCCACGTCGGCGGCGCACCAATAGACATCGTCGGGGTGCACGTCAAAAACGTATTTGTGCGTGAACGCAATTTGGGTCAGGTAGCCGCCGGTAGTGTGCATGACCCCTTTGGGTTTGGCGGTAGTACCTGACGTGTACAACAAATACAACAAGTCTTCCGCGCCCATTTCTTCACACGGACAATCGGTGGACGCTTCAGCCATGACGTCGTGATACCAGTGGTCACGTCCTTGGGTCATGGGAATCGGCGTGTCGTCCCCGGAGGCACCGGTGCGTTGCACCACCACCACATCAGTAATGGTGGTGGTTTTTGTGAGAGCGTCGTCCGCCGCGGGCTTGAGTAGCGCCGGTTTGCCCCGCCGCCATCCACCGTCAGCAGTGACCAGGACCTTGCAATCGGAGTCGTTGATCCGATCCGCGAGAGCATCAGCCGAAAATCCGCCGAACACCACCGAATGCACCGCACCGATGCGCGCACACGCCAACATCGTGACCGGCAACTCGGGAATCATCGGCAAATACACCGCCACACGATCGCCACGCTGGACGCCGAGGCGCTTGAGCACATTGGCAAACTTGGCAACTTCATCACGCAACTGGGCATACGTAATGGTGCGCGTATCACCAGGTTCGCCTTCCCAGTGGTACGCAACCCGGTCCCCAAATCCTGCATCGACGTGTCGATCAAGACAGTTTTGCGCAACATTGAGGGTTCCATCTGCGAACCAACGCGCGTTGGGTAACTGCCAATCAAGGGTCTGTGTGAACGGTTTCTGCCAGGTAAGGAGCCGTTGCGCTTGCCCTGCCCAGAATGCCTCGGACCCGGCGGTGGCGGCAGCATCAATGCCATCGGCGATCCAAAGTGAACGGTCTTGTGCCGCTTGAGGCGGTGCAAACGTACGCTCTTCCAGAAGAAAATCTTCGATCGTGGCACGCTCGTCACTCATGTTGACCTCAATTCGTCGACGGAATTGACTGCAGGTTAGTGGCCGTACAAATGGGTCGCTCTTTTTAGCATCGGCGGGTACTTCGGCGACGTGTCGCAATGAGAATCATGGCACCCAACATGCTGAGTGCCAACCCAAGAACGCCACCGGTCGAAATGCGCACGCGTGGACCGGTGCGAGGAAGTTCCGCAT
>CAZJAZ010000079.1:0-6863 GCA_964544305.1 uncultured Iamiaceae bacterium | reverse complement strand
CAACGTGCGGCGTACGCAAAAAGTTTCATTGCGATTCGTCGCATGGGGCCGGGTGGCACACTCCCAAGTACACATTTGAATGAACCCCCTCCTTTGAGAGAACGCAAAGACCAGTCCATTGATTCCCAAGTGTTCATCAAACGAACGGTCCGGTATCTGTCATCACACACGCGTCAAGTTCCAACAGTTGTGCTTGCCCGTGAAGGTCGAACCGTTGGACTCTGGAATCCAACCGCACAAGTAAGCCAAGACGCCTACATCAATAATCGCCCCCGAGCACTCGTGGACATCGCACAATGGATGTTTTGGATACTTAGCCTTGCGTCGTTGATTGGTGTGTGGGTTTGGCGACGCCGCAGAATGATGCTCGCCCCTCTTGTCCTTGAAGTGGTGCTGACCATGACCGTCGTGGCAATCACCTTTGGTGAGACGCGTTACCGGGCGGGAGTTGAAGTTGTCGTTGTTCTCCTTGCGGCAGCAGCCATAGATCATGTTTGGCAGCGATTTACCGGTCGAAAAAAGGTTGCGTCATCCGCTTGAGAGCATCCGAGTAGATTGCAGGGTCGTGGCAACGCAAATGAATTCCCCGTTTCTTGGTTGGCGTGAAATTCTTGGCGCGCTCACAACGAGAAACGATCTCGAATCAGCTACCGCCAAAGCGGCAATGAGTGAAATTTTGGCGGGAAATGCAACCCCCGCACAGATTGCCGGCTTCATGATCGCATTGCGCATGAAAGGTGAAACCACCGAAGAACTTGGTGGCCTAGTCGCCGCAATGCTCGATGTCGCAGCCACCGTTGAACTTGACGACGCGGCGAACACGATCGACGTTGTGGGTACAGGGGGCGATGGCGCGCACACCATCAACGTGTCGACGATTGCCGCATTTGTTGTGGCCGGGGCCGGGGTCAAAGTTTGTAAGCATGGCAATCGTGCCGCATCGTCGTCATGTGGGACTGCCGACGTATTAGAAGCGTTGGGCGTGGTGATTGATCTTGGTCCGCATGAAGTTGCACGCTGTGTCGACGAAGCCGGCATGGGTTTTTGCTTTGCGCCACGCTTTCATCCGGCTTTTCGTCATGCTGGACCCCCGAGACGCGAACTTGGAGTGCCTACGTCCTTTAATGTCCTCGGCCCACTGACGAACCCGGGTCGTGTACAACGCCACCTCATTGGATTGGCCGACGCATCGATGGCTGAACGCATCCTCGGAGTGCTCGCGCATCGAGGATCACATCGGGCCATGATCGTGCATGGGGACGATGGCTTGGATGAGATCACAACGACGACAACAACGTCAGTGACCGAACTCCGTGACGGTTCGATTTCAAATTGGTCGATTGATCCACGCGAACTTGGTATTGCACCTGTAGCGCCGGAGGTGCTGCGTGGTTCGGATGCCGCGTCGAATGCGACGGCAGTACGCACAGTGCTTGACGGGACACGGGGCGCACATCGAGACGTCGTCACCCTCAATGCGGCAGCCGCGCTCATGGTCGCGGAGCGCGCAGCAACGATCGAAGAGGGCTTGAAATTGGCGGGGGACGTCATCGATGATGGTCGCGCGCTCGGCGTGCTTGATCGCCTTATCGCCGTGTCAAATCATGTCGCGGGCAAAACCTGAGCTTTTAGGCCTCACCCAGGCTGAACATGGCGTCGAGGTCGTGACGCGAATAGGCCCGATAGGCAACCATCGACGTTGTTGAAACTATGCCGTCGAGTTGAGCAATGCGTCCGGTCACAACCTCTGCAAGTTGTTCGTGTTGGGGAACACGAACAATGACAACAATGTCGGCTTCGCCAGCCACCGAGTACACCTCGGCGACGCCGTCGATGTCGGCGATCTCGCTTGCAAGGGCAGCGATGCGGTCGGGCCTGGCGTCGATGAAAACAAATGCCGAGATCATGATTGTGAATCTAGGGCGTTGGCGGTGACTTCGAACGCGCTTTGAGGTGAAGCGGTGGCGTCGATCAGGCCTTGTGTGTTTGTGGTCGACTTCACTTCGAGTTGATCGAGTCGTTCAAGTAGGTCGTTGATGGGATCAATTGCCCCAGCGCTCGATGAGGCGGATCCTTCATGTGTGATGAGTTTCTCAAGACGCTCAAGTGCCCCGTCAACTCGTTCAGCATCGGCGCAAATGCGTTTGATCTCACGACTCTTTGCATCAAAATCGAGTGTGGTTGCTTCGATGAGTTGTTCGTCGAGGTCGATGACTGTGTGTTCGAGGTCGATACAAAGTCGCTGTGACGACGAACGTGCCATGCGTCGGCGATGCCGAGGACCGCCTCGGCTTGCCGCTCGAGCTCGGGCAGCAAGACGTCGAAAACGTCGATGCAGTCGTGCATCTTTGGTGAGTGCAACAAGCCATGCCAGCGGCGCACGGTTGGGCTGATCAGGATTGACCCGCAGTCGGCGTCGAAGGCGTGACAATACGAGCGCGACGACACCAACAATGACCAAGGTCTCAAGCATGACCTTCGAATAGAAGAACGCGAACGCTTCTCGCACGCCACAGACGTTACCGTGGCGAGGTATCGCTTCACTGGAAAGGCGCTGTGGTCGGTACTCTAGAGACGTGAATCGCTACCGTTGCACCGCGTGTGGAAATCTCACCCGATTTGACGTGACCTCGTCCCTTCGGACCCGAGCGTTCCACCACTTCTCGGTCGGTGGAGAATTGACCATCGAAGATTCGCAGGTTCTTGACGAGACCATTGAATCTGTGATGTGTCGTTGGTGCGGCCCTGGTGCAGAGGTTGAAGTCGTTAACCAAGACGACGTGAATGATGCGTCGTTCGAAGAGCCAAGCTGACGAGTCATGTCTGACACGTTGATTGAACCGGCAGTCGCTGATCCGCTCACCGAGCGTGAGCCGCCCAAGGTCGCCCACGTGGTGAGCCGCGAAAATCATGCCGACGCTGACGCGATTGTCACGGCCGCGTATGTCGAGGGAACGCCCGTTGAAGCGTTGTGCGGCACGGTATTTGTGCCGAGCAGGGATCCAAAGACATTGCCGCCATGTGAACGATGTGTTGAGATCCTCAAAGAGATTCTCGATATGCGCGAATCACTCGGCTGAAACCGCATTGCCCATGGCACGACATCTCTTGGTCACAAACGATTTTCCACCCAAAATCGGTGGCATTCAGTCGTACCTGTATGAGCTGTGGCGCCGTTTGGATCCCGATGACGTTTGTGTGTTGACAACGCCCTTTGCCGGCGCCGAGGAGTTTGATCGTGCACAGGATTTTCGTGTGGAACGCGTGCACGAGCGCGTTCTCTTGCCAACAAGCAAGCTTGGGAAACAGATTGACCACCTCGCAAAGGAACACGGGGCGGAGCTGGTGATTCTTGACCCGTTGGCGCCGCTTGGTGCGCTTGGCCCCAAACTGGCCATGCCCTATGGGATTGTGGTGCATGGAGCTGAAGTCACCGTGCCAGCCCGAGTGGGGCTCGTCAAAAAGAAAATGGCCTCGGTGCTCGCGGGTGCGTCGCTGATCATTGCGGCAGGTGAGTATCCCGGTGCGGAAGCGCAACGCGTTGCTGGGCAGTCGCTGCCGTTGTGGAACATTCCACCGGGCGTCGACACCAAGCGATTTGCGCCGCTGACACGTGCAGTATCCAATGCGGCGCGGGACCGTTGGGGTTTCCAAGCTCACGATCCGTTGATCGTGAGTGTTTCTCGCCTCGTGCCACGCAAAGGCATGGACGTGTTAGTCCGTGCGAGTGCCCGGCTCGTCGCGGAGTTCCCTGGTTTGCAGGTGGCTATTGGGGGAACCGGTCGTGACACCAAACGGCTACAACACCTCATTGAACGCTATGAGGCGCCCGTCCGTTTGGTTGGACGTATCGACGATGCTGATCTCCCCGCATTTGTCGGTATGGCTGACGTTTTTGCAATGTTGTGTCGCAATCGTTGGGTGGGGGTAGAACAAGAAGGCTTTGGCATTGTTTTTCTTGAAGCTGCGGCGTGTGGTGTGGCCCAGGTTGCGGGTCGAAGTGGTGGGTCCGCCGACGCGGTTGTCCATGAGCAAACCGGCTTGATCGTTGACGATCCGGCGTCGGTTGCGTCTGCTACCGGGGCGTTGCGACGCCTCCTACTCGAACCCATGCTGCGAAACGTTTTGGGTGACAATGCTCGCGAACGTTCGGTGACATCATTTGATTACGACTTGCTTGCAAAGCGGTTGGGCCACGCCATTGACGACGCCGTTTCATGAGCGACCGTCGATTGACACACACTGATTCGACGTTGCGTGTGCTGCGCAGTGGCTTGACGATCACGATGTTGTTCGCGGTCGTACAACTCGCCGCGATCATTCACCCGTTCGGGGTCGTCGCCGCAATCTCGTTGGCCTGGTCTGCATTGCTCTTTGTTGCAGGTGCGGTTCTTTTCGTGGTGGGTTTTGTTGTTGGGGCGGGCAGGAGCCGTGATGACACAGTCACGATGGCAGGAATGATCTGGCTTGTGGATGCGGCCCCACCTGACATTGCACGTCGATTCCGATTGCTGATCGTTGGGCAAGCCGTTATCGCGTGTCTCGCCGCGCTTGTGCGACCATTCACCGTGCTCGCGTTTGGCATTTTGGTCCCAACGTTTGGGCTCGGTCTCATCGTTTGGTATGCCGCTCGATTTGGCGAGTTTGTCCCGATTGGCTCGTCGCAACCTCGCGAGCCTGATTCCTCGTTGCCAGGCTTGAAATCAAGGGCTGCCGAGAATCACGAGGATCCTGACGACTTCGATCAGCTCTTTCGCCGACGGAAGCGTTCCGAATCAGACGCCTCAGCCGACTAAGTTGAGTTGTCCGGCATTCGGTTGACACACGAGGAGCATCCACGATGGCCGACCATTCGCTCCAACATGAAACACTCGTCGTAGATGCGCCACGTGACTTCTGCGTGGACGTCGCCAAAGACATTGAGCAGTACCCCGAGTGGGTGCCCGAACTCAAAGAAGTTACGGTTGACGAACGAGATGCGCAGGGCCTGCCGGTGGTTGCAACATTTCGAGTTGGGGCATTTGGGCGCAGCACGACGTACTCATTGCGCTACGACTTTGCCGGGCTACCCGACCGCATCTCGTGGGTACTAGAGACCGGTGAACTCACCACCAAGCTCGACGGTTCATACCGTTTCGATCCGGTGGAAGGCGAGCCAGGGCGCACCGATGTCAACTACGACCTTGAAGTCGAACTCGTTGTGCCGCTGCCTGCAATCGTCAAGAACCGTGCAGAAATTCGCATCATCCATACGGCACTGCGTGATCTCAAAGCGCGCATCGAAACGTTGTACGCGGCGGCCCAAAGGTGAGTGAACCCGCGACGCGGGTGTTGCTCTTCACCGGAAAAGGCGGGGTAGGGAAAACAAGTGTGGCCGCCGCAACCGCGCTCAAGTGTGCGGATGCGGGCCTCAAGACGATTGTGCTGTCCACAGACCCCGCACATTCGCTCAGCGATGCATATGACGTGGAACTTGGGCCAATGTCGGTGCCGATTGGTGGAAATGATCTGCTTTGGGGCCAGCAACTCGATGCACAGGATCGAATGGAAGAGTCTTGGGCAGATATTCAGGCGTACCTCATGGACGTGTTCGACTGGGCAGGCCTCGAGGGAATTCGTGCCGAAGAATTGTCGATGCTGCCCGGCCTTGATGAAATTTTTGCGCTCAGCGATATCAACAGCTACGTCGCGTCGGGTGAATGGGATGTGGTTGTCGTCGATTGTGCCCCAACCGCGGAAACCATTCGCCTGTTGTCGTTGCCAGAAATCCTTGCCTGGTACTTCGAGCGGGTGTTTCCTATTGGTCGCAAAGTGAACAAGGTCGTCGGGCCGATTCTCTCGCGTGTCTCAAATCTCCCGATTGCTGACGATGCAGTCTTTGGTTCCGGCCAGCGCTTTTTTGAGCAGCTCGATGGTGTGCGTGAGATCTTGTCTGATCCAGACACGACCAGCATTCGCCTGGTGGTGAACCCAGAGAAGATGGTCGTTGCCGAAGCGCGACGCACCTACACCTACCTGTCGCTGTTTGGATATCGAATTGACGCCGTTGTGGTAAATCGGGTTTTGCCTGACACGGTGCAAGACCCGTGGTTTGATCGGTGGAAAGAACTCCAGGCCGAGCATCTCTCATCGATTCGGGTCGATTTTGACCCGCTTCCGATCCTTGAAGTGCCACTGTCCGATCAAGAAATTGTTGGCATTGAGCGACTTCGCACCATGGGTGACGTGCTCTACGCGGGGCTTGACGCACAAGCTGTGCTGGTTGAGGGTGATCTACCCGGGGTACGTACGTTTGCGGATGGTTCAGCAGAACTTGATGTGGCGCTTCCGTTTGCCACACAAGATGATATTGAACTGTCAAAGTCGGGCGATGAGCTATTGATACGTGTGGGTGCGTACCGGCGAGTGGTGGCCTTGCCCGATGCATTAAAGAAACGCACGGTCAAAGGGGCAAAGATGACATCGGGTGTCTTGCGGATTCGATTCGCCCCACCTCGCCAACGTACGTCGAACAGAAAGCGAGCGGTTTGATGGCCCCTCCAGTAAAGAAGAAGCCAGCGGCCAAGAAGCCCGCAGTAAAGAAGCCCGCAGCGAAGAAACCAGCGGCGAAGAAACCAGCGGTGACAAGGCCTGCAGTAAAGAAAAAGGCACCGGCGAAGAAGGCCGCGCCGAAGAAGAAGGAAACCACACTCCCCGCAGACCCGATATCCGACGATAATTTTGACGACGACCTCTGGGGCAGCGGCTGGGATGACCTTGACGATTTCTCCCAGGCGACCGAACCGCCTCGGTCCACCGAGCCCGCCGATCTCTTTGCCAACGCGGCACGTGATCTCATTGAAGCGGCACGGCACGCGCTTGAT
>CAZJAZ010000078.1:0-7107 GCA_964544305.1 uncultured Iamiaceae bacterium | reverse complement strand
CCGTTCCCGAGTTGCCCGGCGTGGTTGCGTCCCCAGCACCATGCGGTGTCATCGGTTCGGATGCCACACGTCGACCACATCCCGGCCGACACGCTCTTCCAACTCGCTGTTCCCACCTTCTTAGGGCTGATGGAGTTCGCACTCGTCACCCCGATTCCGAGTTGTCCGTAGTCGTTGATCCCCCAACACCACAGGCTCTTGTCGGTTCCGATCCCACAGGAGGTTCCGTTACCGGCCGAAACGGATGACCACGTGGCGTTGCCCCACGCCGACCACACTTGACTGGGGGAGACCTCGTACTGATTCGAGCCCGACTGGCCGTCTCCGACCTGTCCAGCGTTATCGGTGCCCCAACACCAGAGTGACGTGTCGGTGCGGACGGCACAGGAGTGGTCGTAGCCAACCGACGTCGACGACCAGGTGGCCGTGCCGATCTGGACCGGATAGAGCCGATTCGTGGTCGTGCCGTCACCGACCTGACCATTCGTATTGCCGCCCCAGCACCACAGCGTCTGATCCGGCCGGATCCCGCACCCGTTCCAGTTGCCTTCGCTCACCGTCCGCCACGCAGATCCGCCGACGTGGGTGGGTGTGAGCTGCAACCCCGATCCGCCGTTGCCGACCTGACTCGACCCGTTGTTGCCCCATCCCCACAGCGTGGTCAACGGCGAGCACGCTCCGGCGAGCACCGTCAACGACACGGCGGCGACGACTGCTCGTACGCGATGGCCTCGGCCGTAGGAGCGACCCTGGGAACGCCCCCGGGTCGAGTCGTGTGCCGTTCCGTCGATGCTGATCTCGTTCCGCATGGTTGCCCCGCTCCTGGTCCGGTGTTGCCACCCGCAGCCCGAGAGCCGCCCGACAGGCGACGTGTAGCAGACCACGAGAAGATGACCGTACAACCTTCACATTGGGTTGTCAGTGTCACACCAGTGCCAAATTCGCCCCATGACGCCACGCGGTATGTGCCCCGATTGAGTCACCAGTGTGGCAACGGCGCAAGACACTTATACGACATCAGAGCTAATCGCTTTGACCAGGTGCCCATCGACCCATCGGAGGTCGGATGGTGCCGCTGAAAAATAGATCGTTTCCATTGCCGAGACAGTCACTTGACACCCGCATTTTCATCGGCGCACCACCAAACAACATCTGACTCGAGGGGGTGTAGCCCGACGAAGGGTTGATGGACAGAACGGTCGATCCCGTCCACGTGGTCGGTGCAAAGAGGGCAGGACTCATGTTGAACTTGGCCTGCGAAAACGCCTTGAACACATTTGGATCACTAAACGCTTTCAAGCCGACATCGGCATCGGCCAAGACCCGGCACACACCATTGCTCGGGGCGTCTTTCGACGTGGGGGTGCCAGTCAGCGACAGGCTTGGCGGACCGAAAGTCCCTCGCGGTTCCATCTCGAATTCGAACCCCTTGATGGGTTGAGAAGGGAGCGGCAATCCGGAAGATGCAGCGATGTTCGACTGGATGGCCCCTTTGAGTTCAATCTCAACCTTGTCAAGCACGAGGCCGACCGCATCGCGACAAACGTCAACACCGTTGGCCGCGCCTGGTGGCACGCTTCCTCCAGCGGCTTCGACGCCTTTGCTCACGATGCCTGCGGTGTTCTTGTCGATGACCAGATCGTCGCAAGGAATCCCAAGATCTTGCAGGTAGGCAACGGCCAGCTCGGTAAGGTTGCCCTTTGCCATCGCTTTGAGTTGCTCAGAAGTCGGCAGCTCGGGGGGTAGCCCAAAAGATGCGAGCACCGCACTCATGGCAGCTTTGGCTACGACGTGTGCCACTTTGTCACACAACTCGGCCGCGCCTTGGGCAGTGCTAGTGACGTCTTTGGAGAAACCAATTTCGCCCGATGCTTTAGCGGCGATTGCGGCTGAAATGCAGTAAGGGTTGAGTTTTGCAGCCAGGTCAACTACGACGTCAACGATCGTGTTGTACACATAGGCAATCGCGTCCCAGATCTTCGTGGCTGTGTCGACGAGCCAAGTCGCCCCTGCGACAACCACATCCCATGCTTCGCAGAGCACGTCAGGGCCCCAGCAGTCATCCCCCGAATTTGATCGTTGCCAGTCGCCGTTGCAATAGGTGCCGGTCGAAGGGAAAAATGCGCTGTAAAACTGGTTCGAGTCGTAGCCTTTCCAAGGCAACGATGTCACCCGGATGCACCCGGTGAGCGCAGGGTTCGCGGCTCGCCCAGGATCAAATGAACCCTTGACTAACGCGAGCGGAATCTGAGGCGGATCTTGTGCAACCGGCGCATCAAAACGTGCCGACTCACTCGCCACCCCCAAGGGCGCGGTTTGGTCAAATGGGATGACACGGATGAAGTACGTCGTGCCCGAAATCACCGGACGTGGATCACCAACGCCTTGCGTGAGCTGCGCGTCAGAAGTGAGATTCTCGACCAATTCTGAAGGATCGATCGCCATTTTGTTCGAAATGAATGGTTTGACCCCTGTTGGCAGGTTCGATGTCGCGGCCGGGTCGTGGAGCTGCGCAAAGCTCATTGGTTTGGAAGCAATAGGGGTTGGCGAAGGTAGTACCAACGATGAAATGGGAATAGTGAATGAGCCTGCGCTCCCAGTTTCATTATCGGCTTTCCCGGTTGCGGGAGATACCCCAGACGCGACGAGCCCGGAAGGAGCCAACGAAACGTTGTTGATGTCGAGCGGTTGCGCCAATACCTGCCAGAGCACGCGGTCGGGTCTGGTTGAAAGGGTTTGCCATGATCCGACAATGGTCTTGTCAACCACTTTCGCATTCGTCGGATTGATCGAAAGTCTCACCGCAGAAGATTCACCGATGAGGTCAGCCGGTTCCATACCGTCTGGCAACTCCGCATCGCCGGTTCCAATCTTGTGTGCGTTGTGACCGTTTTTGTCCAATGACCACACTTCAAGATGAATCGTTGAACCGAAAAGAGCGGGCAGGTATGGGGAAATGTCGATGCTCCTCGTCGGCGCCGTCAACAAACGGAAACCGTCATCGGGGATACGCACGGCTGGCTGACCGTCAACACTCAGATAGATCGTGAGTGGATCGGCGGTCGCCTTTGGGATCGTCAAGATGCCGTTGATCAGGGTCGCCGTCCCCTTCCAAAGGTCCTCTGCGCAATCGGCCGGGATGGTAACGGACACGGGCTTTGAGGTGGTGGGTTTGTCGGGTGGACCTGCCACAAAGGCATGGAGTCCTGGGGTCGCCTTGTCGAGTTCGATGGAGCCTTGTTTTGCAAGAGAACCAACGCTCACAAAACCGGCCGCGCCTCGAGTTGACTGATAGACAGATGCTCGCCCCTTGGGGTTGTTGTTCATGACTTCGATTGAGCAGCCGTCTACTTCGACACGCAGCGTGTCATGTGAATCGAATTTCGGTGGCGAAATATCGTTGACGGGTCGAGTGATTCGCGCGGTCGACGAAGTCAGTGCCGGGAGAGTCGATCCGGCAGACACGCGGCGTGACGCTTTGCGCACGATCGGGTCGGAAGCATTCTTGGGTACCTCATAATTCGTCATCACGCGCGTGGTGTCAACTTCGAATGCCGACATGTCGCGTGTCAAAAGCGTCGCGTTTGGTTGGGACTTGACGGCACGCACGGCGGAGAGATCTATCCCGCGAGACGCGGCAAATGTCGCGGCTGTTGATCCTTTCGGAGCAAACGCGGTGAGACGTGCCGGAGTCCCTGTTGCGGGCATGACTCGAACCGCTACGGGTGCACTGTGCGCCGTTCCATCTCTGCCGTGAGCGCTGGCATAAAGGAGGTGGTCACCTGGCGTAACCGCGGTCCACACGGTGGTGTGATCAATTCCTCTCGACGAGACCGATGTGGGAACACGCAACGTGTTAATCGCTCGGTCATCTTCCCAAATCGTGACCGAGTCGACTCCAGGACCCGAAGCTTGAACCTGAATAGGCGTGCTTGAGCCAAGCGCCGTCAAGTTTGACCCGTTGGACATTGACAGCGTGACGGCAACAGGCGATGGGGCAAGCGATCGGATCGTCGGCTTCGGAGGCGAAGTGGAATCCTGGCGCTGTATCGCGACGACGATTCCTGCAATAAGTACCAGCGACGCGCCAAGCGTTGCTCCAACTTGTACTACTTTCCCGCGCTTCATGCCCCGATGGTAGTGGGTGCCCAATAGCAACGCGGGCACGATCTAATTCGGTTTCACCGATGCTAGGTTGAGGCAATGATGGCGTGGATATCAAAGGCGGCGATTCCGGTTTTGCTTGCGGCCGGAGGGGTCGTTGCTTGGTCAGTATCAGGCCCAACGGCGGCCACAACAACACCGCGCGCCTGGATTGATGCGCCGATTGCAGGCTCGGTATTCACAACGGGACCAATTGTCGTGCAGGTCCATGCGAGTGCGTCAGGTGGCGTTGATGCCATTCAACTCAATGCCGATGGCACGACAGTCGCGACGACAACTCCAAAAGGCGATGAACGTCTCTCGGGGGCAACGCTGACTTGGAATGGCCAACCCGGCATTCATTCGCTCGCGGTGCGAGCGAAATCTGGGGATACATGGGGGCGCTTTAGTCGCCCGGTTCCCGTAACGATTGGAAATCTGGCCACCGCTTCTCGAGTGCCTCATCGTGGCCCGACCGCTACGACGAGCGTCCCCGGCGAGTCAACCACGAGTTCGTCAACTTCGGTGAGCGGCGAGTCAACGTCGACAACCGCGCCCAATGCATCGACAACCACGAGTGACAACACCTCGCCAACCCAACCAACGAGTCCGACACGACCAACAACGCCTGGCGGCACGCATTCCCCGACGACGTTGGTGCCGTTGACTCCACCGGCAGTCGCGGTCAATAGCTCCGAAGTTGATTTTGGTGACCCTGTGCTATTTAGCGCCATCAGCGAAATTGAAGTCCCGCATACGTTGTCAATTGAGCTTCGCTACCAAACTGATTCGACGTTCGCAACGATCGCGAATTGTTCGGGCAGCCCCTGCCGCCAGGAGTACAGCGCATTTCGCTATTACGGCATCTACTATTTCCGTGCTCGCATCTCCTTGGATGATGGACGCACGATAACGAGTTCGCCAAAGACCCTCAAGGTGAATCCGGTCAAGGACTGACCAGATGCCGTTCCAATGTCGTCAATCAGGGCATGAAGTTCCGTACCTCAATGGGTTGACTGCTGGGGATCAAACGCTGACGGACAACTCGGAACCGGCGACAACACGTCGGCCACATTCCCAGTGACCGCACTTGGCGTGGCGCGAGTCCAGGTCGCTCCCTAACGGCGCTTCTTTGCCGCCTTGGGCGAAGCGTTACCAAGATTCTCGCGAGAGTTGGGGAGATTACGGTGGGGCGGTGGTGACACGGCGAATCGACTCACTCGATGGACTGCGTGGTGTTGCAGCACTCGTTGTGGTGGTGTACCACTGCTTGCTCATTAGCCCCGCGCTCAATGATCTTGTCCGTCACCGGGCTCCCGACAATGTGGTTGTTTGGCTGTTGGCCTACACGCCGTTCCGTGTGGTGTGGGCGGGACAAGAAGCGGTCTGGATCTTCTTTGTGCTGAGTGGGTTCGTGCTGATCCGCCCCTACCTCGCGGGCCGAGTCATGCAACCACGTCGCTACCTTGGACGGCGTTTCATCCGATTGTATTTGCCGTTTTTCGGATCGTTTGTGCTCGCCGTTGCCCTTCGTGCCATTCCCCATGAAGCGCACCCGGGGCAAAGCTGGTGGATGGTGAGCCATGCGCGACCAGTGCCTTTGATCCAAGGGGCGCAGACGGCGACGTTGGTGCTGGGCAATCGTGTAGTGCTCGACAACGTCTGGTGGTCGTTGCAGTGGGAAGTGTGGTTTTCACTGCTGCTGCCGCTCGTCGTGTTTTCATTGCGCTGGATTTCGCACAAGGGCGCAGTGTTGCTTGTTGGTTCGATCCTGGTCAGCGCCATTGGGCCGGTGTTGACACGTCACGTGGACTCGCTGGGTCATTTTGTGCCCCACGCGCTCGCGTATCTGCCGATGTTTACCGTTGGGGTGGCAATTGCGCTCCTCGAAGATCGCATCATTGCGGTGCTCGCGCGTTTTGACGGGGGACGTGCTGTTGCGGTGATTGGAATTGCGATCGGCGCGCTAACCGCATCGCTTCCTCTTGTCGCGTTCGGACGTTTGTGGAACGTGAACGAGACGGTTGTCCTCATTGTGGTCGGCGTAGTTGGTCTCGTTGGCGCAGGAACGCTTGTTGCAAGCGCACTCGCATTGCCGGTCGCTCGCCGTGGACTCACCACGCGCCCAGTTCACTGGCTTGGAGTGCGGTCGTACAGCCTCTATCTGGTCCATGAACCGATCATTGTGACGGGCGCGTTTGTGTTTGCTTTGACGAACGTGACGTGGTGGTCGGTGCCCCTTGCGATCGCGGTCGCGTTGGTGGTCACGGCCGGTTTCTACCGTGCTATTGAGGCCCCAACCTTGCGGCTTCTTGAACGCCTCCGACCAAAGTCACACGTGATCCAGTGACCCTGAGTGGCTTTCGAGGTGGGAGTGATCGGCATTCGCGCGTAACGTCAAGGAGCAACGGATCCCCTTTTTTTAACGGTAAGGAACACTGCCTTGGCTTCCACGATTATTTACACGCACACCGACGAGGCCCCCGCACTGGCGACCGCATCGTTCCTTCCCATCATTCGCCGCTTTGCGTCTGCGGCCGGAGTTGACGTTGAACTTCGAGACATATCGTTGGCCGCACGCGTGCTCGCAGCTTTTCGTGACATCCTTCCCGAGGATCAACGGGTGGACGATGCGTTGGCCGAACTTGGCCAACTGGTGACCCACAAAGACGCGAACGTCATCAAGCTGCCGAACATTTCGGCGTCAATCCCGCAGCTCAAAGCGACGATCGCCGAGTTGCAAGCCGACGGATGTGCGCTACCCGATTATCCCGATGAGCCAACGTCGGCACAAGAACAAGATGTGCGCGCTCGGTACGACAAAGTAAAAGGCTCCGCGGTCAATCCGGTGTTGCGTGAAGGCAACTCAGACCGGCGCGCGCCCGCGTCGGTCAAAGCGTATGCCCGCAGCCATCCGCACTCGATGGGGGCCTGGTCTGCGTCGTCGAAAACGTCGGTTGCAAC
>CAZJAZ010000077.1:0-7322 GCA_964544305.1 uncultured Iamiaceae bacterium | reverse complement strand
CCGGAGCAAAGCTCGTTGAAGCAAGAGAGAAAGCGTTTTGGCTCGCGAAAGCATCCAACGCTGACGAGATTGTCGATACGGTCATTCCACGGGCGGCGATCCCAGAGTTCCTCACGCTTGCCTCAACACTTGCCAGCCAAACGGGTTCACTCATTGCGGGCTGTGGTCACGCCGGCGATGGCAATGTCCACCTTGCCGTATTTCAACCAGACCCCACGGTGCGAAGCGAACTGTTGCATCAGTTGTTTGCGGGTGGCATGGAACTCGGCGGTGCAATATCTGGCGAACATGGTTTGGGAAAGCAGAAAGCGCATCACTTCATTGCATTGGAAGACCCCGCCAAGATTGATCTCATGCGCAGAATCAAGCAAGCCTTCGACCCCAATGGCATTTTGAATCCGGGCACCATCTACGACTGAAAGGTCAACCATGAACGGCGCACAAGCTCTCATCCGCACGCTGGTGAATTGCGGAGTGGACATCTGTTTTACAAACCCAGGCACATCAGAAATGCATTTTGTTGCCGCACTCGATTCAGTTGAAGAGATGCGCGCCGTGCTTGCCCTCTTTGAGGGAGTCGCGACCGGCGCCGCTGATGGCTATGCGCGTATCGCGCAGCGCCCCGCGGCCACCCTGCTCCACCTTGGCCCTGGGATGGGAAACGGCTGGGCCAACTTGCATAACGCAAAGCGAGGCCACACGCCGGTGGTCAACATTGTGGGTGACCACGCCACCTATCACCGGAAGTACGATGCGCCACTGACCTCAGACATCAACGGTTTGGCACAAGCAGTCTCGGGCTGGGTTCGTTCATCTGAGAGTTCACAAACACTTGCCCAGGACACCGCAGATGCCGTGGCCGCAGCAAGTGGCCCACCGGGTTGTGTCGCCACATTAATCTTGCCAGCCGATGCATCATGGTCTGACGCGGTTGGTCCAGCCGAACCACGGACAGCGTCGGTGTTACCAACGCCCGACGAACAAAAAGTTGTTCAGGCAGCCGATGCGCTTCGAAAAGGAGCGACGAGTGCCTTACTCATTGGAGGGCGCGTACTCGCGAGTGAAACCGGCCTTTGCTTGGCATCACAGATCAGCCAAGCAACCGGAGCCAAATTGCTTGGCGAAACGTTCCCCGCCCGCTTGCGGCGCGGCGCCGGTATTCCTCCTATTGAACGCCTTGGCTACTTGGCCGAGTTTGCGGAAATGCAATTAGCTGGCATCACACAGTTAGTCGTTATTGACACGACGTCGCCGGTGAGTTTCTTTGCCTACCCCGGCAAAGCATCGGACCTTGTCCCGGAAGGCGCCAAGGTCATCCGATTTGCACCCGACGACGCAGACCCTATTTCTCTCTTGGAAACGCTTGCAGAATCGCTTGGAGCGTTTGGTGAGCCGTTGCTTCAAGAAGCAACGCGACCAGCACCTAGCTCAGGCGTTCTTACCCCGGACAGTCTTGCAAGCGCGCTCGGGGCACTGCTGCCGCCAGGTGCAATTGTCTCCGATGAATCCAACACGCTGGGCCTCTCAATTTCTGGAGCAACCGCGGGCTGCCCACCCCATGATTGGCTCACCCTGACTGGTGGATCAATTGGCCAAGGTCTCCCGGTTGCGACTGGAGCCGCACTCGCGGCACCGGATCGTCCCGTCATTTGCTTAGAGTCAGACGGCAGCGCCATGTACACCTTGCAGGCCCTGTGGACGCAAGCTCGCGAGAATCTGAATGTCACGACCATTTTGCTGAACAATCGCAGTTATTCGATTCTCAATCTCGAACTGTCGCGTGTTGGCGCAGAAGACCCAGGACCCAAAGCATTGTCGATGCTTGATTTGTCTGAGCCGCCGCTCGATTTCGTCGCGCTCGCTACAGGCATGGGCGTGACCGCTTCAGCCGCGACAACCATTGAAGACTTCACCGAACAGTTCTCTACTGCGCTTTTAGAACCAGGACCGCATCTCATTCAAGTTGACCTTGACCCACTTTTTTGACCACGCAAGAACTAATCTCGAAAGCTTGCATTCGTTGACGAGACAGCACCTGCGATGATCAACCAACTCAAAGAGCTGTACCGATTTGTTGACCCTGCGACAAGGCGGCGACTCAAGGTTGCCGTCATCGGGCTCCTCATCGTTTCACTTTTTGAGATGGTTGGACTCGTACTGCTCCTTCCGCTCATGCAAATGTTTGCTGGTGCATCGACACACAGCGGCGCACTTGGTCGTGTTTCATCGTTTTTTGGCGATCCTTCGAAATCAACGCTCTCGCTCATTCTCGCGGGCATCGTCTTTACGGCATTTCTCATCAAGGGGATCTTCACCTTGGTATTTCGTTGGTGGATCATGGGATTCCTCAACGTGCAAGCAGCCCACACAGCCGACGATTTACTGCTGCGTTACTTGAATGCGCCGTATGCGGTTCACTTAAAGCGAAACACATCAGATTTCATCCGAGTTATCCAAGATGCGGTAACCCGCACCTACATGAACACCGTGATCGGGATTCTCGCGATTATCGCGGAGGGCACGACGATCGCTGCGGTCGCCCTCGTCCTGTTCACTCTTCGACCGCTACCCACATTGGGCACCGTTGCCTACTTTGTCGTGGTCGGCTTCGTCTTCTTAGGCGTTGTCAAACGTCGCTCTCAAGCCGCAAGCCTCGAACTCGTGGAGTCTGCAGAGAAGGTGTATCGCTCCGCACTCCAAGGACTTGGAGGCATTAAGGAAGTTCAAATTCGTCAACGAACCGGATACTTCCTTGACGAGTTTTCTGGAGCACGTCTCGTTTACGCACGCGCTATGCAAATGGCGCTCTATCTTGGCGAAGCACCCCGGTATGTCATGGAAATGGTGTTCATGGTTGGAATCGCGGTGATGAGTGCTTTGGTGTTCACCAGTAGCGATTCAAAACAGGCGGCGGCAACCCTTGGCTTGTTCGTGGCCGCTGGGTTCCGAATATTGCCTTCGATGGTCCGGCTCTTTGCCTCACTCAACACCGCCCGCATTGGACAAGATAGTGTTCGGCTCGTTCTTGAAGATCTCTACTCGCTTGACGCACCTACAACGTTGGAACCCGGCGAACCCGTTGCGCTCAGCGAAGGAATCCGTGTTGAACAGGTGAGCTTCTCATACAGTGACGACGACCGACTTGTGCTTGACGACGTGAATCTCACGATTCCCGCCGGTCAGTCTCTTGCGATCGTTGGAACATCAGGGGCGGGCAAAACCACACTCGTCGACATCATCCTCGGACTTCACAAACCAACGACAGGCCGCGTCCTCGTTGATGATGTTGACATCTCGAACCTGAGTGGCCGATGGCAGCGAGCGATCGGTCTCGTTCCTCAAGATGTTTTCCTCCTCGACGGCTCACTGCGCTCGAATATCGCCTTTGGCGAACCGCCCGAAGCGATTGACAATGAGCGCATGGATGAGGCAATCGAACGGGCACAGCTCCGTGATCTGATCCGAACCATGGCTGACGGGGTCGACACGTTCGTCGGCGAACGAGGCGTGCGATTGTCTGGAGGTCAACGCCAACGCATCGGAATTGCTCGGGCACTGTACCTCCGTCCGCGCCTCTTGGTCCTTGATGAAGCGACATCGTCGCTTGATTCGCACACGGAACAGCAGATCACCAACACCATCGACAGCCTGCAAGGAAGCCAAACCATGCTGGTGGTCGCGCACCGACTTTCCACTGTGCGGCGTTGTGATCAACTCATTTTCATGCGCGAAGGCAAGATTCAGACTCGTGGTACCTTTGATGAAGTACGCGAGCAGAATGCCGAGTTCGCCCATCTGGTCAAACTCGGGAGCCTTGATTCAATTGATAACGCGGAACTACTGGGCGACTGAGCGCTGATACGCACGTACCGCAAGCGGCGCACAAACCACAACCAAGAGAACAATCCAACCCACGGTATAGGCAACCGGATGATGCGTGGGCCACGGATCTCCCGGTAACGCTGGAGCAACAGGATTACCGAACAGTCCGCGTAAGCCGTCAGACAAAGTAGTTACCGGGTTCCAACGCGCAAAGCCTTGCAACAGCTTTGGCATTGAAGCCGGAGGCACAAAAGTTGATGCCACAAAGGTGAGCGGAAACAACACTGCGAACGCGATACCGTTCACCCCTTCCGGTGTGCGCACCAAGCTTCCAAGCAAAATGCCGATCCAGATCATGGCGAGTACGAAACCCATCATGAGTGTGTAGGCACCGAGGGCGGCGACAAGTCCATTTCGAATTCGCCAACCCACGATGAGTCCGGTCAATGACATGAGAACAACCGGCAAGAAGGCTTTGATGAAATTGGCCAGTGCATATCCGGTCAGTACCGTGCCTTTCGCAATCGGCAGCGATCGGAATCGGTCCCCCACCTGGTTCTTCCGATCATTTGCAATTGCAAGCGCGACACCAAACGTCGAAAACGTCAACGTTTGCGCAATGATTCCTCCCATGAGGAACTCCCGGTAGTTTCCCCCACCCGGTGCCGCAATGGCACCGCCAAATACGTAGCCGAACATGAGCACAAACATGATCGGCTGAATCGTGGCATCACTGAGTTGTTCGGGTTGACGTTTCATATGGATCAAACCGCGTTTGGCGATGATCCACGCGTCGTGGAGAAATCCTTGTGGCGGACGCAATATGTTGCTTTGCTCAAGAGTTGAGGCTTCGGTCGAATTCTGTTGGCTCATGCCACTTGCTCGTCTCGCTCATCGGCTGCAATTCCCGATCCAGTCAACGTGAGAAAGACTTCATCAAGTGTCGGTTGACGCAAGCTCAAATCTTCGACTTCGATGCTGGCATCGGCCAGTGCTTGTGCAACATGGGCAAGCACTTCGATGCCGCCAATCGTGGGTGCCGTCGCAGTTCGATTCGATCTGTCGACGTTCGCTTCTGATCCACACACCGCAGTGAGCACAGCGGCGGCTTGCTCAAGCACCGACGATTCAGAAACCGTCACACCAATATGATCGCCACCTACTTGGCGCTTCAATGATCGTGCATCGCCGCGTGCGATGACCCGGCCATGATCAATGACCACGATGTCATTGGCCAGGCGATCAGCTTCTTCTAAGTACTGCGTGGTGAGCAACAATGACGTGCCGGACTGCACCAACGTCTCAAGCACATCCCAGAGTTCGGCTCGTGCACGGGGATCAAGGCCGGTGGTTGGCTCATCGAGGAAGAGAACGTCTGGGTGTGCCACAAGGGTTACCGCAAGGTCGAGACGACGACGCATCCCTCCCGAATATGTTCCTGCCATCCGATCGGCAGCATCGCTGAGAGAAAACGAATCCAGGAGCTCGTGTGCTCGGCTTTTTGCGTCCGCCTTGCCCAATTGATGTAACTGGCCAACCATGACAAGATTTTCACGCCCGGTAAGAAGTGGGTCAACGGTCGCATCTTGGGCGGTGAGCCCGATCCGTCGTCGCACCTCGTGCGCGTCGCGCACAATATCGTACCCGGCAACGTTTGCGCTCCCTGCGTCAGGTTCGGTCAAGGTGGTGAGAATGCGTACGGCGGTGGTCTTTCCCGCACCGTTTGGACCGAGGAGCGCGGTCACCGTTCCCCGAGTCAACTCAATATCAACGCCACCGAGCGCTTCTTTCTCGCCAAAGCGTTTGACGAGTCCTTGTGCGGCAATCGCAAGGTCATTCATGTGTGGGGCAACCGTTCTGCCACAAAGGGTGCCGTTGTGCCACCAAAGGCAATGGGGTCCATTCCAAGTTTGGCATGATCCCACGAGCGCACGCGTGCAACATCGAAGCGAATCGCCACCCGTTTGTTCAACATGAATTCAACGAGCGGTTTCACTTCGTCTGTGTAGGGGCCGGTGTAGCGTTCCCAGACTTGAACCCCTACATTCCAGAGTGCGTCGGGGTCATCCACAATGACCCCTTTCCCTTCCATTGAAATGCCCCGAAGCTGATCGTAGGTTTCGCCATCTTCAAGGAGCACAGTCAATGTCGAATCACGCCGCAAGTTCTGCGCTTTTTGTGAGCGAGACTTCGTTTCGAACCACATCACACCATCAACGATCGCGTACCACATTGCCACCACATGCGGCGCCCCGTCGGGGCCAATCGAAGCCAACACGGCCGTTCGATGCGTCGCAATGTACGCGTCAATTTCAGCGTCTGTCATTGCAATCTTGCTGCGTTCGTTGACACCCATGTGACTCCTCGATTTGTCCGCTCAGTGGGGTCCATACGTTCTAGTCGTTCAAGGCGACACCAATGTATTGAGTTTCACGATACGAATCGATGCCCTCTGCCCCACCTTCACGCCCAAGACCCGACAACTTCACACCACCAAAAGGTGCTGCCGGATTTGACACAACACCACGATTCACCCCCACCATCCCCGCTTCAAGAGACTCAGAGACCGATATGGCACGATCAAGACTTGCGGTATAGAGATACGACACAAGCCCAGCCTCGGTGTTGTTTGCAATGGAAATGGCCTCATCTATGTTCTCAAATCGCACGATTGGCGCAACCGGACCAAAGATTTCCGTGTCGAGTATCGCCGCATCGTTGGGTACATCTGCCAGCACCGTCGGGGGATAAAACCAGCCCGGTTGATCGGGCACGGTCCCTCCGGTCGTCAAGCGTGCGCCACGGACAATGGTGTCGGTGACGAGATCGGCAATCTTGTTCCGATCGGCTTCACGGATCATCGGCCCGACATCGACGTTGGCATCGGTTCCACGGCCAAGCGTCATGACCGAGAATGCATCCGTGAGCTGCTTTGTAAACGCGTCCGCGAGGCTCTCATGAACGAGAAAGCGATTCGCCGAGGTACATGCTTCACCCATATTGCGCATTTTGGCAAGGACCGCGCCACTCACCGCTGAGCCAAGATCTGCATCCTCACACACAATGAACGGCGCGTTGCCGCCGAGCTCGAGAGATACACGGGCCAAATTTTGCGAAGCCAACTCGTGAATTACGCACCCCACACGAGTTGAGCCGGTAAAGGACACTTTTCGCAAGCGTGCATCGCCGAGCAAGGTCGACGAAAGCGTGGCCGCATCCGTCGTCGTAACCAAATTGCATACACCTGCAGGAAGGCCCGCATCAATCAAGATTTCCATCAAGATCAACGCGGTGAGCGGGGTGACCTCGGAGGGTTTGCACACCATCGTGCAACCCGCTGCAAGTGCCGCACCGATTTTGCGTGTCAACATGGCCAGCGGAAAATTCCAAGGTGTGATGAGTAAACACGGCCCAACCGGGCGCGAAGTCACGATGATTCGACCACCTCCACCCGGGGCAACGGTGTACCGGCCATTAATCCGCACGGCCTCTTCCGAAAA
>CAZJAZ010000076.1:0-8061 GCA_964544305.1 uncultured Iamiaceae bacterium | reverse complement strand
GATCAAAGCCGTTCAACCGACATGGCACACCGTGGAAAGAAGACCAGTGACCGACTCGACCAACCCCTACCGTCTGCCGCGTACGGCGGTGCCCAGCCGCTACACCATTCATCTCACCCCCAACCTGGACGGAGCAACCTTTGCTGGCACGGTTGACATTGAAGTTGACCTCGTCGAACCGCTCGAACAAATCATTTTGAATTCGGCAGAACTCACCATTCGAACGGCCTCGGTCACCTATACCGATGGCACGAGTTCGCAACTTGACACTGAAATCGACGACGAAACTGAACGTCTCATCTGCACGCCGATCGATGCCGCCGCACCCGCAGGCCCTGCCACGCTGAGCTTCGCGTTCGACGGGATCCTCAACGACAAACTTCGTGGCTTCTACCGATCGACCTTTACCGACAGTGACGGCAACGAACGCGTCATCGCCACGACCCAGTTCGAGTCAACCGACGCTCGCCGCGCATTCCCCTGCTTTGACGAGCCCGACTTCAAAGCCGTATTTGCGGTCACCCTCACCGTGCCAGGTGACCTACTTGCAATTTCAAACGGTGCCGAAACGCAACGCGAGAACCTTGGCGACGGCTTGGCTCGGGTCACATTCGCGGACACGATCGAGATGTCGACGTACCTGGTTGCGTTCGTCGTCGGCCCGCTCGAAGCCACGGCCCCCGTTGATGTCGACGGTGTGCCTCTGCGCGTCGTCCATCCATTGGGCAAAGCCAACCTCGCCAATTTCGCACTCGACATTGGCGCGAGTGCGCTGCGTACCTTCACCGACTACTACGGCATCGGTTATCCCGGCGACAAAGTCGACCTCGTCGCCATACCCGACTTTGCGTTCGGGGCCATGGAAAACCTTGGCTGCATCACCTTCCGGGAGACGGCCCTGCTCGCCGACCCAGCCACCGCCACACAACCCGAACTTGAGCGCGTCGCTGATGTTGTCGCTCACGAACTCGCCCACATGTGGTTCGGCGACTTGGTCACCATGCGCTGGTGGAACGGTATTTGGCTCAACGAAGCATTCGCCACGTTCATGGAAATGTACGCGGTCGACAAATTCCGAGCCGACTGGCAACGCTGGTCAACATTTGCACTTTCACGAAGCGCAGCATTCGACACCGACGCGCTCGCATCCACTCGACCCATCGAGTTCCCGGTTCACTCACCGAGCGACGCCGAAGGCATGTTTGACATTCTCACCTACGAGAAGGGCGCATCCGTGGTGCGCATGCTCGAACAACACTTGGGCGAGGACGCGTTTCGCGATGGCATCCGTCGCTATCTCGCCACCCACGCGTATGCCAACACCGAAACCGGGGGCCTTTGGGATGCGCTTGCTGGTGCCACCGGCGAACCGGTGCGCGAAATTGCAGAAAGTTGGATTTTCCAAGGCGGCCACCCGCTGATCACCGTCGCAAAAGGTGCGGCGCCAAACGAGTTGATTATCACCCAGCAGCTTTTCCGGTATTTGCCTTCTGCTGACACCGCCACATGGCTTGTCCCCATCGGTCTGCGCGTTGGTGACGACCAAGGAAACATCCACACATTGGATGTTCGCCTCGACGGTGCCACAACCACCGTCACATTGCCGTGCGAGCCCGCTTGGGTGATTGCGAATCGTGGCGCATCGGGTTTTTATCGCACCGATTATGCACCCGACCTCCGTCAAGCGCTCGCAAGCGTTGCGCTCGACGTTGCAGAACCCACCGAGCGTTACACCCTTGTTGATGACACGTGGGCAGGTGTGCTTGCCGGTTCCGCTCAGGTTGCTGACATCGTCACACTCGTCCGTGCGCTCAGCGACGAAACCGACCTGTCGGTGTGGCGACGCATGCTTGGCATTCTTGGCAACCTGCGACGACTCGCTCGCAACAACCCGCAAGCCGAGCAGGCACTTGCAGCGTTGGTAGACGATGTCGTTGGGCCACTCGCAACACGCCTTGGTCCGACTGCGTTGCCCGGCGAGGCGGAAGGCACCACCAACTTGCGTGCCAGCGCCTTTGAGGCCCTGGGATGTTTGGCCGGTGACCCCGCTGTTGTTGAGCGTGCGATCGCAATCGTTGACCGTGATTTGGCCAATAATCCCGATCCAGATGCTGACCCCTCGCTCACCGATGCCGCCATCCGCATCGCCGCAGAACATCTTGACCACGCACGCTTTGAAGCCTTTCTTGACGCATCAAACAACGCTCCCACGCCACAAAAGAAGGTCGTCTATCTGTATGCGCTTGCAGATGCAGAAGACCCCGAAATTTTCGCCCGCCTGCTCGGCTTGTTGCTTGGGGGGGTCGTGCGCACCCAAGACATCGGCGGCTTGCTCAACCGATCGCTGACCAACGCCACCAATGCCGCGGCAGCATGGGAGTTTGCTACCGCGAATTGGGCAACGCTCAACGAACGGTTGCCAACCAACGCGATCTCTCGCATGATCACCGGAGTCCGCACGTTCACCGACGCGAGCCTTGCGGCACAAGTCGAAACTTTCCTCAACGCAAACCGAGTGCCGCAAGCTGACAAAGCGTTCTCGCAGCACATCGAACGAATGAATGTGTCGATCGCATTGGCACACCGCGAGCGCGACGGTCTCGCTGGGTCACTTTCCAACGGATGACACGACAACGACCGCTGCGACCCCCCAGCGCGAAATCAGGTCCACTGCGCTGGGGGGCACACGCGGTTCTCGGCTCGGGTCGCTTTCCCACCCTTGCCGATTGGCGTACTCGGCTGCATGCGTCATCAGCGCCTACGGTGCGTTCGCTTCGAGTGTTCGCGGTTGAACCCACATCGATTCAACTGGACTGGGCCGCACTTGGCCCTGGCCCGGTGACCGTCACCGCCGCAGACACCACCATCGTTGTAGATACCAACGGCGGTCCTGGCGCCGTCACCTTGGACGACCTGCCAACCGGGCGAAACCTCACCATCACCCTCAACGGCGAAGGTGTCGCCGAAACGTTGCACGCAACGACTCTCCGGCCCCCACCGGGTGCAGAAATTCTGCGTATCGCCACCGTCAGTGACCTCCATGTCGGCGAAACGAGCTTTGGCTATTTGCACACCATTGCCGAGTCGCCAGACACACCACCGCACAATGCCCATTCGCTCCGCGCCGCACGAGCGGCGGTGCGCGAAGCACTCGACTGGGGGGCCCAACGCCTCGTCGCCAAAGGCGACATCGTCGACCAGTCACACCCCGGGCACTGGGACGACATCATTCCCATATTCGAATCGGCACCGATTCCTGTCCACCTCATTGCTGGAAACCACGAGGTGAAGAAGCGTCGATCAATCGAACCTCGCGACGCGCTCATCGATACAACAATCCACTACACCGAGCGACTCGACGTAATCACGCAACCCGACGCGAACGTGATCCTCGTTAATTCAACGATTCCCAATCATGAAGCGGGCCGTCTCAGCAACATTGAAGACGACCTTGTCACGGCGCTCACCGAATGTGACGGTGGAGCACTTGTCTTGCTTCATCATCATCTCCTTGCGGGTCACGCCCTCGCTGCTTGGCCCGTTGGCGTGCCCAGCCAGGAAGCGAATGCGTTGCTGTCACGCGTCGCGGCTATCCATCCCGCAACGATGTTCTCGTCCGGTCATGTGCATCGCAATCGACTTCGCCACTTTGGAGCGATTCCGCTCACCAGCGTCGGCTCCGCCAAGGACTATCCGGGCGTTTGGGCCGGTTACGTGTTTCATGAAGGTGGCATCCGGCAAGTCATCAAACGGGTCAGCAAGCCCTCGGTGCTCGCATGGACCGAGCGCACCGGCGACGCACTAGGCGGTTTCTACCGCCACTGGACTCCGTCCACGCTGACCAAACGCTGCTTCACCCATACCTGGCCTTCTTCTTCCTCTGAAATTTGACGCGTTATTGCCCCATAGGGGCAATAACGCGTCAAATTTCAGAGGAAGGCGGGGAGGAAAACGAGTCCAGCGCATCTTGAAACGAAATGCGCTGTGCAATCTTGGGTCGCAGCTGGATCACATGGCGGGGTCGGCCCATTCCCAGCACACCCACGAGCCGCCCGGCGCGCCCGTAAAGCACCACGAATCGCCGTTCGTCAAGTGAACCATCGACCACCGCGACTTCGTCCTCAGGGCCAACACGACCCGCGAGTTGCACCTTGTGGTCGTACTGATCGGACCAAAACCACGGCACGGTTGCAAAGGGCTCCGCATCACCCTCTGCAAGCAGCGATGCTGCGGCGTGTTCGGCCTGGCCAAAAGCGTGATCCCAATGTTCGATTCGCATCAACTCGTTATCAAAAACTGGATTCGGCCACCGGGCAATATCACCGGCGGCAACAATGCCCCCAGCGGCATGACACGTCGCGTCACACACGACACCGTTCTCAATTGCCAGGCCAGAACCTTCTAACCATGCCGTATTGGGAATGACGCCGATTCCGGCCACCACAACACTGGCGTCAAGCGAAGCACCATCGCTCAAAGTCACACTGGCGACTCGCCCATGGCCATCAGCGACTAGCGAGTCGACGCCGACCCCGAGGCGAACGTCAACGCCTTCGTCGCGATGCATGTCAGCAAACACTTGGCCAACACTTGGTCCAAGGACCCGCGCAAGTGGAGTTTCGAGCGGTTCAACCAACGTCACCTCATGGCCGAGACGCCGCATGGTTGCAGCCGCTTCCGCGCCGATAAATCCCGCACCGACGACCACAACATGGCACGGCCCATTACCGAGGTCGGCCCGCAAGTTGGTTGCGTGTTCAATCGTGCGCAGCACGTGCACACCCGCCATTGCTTCGGTGTTGGGGAGCCGACGTGGTGACGCCCCACACGCCAACACAATGCCGTCGGCGGCAATTTCCGTGCCATCAGCCAGTGTGATCGTTTTGCGGTTCACATCCAACGCTCGTGCTGCCACACCGAGTTGCCACTGCGCGTCAAGATCCGGCGCATTTGCAGCCGGAAACGTCAAACGATCCTCGTCCCATTCGCCAGCTAGGAACTGTTTTGTAAGCGGTGGACGGTCATAGGGACGGTGCGGCTCGTCGCCGATCATGATCAGGCGACCATCAAACCCCTTTTGTCGCAGTGCCCCTGCAGCCGCCAATCCCGCGGTTGAGGCACCAACGACGGCGATCGTGTCCAGGATTATTCCTCGACGATCGAAATCGCTTGCTTGGGACAGCGTCGTACGGCTTCTTCAATGTTCGCGCGCTTGGACTCATCTGGGTGCTCATCCAAGATGTACAAGAAGTCGTCGTCGCGTACTTCGAACACGGTCGGCTCAATGCCCATACAAATCGCGTTCGACTCGCACAGATCGAAATCGACAACCACCTTCATGGGGAACTCCTTGTGAGATCGGGCCTCGGCACAGACCGTGTTGAAACAGGTTCTTACCCGCTCCACCCTAGCCGTCTGTCGTGTTGGGCCACCACGAATCGGCTACTGCAACGCTCGGTAGCTCACATTTCCAGCCCGATCCGCCACCGTGACCGCTTCGCTCATTCGGGTACCATCGACTTGCACAACGCACCGAAAATTCGCTCCGACGTTCAGCATTCGCACCCGTGCTCCTGGGCACTGCACGCGCACATCAACTTTGTCATTCGGTTCGTCATAGACCGCATGGAGTTGTGCGACAAGATCATTTTCGACTTGGGCGACGACTACGACCGGGCGAGTCGCCCCAAAGCGAACCTTGCCTTGATCCCCAACCGTCGATACCGCTACCGGCACCTCGAGCCCCCCGATGCGTGCGTGACACGTGCCCCGCTCGTCTTCGCGTGCCGCAAGCGACGACGGGCACACCACTTTGGTAACGGTCGCAGGCGCGTAGATGCGGGTGAACTTTGCCGCAATTGTGTTCTCAAGATCATGAGCCGGCAGCGAACGGCCCGACGAACCGCACCCGGCAGTGGCCAACGCAAGGGCCAAGCCCACGATGAACGATCCAGCAAGCCTCATCGAACGAGTGCCACCACAAAAGCCATTTGCGCGAGATGGTAGGTGCTCATAATCATGAACCGTCCCATGGGAATGGGGCGCACGAACTTGTTCGTTGCAAGGACGCCGTCGGACGCAAAAAAGAAGCCAGCCCCGGCAATAGACCACGGTGCCGCTGTCGCACATGCGGCGACGACCATCGCCGATATCACCCCCATGTAGCCGACTACCGGAGTGGCAAGCTTTGGTTCATCACGGCGAACCGCGTCGATGATCGGTCGGCCAATGATCGCCAAGGCAACCGACGCGATGAGTGCCCCAATCGCGGCGCCGACAAACGAGTCTGCGGCCAACACAAAGGCCACGATGTAGGCAAGGTGCGCGACAAAAAATGATGCCAGCCCTTCGATGAATCGTTCTTTGGGCAGCATCAAGAACACGTCACCGGCCAGCGAGCACGCCAAGCCAATAACCACCCAAATGCGAATGGTGGGGTCGGCAGGCTGCAACGTCACCGCGGCCACGATGAGCGCGATCATCACCAGTGGCTTGGTAATCCACTCGACTTGGCGACGATCAAATGTCACGGATGCCCAGTTGATGAGCGCGGCCGCCCCCGCAACGAAGAGCGCGTAGCTACTTGTTGTGGTCAAGCCGGCAGGTGGCATCCGGGCATTTTGCTCGCTCAAGGCCGGTTGAACCGAACTGAGTCAACTCGCGTCAATCACGTTGAGGTAAAGCACTCCTCAGGTAAATGCTGCAATCCCGGTGATTGCTTGACCAAGCACCAACGTGTGCACCTCATTGGTTCCTTCATAGGTGTACACCGACTCAAGATTGTTCGCGTGCCGCAACACCGGGTAGGCCAACGTAACGCCGTTCGCACCCAGGATCGATCGTGCTTCCCGAGCAACACCCAACGCACTGCGAACGTTGTCCATTTTGCCAAAGCTCACTTGTGCTGATGAGATCTTTCCGGCGTCTTTTCGACGACCGAGATGCAACGCGACAAGTTGGGCCTTGTTCACCGCAACTGCCAACTCAACAAGCTTTCGTTGGGTGAGCTGAAACGATGCGATTGGTTTGTCGAACTGCACCCGCTCCAACGCGTAAGCACGAGCCGCTTCATAACACGACCGGGCTGCACCTGTTGCTCCCCACAAAATGCCATAGCGTGCCTCGTTCAGACACGACAGTGGCCCGCGCATTGATGTCACGCCGGGCAGTCGGTTCGACTCGGGCACGCGTACATCGGTGAGCACCAGCTCGCTGGTCACCGATGCGCGCAGTGAGAGCTTTGGGGGCACGTTATTCGCTGTGAATCCGGGCGTATCGGTTGGCACGATGAATCCGTGCACGACGGATTTCCCGTCTGTGCTTTCAACCCGAGCCCAGATAATCGCCACATCGGCGATTGCACCATTGGTGATCCACATTTTTGTGCCGTTGAGAATCCAGTCGTCACCATCGCGACGGGCACGAGTCCGCATCGAGCCTGGGTCAGAACCCGAATCGGGTTCGGTCAAGCCGAAACACCCAATGGTTGTACCGGCAGCCATACCGGGAAGCCACTGTTGTTTTTGTTCTTCCGACCCAAACATCCAGATCGGAAACATCGACAGCGAGCCCTGCACCGAAACGAAACTGCGAATGCCACTGTCGCCTGCTTCAAGTTCAGCGCACGCGAGGCCGTATTGCACCGCAGTTGTTCCCGAACAGCCGTACCCGTGCAGGTTCATGCCGAGCAAACCAAGCGAGCCGAGTTCAACACCAAGTTCCTTGGGTATCGTTCCTTGTTCGAACCATTGCGCAATATTTGGGTCGATCCGATTGTGAACAAACGAGCGCACGGTGTCGCGTCCGAGCACCTCGGTTTCGTCCAGCAGGTCTTCAATACCGAGTAAATCCAGTGGATCATCGCCACCTTGGCGAGTCACATGAGACGGATCGGAACGAGGATCGAAAGATTCCATGGCCAGATAACTAGCACCTGGTGACGGTCGCACGGCGAATTTTCTCGCCGATTGACCGTGGCAACTCTGGTGGAGGTGATGGGAGTCGAACCCACGACCTCTTCGATGCGACCGAAGCGCTCTAGCCAGCTGAGCTACACCCCCA
>CAZJAZ010000075.1:0-8211 GCA_964544305.1 uncultured Iamiaceae bacterium | reverse complement strand
CGCCAAGCTGCCGCCGATAAGGACGACCAGCGCAATCATGGGAATGATGGCATCGCTATGTGGTACTGGCTTTCTATCGGCCTGGTCCGCCATAGGATACGAAGCTTATCTTGCACGATCGCCGAGTAGCCTGAGCCGCGAAAGACAAATGGCACAATCTCTCTTGCGCTACGAGTTCAATCATCCAACATTAGGAGTAAACAAACTGTGACCGATGCCAGCCACGATCACCTCGGCCCTATTGCCTTATTCGTCGTCGGATTCCCCAGTGGCGAACCGAGCCCAGCAGGTTTCGCCAAACTCGTTGAGCTCGTTGACAACGGGCTTATCCACATCCTTGATGTCGAGTTCGTCACGAAAACAAACCGAACAGTCGAACCGGTTGATGCGGCCACGTTGCCCGACGCAGTCGCTCCTTTTGTGGGCGCAGCAAGCGGGCTGATCGACGCTACCGACCTTTCAACGCTCGCCGACGAACTGTCCGACGGGATGCTCGCAGCAGTTGTTGTGTACGAAGAGCTCGCCATTATTCCTGCACTTGACGCATGGGAAGACGAAGGGGCGACCATTCTCCTTGAAGGTCACCTCACCCCGGCCGAACTCACCGATGCGCTTGACGCAACCGAGAACTGAAAGAAGACAAGAAAATGGGAATTCTGAGAACAGCCGCTCGTGTCGGTGTTGCAAGTTCGGTACATGGACGCGTGCAACGCCGTCAACAGCAACGCTGGGCTGCACAAGACCAAATGGCCATGGCGCAAGCTCAGCCACAGACCGTCGTCCACCACGTACCGGTCGCGGCACCGGCTCCCCCAGCCCCGCCCGCGGAATCTGACATGAACGAGAGCTTGGCGCAACTCAAACAACTCGGTGAGCTGCGCGATGCAGGCATCCTCTCCGATGAGGAGTTTGAGGCAAAGAAAGCCAAGATTCTCGGCTCTTGAGCGCGCCTCGAGAACGAAGGCCACGAACGTGAGCCAAACGAACGCGAGCGCGCCACTCGCAACACGGCCGTTTCGAGCTATACAACGCGCCGCTTTTGCGCGCCCTGCATTCGGTGGTGTGTTCGTGGGGGCATTGTTTTGGTTGGCCTCGTTAGCGCCTACGCTCATGCCACGGACTGCAACCACCCAGGCTGCGGCCGCAGGTTTGTGCCTTGCGATCGGGTACGGGATCGGGACTCTTGGTGGTGCGTTCGGCCATGCGCTGCTGAACCGATTCGACCGTGCCCCAGGTGCGATCTACCGTCAAAATGCCTGGCGCGTGTTGTTGGTGCTGTGTGTGCTGGGCATAATCGCAGGCTGCGCATTTTGGTTGTCAACGCAACGGACACAGCGCCACGAAATGACGATGGAAGCGCTCTCGCCACTTGCCGCGGTCATCATGGTTCCACTCAGCCTGGTGGTTGCCGGAATTTTCGTAACGCTTGCGCGGGGAATCCGAGGCCTGGCGAGGATGTTCAACCGTTTGTTGCGCCGGTTCATCCCAGAGCGCATCGCGTCTCCCGCGGCGGTCGGACTCGTCGTGATTCTTGGCCTGTTTGTGGTGTGGCCAGCACTGACAGGCCGCTTTGATTCGTGGGCAAATTCGTCATTCGCGACCGTTGATGACACGACGTCTCCGGGTACGCGCCAACCACAATCAGTCGAGGTTTCAGGTAGCCCGAATTCGCTTGTGCACTGGGATAACCTTGGGCGTCATGGCCGTGATTTTGTGGCGCACGCAACCTCACTGTCTGAACTCCGAACAACCCATACCAACACAAGTGGTTTGCAAAAACCCGTTCGTGTCTATGTCGGGCTTGGTTCGGGGTCAACGAACGCACAGCGGGCACGATTGGCTGTGCGTGAGCTTGAACGCACCAAAGCCTTTGATCGCAAAGTCTTGGTCGTGGTTACCTCCACCGGAAGTGGCTGGGTTGACCCTAATGCAGCAACCGCGCTCGAGGAACTCTACGGCGGCGACACGGCGATCGTGTCACAGCAATACTCGTACCTTCCGTCGTGGATTGCCACATTGCTTGAGCCTCAAGCATCGGGCGAAGCAGCTTCCGCCTTGTTTGAAGCGGTCCACGCGAAGTGGGCGACATTTCCCCAACGTGACCGCCCAAAGCTTGTGGTGTTTGGGTTGAGTTTGGGAAGTTACGGCACCGAACAAGAATTTGCCGGGCCAACGCTGGCAACATCTCTTGCGAATCTCACTTCTCGCACCGATGGTGCGCTGCTTGTCGGTGCGACCGCAACAAATCCGATTTGGCGGCAAGCTACCGATGCTCGTGATCCGTCAAGCCCGGTGTGGCGTCCGGTTGTCAATAACGGAAAGGTGGTGCGCTTTGATGGGCGATCACCAACGCTTCGTGGCATTGATAAAACCTGGAAAGCGCCACGCGTGCTTTATGTGCAGCACGCAAGCGACCCGGTCACGTTTTGGAATGAGTCGTGGTTGTGGTCAAAACCTGAGATTATGGAAGCGCCCCGGGGCGATGCGATCACCGCAAGCACATGGTTCCCGATCATCACCGGTGTGCAGGGTGTATTCGATCTGATGGCCGGATTTGGTGCGCCGCCTGGATTCGGTCACGACTATCGGCTTGACTACGTGCGTGCGTGGGCACAGGTGATTCCACCTGCTGGGTGGACAGACGCCAAGACCAAAGCGCTCGAATCCAAATTGCATCACCGGTGACACAACGTTTGCCTCATGTGCTGAGGGCGATCGTCGGGGTGATCATGGCGTTGGTGGTCGTCAATATTGCACGCTCAACAGTCATTCCAAGCGGTGGCGGGTTTCTCACCAATGTGCTTGGCGCAACGATCATCGTTGCCGGTGGCGTCACGATTGGCGGTCTGCATTGCGTTGATCTCGGTTTGTGTCGTGCACACCTCTGGGCAGGCGCTCGTTACGGATTGTGCGCGTTTGGTCTTGTAACGTTGTGCACGCTGGTCGTCGCTGCGGTGCCTGCTGGGCGAGATGCGTTGAACGTCGATGCGGTGCACCTCACGGGTGGCGGGCTCATCACCAAGATTGCGTTGATCATTCCGATTGGCACGGTTCTCACCGAAGAACTCATGTTCCGTGGCGTGCTCCACGGGTTGTTGACAAAGGTATTGTCGCCTGCTTTGGCCATGCTGATTGGAGCCGTGACTTTTGGTCTTTGGCATGTCTTTCCCGCCTGGCGTGCCGATGGCGTCGGCGTTGCACTTGGCACGTTTGTTGTTACCGCGATCGCGGGGGCAGGGTTCGTTTGGCTCCGCAACAAATCGCAAAGCGTTGTCGCACCGATGCTGGCGCACCTGGCAACGAATACCGTGCCGCTCACAGCTGGCTGGATCGTGTGGCGCTGAGTTGGTCTCAGTCTTCTTGCAAACGGGCGACGAGTTCGCCAAGCGGGTCACGAAAATCTCGTGTCGCGGGCATTCCTGACAACCGCATGGCCGCATTGTCAAGCACCGAGTTCGCGGGTCGTGGGGCCGGTCGCGCCGGTTGCAGATCTGCCGTGGCGCACGGGTCAACTCGGTTCGGGTCATCACCCGCTGCTTCGAGCACGGCACGGGCAAACTCGTACCAACTCACCGCGCCCTGATTCGTCACATGGAACAAGCCTGAGCACTGTTGCGTCACCAGTGTGTCAATGACGCCAGCCAGATCGGAGGTGAACGTGGGATGGCCACGCTGATCATCGACAAAGGCCAGTCGGCCGGGCTGTGCGGCAATCCGCAAAATAGTCTTGACCATGTTGGCGCCGTGATAGCCACAAACCCACGACGTACGCACAATGGTCGAACCAGGATCCAATTCCCGTTCACCGGCAAGCTTCGTGCGGCCATACACCGATTGTGGGTTCGGCGTGTCCCATTCGTTGTACGGCGAATCTTTCGTGCCGTCAAACACATAGTCGGTTGACACATAGGTGACCGGGGCGCCAACACGGCGTGACGCTTCAACCACATTGCGCGTCCCGATGACATTCACAGAGTACGCAACATCAACTTCGGTTTCGCAACGATCAACCGCGGTGAACGCGGCCGGATGCACAACCACGTCTGGTCGAGCTACCCCAATTGCAGCAATGACATCGTCCCGATTCGTAAGGTCAACGTCATCGATATCGACCGCGGTCAGCTCATGGCCCGACGCACCCAATTGCGCGACCAGGTCGGTACCAAGCTGGCCTTTTGCTCCGGTCAAAAAAATCCGCATAGTTCAGCCCGCTTTCAGAGGTTCCCACCATGCCCGATTCGAGCGATACCAGTCAACGGTCTCAGCAAGCGCTTCGTCCAACGTGCGCTGTGGTTTCCAACCCAATGCTTGAATTTTGGCGGTATCAATCGAATACCGACGGTCGTGGCCGAGGCGGTCTGCGACCCGGTCGATGCGAGACTCGTCGGCGTCTAAGAGTCGAAGGATCCGGTGGGTGAGATCGACGTTGGTGATTTCGTTTCCCGCGCCGATGTTGTAGACCTCGCCGATTGCACCGTGGCGCAATACGAGGTCAACGCCCGCGCAGTTGTCCGCCACGTGGCACCAGTCCCGCACGTTGCCACCGTCCCCATAAAGTGGCACGTTTGCCCTATCGAGCAGGTTGGTGGTGAACAGCGGAATGACTTTTTCTGGGAACTGGTACGGCCCAAAGTTGTTTGACGACCGAGTGACGATGACCGGCAGATCGAACGTTTCAAGATACGACAACGCGATGAGATCCGAGCCAGCTTTCGACGCACTGTAAGGCGATCGTGGGCCGAGTGGATCTTCCTCAGTGAATGAACCTTGATCAATCGAGCCGTACACTTCGTCGGTAGAAATATGGAGGAAACGTTCCACACCGATGGTGCGGGCCACATCACACATCACGTTCGTGCCGCCACAGTTGGTTGCCACAAACGCGTCCGGTCCGGTGATGGAGCGGTCGACATGACTTTCTGCCGCGAAATGCACCACCATGTCGTGGCCGGGCATTGCTGCAGCTACGGCGTCACGGTCACAGATGTCGCCGCGCACAAACGTCACCCGAGCATCGGCGAGCAAGTCGTCCATGGTGGCTTCATTGCCTGCGTACGTGAGTGCGTCAAAGATTGTGACGTGGTCGTCAGACGTGGCAAGCACATGGCGGACATAGTTCGACCCAATAAATCCGGCCGCGCCGGTCACAAACAAACGCATATTCGTATTCTCCCATACGACAATCGCGCCGCCACGACCGAGGGATTGCCCACTGATGCAACCTGGGTTCGTTCAGAGTGAACTCTTGCCCCGAAGTTCGTGGAAGAGAGGTGAGAGGGTTAGGGGCGAAGCCGAAAGTGCGGCTGCCACTGCGGATCGATTTCGGAACGTCGCGGGTTCGCCTTGTCGCGCTCCGAGAGCACCGGGTCGGTGACACCCCAATCGGCCCGGACCGCGGGGTCGTCCCATGCGACACCAAGTTCATCAGCCGGGTTGTAATACCCGTCTACGAGATAGGTGATGGTCATGTCAGAAAGTGCAGCGAAACCATGTGCCACACCTGGCGGGATAAACACCCCAGCATGTGACTTGGTGCCATCGCTCTGTATCCCAAGGTCCAAGGTGAGCGTCGCGCCATCAGTTGGTGACCCGGTGCGTAGATCATGGAGCACCACGCGTGCGGAGCCATTAGGCACATACCAGTAGTCCGCCTGATGCAAGTGATAATGCAGACCCACCACCGCGCCTGCCTGGCGGTCGCCACGATTTCCCTGGATCATCTCTCGCCCTTGCGGGAACCACTCGCGCCGGTATGTTTCAACAAAATAGCCACGCTCGTCTCCGTGCACGTCGGGTTCGACATGTACCACGCCAACAATTTCATCTGATTCGGTCACCTTGACCACGACAACTCCTCTGGGTTCTATTAGTCGATTTCTACGACGCTGTGGTCACCAAGCATCACCCGATTCGCCCTGGGCTTGGTTTGTGATCGAGTGAGCCGCACCCGCTTACCAATAAGAGAATCAATGATGTGTGGCACACCTTCGATTGTGCTGTTCGCAAGCACAATCGAGTGTTCGATTTCGCTGTCGCTCAACGAGCAGTCGTGATAAATCGACGTATAGGGGCCAATGTACGAATTCGTCACCACAGTGTTGCGACCAATGATTGCGGGGCCTCGAACCACCGAATCGACAATGCGTGCCCCTGCTTCGACTACAACTTTTCCAGACAACACCGAGGCTTCATCGACGTCACCTTCATTTATTGGTTGGAGCGTGTCAAGGACGAGTCGGTTTCCTTCTAAGAGAGGATCGAGTTTGCCGGTGTCGATCCACCAGCCATCAACCACTTCGTGGCGGACCCGATGACCTTGGTCGATCAGCCACTGAATTGCGTCGGTGATCTCAAGTTCACCGCGTGGCGACGGCGCGATTGCGTTGACCGCTTCGTGGATGGTCTTGTCAAAAAGATAAACCCCGACGAGCGCCAAATCGGAAGGTGGCACCTCGGGTTTTTCAACGAGTTGCACTACCTCGCCGTTCTCGTCGATCTCGGCAACACCGAATCGTTCCGGATCGGGAACATGTGCAAGGAGGATCTGCGCGGCCGCCGCCTCAACGTGCTGGCCGAGTGCTGGCTGTGCGCTTCGGCGACGATCGTCTTCGAATGCATCAACAAATTCGGCAACGCCTTGGCGCAGCAAATTGTCACCGAGGTACATGACGAAATCGTCGTCACCGAGAAATTTTTTTGCGATAAGTACACAGTGGGCCAAGCCCAATGGCTCATCTTGGGGAATGTAGGTGACGTTGACACCAAAGGCTGATCCGTTACCGACCGCGTCACGAATCTCGTCGGCGGTTTCGCCCACGATGATGCCGATTTCAACGATGCCAGCGGCGGCTAGATCCTCAATTCCAAAAAACAGAATCGGTTTATTGGCAACGGGAACGAGTTGTTTTGCGCTGGTGTGGGTGATCGGGCGCAGACGCGTTCCCGCACCTCCCGAGAGAATCAGGCCTTTCACGGTGCTCTTGTCTAGCAGGCACCATGACACCAACTCTCCTCAAGTCCTCGCAGATATCGCAATGACACCGACTCCTACGCTTTTGGGTGCGTTTTTGGCACCTGCAGGTGCCAAAAACGCACCCAAAACGCGCGAAACAATCGGCAACATCGACCGTGGGCATACTCGGCTCGTGAATGTCACAGCCCGGTGATCAAATTGACCACCATGAATACAGAGCCACAAGCGCAATCAGCCGACACAATCCCATCTGACTCTCATCTTTGGCGACTCGCCGCTGGGCAAGCAGGAGTTGTATCGGTGACACAAGCAAGACAACTTGGAATCGGCCGTCATGGAGTTCAGCATCGGACTCTGAGCGGAGAGTGGGTGCGACAAGGACGACGCGTCATTACCCATAGCGCTTCGCCACACAGTGAACACCAAAAGGCAATGGCAGCGGTCATTGATGCGGGCCAGGGTGCCGCTTTGTCGCACTCGAGCGCCGCTGCGCTCTGGGGGATTCCAGGCTTTCGCCTCTTCCCTTGGCACGTGACGATCTCTCGCAGATCTCACACCGTTTCCCAATCGCTCGGGCATGTCCACCGAATGCGTGCACTGCAATCCGAGCACGTAACCGAGCTGCAGTCGATCGCGATTGTTCGCCCCGAGCTGATGATGTTGCAGCTTGCAGGCGTCGTCCATCCGTCACGTGTCGGCGTTCTGCTTGACCGGGCATGGAGTATGCGCCTTCTCAGTGGACGCTCAACCCGAACGTTCTTGGATGAAGTCGCAACTTCGGGCATGCGAGGTGTCGCGGTACTGCGAAGGACACTCGATGAACGGCCGAGTGATTACATTCCCCCCCGCATCGAATCTCGAAGGCCGGTTTGCCCAGATCATTCACAATGCAGGACTGCCAGCGATGAAGTCGCAGGTTGACTTGGGAGAAGAACGCTGGTGCGGCCGTGTGGACTTTTTCGCAGACGACCGCACCCTCGTTGTCGAAGTCGACAGTGAAAAATTCCATAGCGCCCTAAGCGACGTCGAAGCCGACAAACGACGCGAACAACACCTCCGCGCAGCCGGTTTTGTGGTTGGACGAGTGACTGACACCCAAGTTTTTCACCGACCGTGGGAAGTCGTGGACCTTGTTCGGCGATTGCGGATGAGATCGGTTTAAGTGCACTCGTTTTGGGTGCGTTTTTGGCACCTGCAGGTGCCAAAAACGCACCCAAAACGAGCAGGAGAAGACGCGC
>CAZJAZ010000074.1:0-8512 GCA_964544305.1 uncultured Iamiaceae bacterium | reverse complement strand
CAACCGCCGGTTTTGGAGACCGGTGCTCTACCAGTTGAGCTACTGCCCTCGGGGGGGACTGCTCATCCGACGATAGCACCCGGTGCGTGAAACGTTTCAGTCGAATTCAATGCCGTTGACGATGGTTGCGGACATTGACGAGAAGCAACGTCGCTGCGACGCCGACGAGCGTCCCGGCGACAATCGCGATGAGGACTCGCCGCGAACGTTTCGTTTCGGGGTTGTGTGCATGAGGATCGTCGAGGACGGCCAGGATGTCACCGAGAAGTCCGGCCCCTGGAACGAGGTTGTCGGCGCGTAAGTTGCCAAGCATCCGGTGCATGCGCCGGTACCTGGTGATCTCGGCCTGACAGCGTAAACAATGCGCCACATGGTCCTGGATTTCGTCGTCGAAAGTGTCAAGGCCATTTTGGGCTGCGGCACGGCGAACGACTCGTCCGTCACACGACATGGCATTCAGCGCCAGTAACGTCGTCTGCTTGATGCTCGCCAGGGAACAACTCGTCACGCAGCCGGCGACGACCACGATGTAACCGAACTTTCGCGGCCGATTCGGAAATGTTCAATTCTTCAGCGATTTCCGCGTGGGAAAGATCGTAAATGTCGCGCAACACAATGACTGCTCGCAGTTTCGGTGGCAACGTGGATAACGCTTGGACAAGTTCGCTACGCAACGCTTGGGTTTCGGAGTGTGCATCAGGGCTGTGAGATGCATCATTGTCGACGACGAACAATTCCTCGTCGAGCGCATCGTGTCGGTGACGGAACCGTCGACGCAAATGGGTTGCCGAGCAGTTGGCGGTGATCCGATACATCCAAGTGCGAAAATCAGCGTCGCCTCGAAAGTTCTTTAAGCCACGATACGCACGGAGGTACGCCTCTTGGGTAACGTCACGGGCATCTTCAGGATCGCTGAGCAGCCGCATTGCCAACGTGTAGGTGTCGCGATATGTCCGCCGGACGAGTTCATCGAACGCACCGCGACTTCCCGCTTGGGCCGATACGACCAGCGATTGAAGATCGGGCGCAGACGTTGCTGCGACACGATGACTTCGTGGCGCTCGAGGCGCCCCAGCGTGGACTAAATCGCTCAGCGGGTTTCCTTGTGGGCGGTGTGCTTGCGATCCCACTTGCAGTATTTCTGCATTTCGATGCGCTCGCGGTTGTTCGCCTTGTTCTTGGTGGTGATGTAGTTCCGACGCTTGCACTCTTGGCATTCGAGTGTGACGGCAATGCGTTTATCGGATGACTTGGCCATACATCTTCCTTACCGATGTGAGCCCGGGGACCGGCACTCAATGCAACCATCCTACCGGGATGGCCACGCGAGTCGATGATTTCGAATGGACCGCAAACATTTGCCCTCTGGCATGGCAAAGTAGACGTCTCGACCGTGTCGCTCGCGAAGCGAAATTTTTGGGTCGTGTCGTGAAAAGTGCCGTGTTGATCGTAAAGGATGGCATGAACCCGGGTGGCACAACTGCTGGAAGGATTTCCATGGAGCGAGGCCAACTTCACGACACAACCGATGCGATGAAGGTCGGAGTGTCCGTGAGCCGCGACGAGGATTCGACAACGCCCGGCGTCGTCGAATCGTACGATGAAGCGTTTTGGCGGCTTATTCGACTGGCTCACCAGCGAGCCTTCCGCATCCTCGGCGTTGCCGCCGACTCTGAAGATGTTGCATCAGAAACACTTGCCCGAGCATCACTTCGCGGGGCGCGCCTGGAACATCCAGCCGATGCCTGGGTTTCTACCGTTGCGACCCGTTTGGCAATCGACCGTCAGCGCAAAGCCTGGCGCAACATTCCATTGCCAGAATCTGACCGCATGACGAAGTTTGAGCTCGCCGGCCTTTGGGGGACTCCAGATGGCACCCGAGTCGACACAGATCAACGCCTTGATCTGGCCCGCGCTTTGGCCAAGCTGCCAAAGCGTCAACGCGAAGTGCTGAGTCTTGCATTCCTTTCAGGATTTACCGAAGCAGAGATTGCCCAGCTGTTGGGCTGCTCGTCATCGTCGGTGCAAACACACAAGCAGCGCGGACTCGCACGGTTGCGAACTGAACTCGGTGATGTCAATTCACAAGTTGCGAGCACCAGTATCAACAGATCCAAAAAGGAGGTCCGTCGATGAGCGAACCATTTCTGACCCCGCCGCCCCTCGGCGACGACATCGAGGATCGCACTCGTCGTCTCGCCCGCCGCCTGAAGGTCCGTCGACGCGCCGGGATACTCGCCAGCGCCTCACTCGCAATGGTACTGGTCGTCGCCTCGATTGCACTGGCAAATAACCCGACACACAACGGTGCCCAAGTGCACGTCGCTGGAGTGCCAGGTGCGGCTACTAGCGAAGCCAGTACGGTCGACGATTCACGCCATTCTTCGTCGAACGCAACTTCGACGACTCAACGACGCTCGGCTCCCCCCAAAGCTACTTCGAGTACTTCGAGTACTTCGAGCGGTGATCGAACAACATCTCATTCGATCACACCTTCGAAAGACCTAGCGCCAATGCAAGCGCCGCAGTCCACGACTGGAGAACCGCAAGGTTCGGTACGCCCGACCACGCCCCCCGTTACGAATGCTCCCGGCGCTCACCCCACGACAACCCTTCCAGGACTTCCATTTGCCTGTCCCGACAGTCCACCCGGAGCGACAATCACGCGCAACGCGACCATCCAAGCAACCGCAATATCCACTGGCAAATGGCACGTGACCGGCACCTTGACCATCACCAACCATTCGGGCTTTGGCTACGTCACGATGGGCGTGGTCTATCTTGCCGACACAACGATTCCGGGTGGAACCGGCGAGGCGTATGTGGGCTGGAACGGTGATGCACAGATTGCGATCGGTTCAGGAAGCGGAGGGATCATCAACGGAGCCGTTGCGGTTGCGCCCGGCCAAACGGTGTCGGTGCCAATGGATCAGACCGTCCACGTTGATGGGCAGGCCAACGCACTGACTGCAGGCACGCAAGCGCCAACCACGATTCACAATTCGTGGAGCATCGGATCAATTGGTCGCTTCATGGATACGTGCCCGAACCAGCCAACGACTACATCGAACTTCAGCGATGGTGGGCCAATGCCCAGCTATTCGTAACTTGTAGGATTTTTTGCCTGACCTATCAGCAGGCCGTGTGTTGCCCGACGAGGCTTTCGACCCCAGATGTCGACGTCCGTTCGCCACGTTGCCCTGACGATCCTGAGCCTGCGCTGTTGCGAACCATGACGCGGGTCACCTTGCGACGTGCCTAGTCCCTCGCTAGCATGGGTCACATGTTAGCATGTATTACGAGGTATCAACCCGTGCGGAGCCCCAAGGCCCGGGTTCGCGTCAGGATCGTCGCGCTGCCCGTTACGGCGATGCTCCTCATTGCAGCAATTTGGACGGTGGCCGTTCCAGAGGCGAATGCCACGACGGTTACGACGACGTCCTACGCTCTTCCTGGTTGTACGCTGCTCCACGACACCCAGCAGCCGTCCCTGCCACCAAACCAGCCAAACCACCCATACGCTTGTCTTTACTACGGAGTAAATGCGACCCAAGCGAATGAACGAGTGAGCCCCGTGTCGCCATACTACGACTGGTACTCGGGTTATTACTACAACGGATCATCGTGGATCCAAGGTTCCGCGGGCTACGTGTATCTCTGCAACTTCGGAGGATGTGGCGGGCCGACTAACGCATCACTTTTGACCAACGTCGTCTATGGAACCGCCGAACAGGTAGGAACTTGGCTGTTCAGCAATGACCCGTTCTATCTGGCCTATTAGATGACGAGCACTTGTGATGGCAGCCACGGAATTTTTCACCCGCTTTTGAAGATGCGGAGAAATTGCAAACTCGTAATTGTTCTATTCGCAGCGACGATCGTAACGTTCGGATGTACGCACAGTAGTTCCGCTAACGCAAGTTCCGATCAAAGGCAGGCACCCCCAAAGAGGGAGATCGGAAAATCGGGCCAACCTGGAACTCCTTCCCGGCCAAAGATTGACGTCGAAGTGGGTCTCATGCCAGCGACGTCAGCAGAGTTCAATGGAAAAGCGTTTGGTGCCTATTCCGATTTCGTTCGGGGCTTTCAGAATTTTCAACTGAAGGCTTGCCTGCGAAAACAAGGATTCACATCAGAGCAAACAGCATACCTTGATGTATCCAAGAACGCTGGGAGCCCCATTGACAACCTGCAGTTCCCTGACCTGCAAATGCTGCAATCGGGGCTCACCGGGACAAACGGCGACGGTGTCAATAGCCAAACAAACGCAGCAGACACCCCGACGTCCACCCCACAAATGAACTTTGGTGCCGTTACACAACCAGGGCAATCACAAGCTGCGACAAAAGCATTGAGCGCTGCCGTCGTGCATTGTTCAGCCGAAAAAGGAGCAAGTCGACTCAAAGCCATCATGTTTGGGCCGCTCGCGCAGAAAATCATGAATGATTACAACCAGAAGATCAGCATGATGCCGAGCGATGCCACAATCGAAAAGGCCACCAAGTCGCTGCAGACGTGCATGGCCGAAAAAGGCTATCCGTTGACGACGCCCCAAGCGTTCTTTGCAAGCCTGGACCAAGCAATAATGCAACATCGCTCAACGACAAATTCACGGCGGGCAAAAGTTCAGGCATATGGCCATTGCGTCGTGCCCCTCGCAAAGGCGATGGACAACTATCGATTGCGCGCCCGAAGAAAAATACTTGATCATGACGCCCTTGACCTCAGGCAACTGCAAAACCAGATCGATGTGCTCGTTCAGCAATATTCTGCGTCAAGGGTGCCAAAGTCGAACCAGCAAAATGACTCCGGTAAGTAATTTGCGCCACGACAACCGTGAAGTTGAAGCCCGGACAATTGTTTGGAGCGACGACGTTTGATGCGGTCAACACAGTCTCGAAACCTCGGCGTAAAATCAATGGCTGCAATTGCGGTCGTGCTTGCCATGGTTCTTGGTGCGTACGCAGCCGGGCGCAACGTCCAATCGTCGACGCAAGCTGCGGCAACCGCGAAAGCACCACAAGCATCGGTGATAACTGCGAACGTCACCGAACGAGTACTTTCACAATCGGCCGTGTTTCGGGGCGATGTCGGCTCAAGAGCTGCGCTCCAAATAAGTATGCCCGAACTTCCTGCCGGTTCGAATCCCGTTGTGACCAGTGTCAATGTCCATCAAGGTGACTCCGTTCAAAATGGCTCCCTACTCGCATCGATTGCCGGTCGACCAATCATTGTCGTCGAAGGGGCGATCCCGAGCTATCGCACAATGCAATACGGAGATTCGGGAGTCGATGTGCGTCAACTCCAAAGAGCCTTACTTGACCTTGGTTTTGGGGTCGGTTCTGACGAAGCAGGTTTATTTGGTCAAGGTACTTCTCAGTCCGTCGGTTGGTTGTACAACCGTCTTGGCTACTCTCCGATTGCAGGAGAGAGCATTTCTCAGCCGTCTGCTTTGGGGCAGGCCAGTGGAACAATTGGATCGACACCGACAACGTGGTCAGTCAGGATGGGCGAAATCGTCTTTGTCCCAAAGTTGCCAGCAAAGGTGGATGCGCTTTCGATCAAGACGGGCCAAGAAATTGGGACCGTCGCCTCAATGGGCAACGCTTCGGGTGCACCAACGAACCAGCCGGTGTCCGGCTCGTCACTCCTCACCCTCGGGTCTGGCAGTGTCTCAGTGACCGGTTCTGTTCCTCTTGCCGACGCAACTTCGCTCCGACCAGGCATGGAAGCGCGACTCGACGATGACCTGACCGGTGGCTCGTGGAGGGGCACAATCGTCAGCGTCAAGAAAGAGAGCACCGAATCGGGCTCCTCCGACGGGTTGCCTCAAGCAAGCGTGTCGATAGAGCCAATGCAAAACGCGAACATGCCTTCGAGCGAAATCGGCCAAAATATTCGTGTCACGGTCACCGAAGCCCAAACAGAACACAAGGTTTTGGTTGTCCCCATCTCGGCGTTGTTTTCTCGACCAGACGGCAAAACCTACGTGCGAGTCCGAGACGCTCGAGATGAACGCAATGTGCCAGTAAAGGTTGGATTGAACTCGCTGGGGAGCGTCGAAGTAGAGCCCTTGGATGCAGCGCGTTTGCACAAAGGCGACCGAGTCATCATTGGTACGAGCAATACTGCGCACTCGTGACAGCTCCACTTCTATCTCTTGAAAATGCAGGCAAAACCTACGGGACACTTGCTCCAGTAAACGCAATGCGGAACGTGCAGCTTAAGATTATGGCCAGCGAATTTGTTTCAATCATGGGCGCCTCCGGATCGGGAAAATCGACACTCCTCAACATATTGGGCTTACTCGATCGCCTTTCTTATGGTCGGTATCTCGTCGATGGAAACGACACCGCCGCACTGAATGAGTATGAGCGCACCTCATTGCGCGCAACATTGTTTGGCTTTGTATTTCAAGCTTTCCACCTGCTCCCAGATCGAAGCACGAGAGAAAACGTCGAACTCGGTATGTTGTATCAAGCCGTGCCTCGAAATGAGCGTGCTTTGCGGGCAAGCGAGGCACTCGAGCATGTCCAACTCGCGCACCGCTCCGACGCGATGCCTACCACACTCTCAGGCGGAGAGCGCCAACGCGTCGCAATTGCGCGCGCGCTCGCTTCAGAGCCAAAGATCCTGCTCTGTGACGAACCCACAGGCAATCTCGACCACGACACCTCGGAATCAATCCTTGATCTGCTTGGAGAACTCCACCACAACGGACTTACCGTCGTCGTGGTTACCCATGATCTTGTAGTCGCGCATCGCGCACAACGCGCAATCACTGTCGTTGACGGAACCGTTGCGCAGTGACAAAACACAACGGCGATTTGGAGACAAGCAAAAGGCCAAGCGCACGGAACTCACTCACCAACGGTCGTTCTAAACTTCGAATTACGGACGCGCTTTCCGAGGCTGCAACCGCAACGATCGGTCGCCCACTACGTACCGTACTCACCGGACTTGGCACGATCCTTGGTGTCGCCGCTGTAATCGGGACGCTCGGCATTGTCAACACGGCGAAACACCAGATCTCATCCTCGTTCAACGCGATCACCTCAACCCAGGTCACTGTATCCAACCTTGGAGTTGCGAGTATCCCGCTGCACTCGGAACGTTCTGTTCTGGCGATCAACGGTGTCGCGGACGCAGGAATATCATGGAAAGTGCGTGACCAGGTAGCAGTGTCATCCAACCCTAATCCGACTTTGGCGGGCCAATATGCCCAGTCAATGGCCCTGTATGCCGCAACCCCATCCGGGATGCATGTAACTGGTGCAGAAGTTCTTCAGGGCAGAACCTTTGACGCTGGCAATGAACAGCGAAAGGACAGAGTAGCGGTGCTGGGAGTCGTTGCCGCCAAGGCACTGAACATCACGTCAACCATCAACCAACCAGCCGTGTACATCGAAGGAATATCCTTTAGCGTCATTGGTATTGTCGACGGCCTGGCACGACAACCCGGCGCACTCACGGGTGTCATCATTCCCGCATCGACCGCAGAGCTACTCGCACCGCTACAACAGGCCCCACGTTCGCAAAATAGCGCCGCTTCCTCTGCCGTCAACGGGCACGGACCAGTGTTGTTTGTGCGGACCAAACTTGGCGCTGCTCAGGTCGTGGGCCGTCAACTTGATTACACCGTGGCGCCAACACATCCAAATGACATGTCTGTTTCCGTTCCCCCCGACCCGGCCACATTGCGCCAAGACGTGGAGAGTACCGCTGGTGTGCTCGTGCTTTTGCTTGCCGGGTTATCAATCCTGATCGGCATGGTTACGATTGCCAACACCACCCTTCTCGCGGTCATTGCCCGCACACCCGAAATCGGTCTACGCCGAGCAATAGGTGCCCGCCCACGTCATATCGCGGCGACGACACTGCTTGAAGCAGGAATAATAGGCGGAGCAGGTGGAACAATCGGTGCCGCCATCGGAGTGTTCGCGACAACGGGCGTAGCGCTCGCGAACACGTGGACCGCCGTTCTCGACCCGCTAACCCTGGCCCTGGCCCCAATCGTCGGGGTAATTGCAGGGATCCTTGCGGGTGTCTACCCAGCAATTCGAGCCACAAGAATCGAACCGGCAACGGCGCTCCAACGGCTGTAAAGCGAGCGCTCGTCAAGCTGCGTTGACCGCGCCGTGCCACGACTCCGGCATGGAATAAGAGTCAATGTTTGTTGCCCGCAATAGCGCGGGAACAACCGTCCTCTCGCCAGTTCTGTTAGCGGGTTTCTTTGTGGGCGGTGTGTTTGCGATCCCACTTGCAGTATTTCTGCATTTCGATACGCTCGCGGTTGTTCGCTTTGTTCTTGGTGGTGATGTAGTTGCGACGCTTGCACTCTTGACATTCAAGAGTGACCGCAATGCGCTTATCTGAAGATTTGGCCATGAAACTTCCTTGCCGAAATGAGCCGGGCTGCCCAGACTCAATGAATAAATGCTACCCGGTAGCGAGAATTACTTGATGATTTTGGTGACGCGGCCTGCGCCGACGGTCCGGCCGCCTTCACGAA
>CAZJAZ010000073.1:4835-8764 GCA_964544305.1 uncultured Iamiaceae bacterium | reverse complement strand
ACTTCTCGGTATACGTTGGCTGCACGCAGCCCGACTCACATGCCCTTTGCCGGGCACGTGCGACCGTCAGCGGACACCTACCGGGTGAGCCATCTCTACGACAACGAGGCCGACCCGCATCAGCTCCACAACCTGGCCAGGGACCAATCATCTGCGCCGCTTCGCAAGAAGCTCACCGCACGTCTTGTGGAGGAGATCCACGCGGTAGAGGGATACCGACCAAACGTGCGTTAGAACGCCGCTCCACGCTCGCAAACTGAATCGATAATGAATCGTGGATCGCCCACTATAAAAGCGCGACACCTGCTTACCGTTTTGGTTGCGCTTTTCCGCGGCGGTCTCGGCACTAAAAACGCTGGTGACGGGGTCTATTGCATCTTGAATGGTACAATGGCATCCATGATGGTATCGATCGATAAAGCGGGACGTATTGTGATCCCCAAATCGGTCCGAGACGAACTCGACCTGATGCCAGAATCTGAACTTACCCTTGATGTGGAAGCCGACAGCATCAGGATCTCGCGCCCGAAAAGACCAACCCGCGCGCTGGCTTTCACCGATGATGGCAGACCATATTTCCCAGCGTCAGGTCGCGTGACAACTTCGGATCTTGACGTGCAACGCTTGCGCGATGCACAAGTGCGGTAAAACCGGTGGGCGTTGCGGTTGACACGAGCGTCGCCGTGGCATATTTGGATGCCGGGCACAGCGCGCACCGAGTATGCACGGAGTTTCTCTCTGGAAGGTCTGCCGTGCTCGCCGGACACGCCGCTTTCGAATCGTTTGCGGTACTGACACGCCTCCCTGGGGACGCACAGGTGAGTCCACCCGATGCAATCGCCGGTCTTCGAGCAGCTTTTGGCGAACCGTGCTGGCTGCCCATTGAGGCACAGAAAAGCTTGTTTGCTCGGCTGGGCACGAGTGGCCTGTCGGGCGGCGCTGTCTATGACGCACTGGTCGGTGAAGCCGCTCGGGTGAACGAACTCACGCTCGTTACTCGTGACCGCCGCGCCATGCCGACGTACCGATTTCTCGGCGTTGACTTCCTTGTTGTCGAGGGCTAGTTCCATCACGCCTTGGTGCCACATCCCGGGTTTGAGACCGCCCGCAGTTTTTTGTCCGGTTTCGGCGTTCAAAACACCCGTGACGGTGTGATGAGGTCGCACGCTGGCCTGATCGACCATGCGCCCCTATGCCGGTGGCTACGGTACCGGGCCGTGGAAAGGGCGACGCATCGCATTGGCTCGCTCGACGGGTTACGTGGTGTGGCCGCGTTTATCGTCGTGATTCATCACGCCTTGATGCCAATCCCGAGTTTCGCAAACATTCTGGTCGGCGCAGCTCCGACGAGCACGGCACAGTGGCTCATCACGTACACCCCGTTGCGAATCATCTGGGCGGGCCCCGAAGCGGTCTGGGTGTTCTTCGTGCTCAGTGGCTTCGTTCTGGTCCGGCCATATCTGTGTGATCGACGACTTCAAAGTGGTCGGTACTATCTGCGCCGATTCCTCCGACTGTACGTCCCGGTGTTCGCGTCGTACTTGTTTGCCCGGACTCTACGGGTCGTCGCTCGTGACCCCGACCCCGCGTACACGTGGTGGATCGCCGGTCACGTCCCCGCGGTAGGCATCCGAGACTCGGTACGCACGATGTCCCTCATTCTTGGCAACAACATCACGTTGAACCTCGTGTGGTGGTCGCTGCAATGGGAGGTGTGGTTCTCGATCCTCCTCCCTGTGGTCGTCATCGTCGTGCGCCGCACGCGACATCACGGGGTGCTCTTGGTCGTGTTCTTCGTCACGGCATCGGCGGCAGGTCGGATCATCTCAGACAGCTCGACTTGGTATTCCGTACGACTGATGAAGGCCCCATACTACTTGTCAATGTTCGGGGTTGGCGCTGCCCTTGCAGTGCTTGAAGAACCAACCAGACGCCACTTCGCTCGGGTGCGTGCTGGGGGCACGGCCATTGTTGTGCTGTGGATGATCACGCTCTTGACGATGCCCGCGGCCATTGAGGCACTCATCCCGTCGGCAGGACTGGGGCACTCTCTGGGTCTGTTTGTATCCGGGGCGATCGGGGTGATGGGTGCTGCGGGATGTGTCGTCGCCGCGCTCGCGGTCCCGTCGGTCGTGCGGGCGCTCACGTGGCGACCGATTCATTGGCTGGGGACGCGTTCGTTCAGCCTGTATCTCGTGCACGATCCGATCATCGCTACTCTTGTGTTTGCCTTGGGAATGACGAGCGCGACCTGGTGGTCAATCGGATTGAGCATCATCATTTCGCTAATGGTTGCGGCCGGGTTCTACCGAATAGTTGAGGCACCGGTCCTGTCGTTGCTGCGACGAATTCCCCCGAACCGGCCAAAGGCCACCATGGCCGTAACGTGATACGACGACCACACTCCGCCGTCACCGCCACCGCTGCCAGTGGACTGAACGAACCGAGTGGGCTGGGCTTCCGATAACACGAGTCGATCGAGGTCAACCCGATCTGCAATCGATTTCCGACGGAGTTATGTTTTCGGTGCCAGTACGTCAAGCCCGTGCTCCACCGCCGCTTCGGCGAGGCGGTCGTCGTAGGTGAGGATTCCGTCGAGGTCGCCGCGTAGCTCCAACGCGGTTGCGAGGTGTATCGCGTCGAGCGAACGAAGCCCGACCGGATTCAATTTGCTCGCTTCAGAGAGGATCGCACGCGTGATTCGGCGAAGGTGGACGCTAGTAAGTACCCGGTCAGCCTGCGTGCACGCCTCACCGTCGACCCTCCGTGCCGCTCGATGAAGTTCGGTGACCGTCAACGCACTGGACACCATGTGGGCATCCCGTCGCACGTCGATCCATCGATTGAATGCGACGCTCTCCGCTTCATCGATGACTAGCTTGGCGAGTGCCGAAGTATCGACATAGAAGGTGCTCAATAGCGTTCCTCGCCGCGCATCTCCTCCACGATTTCCGACAACGACTTCCCCGGGCGTCGGGGAAGCGGCTTAATGTCGGCCAGCGATTCGTCCGATGTAGGCAGCGTGATCTCACCCGTTGCGACGAGGCGCTCGTAGACTGACTCGTGGCGTTGCGGACCCAATTGGGCAACCGGCCGGCCTCGATCGGTGATTTCTATCGTTTCACCTGAGGCAGCACGGTCTACCCAGTGCGACGCATTCTGTCGAAGTTCACGCAGCCCGATCGAGGTCATGTTGAACATTGTAACACATCAAGAATTTCATTTTGCCGACGATGATGGACGGAGAATCTCTTCTTCTCGCGGCATTTGAAGCCACGATCTCAGGGTTTGCAGGTATTGGCAAACGTCGTCGAACGTTGAGCGGTTCCACCAGGGCCATCGACTCGCACTTCGATTTTGAACGTCGCGGCATTGTTGACGGTGACGATTCGATACGCGTTGCCGTGTGTCAGCGTCATCGGTTGCGTTGTGTCGAAGCCAACTGATTGGGCCACCACATGCACGGTTGCACTCGTCGCACCGGTAACCGGTGCGACGATCTCAAGATCGCATTCCCCGACCACCGTGATCGTCCCAACCTTTGGTCTTGGGATAGTCACCGGTGGCCGTGTTGACGGGGGCCGCGTTGACGTGGTTCCGGTGCCAGGCACGGTCGACGCGGAAGCCGTCGTCGCAGACGTGACAGTGGTTGCGGGAAGTGTTGATGTGGACGTTGAGGTCGAACTCGCCGGCGCACCTGACGGTTGCGTCGTTGTTGGCGATTCACTCATTGGTGTTTGGGAGGCGAGCACGGTGATTGCATGGGACGTGGACGAACGATCATTCGCTCGTACCTGCAACGTGTGGTTGCCAGGACGTGCGTTCCAGCGAACCGTTCCGTAGTAGAGACCGTTGCTTCCATCGGGGTGTTCGTCCGAACCCGCTGTCTTGCCATCGACCAAAAGCGTGATTGTTCCCGGTAAGGCCGA
>CAZJAZ010000073.1:0-4735 GCA_964544305.1 uncultured Iamiaceae bacterium | reverse complement strand
CCGTGACCATTACCCCGCCGAGTGCCAATTCGCAGGTGCTCTTTGGCACCACGTTGGCGGTGCCGGTCGCGACACAGTCCCCTGGGCCAGCCGACGTTCGCCGCATTGAATTATGGGACGGCGACCGCATTTTGTCAGTCCGTTCGCTGTCAGGTGACACCTCGCACGCTGCTCAAGCCGCGTTTCAATGGCCTGCCGCCAGGATTGGGAGCCATCTTCTTTTCGCCCGCGCAATCACTGCGACGAAGCAGGTGTCGATGTCGGCCATGGTGCCTGTCACGGTCACCGCGGCACGTTGGCAGCTCTCGCAGTCTCCCGCTCGTTTTGTGATTCCCGATTGGGTGCGAACGGCACGTCAGGCCGCAACGTATCTGGGAGTGGACGCCGACCGACTCGTTGCCAACCCTGATGGTTCAACGCCACACAGTGCAGCCAACAAACCTGACGCGCCCGTTCGCGAGGCGGTCGCGGTGGCGTTGCCAGGAGCGCCACTCAAACCGAAACCTGGTGACGCAACCAAACCGGTGTCGGTCAAGGTCTCCGACGGCGAAACGAGTAACCCAGACGGTCAATCTGGCCAACCAACGACGCAACCCGACGACGCAGACACACCTCCAACGAGCACCCCGACGACGTCCACACCAACGGTGACCACACCAACAGCTCCGTCGATCACGCAGCCTTCGACGCCTTCGCTCAACACAGACGCACCCTCAACATCTGACCCTTCACAACCGACCAATCCCCCGGCACCCGAGGTCACCACGCCCGATGGCCCCTACGTTGGAACCGACGCCGACGGATCAAAGACCGATGGCGCGTCAATCTCACTCAGCGGGTGCAACGCGCATGTCACCCTCACCAAATCTCGCGACGTCAAGACCACGGTGTATCACGGATCGTCTGGGAAGAACTGGCCGCTTTGGGTCGGCGAGATCCCCGCGGGCAAGACCACGTTCGAATTCGGCCCGCTCATGCCCGGCGTGCAGGTCGTCGTGCTCACCACCGGCAAAGGCGACGAGAAGATCTCGTTGCCTCTCAGCGTGCAAGCTCCCGCAAAATGCGCCGAGTTCTCGGGTTGGAGCGGCGACGTGTCGATCATTAGCGGAGTGCTGCGTCTTCCCAAAGCCGGTAAGGGTTACTACTTGTATCTGCATCCCTCGTCCGGCGCGAATGTGTACAACACGTCACGCATTCCGGCGAACCCTGCCAAGTTCATCGATGCGTCCACCAACAAAGTCGACATCGCTTCGCTCATTCCGAAGCTTGCTGCCATGCCCGATCTCGTGGCCGAGTTGTGGCAGGCCAGTGGCACATCGGCGAAGTTGGTTGCCAAAGGGACGTTGCAACCGCCAGCGTCGTCGACGGTGCAAACAATTGTCGGCCAACCTCGCGCGATCGATTTGACCGCGGACAGCGGCGAACACACGGTGAAGCTCACCAAGGACCGAGAAGTTTCGTTCCATTTCGAAGCCGCGCAGGGCGAGCTGATCATCTGGCAGGCCTCGGCTACACCGCTTGACGCAAACAATATGTCCCTGAACCCACTCGGGGTGCTCGCCACGGGTGGGTCAACGATCCATGAGGAATCGACGAAGAACAACTTTCGGGTGAACACCGCCAAGATCATGCGCCCCAATGCGAGCAGCGCTCCAAGTACTGGGCCGTCGGTGTCACTGTCACAAAGCTCGGGTTCGGGGGTGGTACAGGCGCCTGCACCTCTCGACCTCGATGCGCCATCGGGCAGTGACGTGGGGCAATCGTGGGCAACGCCCTACACGTTGCCGACCGGCGATCAACTCTCGACGGCAACCATCACCCGTAACGTGAACGAACTGAGCACCTACACCGGCCGGGACCTGTGGGTGCGGGCGATCGCCTGGAGTGACGATCAGGGCGCGGTCGCGATTTCCCCTTCGGTGCATCTTGACTTTCCGCCACCACCGGCCAAAGGCCCACTCCGGGTCACCGGCATCGGGGTGGATCCGCCGATGATCCCGAACTGGAGCTGGCAGGCATGCGCGCAGGTGCAGGTGCCCTGGGATGAGCCAGGTTGGAAAATTCCGGGGACGTATGGCAAGTGGCTTATTGACCTGATGCAGACCTACCCGCACGACGGTTCGTATTGCCGGGTCGATCAGCCGCCACCAGAGATGTCGTTCACTGAAGAACTCAAGGCAGTCCTGATCGCAGCTGGCGAACAGTGGCGTGGCTTCTACGACGTTGCGGCGAACACGTACAACCTGATCATCAACGAGGCCGCGGCACTGATCGCGAAGTGGAATCCGGTGTGCGACATCGCCGGCTCGGCAAAAGCAACCTGTCAGGCCTGGACGAATGCGATCGCTGCCGCCGCGATCAAAGCGGGACTGACGATTCTGGGTTTGCCGCCGTCGCTGCCGAGCTCCGAAGCGGTGATCGACGCGGCGTTCAAGGCTGTTGAAGGTGACCTGTCGGCAATGGCAGAGCAGTGGATGCAACAGATGGGTGTTCCTTGTGATCAGCTCACCTGGGACGCCAATCAGGCCGCCGCTGCAAAACCGATCTTGGATCAGGTTGGTGTTGATCCGAGTGATCCGGATTTCATGGTGGACGGCAAAGGCAGCGTATGTCGGGGCGTTGCAACAGTGCTGCTCAAAAGAATCGAGAAGGTGGCCCGCGAAGCGTTCACGTCGAACATGTCGGTCACACTGGGTGGCCCCGCTGTGCCTACGCCGGTCGATGGACTCGTGATCAGCCCGCATCCCTATGGCTACTGGGCGCCTTACACCGCGTCAATCACGGCGAAAGCAACCAAAGCGAACCTGGCCGAAAGCTTCACGTGCACCTTCAACGTCAAGGGTTGGCCGTTTTATGACGAGGCAACCCCGGTGACCATGCATCATGTTGAGGGAAACATTTGGGGTGGTACGACGGTGATCCAACGCCGTGAACAAGACCGGATGATTTCGTATGTGGCTCAGGGCGATGAGCCGGCGTGGTGGGCGAATGCCGAGACCGATGGGCTGGTTGATAAGAAGCCGGGCATTACGTTCGGCCCCAACTCGTGTACGGGTGGCAAGACCTACACAGTGACCAAGAAGCTCAAAGCCCCGCCCGCGGACCCGGTGCTGAACTGACCATGACACGGCCAAACCGATGCGATTCAGAGCGCGTAGATCACTGGAACAGACCTATCTTTGTGTTCAGAGCTTGAGGACGATCCGGAGCAACTCATCGAGCTGGGCTTCAACCAGCGCCCCCGCGTGGCCGATTCGTGTCTTTAGTCGGTGAACTGACACCGCACGCACTTGTTCGGCCTGGAACGCGGTCATCGAGTCAAGTCCACTTTGTGCATCTGGTTCGACGACGAGGTGCAGACTGAGGCGACGAATCGTGCTGGTGCCCGGAACGATGACGCACATCTTTAGGCGGGGGTCGTGAAGTCGGTCGTCACTGACGATGATCGCTGGACGGATGAATGCCTGCTCAGGATCGGTCGGATCAACGCCGAGATCTACTTGCCATATATCCCCACGTCTGATCTCAGGTTCCGCCAAGACCATCTCCAGCCGTCCCGTCCAACACGTCCGTTTCCTTCGACAACGACGACAGCTGCGGGTCGGTGAGCGCGTCGAGTTCATCTCGAAGGTTGTTCCACCAGGTGTCATGCCCGGTCGGGAGCGGCTTGAGCAGCAATCCGCCGTCGACTTCACTTATGCGGATGGTTCCCGGAACTGTACCGAGGACATCTCGCATGGAGCGTGGCACCACGACTCGTCCTTGCCGGTCAATCTTCAGATCTTCGTTGCGGGCAGCACGTGCCATACGTGCCACGTTATCACCACGACAAGTTCATCGCGGCGAGAATGTTGGAATCAGTGACGCGAAATGCTTCTTACGGATCGTTCCGAGTCTGGTCAGTGGCCCCGGTGCTGGTGGCCGTGCCTTTTGCCCTGCTTCCGCTCGTCGCTGTGTTCTCACTCACGTTGGTTCGTTCACTCCCTGAATCTGTTCACGCAACGGCCCACCTTGAAGAACCGCAACACTGAAATGTGTCAATGACATCGTGGCACACAACAACACGTCAGCACAGCCAAACTGTGCTCGACGTGGCACGTAAAGAGCACTCCCATTCGTTCGTGGCAGACGACACAGATGTTTTTCTGGCATTTGACAGAATAATTGATCTAGGGTCAACCGACGTGCTGCAAACAGGCCCCCGATGACCACACCACCCGCGACCCCAGATCTCAAACATCACTGTGGCGCTGACCGAGACCTTGTGGTGTTGTTCTCAAAATCCCTTCGATTGCTCGGCGAAGCTGGCTACCCCGTTGCTGCCAACCGGTTAGCCGCCAAAGCATGGTGGGCACTCAAAGAGGACGATCCCAAAGGGGCCATGCGCGTCAGTGGAGTCATGCATTACCTGGCAAAACTTCCCGACGAAGATGCCGCCAACTCGCCCGCGCACACATGACACGAACCCTCCCAAGCAGAAAAGGAACCAACCAATGGCTGACCATGACCTCGACGTCCGCAACGAAATTCCAATGCGCCGCCACGAATTGATCTTCGAGAACTACCACGGACTGAACCCCGGCGACGCGTTCATCCTCATCAACGACCACGACCCAAAGCCGCTCTACTACCAATTCGATGCCGAGTACACAGGCAAGTTCACGTGGGAATACCAAGAAGAAGGCCCGCAGGTGTGGAAAGTGCGCATCGGCAAGCCCGCTTGACCTCAGCGGCC
>CAZJAZ010000072.1:1914-8903 GCA_964544305.1 uncultured Iamiaceae bacterium | reverse complement strand
GGGACTGGCCGCTTCAGACGCTCCGTAAACGCTGGCCTAATCCACTCGGGCTCCACGCCACCATTGAAACGACTGTTGATTTGGTCAACCTTGAACCCGTGTCGAGCACGACGCACCTCAACGTTGTAACGCTTCCCATTCACGTCGGTGACGATGACGATGTATGCATAATTTGCGCGGATCGCATCTACATAGTCACCCGTGCAGTTCGACATTGCCTCAGCGTTGGCAGAAAGCGCAGCCTCGTTACGGGGGAGGGTAACCGTCCAACCAGGTGCTTGGGCGTATTCATCGCACAAGCGATGGATCCGATCCGGGTAGCGAAAAGTCCCCCCATTTGCCGAGAGGCTTTCCTTTGGCGAGTATTCGTAGCGCTCGCCGAGCATCTCTTCTCGGTAACCCGCGATGTCTGTCGCAAGACGGCCCTCGGGTCGATCTGATGCGGCAATCCCAGGGCATTGGATTGCCCAGTAAGGACCTGCCGCCAGAGCCAAAGAGGCGTCTTCGGCGAGAAGCTCGGTTTCATTCATTTGTTTGAGCACTGCTTGGGCGATGGGTTCGCAAGCTTCGCTCACCAAGCGACGTGCCATCCCGGGGTAATAGGCGACACGTTTTGCGAGCCACACAAGCGACGCAGCCTGTGGATGCGCTAGCAAGATTTGCGCGAGTTCCCCCGTGATGCCTTGCCGGAGACCATTCGACGTGAGCGCAGCTTCGGCGATGGAACGATCGCTGAGGTCGACTGTGGTGAGTCGCCCGTTGAGCAATGCGTCAACGGGCACGAGTCCGCAGAAACGCAGAGCCCGCAGGTACTCGCATGGGAGTTCGTCCAAGAGTTCGAGATGGCGATCCATGTCGAGGGACTCCAGCATTCGTCGCATCCGAGCCTTGTCATAGTGCCGGTATCCAGCGCGCAGGGCGAGTTCGAACGTTGCATCGTCGTAGGGAAACCGAATGCGATCCTGTAACGCTTGCGGGCAAGCCTTGTGCGATAAGACCGCGTTGGTGCGTTCAAGCAGAAGCGTGCCGACCACCTGATCACACAGACCGAACAACCGATCGTCTTTGAGAAGAAGCTCGTGATCGTACCGATTGAGTTTGAGGAAGTTCTCGAACTGCACTTGCGCATTTGGCCCGCAAGCCCAGATGCTGGAAATTGCGTTGTGGCGTTGCTCAAGGTTGTCCGTCCAACCTTCGAGGAATTCCAATGGGTCAGGCCAGTTATCGTCGCCTGAATCATCAGTTGAGAACTTGTAGTAGCTGAAGGTGCGGTGGGATGAGTCCCATAGCCAGTTGATTGCGCTGAGGCGTTCTTTTTCGCTGGTGCAGTGGTGCATGAGGTCAACGAGCGCATCTCCGGCTTCGAAGCGGATTGGAGCCAAGGTTGACTCGCTGGCAGCCACTTCCTCAAGGAAGCTGGCAATTGTTGCCGGGGCAAGAACCTGGCTGACGACGCCAGCCCATGACAGCGCTTCGACTGCTAGGGCCGGACCGAGCCGGTGCGAGAACAACTTGCCTACCGCTCGCACGACAGGTTTGGTGCCCACGCCTCCCGCTGAAGGGGCGCCGAGTATCTCTCCGACCACCGTACGGGCAGTGCCATATTCGGCGATTACCTCGTCGATGGTGGTCATTGCCGCCAGGCGATCCAGGCACGTCTGTGCCCGGTTGACCCACATGCCGGGTATTGGAAGAGAAATGTTGTCGTCCATGGTGGAACCTCCTGAAGATTGATTTGGCCAAAAGTTGACGAATGATGGTGATGGTGATGGTTCCGCAGCGGCGCGAAGTAGAGGTGCATCCTTCGGGCGATGACGGGCAGTGGCGAACTACCCTCACGCATCTACTTCCTGTCTCCGGTGGCGTTCCGTGACAGACCAGTGCAGCGACATGCAAATGTCGCCTTACCGGGTGCTCCCTTACCGCTGCGGGGAGCTCTCTTCAGTTGGAAAGGAACGCGCAGAACAGATCAGTTCTGTTCGGGGGCGTTCCTTATGGCCACGGATTCCACACATGGACTCAACGTGGATTGGTGATCATGCCACACCTCAATCGATGTGTCAACAAAAATTGTTTTGTGTTGATTCTTGCGGTTGGCCTTGTGGGAAATGCGGCGCGGAACGGCCACCTTCAATGAGGAGACACATCGAAGGCGGCCGTTCAAAATGTCGTACCCAGGAAGGTTCAGCAGTTGGGCACGGCGGGGTCCACGAAGGGCGTCCCATGAAGCGAGCCAGATGTCGCCCCGTTGTTGTAGAACGCATCTGCCGACACGAAGTAGGCGTTGTTCCATGGGGCGGATGCGATGCGATACCACCAGGTGTTGCCGTCTGCTACTCGGAAGCCTGCGACTTTGCAGCTGATCTGTACGGAACCATTTGATGGAATGGTTGCGCCTTCGTATCCACCGGCGTTGGTGTAGTTCGTCCACGTGTGCGACGGCCCACCCGTCGTTTCGGTGTAAGTCACGGGTGTGGGTTGAGTTGTTGGCGGTGTCGCGGCAGGTGGTGTTGCCGATGGTTGACGTGGCGGCGTTGCAGTGGATGGCGTCGTTGATTGCGACGAACCATCCTGGCTTGGTTGCGTGTGCGCTGGCTGTGAGCCGCCTTGCAACGTTGGCGACGATCCCTGAATGTTTGTATTGCCCCCTTGGAGCAATGGAGGTGCTTGGGGACCATTCGTTGCTGGTGGTGCAGTTGGAGCAGGAGTTGTCTGTGGAGGCGCTGCTGGTACAGCAATGTCCTTGAAGTGAATGAACCCGGTCCAACGTGACGCGTTGGTGTCGACCCGCGACCAGTGACCATGCCAGTCGGCGTTATATTGCTGGACGGTCACCGTTGACCCGTTTACCGCTTCAACCCAGGCGACGTGCCCGTAGGTTCCTGCGTTGCTCCACGCGACTGAACCAATCGCCGGTGTGCCGTTTACCGCGTATCCGAGCGCCGAGGCACGACTCCCCCATTTGTTGGCGTTGTCATAGAACGGCATCGTGAAATCGTTTCGTGAGTGGAGGGCCCATGCAACAAAACTGGTGCACTCCCGTACGTATTCTCCCCAAGGGTCGAACTCCGAGTCTTGGGGGAGGTCTTTGTAGGGATAGTCATCGCCAGGGAACCCTCCGCCTTTGGCCCTGTGCGCTCGAGGCAATGTGCTGATCGACAGGGTCTCTATGGTGTCCGCATCCCTTGACTTCGATCGGGATTGTTTGTGCGCGCCGTTGTGCGCGTTTACGGATGCCGAGGTCCTTGTTGATGAGGTGGCGGTCGTATTTACTGCACGAGAACCAATCCCCATTCCGACCGATGCGGCTAGGGCAAGACTCAATGCGGCTGTGCATGCTTTGAGGGCCCGATTTGCGCGTGTTGCTCGGGCGTGTGTTCCATCAGCTTGCGGTGTTGTTGATGTCATTTTAAGTGTCTCCTGTTACGAGATGTCGAAGGAAGTTGCCTCCCATAGTCAAGAGAGCACGGTTGATTGGTGTGATCAATGCTGCGTGGGTTTGATGTCTCAGAATCGGGCCAATTGAGGACATTTGTCGCGCCTGAGGTGGCTCGGGTCTGCTCGGCGACGGCATTGATGTTGTTCATGGCGCCAATAGGTGCGGCTGTATTCGAGTACCGTCGGTCGTGGTCACCAGCTTGCGACGGCTGCCACGGTTTGGCAGGCCAGTACGGACGTGAGTACGACTCCGACAAGACCCAAGATGGTGTTCAGATGTCGCCGCAGGCGGTGTCGCTTTGTGAACGCGAGGTCGTTCACGTTTCGTAATATCCAGTAGCCGTCAAGTGGGATTCCGGGTACCAAATTGATTGCGCCGATTGCGATGTTGATCATGCCAAGGGGCAGTAATACTCCAAGGGCCGCTCGTCGCCACGGGGCCACGTCGTAGTAATCGGTTTCAAAGAACAACGTGTCGAGTCGCGTGTTCAACGCTGATTCAGGGGAAGCGCCGTCGCGGCCGCCTTTCGCCGACCGATCTGTCAACGGCGTGACTGCGGTGATGACATGCTTGGTGCTAGAGATCAACGTCGCAAAGGGTGAAGAGAACGTGGTTGTGGTCGCCTGGGTCGCCATTTCTATCCCGGCTTGAGGTGTATGCGCGGGGGTCGGGCCCGAAGGTGACACGCCGAGTGCAATACTCAACGCAACAAGTCCGACCAGCAGGTTGACCAGTGGCCCAGCCGCAGACACGGCGATGTCCACCAGTTGATTTGGAACGCGGTTACTCAGCGATGCGTCTTGTCCGCGCTCGTCAACGACACCGTGGAATGCGAGTGTTGTGAAGCCGAAAAGGGGAAGCAGGCGAACATCCCACATTCGCCCACGGATTTGCCCACGCCACAACAACGGTCCAAAACCAACTCGAACCCTAGTTGCGTAACCGACTTTGGATCCGACGACGGCGTGCCCGGCCTCATGGAAAGCGAGCGACAACGTCAGAATCGACCAGACCATGATGATCCAGCCGAGCCCCGCTATCCACAGCATCAGCGAAAGTCCGACCAAAATCACACGGCCCGTGTGCTGCGCCTTCCAAGCCCTGCGATGCCGCAGACTGGCACTTCGAGCGTGTGTTGTGTTGCGGTCAAGTGTCAGCGAAGTCATCGCACCTGTTTCCTTTCGTCTTCACACCGTGCGAATGAGTCGATTGCGTGCACCTTGGGGTGCGTTTTCAGTCGAAGTGTCGGCTGTCGGTTGCGAGCCAGAGCACATCGCGGATCATGGCCGGCAGTCGATGCGCGTTGTGGTCTGGAAAGAAGCAGGGGTCATCGGTGAGGATCTCGACATATGATTCGAGGTAGCGCTCGAGTTTCCTCAATTGATCGCTTTGAAGGCGACGAACTGGGAGTCGCGTGATTGCGGACCCGGCTGTTTCGATGTGGCCAGCGAGCTCAACGAGTGCGTCGCATGCACTTTTGGCAGTTTGGGGATACGGGGCATTCGCGTCAGTTGGGCCCGCTGCGAGGTCGGCGAGATAGTCAAAACCAGCAGTGCGCAAATGCGAAAACGTGCCACTTTCGGGAACAATTGCTCCTCGATTTGCGTTGTCAGGATGGATTGCCGCGAGGAGCGGTTGCACCATGGAAAGCTCGTGTGAGACCCGTAAGACTGAGAGAATGTTTTCATGGAGTGAGAACACTCTGCGCGCGAGATGCTGACCGTTTCCACAAAGATTCGTGAGTTCACTTTCTGCAAAGGCCCGGTTCGATACGGCTAGTGTCGTGAGCTTTGCGAGCCGTTCGCCGAGTTCGTTTGCGGTGGCATCGAGAAGCTTGCGGCGTGCCAAGTATTGGTGAAACTGGGCAAGCATCGTTCGGTCACCGTGCCAACCCGATGTGGGCGAGTTCGGTTCTTCGAGGAATGTTTCGGCGTAGTCGATCAGTAGCGTTATGTCGTCTCTTGGGTCATCGCGGTCAAAGTACGTGTTGAATGCGCTGGTGAATTGGTACAGCATTTCAAGTGACGTGATTCGACCCCGGCGCCAATTATCGTGTGCCGCGTCAATTGCGTTTACACACTCGTCATATGGCGTGGCCGCCGCAGGTTCATCTGATGCTCGCTGATCCATGTTGCCCTCCCTCGATGCTCCTCACACGCACTCCCCAGCACGCCAACCACAGGCTACCAAGCCGTCGACGTACCCGCACCACGAATATTTGGCTGCCCAAGACTTGAGTTTGGCGAAGCGTCAGCACAGAAATCTTGGCGTTTCGCTAGGACGGAGTTGAATGATCTTCAGATTTCTGCAACCAACCAAACCCGGACGGGCCACTGCCAAGACCAACGCCACGAGCATGCGCGCACCACACTCCATTGCGAAGAGCAAGTAACATGCCAGTAGATGAGCAAGATCACTGGGGCGATCGATATCGGGGGGTCGGGATTTCGGGCGGCACTTGTTGAGCTCGGTGATGATAGCCGTCACCGAGCCGGCCAAGTACATCGCCTTGCAAACGTCCAATCCCATCGTGAACTTGCGCAAAGGTTTCGTGATGCGGTGGGCGATGTTGACACGCTTGGAATCTCATCGGCTGGGTTTGTCGACGCAGACCAAGGTGTGGTGCGTCTTTGTCGGGCTCACCCATGGGTTCAGGGACAACTCAAACAACGAATCGCGGACGAATTGCGTTGTGACGTGCGAGTCATGAACGACGGTGAAGCTCATCTCTGTGGTCATCTGAACTTGGCAAAGCACCCGATGTTGTGTCTGTCAATTGGTACTTCTGTTGCATTTGGTTGCACGGATGACAACGGCAACGTTCGACGTCCAAGGTCAGATTCGAATTGGGATATCGGAGCCCTTCGCTTGCGCACGCGGGCTTCCAACCCTGAACTGTGGTCGGCATTAGGGAGCGAGGGCCTGAGTGAACTTGAGCACGAGGATCCCGACGAAGCGATTGAGCGGTTTGGGTGGCGACTTGGAGCGGCACTCTTCGAATTTGCGATCACCTTTCAACCCGAATCGATCGTTCTTGCCGGCGGAATTATTGATCAGCACTGGCATCAGATGGAAGAGGCAATCCGCGAGGAGTTCGTGTCGAGTTGGCCGGACTACTACACCCTTCCCGTAATCTTCGCTTCACCGTTTGGTGCCGCTAGCGGGCTTGTCGGAGCAGCGGCCGCAGCAACGTACTTGAGATAAAAGGGAACGACGACGGTTCGTGATCAGGAATGGCCGATGCAATTCGAGATTATCAAGGCCGACATCACCACTTTGGGGGTCGACGCAATCGTGAACGCCACGAACCAATACATCCACGGAGGACCACATGACCGAACAAGCACCGCTGCCAGCCACCGGCGAGGTTGAACCCACCGAGGAGGGACGACGCCAAATCGTCTCGAGTCTCGGCGCATGCGCCGTCAGCTCGCTGATCGAAGACAACGATGATTTCGCTTGACGATGCCCTGTTAGAGGAGGTCGGCCTGGCCGAACTGCCAGCCGAAGACCGTGCAGACTTCTTCCAGGCAATTCGTGCCGAGCTTGA
>CAZJAZ010000072.1:0-1904 GCA_964544305.1 uncultured Iamiaceae bacterium | reverse complement strand
GCCAAGAGACTGACATCGAAGGAACTCGACAAGTTCGAAGAGTTCGCCGATGCTGGTGACAACGAGCGCGCGTCGCAGTTCTTGGATGAGCATCTCCCGGAACACAAGCAGGTCGTCCAGCAAGAGTTCAACAAGTTCAAAGCTGAGTTGAAGGAACGTGCCAGCGAGATTCTGGCCGCGACCATTCCGACGTAGCCGACAGCGTGGGGTTTCGCACCCCCGAATGGGCCGCGGGTAGAATTGAGCGTAATTCGCATGAGACGTCGGGATTCACCGATTAGGAGGGCATAAGCATGGCACAGTCGGTACGGACGACTCGACGAGATTCATGCGAGGGGTCGGTGGCCCGGGTCGCGTTGCGACTGGCAAGTCTCGTGCCCGACCGGAAGCTCGACCCTGAACAAGTCCAGCGCGACGCGGTCGGGCTGATCACCTCGCTCGAAGCGCAGCGAAGCGTCGCGTTCACGCTGCAGTTTGTCGCTCATCCTGACGTGGCCGTGCCTGCCCGAGGGCAACTTGACGTCCACCTGATCGTGTCAATCCGAGGCGCTGACGCCCAGCCCCCCGACGACAACTTGGTTGAGGAAATCGTTGACGACGTTCTCGACCAGCTTTCGGCGCCGCCGCTTCGCTGGGAGTTTCAGCGCGTCACTGACCCCGCCCGTTTAGAGGAGATCCTCCACCCGTTTGAGCCGGCTGATGTCGCCGCGATCACCAGGCGGGAAGAACCGGTTCTCGACATTGATCAAAACCGTTCGTTTGGCTTTGTGCCTTCATCGGGCACCGACGACCTCTGGTCGTTGTGGACGTTGGGTCGCCCATCAACTGACCTGCACCGCTTGGCCTCGGTGCTGCTCGCACAGGAAGCCCCGGTCGCACTACGAATCTCGGTACAACCGACCGAACTCACCGCGGAAGAACAGGCCGGGCTCGAGGACCTGCTGCACCGCCACCGCGACAAAGCGCCGTTGAGCGAACTGGCACAGATTTCGGTCAATACGCTCAGTTCGCTGCTCTACCTGCGGCCCCTCTTCGAAGTGCGCACAACGGTCGCCAGCCCCGAACGGCTCAGTCGTTCGCTGCTGTCGGCGATCGGCAACGTGGTGAGCGAACCACCCGCTCAGGGGATGCCTGAGGGCAAGATCCTTTCCGGCGGGTTCGCGGTGCTGCGTGCCCCGCGTGACGCGCTACTCAACGACCTCGCTGCTGTCTACGACCTTGATGGTGCCGCGCCCGCGTTGCCGAGCCTTGCGCCACCAGAACTGCGGCGCCTGCGCTCGTTGTTTGGTCCGTGGGAAGCCACCGGCATGTTCCGCATCCCCGTCACCGACGACGACTTTCCCGGCCTCAACACGACCGACTTGCCCGACCTGGCGCCACCGGTCGGACAACTCCCAACCCAGGGCACCCCGATTGGCCGACTGATCGGTTATGGCAACCAACCGGTCAACATCCAAACCGAGGAGCGGTTCCGCCACACCTACGTCACCGGTCAGACCGGCACCGGGAAGTCGACGCTTTTGATGAACCTGGCGCTGGCCGATATTGAAACCGGCATCGGGGTGGTTGTCATCGACCCTCACGGCGACCTTGTCGAAAGCTTGCTCGGGCGGATCCCCGATGAACGCATCGATGACGTTGTGCTCATCGACCCGGCCGACCCCGACGCGGTTGTCGGTCTGAATCTGCTGGAAGGCGACTCGAAGATCCAGCAGGAATATGTGGTTTCCGAGATGGGGCATATGTTCCAAACCCTCTTCGACCCCCGCAACGAAGGGATCGTCGGGCCTCGGTTCTTTTCGGTCGTCGGGAACTGTGCCCGGCTGATGATGGCGAACCCCGGCGAGCCAGGAAGCTTCCTCGACATCACCACGCCACTGTCGGACCTCGAATTGCGCAAGTAT
>CAZJAZ010000071.1:0-9172 GCA_964544305.1 uncultured Iamiaceae bacterium | reverse complement strand
GGTGGTGGGGTCGTAGTAACTCATTTACAAGGATCTAATTCAGGCTGAATCACAACTTGTAGGCCGGTGGAACCCGATTCCGACTTTTGGCTGCCGCTCGGAACAGGAAATGACAACGTGTATAAAAACAGTTTGCGCCCGGATTTTACGTACGTGTGGACGACTCCATCACTGTTTAGCGACGCGTAGTCACGGGGGACCGGAATCTCGTGGTAGCCGAGGCGCTCCACCTCATGTTCAACCTGCCTGCTGAATTTTTCATACGCAGGACCTGTAGCTCCCCGCCGGTTCCAAAACAGATTCGCGTGCGGTGTCGAGTGCAGACTTGGCGAGGAGTCGCAAATCGTCGAGAACTCATTCACGTCGGGTTTGCGACCGTTGAACGTGAGCGACCCCAAACTAGTCCAGTCATTTTTCATCACGCCGAAGGATCCAGCCGACCTACCACTCGGACTGCACCCGGCAACCAACAGCAACGCAAGATACAAGCCCAGGATCATAATGCGCAGAGAAAGCCCTTGGCGTTTCCTACGTATGTCATGCCGCCAACTCCGCCATTCCCGCGGTTTACATACGTGCAATCCGGTAGTAGCCACTGCCCGGGTACCTAATCGAACCCGCCACCATGGAAGTCCAGGCGCGTTCTAGTGTCAAAATAATGATGAGCAAGACTGGTCACACGCCGAACGACTTCACCGATTGTCAAACCCTCGTGGGCTAACTCGAGGCCGACGCTGTATCCAACGAAATTGTTCCACCAATCAGCGGACGTATCTAGGTTGTAAGCGGCACCGTTTTCGTATGGATTAACCCGCCGGTGCTCCCCTGCGCAATAAGCACCGAGGCCTTGGACCTCGTGCCCACCTAGGATAGACCATGCTCTGAATGATCCATAGGCTGTTCCGTGTTCAGTCACTTCTATCCATGTGAATAATGCAGCACCCACGAAATGCCTAATCGCGTTAATTGACCCGTTATCACCGCATCCGTAGAGTCCGTGGCCGATAGACCAATAATTTCCGCTGCCGGCAAATCTATGACACGTGTAGCTTCCTACATACGTAGCCAAATCTGCTGCGCATTCTGCAAGCGAACACAGCCCCAACGGGTCTGATCCATTGACGGGGTCGTTGCCAGCGTAGCCATACCTGTCGCCGGTGACGCTGAACAGCGGGTCTGGGCTCAGGAATTGTGTGGTGGTGGGGTCGTAGTAGCGGTGTTGGAGGTAGTAGTAACCGGTTTCAGGGTCTTGATATTGGGCTTGCCAACCCAGCGAGATCGGGTCACCTGTGTGTGCGGTCACGTTCCCGTACGGATCATAGCTACGAGTGGAGATCACCTGTCCAGCGTTCGCGCCGCTCCCAGCAGTTGTGGAGGCAACCGACCCCGTCGCATCCGTGTGCACGAAACAAGTCCCTGTTGGGCTTATTGCCTCGGTCGGTTTACCGTCAGGCCCATAAACAAAGAACGTGTCACCGTCTTGGATGAGCTGTGGCACACCGCCGGAATCATCCCAAGAAAAATCGGTGGTAGCCGCGCCTTGCGTTTTCGACGTGCGTAACCCGTCTGACCCGTACGCGTAGCTTGTTGCGGTTGAATTGATCGTCGCAGTGGTCATCTCACCGACCTCGTCAAATGCAAACGTGTTCGCACCGACACTAACGCGTTCACCATTGTCGTTGAAGCCGTAGCTTGTGTGCTGGGCAGGCGGACTCGCACACGAACCACTCGAAGCACTGGTCCAACACAACTCCCCTGCATCATTAAAAGCTTGATGCACACCATTCACAACCACCGGACGATTCGCATCATCATAGGTGTACGAACCGTTCGGATTCGTTGAAGAAGTTACCTCCAACGCCGGGTCGTATCCCCAAGATGGACCGCCACCCCATTGAGTAGTAGCTGTCAACTCATCAGCGCTACCACGAGAATAAGTCACCGGAAACGCAAAACCCGGCCCGCTCCACGAAATCGAAGCAAGTTGATCATCCGCATCAAAACCCCGCACCGCCAAAACCCCATTCGATGTAGCAATCTCAGACACGTTTCCATCTCCATCATAAGAATACGAGGAGTACAAACCGTTCCAGTCAGTGACCTTGTTCCAACGACCCTGCGAGTCGTATCCCAAAACTATTTTCTGATTATTCGGGTAGGTGATGTCAGCTAAGCGGCCTGGCTGATCACCCGGCACAGAAGGGTCGGCGTCGTAATGATATTCAACACTTCGACCATCACGTGTCACGCTCACCGGTTCACCCAGCGAATCATAAACCCGAGTGATATCAGGACCCACACCAGCAGCCGTTGCGGTCAAAACCTGACCATCTTTGTCATAGGAATACGACAAATCCGGCGACGCCCCAGTATCCGAATAATCGACACTGGCAGTTCTCCCATCGGGATCTAACGACGAAGTGACCACCACCCCTGACGGTTTGGTCACAGCCACCGTCGCTGGGGTAGATGGCGCGGATCCGTCACTGTAAACGTAGGAGGTTGCATGAGAATTGCCCGCATCCAACCGTGACGCAAGACGCCCATGCGAATCATAAGAATAGGTTGTTGTTGGAAATGGCCCTTGCCCGCTCGCAGCATGCGCAGAGACCTGCCCGGTCACCATCCCCGAAAGATCATACGTTGTTTCCCGAACGATCTGATTCTCATCAGTTACCGCCGTCGGACGACCCACCGCATCATAGGCAGTACTTGTTGTGAAATACCCCGCGAGCGAACCTCGCGGGCCCATGGTTGAGGTAACGCGGCCCAAGTTATCGTATTTCACAAAACGAGCGCCACCATTGAGATCATGCGCCTCAAAACCTGACGCGACCGCACCATTTGAACCGATCAGACCAACACGAGTGTAAGAACCCAGGTCTGCATCTGTGGCAACACCAAGAATCGTTCCATTTCGGTATACGAGCAGCGTTGTACCTGTACCGGCCAATGTAATCCGATCTCCAGCATTGATTGGCGCGGTAAACGAACCCAATACACCTGCGCCGGACCCACCAGTCTTAGTTAATACCCACTCGCCAGATCCGGTGTCTTCGACGAGCGACAAGGAATGGCCCGCATCATCGGACTCGAACAAACCCGCTCCCGATGACGGAACCCCAGCAGCGATCATAGACGTTGCCAACCCGTCACCAGACCCGACCGGCGACACCAGCGTTGCAGTCCCCGGACCCGACACCGACGCTTCGTCGCCAGCCACCGACCACGAGCCTGTCGTCGACCATGTGCCGCCACGATTAGCGGAACCCAATGGACCATTACCACGCACAAACCCGTCAACCGCACCATTCGCCTTGCCATCCAAGGAAATCAACGATTCACCCGCCGCGTTCATAACAAAGGTGTTCGAATGTCCTTCCGGAGACGTAACCGCCACTTGATGGCCCGCGGCGTCATACGCAAACGATGTGACTCCACCCGCCGGATCGGTAACCGAGTCCACCTGGCCGGTGGCGGCAGCGTAGGAATAATGGGTCATTGTTCCGTCAGGCGACTGCACCGAAGTTGCATCGCCCGGATGGGCTGGATCGTACGTGTACGTGGTTAGTGCAGTCGTGCCGTTCCACGGACGCGATACCGTTTTAAGATTCCCATTGTTCGGGTCATATGTATATGAAGTCGTCGTCACGTTATTCGGATCTTGCGGATCCGTGCCAGTGACTGTCACTGAACCTGGATTACCAAACGCGTCAAATCCAGAATATGACGTCACCACCCCTGAAGGATCCTCCTTAGTACTAATCCACGACGTCATCAGATGCGTGACAGGATCCTTGTAATAGGTCGTTGTTGAGATGTTCCCAGAGGGATCAGTCACCGTTGCAGCGCCCGAATTTTCTCCCCAATACGAAAACGTTGTCGTAGACGCCGACGATCCCGTCCCCACCGTATCCGACACCAAATATCCATTCTGGAACACCTGGGTATCGATCACACCGTCAGGATTTGACGGAGTTGACGGGCCAGTGATCTTCGTATAGCCGGCGCCATAAATAAACTCTGTGGCTTTGGTGGTATCTGTCGGCGCACCCGATGAACCATCGGGTGCCCACTGATCCACCACGCGACCCTGAGAGTCGAACTTGTTCACCACGGTTCCACCCGCCGGATCTTCCATTGACGTCATCAAATTTCCCGAGTCATACACGTATGTCCACTTCCCGCCCCCTAGAGACGCCGCTGTCTTCAAGTTGCCTGCCCCCGGATTTCCGGCCTCAACGTAGGTATAGGCCACTGAACGTCCTGCTGAGTCACTAACCGATGTCACATGCCCAATAGCGTCAATGACAACACTCATCTCCTGAGTCCCAGAGTTATCTGTAACTATCAATGTGCCCGATGGCCCTGCGGGCCATGACAACGTTGTCGTGTACGCGTTACGATTTGTTACTGAAGTGAGGCGGCCCTGTGAGTCGAAAGTAAACGTCACATGATCCGACACGCGCTGCAAAGTCCACGATTGATCTGGGTTTCTCACAATTGACGCGAACACGTTCGAAGCGGGAACCCACCCGCCGGACCCGTCGGCAGAAAACGTGACCCTCGCGCCAGCCTCTTGAACAAAATCAAACGAAGACGGCACCTGATTGCCCGGCTGCCAATTATCACCAAAATCAAGGCGCGCCCCGAACGTCCACGACCAACCCGCTCCGAAGCCAACAGGCCCCGCAACACCGCTCTTCGCCTCCAACGCATTGTAGGTCCTCCCAAGCTCAAAACTAGGTCCTCGCGATGGCAGCGCAATGTCACTGAACGTGTGGAAAAAGTTCCCTGTGCCAGCGTCGACCGGAAACCATGAAATGGCACGCTTCACCGATGCAACAGCACATGAAATACATGGCATCGACGGATTTGACCCACCGAACAGTTGACTTGTCGTCATAGGCAACACGCCACCCGCTGCCGTGTAGTGATTTTGGATCTGAACCGCGTTCAACGTAGACGAATAAATCGCCACATCACTCACATTCATCCACTGCGTTGAAAAGCAGTTGTCCGCACACCCAAAATCCACGATTCGAATCGTCGAAACAACACCTGTTTGCCACACCGATGAAATTGGGGCGGTTTCGCCAGTACTCACACCGTCCATATAGAACCGCAGTTCATGCCCGTCCGAGGTCACCGCAAGATAATGCCAACCAGCACCAGGGCCAACATGCTGGCTAGATACGTCGCCCGAAAGTGACGCCTCGTCCTGATGTATCGACTGGCCTGCCGAAACAAAACCAGAATTCCCACCGATCGCAGACAAATATCGTCGACTGGAATTGGGATACTCGCCCTCTGACTCGTCGAAAAGTTGAACGTCGACTCCATTGTCCAAACTCGACTTGAACCAGCCATCGGCCGACCAAACGTTATGATTGAACCAAGCAGAACCCACATCTACCCTCCCTGGACCATCGGTCTTGGCATGGAACGCCGGGACACCTGACCACAAACCGTCATCAGTGGCTGTAGAAACCGAATTATTGGGATCGTACAGCGAACCATCGTGCTCTCCCCCAGGCGACGAATCGTCCAAATCGTCTGTGTCTGCTCCATGCAATTTCCAATAGCCAGCCGGGTCATCGGCCATCACCGCTGCTGAGTACACATCGGCCTGCGAGCCAGGCAACACCGCCATAGGGCTCGACACCCCGGCGGAATTATTGACCGTCGCCCCACGAAGCATTCCCGATTCGCCGACCACCGAGTTCAACAAACTCCGACCCGACAACGATGAAGATGACGAATCCTTCCTGTGCCTATACTTGCTGCCGGATTGATCCCCTGAAGTCGTCGAAGAAGGCAAACTTGTCGTCGTTGAAGAGGACGAAGAAGTAGTCGTAGAAGACCGAAACTCTTTCGGCGATGAAGTTGTCGGCGAAGTGCCCGTCGCTGAGGGCACTGGTAGCGTTGAAGTACCAATCGGCTCGGCCGTTGATGGACTAGCCCCCGTACGATGGGTCGCAGTTGGTACTGACGCTACTGCAGACGTCGTAAGCAAAAACCAGGCTATAAATATTGCCCCCCCCAGTAATTTCTTTCTTCGACAGACGCACAATTTCCCCAATCACTGAGCACGGCCAGTTCGGTTCACGAACCAAGAGGACAATAGCAGTTCTGGACATGCCCCGAGGCCAATAAGTCTTGATCGTGAACCACGCCTGATTTCTTGCAACCTGGGATGTTTGGGTACGGGCCGATACTGACGCACTTGTAGGTTGTCAAGCGGTCAGTGAGGCAGACGGAGGGAGTAGCCCACGCCGCGTACGGTGTGAATCAGATGCGGCTCATCAACGTCGACCTTGGCACGCAAGTAACTGATGTACGTTTCGAGCACGCTCGCATTTCCCGCAAAGTGATAGTCCCAAACGGCTTCGAGAATCTGATCTCGAGTCAAGACTTTTCGGGCGTTGATGAGCAGATATTCGAGCAGGCGGAACTCGGTTGGTGTGAGTTCGATAAACCGGCCGTTGCGCCACACGTCTCGCGTTTCGGTGTCAAGTTCGAGGTCCGAAAATGAAAGTTTGGATACACCCGGTCGAATCCCTGCCGAACGTCGCAGAACCGCTTTGACCCGTTCAATGAGCTCTTCGATACTGAACGGTTTGGTCACATAGTCGTCGCTACCCAACCGTAACCCAGCCACTTTGTCTTGGGTCGTGTCGCGTGCGGTCAAGAAGATAATCGGGATGCGCGTACCAGCCCCTTCGTCGCGTCGCAGACGTTCCGCCACAGCGAAACCATCAAGGTCAGGCAACATCACGTCCAAAATGATCAGAGCGGGAGCACTGCGCACAACCGCTGCCAACGCGCCTCGCCCAGTGCTTTGACGTTCGACCTCGAAGCCTACGTAGCCCAGACCCATGGCGAGCATTTCGGTGATGTGTTCCTCATCATCGACGACCAAGATGCGCGGTCGCGTTGCATCGTTGTCGGGCATAGCGCTCCTTGGTAGTAGGAAAGGCCGAGTTTGGCTCGTCGCAACTCGTGTTCACACTAAGGTCAAAGAGCACGTCCATGTTGGCAGCCGCCACAATTCCCAGGCTTTTCCAAGCCTTTGTGGAGCCTCTTGCCAACATCGGCGACGACGCTGCTAGTGCACCAACCCGACCGGGGGGATTTCCACGCTATGACTCTGCGATCCCGCCTCATGATCGGCCTGATCGTCCTGACAACCCTCGGTCTTAGCGCCTTTGGGGTTGCCACGTCGACGTTGTACCGACGGTCCTTGCTTGACCAGCTCGACAACCAACTCCTTGACGCCAGTCGACCGGTCGCGGGTCAACTCCAACGCCTTGCGCAAGCCGGACTTGGAAGCACCTCGTGTGAACGTGACACCACACCTTTACTTCCCGGCACGAACCCCCCAGGAGGGCAAGATACATTTGCCCCACGCCAAGACCTCGATGTCGAAGCTCGCCTCTACCGCGACACAGAACAAATCGCGTGCCTTGCCGCGGTGAGCTCGACCGGCCACCCAAAGATCCCAGGCAATCTCACCTCAACGCGCCACACCAAATGGGTAACCGTTCAATCAGCCCAAGGCGGAGGGTCATGGCGAGTGCTCGCAACACCATTGCGTGTTCCGGGCCCGAATCGACCGCAGGCAACATCTGATGTCGTGGTTGTCGCACGCCCGACCGCATCGCTGGAAGAGGCGCTGCAACGACTCCATCGTATTGAAATCGCGACCGGTTTGGGATTGTTGCTCATGTTGGCAGGAGGCGCATGGTTGGTGCTGCGTCGAGGCCTTCAACCACTCGAACGCATGGCATCGTCAGCCGGAATGATTACAGCAGGAAACCTTTCACATCGAGTCAATCCCGCAGATCAGGTAACCGAAGTTGGACAGCTCGGACTGGCGTTGAACACCATGCTTGACGGTATTGAACAAGCTTTTCGCGAACGAGAAGCGACCGAGCAACGCCTCAGGCAATTCCTCGCCGACGCGTCACACGAACTGCGCACTCCCATTACCTCGATTCAAGGGTTCGCCGAACTCTTCCGGCTCAACAACGAGCAATCATCAGACGATCTCGCGGTGATCATGCGTCGCATTGAAGCCGAATCGGCACGGATGCGCACCCTGGTCGAAGACTTGTTGTTACTCGCTCGCCTCGACCAGACCCGACCGCTGAGCCGTGAACACGTTGATTTGAGTGTGCTTGCCGCGGACGCCTGCACCGACGCGATGGCCATCGAGCCTGACCGCCCGATCACCTTGGACGCGCCATCGCCGATCATCGTGACGGGCGACGCTGACCACCTGCGACAAGCGATAACGAACCTCGTCACCAATGCTCGCACCCATACACCTTCGGGTACGCCGATTGAAGTCGCAACGAGCGTTGACGACAACCAAGCCACCGTGCGTGTGCGTGATCATGGACACGGGCTCGATGCCGCAGGCCTCGCTCATGCCTTTGATCGTTTCTGGCAAGCCGACGCAGCACGGGTCGGATCGGGGGCTGGCCTAGGGCTCGCCATCGTTGCAGGAATCGCAGCCGAACATCGCGGTTCCGTTTCGGTTGAAAATCTCGATGATGGTGGTGCGTGCTTCACTTTGCGGTTGGTCACCACCACCCCAACCGAGGGATTCAGTTCGAAGCTTCAAGATCCAACAGGGTGATTTTTGCCTCGATTCCACCTCGGTAACCGCCAAGACCACCGTCGCTACGAACCACCCGGTGGCAGGGCACCACAATAGGAAGGGGATTCGTCGCGCACGCGGAACCAACCGCACGCACCGCTTTCGGGTTGGCCGTCATTGCCGCAACCTGTGCGTAGGTGCGCGTCGAGCCAAATGGAATTGTCGTCAGTTGTTGCTGTGCCAGTTGGCGAAAACCTTTCGACAGCGCAAAGTCAAGCGGCAGATCAAACCGTGTGCGATCACCAGAAAAATACTCGTCGAACTGCGCAACAATCGGATCAAGACGCTTCGATGCTTCCTTTATCAACGGCCCAATTCTCAACGCCAATTCTTGTTCGACTTCGTCGAAGTCTTCGCACGCAAAGGCCACGCGAACCAAGCCGACTTCGGACGCCGCAAGATGCAACAATCCAATCGGACTTTCTATCGTGCGCACGGCAACAGCAAGCATGATCACCCCTGTTCGATCATGGACATCCACGAACTCGTTGTTGGCGGAGAGGGTGG
>CAZJAZ010000070.1:0-9952 GCA_964544305.1 uncultured Iamiaceae bacterium | reverse complement strand
AGCCTTCTTCGCGGGAGCCTTCTTCGCGGGAGCCTTCTTCGCGGGAGCCTTCTTCTTCGCTGCTGCCATGGATGCTTCCTCCTGCACGGGGGTAGTTGGGTACGGGGTTTCATCGGCCAAATCGGCCGATTGTGTAGGTGCTTGTTGTGCAAGCACAGCCAAGTCGATACCCCGATTGGGCGCATCGAACCGGTGCACGGCGAAACGGTACATTACGCCGAGCTCCAAAACATCGCGGGCCCGCCTTGGCGGCGGATCTCCAAGCAACTTCACCGGTGCATACCCATCAAGTTTGCCAAGCTTGACGTAGGCCCCATGTGAGGAGTAGCGATCAACAACAGCGTCGACGTGTGCGCCGATGGGATGTTGTTCAACAAACTCAAGATATTCCATCAAGTCATTTGTCGACGCGGTTTTCTTCACCGTTGCGGAGCGTGACTTCGCGACGCCAGCTTTCCGACGGGCAGCTTCGACGGTGTCGCCAACTCGTGGCTTTGTGCCCGGTACCGAAACCTTGGGCGCATCAATCTTGCGAGCTGGCTTTGAAGAGCGACGAGATTTACCAGCGGCTTCATTCGTTGCCTTCCGACTTGTCGGACCACGAACCGGTGTCCGCGGAACGAAGACCCAACCAACCGCCGGGACCGGCTTTCCACCAATCAATCGTCCTTCATCGAAAAGCCAGGTGTACGTGCCGTGAAACTCTTGAAACGAATCGTTTGAGAACACAACCGAGTTGGCGCGGTCTGCGATTTGGAGAACGAACGCATCACCTCGACCAATGGCTCCTGCTGGCGGGCACACTAACTCGCCCGCCAAAATTGCTTCGTCATACCCGTCGCGCTCGCTTGATGGGATGCGATGCCCAAACGTTGCATCAACAACAACGGTGAATTGTTCCGGTTGATACTGATCGAGAAAGGCACTGACCGCTTCGTCAAGTCGTGCAAGCGAAGGCTTCGAATGACCCTCGGTTGCAATATTGGAACCGTCAACGACGACGTGGGCGAAAGGCATGACGGGTACTAGTCAACCAAACCCAAGCGGTTCGTCGGTGGATGGTCAGACGTCAAGTGCGCGCGAAATGATCTGCTCTTGCTCTTGCACGTGAATTGCGTGAGATCCGGTCGCTGGACTCCCCGATTCGCTGCGTGATGCAAGCTCGACTTTGCGCGTCGATCCCGCGAGTTCAATCAGCCTGCTTTGAACGAACGACCACGCGCCCATGTTCTCGGGTTCTTCTTGCGCCCACACGATAGAGGTCGCGTGGTGATAACGATCGAGCACGTCAACAAGTTGTTGGGCTGGCCACGGGTACAGCTGTTCAACGCGTACAACCGCGACCGGCGCACCCGCAGCGTCGCGTGCCCCGATGAGCTCGTGGCCAATCTTGCCGCTCGAAAGCACCACCCGCTGCACTTTTGATGGATCTGCGACCTCGTCGTCAAGTACCTCTCTGAACGATCCTTTGGTCAATTCGTCCACCGATGAATGTGCGACTTTTGCGCGCAAGAGTGACTTCGGGGTGAACACCACAAGGGGTTTGCGAACAGAACGATGCATTTGGCGACGCAAGAGGTGGAAATACTGCGCAGATGTCGTTGCGTTGACAACTTGGATGTTGTCTTCAGCACACAAGATGAGAAACCGTTCGAGTCGAGCCGACGAATGCTCTGGGCCTTGCCCTTCATAACCGTGTGGCAAGAGGAGAACCAGGCCCGAGGTCTGGCCCCATTTGTCTTCGGCGGCGACGAGATATTGATCAAGGATGATGGAAGCACCGTTGACGAAGTCACCAAACTGTGCTTCCCAAATGACCAGTGCGTCAGGAGACGCGACGGAATAGCCGTACTCGAACCCGAGCGCTGCATACTCGCTCAAGAGCGAGTCGTAAATCCAATACTTAGCTTGATCAGCGCCAAGGTGCGCCAGCGGCGCCCATTCCGCACCCGTTTCGTAGTCAACGAGCACAGAGTGACGCTGCGAGAACGTGCCGCGCCGCGTGTCTTGCCCTGACATCCGCAGCGGAGTTCCTTCACAAAGTAGTGAGCCAAAAGCCAACGCTTCAGCCATTGCCCAATCAACTTCACCACCCGCAAACAAGTCGTCGCGCTTCGCAAACTGGCGCGCCAACTTTGGGTGCACGGTGAAATCCTCTGGCGGATGCGACATCACCGAATAGATTCGGGCCAAGAGCTCGCGATCGACACCGGTCGCGACCGGTGGCAACACACCTTTGGGGGCGGGCGCCGCTTTCGCGACCACATCGTTTGGCGGCGCAGCACTCCTTGTCTCATCAAGTGCGTGCTGCAAGGTTTCGTGGAAGTCGTCCAGTGCCTTTTCGGCCTCATCCATCGTGATATCACCACGCTTGACCAGCGTCTCGGTGTAGAGCTTGCGGACCGATCGGCGCGCGTCAATGCGCTTGTACATGAGCGGTTGCGTGTAGCTCGGATCGTCACCCTCATTGTGACCGTGGCGCCGATAACACACCATGTCGATCACAACGTCTTTGTGAAAGGCCTGACGATACGCATACGCGAGACGAGCGACATGGACGCACGCCTCAGGATCATCTCCATTGACGTGAAAGATCGGAGCCTGAACCATCTTGGCAACATCGGTGCAGTACTCCGACGAACGGGCAACTTCGGGAGGCGTCGTGAAGCCCAGTTGGTTGTTAATGATCAAATGAATCGTCCCACCAACGCGGTAACCCTTGATCGTCGAAAGATTCAAGGTCTCAGCAACCACACCCTGGCCCGCAAATGCAGCATCGCCGTGCACCAGCACCGCGAGCACGCTGAAGGCCTCTGGATCATCAACGGCGTCTTGGCGCGCACGGGTGAGGCCTTCAACGATTGGGTCAACAGCTTCGAGATGCGATGGATTTGCTGCAAGTTCAATTGGCAATGTTGCACCACTGCGCGCCGTGAACGTGCCGGACTGACCCAAGTGATATTTCACATCGCCTGAACCCTGCGTTGAATCCGGATCAATGTGCCCTTCGAATTCTTTGAAGATCTGGTCGTACGACTTCCCAACGATATTTGCCAGCACATTGAGACGGCCACGGTGTGCCATGCCAAGAACGGCCGCGGTGTGATCATCGTCCGCCGCGTTCTGGAGCAAAGCGTCCAAAATTGCAATTGCGCTTTCTGCACCTTCAAGACCGAACCGCTTCTGGCCTACATAGCGTTTGCCAAGAAATGATTCGAAGGCTTCAGCAGCATTGAGACGACCCAGCAAATGGCGTTGATCGTCTGCGTCAAAGGCAACCGCCACACCTTCAACGCGTTCTTGAATCCAGCGCTTCTCCTCGGGCTTTGAAATGTGCATGTACTCCACACCAATTGTGCGGCAGTACGCATTCCGCAGCACGTGGAGGAGATCGTCCAAGACCATCTCACGTTTTCCTGCAACACCGCCGGTGAGAAAAGTGCGATCCAGATCCCAGATCGTCAAGCCGTACGTCGCCGGGTCTAGCTCGGAATGCATGTGGGGTTCTTTGGCTGCAAGCGGATCAAGATCGGCAATGAGATGGCCTCGAACCCGATACATGTTGACCAATGAGTTGACCTTGAGTTGCTTTTCGAGCTGAGCCGCAACATGGTCAACGGGATTGACATCGCGATTCCATTGCACCGACTCATAGGGAATCCCGAGCGAATGGAAAACGTCGACGTAAAAATCATGACCACCGGTGAGCAATTCGGCGACGCGCTTTAAAAAGAGACCCGACTCGGCACCTTGGATAATCCGATGATCGTAGGTTGACGAAATTGTCATAACCTTTGAGACACCCAGGTCGGCCAACAACGCCGGATCTGCACCGGCAAATGCAGCCGGGTAACCAAGTGACCCGACGCCGACGATAAGGCCCTGGCCTTTCATCAGCCGGGGCACCGACTTCACGGTTCCAAGTGTTCCCGGGTTTGTGAGACTGACCGTTGCCCCCACAAAATCATCGGCGCTGAGTTTGTTGGTGTTGACTTTGCGGATGAGATCGTCATAGGCGGACCAAAACGATGCGAACGTCATTTGGTCGGCACCGGTGATGACCGGAACCAACAGCGATCGCTTCCCACCCGACTTCTCAACATCAACCGCAAGTCCCAAACTGACTTGCTCGCTGCGCACAATGCGGGGAGACCCATCGGCCCCTTGCGCATACGACGCGTTCATTGCGGGGACCGCGTCGGCAATGGCACGAACAACCGCGTAGCCAATCAGGTGAGTGAAACTGATCTTTCCACCGCCGGTCCGCGCAAGATGGTTGTTCATGACCCGGCGATTGACTTCAAGGAGTTTCGTGGGCACGTCTCGATAGCTCGTTGCCGTTGGGACCGAAAGGCTGGACTCCATATTTTCGACGACACGTGCCGCAGCGCCGCGCAGCACATCTCCAACGTCATCAGCCGTGATCTTTGCTGCTTTCGGCGGCGTGTCGGATGGCGGTGCTTGGCCAGGTGGTGCCACAGGGATTGGTGGCGCCACTCCCGGGCGGTAATCAGCGAAAAATTCTCGCCAGCTCTCCCCCACCGAAGCAGGATCAGCGAGGAACTGTTCATACTTTTCGTCGACGAGCCATGCGTTCGGGCCCAGCGACGTTGCCGAGTTGCGCTCTTGCATCATTGCCTTTAACCCTACCGACCAACCGGTCAAGCTTTACGCCCGGTCAGCGGAACTTGTCGCAGAACGCGCCGCTATGCGGCGTGTTCTGCGACAAGTTCCGCTGACCGGTTGTCATTAGTAGCCTGAGGAGTCACCCGTCGAGCTCAAGGACTTGCATGAACAACGCACAGTACATCTTCACGATGCACAAAGTTGGTCGGTTCCACCCACCGGACCGTCAAGTCCTTTCAGACATTTCGCTTTCGTTCTATCCCGGCGCAAAAATCGGCGTTCTCGGTTCAAACGGTGCTGGCAAATCATCGCTGTTGCGCATCATGGCCGGAATCGATACCGAATTCACCGGACAAGCACGTCTGTCACCTGGTTTTACGGTTGGCATGCTCGAACAAGAGCCCGCCCTCGATGATGCAAAAACGGTGAAGGAGAATGTGCTCGCCGGTGTCGCGGATGTCGCCGACTTGTTAGCTGCCTATGACGCCGTGCTGGCCCGCTACGCCGACCCTGATGCCGATTACGAAAAGATCGGCGCTGAACAAGAACGTTTAGAAGCTGAAATCGCAGCCAAAGGAGCGAACGATCTTGACCGTCGGATCGACATCGCCATGGACGCGCTTCGCTTGCCGCCGCCCGATGCACCCACCACCAACTTGTCCGGTGGCGAGAAGCGTCGGGTCGCGCTCTGTCGCTTATTGATGAATCGACCAGATCTGTTGCTGCTCGACGAACCCACGAACCATCTCGATGCCGAGTCGGTTGCCTGGCTCGAGCGCACGCTCCGCGACTACGAGGGCACCGTCGTTGCGGTCACGCACGACCGGTACTTTCTCGACAACGTCGCTGGCTGGATCTTGGAACTTGACCGCGGCCGTGGCATCCCCTTCAAGGGCAATTACACCAGTTGGCTTGAGCAAAAAGAAGAACGGCTCGCAGCCGAAGACAAAGCCGACTCAAGTCGTGCACGCACGCTGGCCCGGGAGCTCGAATGGGTTCGTATGTCACCCAAGGCCCGCCAAGCAAAAGGGAAAGCTCGCCTCAATGCGTACGAGAAGTTGTTGGCAGAGTCCAAGGCCGCCGAAGGTCGCACCGACAAACTTCAGATCACGATCCCCTCTGGCGATCGTCTTGGTGATGTCGTCATCGAAGCGAATGGTCTTACCAAAGGTTTTGGCGACCGCCTTTTGATTGACGACTTGAGCTTTTCGCTACCTCCCGCTGGGATTGTGGGCGTGATCGGGGCCAACGGGGCTGGAAAGTCAACATTGTTCAAAATGCTCGTCGGCGCCGAAGCGCCCGACAGTGGAACGCTGCGCATTGGAGACACCGTGCAGCTTGCCTACGTTGACCAGAATCGTACGCTTGATCCGGACGCCACGGTTTACGATGAAATTACCGGCGGTCATGACTTGTTGCACATCGCGGGACGTGAAGTGAACGGTCGAGCGTACGTCGCGTCGTTTAATTTCACCGGTTCAGATCAACAAAAGCTTGTCGGGGTGCTCTCTGGCGGCGAGCGCAATCGTGTTCACCTAGCCAAAACTCTGACCGAAGGCGGCAACGTGCTGTTGCTTGACGAACCATCGAACGACCTTGACGTCGACACCCTGCGCGCCCTTGAAGACGGTCTCGAATCGTTCGCCGGTTGCGCCGTTGTCATTAGTCACGATCGGTGGTTCCTCGATCGCATCGCAACGCACATCCTCGCATTTGAAGGAGACTCGGTCGTGCGTTGGTTCGAGGGCAACTTCTCTGAGTACGAAACGTGGCGCCACAACGAACTGGGTAGCGCGGCCGATCAACCTCATCGCATCAAGTACAAGCCCATCAATCGCGCATGAACGATCACGAACTCGCAGCCAAACTCGCATTGGAGACCGGCTCGATGTTGGTTGCCCTTCGCGAACGCCTCATCGAAGACGGGGCCGGACCCGATCGGTTGCGAGCCGAAGGTGACCGGCATGGACATGAGATGCTGATGGCAAAGCTGCGTGACGCGGTTCCCGATGACATCGTGTTATCAGAAGAAAGTCCCGATGCACGCGAGTCCCCAGATCCCAAACGGGTCGCGGCAAAACGCGTGTGGATCGTTGATCCCCTCGATGGCACGCACGAGTACGGCGACCGCCGCCGAGCAGACTGGGCCGTTCATGTGGCGCTAGTTGAAAACCATCAACCGGTTGCCGGGGCGGTCGCGCTCCCCGCACAAAAGCTGTGTCTTACCACTCAACCAGCACCCGCTGCGCTCCCTGAGGCACCAGCCGCACCTCGCATCGTCGTCTCACGTTCACGACCCCCAATCTGGGCCGAAGCATTGGCTGAATCTATGGGCGGCGTACTCATTCCAATGGGTTCGGCCGGGGCAAAGGCCATGGCGGTTGTCCTTGGCGCCGCAGACATTTATGCCCACTCCGGTGGACAGTGGGAGTGGGATTCGGCCGCGCCGGTTGCCGTTGCCCGGGCGGCGGGATTGCACACCAGCAGAATTGATGGCACAGCGCTCGAGTACAACACCGGAGTTCCCTACCTGCCTGACATCGTGGTGTGTCGCAAAGAGCTTGCCGCGGTAACTCTGCACTATCTCAGCCAGCACGCAAAAGGGGCCACGTGACTGACCATGACACGACGGACCATTCCGTCATTGAAGGGGACGATCGTTCGTGGGGCGCGTTCAGCGACACGCCCCCCTGGCAGATCACCGATCCGTCCACTCCCACCTGGCGTCGTGGCCTTGACCGAGTACGCCAGCGAGTCAATGCCCAAGTACCGCACCTAACGAAACGGCGCATCGCCCCGCCGGCGAGACGAATCGGCACAGTCACGTTTCATCTTTCAAAGGCGCTTCTTGGCTGGCGCTTCGCTGACCGAACCACCGCAGGGCTCGCGAAGCGACTTCGGCAAGCTGCCGAAGCACTTGGGCCCACCTATATCAAATTGGGTCAGGTCATTTCTTCGGGCGAAGGTATCTTCCCAGAAGACCTCGTGGCTGAATTTCGCAAATGTCGCGATCAGGTCCCGCCTGTTTCATTTGCGACCGTCGAGCGAATTGTCACCGAAGAGTTGGGCCGTGATTTACGCGATGTCTTTGCCTCGTTTGACACCACGCCAATCGCGGCTGCCTCCATTGCACAAGTCCATGCCGCCACGCTGCATACCGGAGAGGCCGTAGTCGTCAAGGTGCAACGCCCGACCGTGGCGACCCTGGTGCATCGTGACCTCAAGGTCATGGCATGGATCGCTCCCCTGCTCGTGGGTCGCATTCCTATTGCGGCGCTCGCGAATCCCCCTGCACTCGTGGAACTTTTCGCGGAAACGATCGTCGAGGAACTTGACTTTCGTCTTGAAGCTGAGAACATGATCGACATTGCCCAAGCGTTGGCAGATCTTGACACTCGTGGCTGGATCGTTCCACGCCCACACGTCGAACTGGTGACACCGCGTGTGTTGGTCATGGAACGAATCGTGGGATATCCCTTTGGTGATGCCGCGGCCATCACCGACGCCGGAATCGACAAAGAAAACATCATTCGTACCGGCATGATTAGTTTCCTTGAGGGCTGCATGCTCAAAGGCATCTTTCACGGAGATCTCCATTCGGGCAACTTGCTTGTAATACCCGATGGCCGCACGGCGCTGCTTGATTTCGGCATCACCGGCCGACTCGACACCCGCCATCGTCTTGCCTTTTTGCAACTCATCATGAGTGCCACTGCCAATAATTTGCATGGTCAAATCAGCGCGCTGCGAGACCTCGGGGCATTACCGCTCGACACGGATGTGCAAGAGGTGATCAACGATCTTGGCCTCGATCAACCTGCGGTCGATCTCACGGAAATGACGCCTGAAGCGCTGACCGCGGAGATGCAGCGAGTGGTCAAGGCGCTCCTTGGTATTGGAGCTCGGATGCCCAAAGATCTCATGTTGTTCATCAAGAACATGGTGTTTCTAGATGGGGCAATTGCGACACTCGCCCCTGACCTTGACTTGTTTGCAGAACTTGCGGTCATCACCACCGAGTTCACCTCTCGGCACAGTGACCAACTCGCAAGCGATCTGGGGTCACTGATGGAGACATGGGAGCTCGATCTTGACGGCATCAAGGCCGGTTACGGTGTCGATCCAACCGTGACGACATCACTGACGCATCGGGAACTCCAAGAGCGTCGTGACCTGATCCGCTCGCGTATGACCAAGTCGCCAAAGAAGAAATAATGCGACTCGTTGTTGCGCGCTGCAGCGTCGATTATCGAGGCCGGCTTTCGGCGCATCTTCCCGAAGCGATTCGCCTCATCATGATCAAAGCCGACGGCTGTGTCGCGATCCATGCCGACGGCGGCGCCTACAAGCCGTTGAATTGGATGAATGCGCCAAACCGCCTCGTTGAAAGCGACGACGGGACGTGGACAGTCACCAACCCCAAAGGAGAACAGCTCACCATTCGGTTTCATGATGTGCTCAGTGACACGACAACCGCGTTTGGACCGGATCCCGGGCTTGAAAAGGACGGGGTTGAGGCGCATCTCCAAGAACTGCTCGCGGAGCACGCCGACTCGGTTCTCAACCTGTCACTTGTGCGCCGGGAGTATCCCACCGACATTGGCCCGGTGGATCTGTTGTGCAAAGCCGCAGATGGAACAACGGTCGCCGTTGAAATAAAGCGCCGAGGTGAAATAGATGGGGTCGAACAACTCACCCGATATCTCGAGTTTCTCAACCGTGACCCACGTCTGCGACCTGTCAAAGGGATGCTTGTTGCGCAAGCGATCAAGCCACAAGCGCGTGTGCTGGCCACCGACCGTGAAATCGACTGGCTTGAAGTCAATTACGACGAACTTCGCGGAATTGAATCAAACGAGCTGCGTTTGTTCTAGTCAGAAATCCCGACGTTTCCATATACGTTCCGAAAACTCTCGCTTCCGTATGCGGTATTTTCGTATTCGCGGCGATGGTCGGTACACCGACTTGCCACCAATTTCCTTGTCACGCTCGAAATGATCCGGTGACCTCATAGGTGGCACCCGGATTGCGTTGCGAGTTGAAATACATGCGATTACCCAGAGGGCTAAAAGCAACACCAGTCAATTCGCTTCCACTCACACCGGTGAGTTGCACGACTGGACCCGAATAGCCCATTGCTTCAACGGAAATGACCATTGCGATTTGCATGTCACCTCCATCCTCGGCAACGTACAAATCATTGGATGTAGCGCGCCCCGTGATGTTGTCGACTCCACTCAGGTAGTGAATCGGGCTTACAGCCGCGTCGTAGTAGCGACGTGCCTCACTTACTTTGAGCGCGAAGGGTTTGGTGGTGCCTCACATA
>CAZJAZ010000069.1:0-10035 GCA_964544305.1 uncultured Iamiaceae bacterium | reverse complement strand
CGCACAAATTCCATTGTTTTTTGTAGGTGCCGCCGTGATGATTCTGGCATTCCGAGTCGCATCAGGACTTGGAACAAAAGGACTTCGTCGTCGAGCAGACCTTTTCGTGCTCTACATCGCCGGGTATTTCTTGGGCCGTTTGTGGGTTGAGTCACTGCGTATCGACACGGCAAATGTGATCGGAGGCCTGCGTTTGAATGAGTGGACCGCCATCATCGTCGGGGTTAGTGCACTGTGTGCGCTGGCATGGCGAGGCCGGGCAAACGAGCCCCGACCAATCGATCCCGCATCAGGGTCGGTGGCCAAACCCCAAGAACGTGAGCCGGAGGTCACCTCAAGTGAGGTTGCAGCGCAAGAGGGTTCTTCGGCAGAATCTTGACCACTCGGTCGAGTTTTCGTCCGCAGGTCGCGGACGTGCGAACAGGGGAGTCCCATATGACTGATGCAGTAATCGTCGACGCCGTCCGTACACCGGGCGGCAAGCGCAACGGCAAGCTGTCGGGTTGGCACCCGGTTGACTTGGCCGCCGAAACGCTCAAGGCTCTCGCCGAGCGCAACAACCTCGACCCAGCTCTCGTGGAAGACGTGATCATGGGCTGCGTGATGCAGGTGGGTAATCAAGGCCTCAACGTTGGGCGGAACGCGGTCCTCGCCGCTGGCTGGCCCGAAGAAGTTCCGGGTACAACCCTGGATCGTCAGTGTGGATCGTCGCAACAAGCCGCGCATTTCGCGGCGCAGGGCGTCATTGCCGGAGCATACGACGTCGTCATTGCCGCAGGCGTTGAGGTGATGTCGACCACGCCAATGGGTGCTTCGATCACACCCGGTTCGTTCCCGTTCGGCCCTCAGGCCATGGCCCGTTACGCCGAAGTTGAGCACTACGGACGCAAAGGTATGCAGGGCCAAGGCATTGGTGCTGAAGTCATCGCCGACCAGTGGGGCCTCACCCGTCAAGACCTTGATGAACTTTCGATGCGCAGCCAAACCAACGCGGCCCGTGCCCGTGACGAAGGTCGCTTCGACAACGAGATCATCGCGGTGAAAGCCATGCCGCGTGACAAAGAGACCGGCCAACTTATTGAGTCCGATGAGATCGTCACCACCGACGAAGGCATTCGTGAATCGTCACTGGAAGGCCTCGCCAAGCTCAAGCCTGCGTTCCGTCCCGACGAAGGCAAGATCACCGCGGGGAACTCATCGCAGATCACCGATGGTGCTTCGGCCATGTTGATCATGAGCGCCGAGAAAGCAAAGGAACTTGGCTACAAGGCTCGTGCTCGCTTCCACACGTTCGCGCTCGCAGGTGTTGACCCGATCACCATGCTCACTGGCCCGATCCCGGCCACGGCCAAAGCGTTGGAGAAGTCCGGGCTTTCCATTGAGGACATTGACCTGTTCGAAGTGAACGAAGCGTTCGCTTCTGTTGTGGGTGCATGGCAAAAAGAGTTCAACGTGCCGTGGGAGAAGATCAACGTGAACGGTGGGGCGATTGCACTGGGTCACCCGCTGGGTTGTTCGGGCACCAAGCTCATGGCCACGCTGCTCAACGAACTTGAGCGCACCGGCGGCCGCTACGGCCTCCAGACCATGTGTGAGGGCGGCGGCATGGCCAACGCCACCATCATCGAACGCCTCGACTGATTTCACTTCCTCAAGTCGAACGAAGTTCCGACATGGCCGCCCGGTAGGTTGGGGCGGCCATGTTCGCGCTCAAAGTCATCATTGCGCTTGTCGCCGCCTACGTGATCTTTCGCGTGGGGATGGCGCTACTAAGGATGTTGGCGACTCCCCCGCCTGAACCGCCCCCACCCGGCGAGTTGCGGAAGGTGAAATTGACGTACCGGTGCGCGGTGTGTGGTGCCGAGTTGCGAATGACCTTGGCCAACGATGAGGTTCCCGAAGCACCGCGCCATTGCATGGAAGAAATGGAACTCATCGAAACTCCCGACATTTGATCGAGTTCGTGATCAGGCGGCGCCATCACAGATCTTGAGTTTCGGAACGACGCCAGAGCGGTGGAGGAGAGACTTCAATTGGGGCGGCGTGCCACCGCTCGGGGCAATTTGCTTGATGTTGAGCGCTCTCAGGAAGAAATTGATGACCGCCGTGACCGCTTGGGGAATCTGATAGCCGATTCCGTAGCCCAGCTTCATATCGAAGGTCGCGCCTTTACATTTCACAATGCCAAGGTCAGAGCCATTGGTCACCCCAACCGAAGAGATAAGCGACGCGTACGGTCCTACTGCGAAGCCAAAACCACCGATGCCTACGATGACCCGCAACTTGTGGCTGAGAACGATGCCGTTGACGCCGATCGATATCCCGTTGGTGGTTTGCAACAAACTCTTGCGTACCGTGAAACCATTCAGTGGATAGACACCGAAGTGACCATCGAAATATCCGGCCCCGATCGACCCTCCAAAGCCGTAGTCACCTTCGAGATGCAGCGTCGAGTTCTTTGCGCTGAACGCTGTTTCGACCAAAAACGTGTTTTGGAACGTCGCCGCAAACGGCAACCCGGGACCAAAAATGGGTATCGAAATATCGAGCGGCAACGTCGCTATTTCGTGGATGTTGCCGTTTAGCCCGACTTTTGACCCCGCATCGAACGCTATGTGTACGCCGCCAGCTCCGGTCAATTGTACGAGCGCCGTGACGATCTTGCCATTGGTGATGTTCAGATCGAACTTGATTTGCGGTCGATCAAGATAAACCTTGGCGTCACCTTTGAGAACGACCCCGTTCTTGTTGTACGCCACCTCGATGCCGATGCCGTCCGATCCCCAAAGTGGATACATTTTCATGCCGCGAATCGGCGGCACAGATGGCACCCCAGGAGTCGGAGGAGGCAAGACCCCACCGGGAATTTGACCGACGCCGCCAGTTAATAGAGATTTCGAACGCCCAAATAGGTCGCTTGCTCCGTTGGCGAAACTCGCGCCAACAATCGTGTTGTGCTTCGTCGAGGGTGTGGGCCGATACGCGACCGTTGTAGGCGGTACCGATCCACTTGTTTTTTTTGGGTGTCGTGCACCGGGTCCTGAATCAAGGTCGGTCACCATTCCTGGCACTCCGGTTCCCATCCGGAACTGCACGGCTTTCGTGTCCAGAGGCCCGTTGTATTTTGTCTTGATGTCTTTGATGTAGTCGGTGAGCGCCGCGGGCCCAATGGTGACCGCAACTCCTTGCGAAGTCTTTTCGACTTTCAGCACTCGGCCACAACCCCGGTTGGTGACCATGAGAAGCTTGCCCGGTTTGAGATCGCCAACACCTGACGCGTGCGGATCGAGAGTCCAGGTCATGCCATCGGCACTCACCGATCGCACACTGTTTGCGCCCCCTCCAGGAATAACCACATCAGGCTGAAAGGTGACTCCTTTCACCCGTTTGACTGATGCGCCGAATTGATATTCGGCGTCGCTGAGTCGCTTGTCGGGCGAGTGCACTGTTGCGTTTGATTTGGATGACCCCGAGCATGCGCCGCTGAGAACTGTGAGCAGCACTGCACTCAACAGAAACGCTATGCGCTGCATCCGTTTGGAAGAACGAGGCAGACTCATTGAACCTCCCCTGTCGAATCTGTGGAACCTGAACCCAGCGAAGCCATGAATCGGGTTTCAACAAAGCTCGTTCCCAAATCGCCGATTTCCGATCGGCTTCGCACCACGAACGCCAGTGATGAAGCGTCAAACGAGTCGGGTACTTCAAAAGTTGCCGACATGGTCACTTGCTGACCCGGTTTCATCGGGAGAAATCCGCTGTCGGCAATCGCACCTTGGTCATATCCACTGTCATCCGCGAGGAGAAATTGATACTGGGGTTCAAAGCTCAGTCCCAGCGCACGGACTTTCGAGGTTGGTGACGCGCTGACCTTCATTGTTACTTCAAGGTCGCGCGTTCCCGGCGGTGGACGCAGATCACGATTCAGCAGACCTATCCGATACGACTCAAGTTTTACGGTCCAGTCGCCGGCTGTGACTGTTGGTGCCTTGATGGGCTTAGTGACAACCGCTGGCGGGTAGAGAGGAACTTGCGAACCAGGTGTCAATGGGGCCGAAGAAGCCACGCCGTTGCTGTCACCGACGTAGATGCCAAGATCGTTGCGGTCGAGGTCGGAGACATTCAAGAATGTGATCGTTACCCGGGTTGGTTTCTTTGTGTCGATGGTCGAGTCACCGGACACCGTGCCGGTGTAGAACTTGCCGTTCGATACGAGAACTTCGGTCGCGCCATACGACGGTGGAACCGACAAGAGTCCACCCGGTTGACCGAGATCGGTCTGAATGTTGGTCACATCCATTTTCATCGTTGCAGTCGTGGCGTCTGGGTCAAACGTCAGCGACTTCGGCTCAATGATGAAGCCCGCAATATTGACCTTGGTGCGGGGTAACACCATTGTGAACCCTTTGGATTGCGTTGTTGCCTCTGTCTTGGTGAGGTCTGGATAGACGATCGGCGGCTGTCCAGTGAGTTCGCCAGGTTTGGCATTTGCAATAGTGAAGAAGATTGGGCGGTGTTCAATGAGCTCGGGGCGAATCGTGCCAAAACCAAGTTTCGTCATACTCGACAAGAGCAATTCGTAGTGGCCAACCAAGGCGGCGGGAACTTCGAAATCTGCGTAGAGTTCACCTTTCGAAGTCCAACTGAGTTGGCTCGCGGCGCTCGACCCATCAACCGCGTCAACGACCTTGCCGTTGGGAAGTTTCAACGTGAGATTCTGTGCTGCGGTAAAGGGATTTGTTGTCCCTCGTGCCGTGTACTCGTCAACCACCGCACGAAGAATGCGTTTGCCGACAGGCGCTTGCAGGTTCTGGTCGACTGCGCCGGCCTGCATTTGCACCTCGGAGAGATGCACCCCGAACTTGCCAATGTGCGCCCATCCGTTTACTTTCTGGGTGCGGGGCAACCAAAGGTTTCGATCGTGCTTGCCATCGATTGACACGACGGGTTGATCGAAACTGTCGTACCCCCACGCGATGGTTCCACCCGATGCAGGGTCACTCGCGACATTGGATGCCGTGGCCGTCGCGTTGACTTGCGCCCCGGGTGGCACGTTGATTGGCGCGCCTGAAATTGCGGTTGACGCACCATCTTTGCTTGTGAGCGTGCCCGCAACCTCCGCCTGAGCCCACTCGCCGCTGACGTTGTGAAAGTGAATCCCAACAAGCAATTCCTTTGCACTTGAGTCGTAGACCGCTTGGCCCATCGTCACGAGAAACGACTTGAACGCGAACGTCGTTCCAATGCGATGCGCCTTTTGTGTGGCACTCAGATGGGGCATTGTGGTCGCGGTTGCCGCGGTGAGTGCGATCCTCGTCGTCGTTGTAGGCGTGGCAGTCGTTGACTTCGAAGAACATGCCAAGCTTCCAACAAGAGCAAGTGTCGCCAAGCCAAGTGCCACGCTTGATCGCAGCGGTGAATGCGTACCGGTCATGGATCATCCGGACTGGCCACACAGCCGGGGTCGGCCGCACTCTTCATTCCATCAGTACTCGGAGGCGCATTCGAACCTGAAGACGCATCGGTCGTGACGGGGGCAGGGAGCGTTGTAGGCGGTCGAGGCACTGTTGTGGCACCTGCCGGTCGAGCAGCGGGTGAACCCATGTCAGGGTTTGGCGGAATCATGACCACACGGGTCGACGGCTGGGCACCGAGTGTGGTGTTTGGCAGGTCGGGGCCAGGAACCGGGCGAGCGCCCAGCGCCGTGTAGGGGTTGCCGCTACCGGGCCCCGAACCGGTGCCACCGATGTCGGTCCCGGGCGCAAGGGTGGGTGGCACCCCAATTTTCGTTCCCGAGGGAACTTCATCTGAACCTCCCATTGGAGTCACATCACATTCACCTGCGCCAGATGGCGGTTGTGTGAACGCATTTTCAACTCGACGGCCTTGCGCTGCTTTGGGCGCAGACGATTTCGAGCACGCGCTTCCCACAACCACGGCACTAACAACACAAAGGATCACAATCCAGGACCTCGTTGCCGTCAAGCGACCATGTTTTGTGGCCGCCATCGTCACGGGTTCAGGGTGAGAACCTTGAGCGAATCGATCGGCCCGTACAGCATGGCAACCGAGTGAGGTCCGGTCGCCTTGCCCATGTCGATTGTGGCAATCGGCTTAGAACCACAATCCGGGACGGCGCTGCTCCCTCCGACAACGTCCACAGACGTGACATCCTCCCCAATCTCATAGGCAAACGAGACCGCTCCCTGATTGATTGGCATCATCGTCCTTGTGTGCGCGCTACTTGGTGGGGCCATCCCATCAACCCCAATTTCGGGCAAACATTTGCCATCTACCGCCGCATCAAATTCGGGTGCTGGCTTGGTGTCATCTTTCGGGGGCGGGATGATGCCCATCGTGTCCAGCATCAAGAGGCGCTGACCTGATTTTGCCTTGATATTTGAGAACAACGCGATGATGCTGTCGCGTTCGGTCTTGATCTTCGTGAAGTAAACGTACGCCGAAAACCCTTTTGCGCCATCAAGCGTTGAATCTCCGACGACGACGGTGAGTTCGTCTCCAGGGTATGCCGTCTCGTTTTGTTGAATGCCCTCTTCGACCGATGTACTTCCCTTCGGCACGATTGTGAGCGAATAATTGTAGACACTTTGCCCGTGCTGTTCCTGGGCAACGTCGTATTTCCCAGCGAGCGGTGTTAACACGTCGCTGATCGAGCCGTAGTTGACGGTCGCCAATTTTTTGCCGGCCTGGGGTGTACCTGCCCAGACATCAACCGCCTTCCCTTTTCCACCACTTCCAGCAACAACGTTGGCGATCCGGACCTTTGCGGGCAGAGACTTGCCCATCATGGAATCAGAACCACCCATCGAAGACATTGGATGTTGACCGCTAGCCATGGTGACTGTAGGCGCGGTCTTTCCTACGTTGGAGGAGCCAGATGAGCTCGACCCACCACATGATGCGGCAATGATGCTCGTTATAAGCAGGCAACTTACGATGCATATCGGCTTACGAACTTTTGCCACAGAGATTCCCCTTTTATTCATGTGATGTTGTCACGTTTCCGTAATCTGATTCAGAGTAGCACCAAGATAGATCGCTTGTTGAGCTTTCTAAAGCGTCGCATCCTGCCTCGGAACCGCAGAGATATTCTCGTCCACAGCTTGTGGATAACCCTGGGGAGAGTCACACGCGTGTAACTCCCCTGTTGTGAGAAACGCAGCGTGAACGACCGTGTGTTTGCGTGACCTCTACCGATACCCCATCGCCGCAAACAACCCCCCGGTTAAACACACAATCGCTGGCAATAGAAGCCAATTGTTCGGGCTGGAGGGCAGGATTCCTGCGTAATTCAAGATGATGATGAGCATGCCAATTCCAAGCAGGCCAAAGATCAAAACCGGCCACCACGGCGGGCTCGCCGCAGGGCCTTTGGGTGACGGTGGTGTGTAGCGCGCACTTTCCCATTTGTCGTCACCGGATTTGTTGTCCCGGTTGTGCTTGGCCGCGACCTGACCACCTTTGGGGGTGACTCGACCCCCTCCTGGGGTAGGACGACCAGAACGACTCTTGGTGGACTTCGCTGCCATGGGGTCCAATTGTAGAGGCCAAGTAGGGTGGTCTCTTGTGGGTCCGCGCATTCTTGTCATCGATAACTTCGATTCGTTCGTCTTTAACATTGTGCAATACCTCGGTGAGCTCGGAGCCGAGCCGGTCGTGGTGCGTAACAACGCGGCAACACGCGACGAGCTTGTTGCCATGAACCCCGATGGCGTTCTCATTAGTCCCGGCCCAGGCACCCCCCAAGATGCAGGGATCTCGAACGAGGCAATCACCTCATTTGCGGGGCACCGACCGGTTTTTGGGGTGTGTCTTGGGCATCAGTGCATCGGAGCGCTCTATGGCGGCACCGTGGTACGAGCACACGAACTCATGCACGGCAAGACATCGCAGATCAATCACCGAGATGTCGGCGTATTTGCTGGATTGCCAAATCCACTCGAGGCCACCCGCTATCACTCACTCGTGGTTGATCCTGACAGCGTCCCCGACGTGCTTGAGGTGACGGCCACAACATCTGATGGGGTGATCATGGGTCTGCGCCATCGCGAACTCGATGTCGAAGGTGTGCAGTTCCACCCCGAATCAGTGCTCACCGTTGCGGGCCACCAACTCCTTGCGAACTTCTTGGCGCGCTGTAACCCACACCGCTGAGCGCGAAGCGCGCCCTACTACGGGGTCGTGGTTGTTGGCGTTTCAGGTTCGGTCGTGGTCGGCGCTGACGTTGTGGCGGGAGTCTCGGTCGTCGGTGGCGCCGTGGTCGGCGGCAACGTCGTCGGAGGCAACGTTGTGGGCGCCGGACCCGATGACACAATCAATGTGACGCTTTGTCCGCCCGCGAGAAACGTGTTGGCATCCGGTTCGGTCCCAATGGCTCGGCCGGTGGGAACCGAGTCAGAGAAATCGCTTCGCTGCGTGACCGTGTAGCCGGCCTCTTGGAGTCGTTGAATTGCGGCAGGGACTTCCATGCCCGGCGCAATCTGAGGAACTTGCGAGCTCGGTCCACTGCACACCCACAGGGTGATCGGAGTGTTCGAGCCCAAATCTGAAGTCGGCGTTGGTTGCGAACGCGACACTCGGCCTTTCGTGCAGTTGTCATCACGCGTGTGTTTCACCGCAATGCGAGACGTGTCGATCCCCGAATTTCCCAACGATGCTTTCGCATCCGCAAGGGTCATACCAATCACTTTGGGCATTGAAGTAGGTGCCTCTGACGCAAAGTAGACGGTGATCTCATCACCTTTTTCTGCTTTGTCACCGGCTGGTGGATTCGTTCGGATTACATGATTCTGGGGGACTTCAGACGAAAGCTGTCCCTGCGTCTTCACGACAAAACCGGCCTCTTCAAGCGCATGAATCGCTTGCGTCACCGTCTTACCCGACACATCGGGAATCGTGACCTGATCGCCACCGCCGGCACCAAGAGACCGGTACGCAAAAAAGACGAGGCCTCCAACCACCAGAGCGGCGAGAATCAAACCGACAGCAAACCACGCCGTTTTTCGTTTCGCGGGTTTTGCATCATAATGATCAGGCATGGCCTGCGTTCCTCCGGCCGGGGTCATCGCCTGCGTCGAAAGCATGGCCGTTGCAGCACCAACAGCCTGGGTGGCTTCCGGTGCACCTTGCACACTCAATCCTTGACGGAACCGCCGCAAATCGCTCCGCAGATCTTCTGCCGATGCATAGCGGGCGTCGGCCGATTTGGCGAGAAGGCGCATCGTGATGGCTTCGTAGGATGCAGGAATTGTGGGGCTGATTTGTGACGGCGGCACAACTTGTTCTTGGACATGCTTGTACGCGACCGCGACCGGGTTCTCTGCTTGAAACGGCGCCCGGCCACACACCATCTCGTACATCACGACACCAAGCGAGTACAGGTCACTGCGAGGATCAACCGCTTTGCCTTGCGCTTGCTCGGGCGAGAAGTAGGTTGCGGTTCCCATCACCGAACCGGTCTGAGTGAGCGCATCTTCAGTGGTGTGCGAAATCGCACGGGCAATACCGAAATCGGTGACTTTGACCAGTCCGGTCGACGAAATCAAAATGTTGCCCGGCTTCACATCACGGTGCACCACACCGTTGCGGTGGGCAAAACCAAGGGCTGCGGCAACGTCGGTTGCAACGTCCGCCGCGCGATCGGGGTGCAATGTCCCTTCGGTGCGCAACACGTCAGCGAGGCTGCGACCATCAACATATTCCATGACAATGAAATACGTGTTGGCCTCACGACCCCAGTCGTACACACCAACAATGTTGGGGTGGTTCAGACCCGCGGCGGCCTGGGCCTCGCGCCGGAAACGTTCAACAAAAGCCGAGTCATTGGAATACTCGGCAAAAAGAATCTTGACCGCAACAGGGCGCTCAAGGAGTTGGTCGCGCGCCAACACCACATCAGCCATCCCTCCCCGGGCGATCCGTTTGTGCAGTTCGTATCGTCCGTTGAGGACGACGGGTTCGCCGTCAGTCATCGCGACCAGAGCCTAGTGGCAACACGGCCAATTGCAGCGACCC
>CAZJAZ010000068.1:0-10579 GCA_964544305.1 uncultured Iamiaceae bacterium | reverse complement strand
CAGGCGCCAAGGGTGAAGGCCGTGTATTCCGCCGCCTGTTCGAGGCCGAGCGTGCCTATGAAGAAGGCACACTTGATCTGCACGCGTTGATTGAGTTCCGCACCGCGCAACTCGTTGATCAACCGGCAAACGGGTCTGCGGCGACGTACCACAAGACCACGCTTGGCCGCTTGTTGTTCAACCAGGCGTTGTCGGATGCATGGTCGGTTGAGCCCATTGGCGGCTCGGGTCGTCGCATTGACTACATCAACGAGCGCATTGACAAAAAGCGCATGGGTGAAATCGTTGACGTGCTCGCCAATGGTTACCCCAAGGTGATTGTCGCCAACGTCCTTGACGCGGTGAAGAACTTGTGCTTCTCGTTTGCGGCACGTTCGGGTCTGACCGTGTCAATTGACGACGTGAAGACGCCAGCTTCGAAAGCCGAGATCCTGGAGCGTCGTGGCGCTGAAGCGGCGAAGGTGAACCAGAACTTCCGACGTGGAATCATCACCGACGGTGAGCGTCGTCAGAAAGAAGTTGAGATCTGGACCGAAGCCACCGAAGAAGTCAAGAACGCCATGGAGGCGCAGTTCAAGTCAGAGATCTTTAACCCCATCGACATGATGGTTGGTTCGGGTGCCCGAGGCAACATGATGCAGGTGCGTCAGATCGCGGGTATGCGTGGTCTTGTGGCGAACCCTCGTGGTGACATGATTCCGCATCCGATCAAGTCGAACTACCGTGACGGCCTTGAGATGCTTGAGTATTTCATTTCAACGCCGGGTGCCCGAAAAGGTCTGGTCGACACGGCGCTTCGTACCGCCGACTCGGGGTATCTGACCCGCCGTCTCGTCGACGTCGCACAAGAGTTGATCGTGCGCGAACTTGATTGTGGTGCTGAGAGTGGACGAGTCCAGGGCATTTGGATTGATGACATTGCGCCGGACACGGCCGATCACCGCACCCATCTTGAAACCAAGCTGTTTGGCCGTTTGCTGGCCGAACCGGTCACGATGGGTGACGGCACCGTTATTGAAGCGGGCACCGTAATTGACGATCACTTGCTTGTCGCGTTGCGTGATGACCCGGCCGTGACTCGTCTGCGGGCCCGTTCGCCGTTGACGTGTAACGCCGAGTTTGGTGTGTGCGCGGCGTGTTATGGTCGTTCGCTTGCTACGGGGAAGCCGATTGAACTTGGTGAAGCGGTCGGTGTGATCGCAGCCCAGTCGATTGGTGAACCGGGTACGCAGCTCACGATGCGGACCTTCCACACCGGTGGTGTTGCCGGATCAGACATTGCGGGTGGTTTGCCTCGTGTTGTTGAGTTGTTTGAGGCTCGGACCCCCAAGGGGAAAGCGACGTTGTCGCGTACCTCAGGTGTGGTGCGCATTGCCGAAGACGAAGGCAAAGGCCGCACCGTTATCGTGGTCGCCAACGACGGCTCGGAAGAGTCGTATGTGGTGACGATGGCTGCTCGCCTTGAAGTTGCAGAGGGCGATGAAATCGCAGCTGGCGACGCCATTGTTGAAGGTGCCCGTGACCCCAAGGAACTCTTAGACCTCAAGGGTGTACGTGAAACGCAGTTCTATCTGGTGAGCGAGGTGCAAGACGTGTACCGCGGCCAGGGTGTTTCGATTCACGATAAGCACATTGAGTTGATTGTTCGTCAGATGACGCGCCGTGTGGCAGTGTCTGAGCCGGGCGACACCGACTTTTTGCCGGGGGAGCGCGTGGACCAGCGTCGCTACCAAGAGGTGAACAGAGCAGTGGCGGCTGAAGGGCAAACCGCCGCCGAGGGTCGCCCTGAGTTGATGGGTATCACGAAAGCGTCGTTGGCTACGGATTCGTGGCTGTCGGCTGCTTCGTTCCAGGAAACAACTCGGGTGCTCACTGAGGCAGCGATCGAGTCTCGCAACGATTCGTTGATCGGGCTGAAAGAGAACATCATCATCGGCAAGTTGATTCCTGCGGGAACCGGCATGTTGGATTACCGCCAGATCGGGACGCGTGCGCCCGGCTATGTGCCGATGGCGTTCTACTCGTCTGATGCTGAAGATGGTGCTACGGACTCGGCTGTGCCAACCGAAGTTGATCCTTCCGAATGGTTGGCTCGCTTGTCACCTGCGAAACCCGAGTAGACATTTCACGTCACCTCGTTTTGGGTGCCGAATCCGGTCAGAAAATGACGGCGGGATCGCGCACCCAAAACAGCGAGGAACGATTCGTCTGAGCCAACCAAACTCAGTCGGCCTGGCGCCAACCGAATGTGACCGACACGGCTTCGTGGTCGCTGAGCTGTTTACCCTGGTCGTCGGTGAAACGCTTGATTTCCACTTTGCGTTTCGCAACACCAAGATCGACGCCACCGTCGCTCCGGTACGCGAACTTGTCGATACGGGCCATGTCGTTACATGATTTCGGATCGCAAGAATCAGTGAGGCCTGTCGACTTCAAAAACGTTGACCAAATGGTCGCGTCGGCAACATCTTGTGGTTTCTTTGGGCTCTTCTCAATGTGCAGGTTGGTGTCGCCGCCAAGGATGACCGCGTGGCCTTTGGAATGTTCATTGATGTATGTCGCAAGCTGCTTGTAGTCAGCGGCCTGGAGTTTCTGATCACTCGGGGAACTCCCCGCTTCCCCATGCAAGTTGTACACGTCAACCGTGACGCCTTTGGTAAGTGTGATCGTCGTCAACGCGAAACCTTTCATTGCGAGACAATCCGCGGCACCATGATCCGATGTGTCGGCGCCTCCGAAACAGCTGGTCCAACCTGTCCGGGTCACCTCACCCAGCGGGAAGTTTGAGAAAATACCCAGCCCATCGGCCAACAACGCAGACGGTCGTTTTGGATTCGAACCCAACGGTTGCGTTGGCATCGGCGCCGAATACTTATGGGTGCTGTGTTCTTTAAGAATTTCGAAATACACCCGCGTCGGTGCAACCGGGTTCGGGTTTGGGGTTTGCCACGTTTCTTGCATCAACACCAGATCAAACGCGTTGAGCTTCGGGCCGATGACTGCTGTGTTTCGCGCCGGATCCGAGCCAGATAGTGCTTCAGGAAGACCGGCGACGTTGTATGTCAACGCAGAAATCGTGCCTGCCCACGTCTCGTCTTTCGCCCTGGTCGTTGACGGCGATGACGCCGCATCGCCAGAATCGCTTGAACTTGAACAGCCACTTACTGCCAACCCAGCGGCCATGAATCCGACGATCACTAGACGCCTCATGCGCTTTGATCGAGAATACGGTGACTTCATCTCGAAATAACCTCGCCAATATATTTCCGTGAACTTTGCACGACGACTCCAACTCACTGAAAGGTAGTCGGTTTTGCCATGTCTTGGAGGGAGCTTGATCTGACAAGTGATCTCACGTCGATCTCGTTTCGCCTATGGACCATGGTGTGAGGCCCGACCGGTCACAGCACTAGTTCGGAAACGATTCGGTGAGTTCAGTTCGACCAGAGACGTCAAGTTTGCGATACACGCGCCCGAGCAAGTTGTCGACTGTTCGCACACTAGCCCCAATGTTTTGTGCGATGTCCCGACTCGACAATCCTTCGGCAGCAAGGCGCGCAACGAGGTGTTCGCGTTCGGTAAGTCGGTCTTGGGTGGTTTTTAGACGTGCCAGAGCCGGAGAGCGGGCGCTCGGAACTTCACAAGAGATCGCGAGTGCACGAGCGCGACACATGCGCGCTGTTCGATGGTCGCGGTGCCGTTGTGCGATGCCCGCAGCCATTGCATACGCGTCGAGTGCATCAAGATGAAAACCGATTTCGTTCAGAATCGAGCCGTAATGTTCAAGGGCGGTTACATCACCGGTTTGCACGGCGAAGATCACCCCAAAACGTGACGTCAGGAGCTGGCCGTCAAGTTTGTCGACGAGATCCTGCGAATACTCGACGATCGAAGAACCGTAACCCATAACCGTCGCGTCGTAGAGGAGGCCGACTAGTTCTGTGCGCTGTCCTTGTTCTGCCAAATCGGCCGCGGTTGTTCTCAGTCGTGTCGATACTTGATCAAGGTCGCCCAGACGTAGGTCGACCCAAGCCCGAGCGCGTCCATCAAGGGCATGGTGGTGAGTTGAGCGCAATTCACCGAAACCGTCATCGGCATCAAGGCGTTGTCGGGCAACGAGAGGGTCACCGTGTCGTGCTTCTAGCAAGATGGCCAGATCGTTGACCAAGCTGCAAAAACGCGTGAGCCCTGATCGATTGAAGATGTTAAATGCGCGCTCCATCCAAGTTCGTGCTGGGTCGACGTCTCCTCGTTCCAACTCAAGACGCGCATGGAGCAGTGCTGTCATGCCTATCCCGAAAGGAGTGTGGAACTCAATGGCACACCAATGAAGTTCTTCGAGCCATGTACGTGTGTCGCGCACACGTCCAGCGAAACACATGGCTTCTGCTCTGGCGAGCAAGATGAGTTCATAGAGTCGGGGTGGAAGTGGATGTTCAACAAAAGTTTCGGCTGCTTCGCTCGCTCGTGCACCTGGCTCTATTGCGCCTTCGGGCTGGCCGCCCCACACAGAAACAAGTGTTCGCGCGAGGCCAGCCACTGTTGCGACGTTCGTTGAGCTTTCGTCGAGTCCATTAAGTAAAGCTGCCGCCGCACGGATCTCTCCGTCACGAGCACAAAGTCCTGCGTGTTGAGCTCTGATAATGGCCGAAGTTTCCGTGTCACTCATTGATGCTGCGGTTTTCTCACACACAACTTTGGCCTCGGCGGAATGCAATGCAAACCACAAATTTTCCACTCGGGGCAACGTTATTTTGACAAGGTCTCGGTCGTTGGAGGCGAGTTTGGCGGCACGATCAAATGTACGTTCGGCTTCGTCAGCATGACTGCATTCCGCAAGTATGCGACCCAATTGGGCACCATTTTCGAGCGTTGGTGAACGCGCCCAATTGTCACGGGCAAGGAGAAGTGCCGAATCAAGGCGCCCGGCCAAGATGAGCGTTGCGGTAGCTTGACGCTGATCGTCAATGGAGTCGTGGTCTCCGGCCTCAAAACGTAGCTGGACGGCATTTTCGTGGGGTATTCCTGAGTCACCCAACCTTGACAACTGGAGAAGTATTTGCACAATTCGGCGTCGCCGCAGGTTGCCGAGCGTCGCGACGATCAAGTCTCCAAGGAGTGGCTCTGCAAGCCGAACCGAAATGCTTCCGCGCGCAAGGGTTCGAGTTGCGAGCCATCCTTGCTCTTCAAGATTCTCAGCGAGCGTTTCAGGCCAATAACTGGCAACGGCGTTGACGTTTATTTCAACCCCGAGGGCCACCGCTTCAATGAGTGACCTTGCGTCATGCCCGACCGCTTCGAGCTGGTCGCGGATTTGCTCCCCGATTGCGTTCACCGGATCAAGCGGCTTCAACAGATGCCACTCGTTCGCAGATTGTCGAATCGAACCATGCATAAGCGCATGTTGGAGTAGACATCCCACCAGAAGTGGTCGTCCGGTCGAGCTTCGATAGACCTCGTCAACGGTAGCCGCATCGGCCGGTAAGCCGATTAGTGTTTGGCAGAGCCTGCCAACGTCGTCGCGGTCAAGGGGTTCAAGCTCGAAACTCGTGACGTCGGCCTGCGCAAAAGGTTTCCGAAGTTTGTGAGGCAATGCTGTGCCGGAGCGATATGTGATGAGAAGTTTGATCGACTGCTGTTCACATAGGTGAGCGAGCGCCTCGGCAACCTCTTCGCTGACATGTTCGACGTCGTCAACGACGACAATTGGCACTTGGTCAGATTGTCCACGGATACAGGCGACTGCTTGATCGAATGACTTCGGACGTGAGATCGCTTCGACTCGAGACAAAGCAGTGAGCGGTGCGTAGGGATCAAGGCCAGTGGCGAGACCGTCGATCCATCGGATGTCGTGCCGTCTTGTCGTTAAGTCGTCAGCGATTGCCCGGGCGATATGGGTGCGGCCTGTTCCAAACGTTCCACGAATACTCGCGGCACAGAAGGCGGGCGATGCCAACACATTCACCAGTAGTTGCCGTGGAACCCTCTGAGCAACAAGATCCCCGGACTCAATCAGAGCCGCCATGGCCAAGAAACTCTAGCGTCAGGACGAAAGCCGTGCCTTGAGGTATTGCCCGTTGCCGGTCGTAGGCGAACAATACCTCGGTCAACGTTCATCCGGTATAGGTCGGATTTGACGCCATTGCTGTTGCTGCGGGTGCGGTGCGGTTGGGAACGGTCGTCTCCGTCGGGGCAATGGTAGTGGTGGACGCTGGGAGGGTCGACGTGGTCGTTGGTGTGCCACCGCCGGTTGACATGTACAGACCGACTACCTGACCGTCTTGTGTGCATGAGGCATACGACGTCAAAGCAGAGCCGGAAAGGGGTCCAGAATTGTTCGTTTTTGAGTCGGTCCAGTTCGCATCCGGACTATTGAAAATCGCGCCGTTACCGACCTCTCGCCCGTCATTTTCAAGGATTGACCAGTCGATGTCGCCCTGTTGGCATCCGGCACCTGACGCGTTCGCCCTCAGGGAATTTGGAAATTGCGGATCAATTGGGGCGACGCTTGCGGTCATGTCCTGCACCGTGAGTTTCATCGCCACAGTGAATACCGGTGACGCCTGGTATCCAAGATCTACCGACTGCAACGGGCAAAGCCCGACAACTTGGTAGAAACCTGGAATGTCCGTCCATCCGGCGGGGTAGCTGGCTGAGTAGTTTCCGTTCCCATCAACAATGGGATCAATCTCCCAGGTTTTATCAGCATCAAGGATATTGAAGACGGAGAGATGAATCTGTTTGCCGATAGCGTCAGCGTTGTCGCAATGACCCGACGCTTGGAGAGGAGCGTTTACGTCCGGCGTTGTCGGATTGAGCGTGATAAGGAACGTTTCTTGGACCGCATTTGCACTCGGAAGGCCGAGCAGGCCGGTTGTAATCAACAAGGTTGCGGCAAAGACAGTGGCAAAGCGACGACGCATAAGAACTCCAGAAGTAAGTGAGAACAAGTGAAGATTTCAACGTACGGCGCGAGGAAGGTTGTGTCGTGAGTAGTTGAGTACTCTTTTTCTGGGTGTGGCGACATCAATTTCGATCGCGAGTAGCGCGACAATCGACGTGACCAATCTCTGAGATCAAGTTCTCCTACCCCGGCTGGAGTGCCTACCGAGTTGTCGTCGGGATCATCGGGTGCGTCGAATTGTGCCGACGTGAGCGTGAACGTGATGGAGATCGTTTGCCACGCAAGCGACCCGGCGAACTCTTGATCAGCCCCTCAGGGGTAAGACTTCGGCCCAGAAGCCACCACCGATCGCCTTTGAGAACGGCTACTTAGGCACGGCCCGTCGTGAACTAGCATGTATCAAAACCACTTGTACGCGTTGCGCGTCAACAGCTCGGAAAAGAGCATTGAAGAAGTGCTCAGACCGTTCCGCGTGAAAGCCAATGCGCGACGACTTTGCGATGCACAGAGGAATGACCCTAAGATAGTCGGCCTTGCCGTGTCATGGGTGGACCCTGGCCTGGCAATCTCAGATCGTTTCGAAAGGTGCAAGGTGCCCACCATCCAGCAACTGGTCCGTAAGGGCCGTTCTTCCAAGACGCGTGAAGGCAAAACTCCCGCGCTCAAAGGCGCACCGCAGCGCCGTGGTGTTTGCACCCGCGTGTACACGCACACCCCCAAGAAGCCGAACTCGGCACTGCGCAAAGTAGCCCGTGTCCGCTTGTCCACCGGCATTGAAGTTACCGCGTACATTCCTGGCGAAGGCCACAACCTCCAAGAGCACTCCATTGTGTTGGTGCGTGGTGGACGTGTGCGTGACCTTCCCGGTGTCCGTTACAAGGTTATTCGCGGAACGCTTGACACCTCGGGCGTGAAAGATCGCAAGCAGGCGCGCAGCCGTTACGGCGCGAAGAAGGAGAACTGACGTGCCCCGGAAAGGCCCAGCCCCACGCCGTCATCTCATGCCGGACCCGATCTACCAGTCGCTGCTGGTTACCAAGATCGTGAACAAAGTCCTATTAAACGGCAAGCGTTCCACCGCGGAACGCATCGTGTACCAAGCGCTCGACATTGTCGGGGCCAAGTCTGATGGCGACCCGTTGACCACCTTGAAAAAGGCCGTTGACAATGTGCGCCCGACCCTTGAGGTAAAGAGCCGTCGTGTCGGCGGTGCCACCTACCAGGTGCCGATTGATGTCAAGGCCCCTCGGGCCACGACGCTCGCGATCCGCTGGCTCGTTGGTTACTCGCGGCAACGCCGTGAGAAGTCGATGGCCGAACGCCTTGCGAATGAAATTCTCGATGCCGCAAATGGTGTCGGTGCGTCGGTGAAGCGACGTGAAGACATGCACAAGATGGCCGAATCCAACAAGGCATTCGCGCACTTCCGCTGGTAATCCAGCCAACCGAAGTTTGAACTGACGCGCTGCAACCAAAGATGTAGGAAGAACGAAGATGCCCGACTACGTACCACTTGATAAATACCGAAACATCGGGATCATGGCCCATATTGACGCGGGCAAAACCACGACCACCGAGCGAATTCTTTATTACACCGGTAAGACCTACAAGATCGGTGAGGTCCACGAAGGCGCTGCGGTCATGGACCACATGGTCCAAGAACAAGAGCGTGGTATCACGATCACCTCGGCAGCTACGACCACATTTTGGCGCGACCATCGCATCAACATCATTGACACGCCCGGTCACGTTGACTTCACCGTTGAAGTCGAGCGCTCGCTGCGAGTTCTTGACGGTGCCGTAGCCGTGTTTGACGGTGTTGCCGGTGTTGAGCCTCAGACCGAAACCGTGTGGCGCCAGGCCGACAAGTACGGCGTGCCTCGCATGTGTTTCGTCAACAAACTTGACCGAATGGGCGCAGACTTTTTCAAAGCGCATGATTCGATCAAAGACCGCCTCGGAGCGAACACCGCGGTGTTGCAGCTCCCCATTGGCACCGAAGCCGATTTCGTAGGTCTTGTTGACCTCATCGAAATGAAAGCGATGATCTGGCACACCGAAGACCTCGGTGCCACCTTTGACACCGTTGACATTCCCGATGATCTCAAAGATCTTGCCGATGAATATCACGCCGCGCTCATTGACACGCTCAGCGAATTTGATGATGCGATCATGGAAAAGTTCGTCGGTGAAGAAGAAATCTCGATTGACGACCTGCGTTCTGCAATTCGCAACGGAACCATCAACCACGGTCTTGTACCGGTGTTGTGTGGTTCTGCCTTCAAGAACAAAGGTGTGCAAGCCCTCCTTGACGCCGTCGTTGAGTATCTGCCCTCGCCAACAGACATTCCCGCCATCAAAGGCATCAACCCGAAGTCGGGCGACGAAATCGAACGTCACCCCGACCCCAAAGAGCCCTTCGCCGCGCTGGCATTCAAGATTGTCGCCGACCCGCACGGCAAGCTCACCTACTTCCGGGTGTACTCGGGCAAGCTCGAAAAAGGCGCGCAGGTGCTCAACACCCGCTCCGACAACAAAGAGCGTGTCGGGCGTTTGCTGCTCATGCACTCGAATCAGCGTGAAGATCTTGACTTCGTTGAAGCCGGCGACATTGTGGCCGGTATCGGTCTGAAAAACACACGTACCGGTGACACGTTGTGTGATGCGTCAAGCCCAATTGTGTTAGAGGAACTTGAGTTCCCAGAACCGGTGATTCAGCTCGCGGTTGAGCCGAAAACGAAGAACGACCAAGACAAGCTCTCCAAGGCCCTGTACTCGCTGTCGGAAGAAGATCCGACGTTCCAGGTTCGTTCCGATGAAGAGACCGGCCAGACAGTGATCGCCGGTATGGGCGAGTTGCACCTCGAGGTCATCGTGGACCGCATGTTGCGTGAGTTCAATGTGGATGCGACCGTGGGCAAGCCTCAGGTTGCGTACCGTGAGACGATCACGCAGAAGGTCGAGAAGTTTGTTTACCGCCACGTCAAGCAGTCCGGTGGTTCGGGTCAGTTCGCGCACGTTGTCATCGACATCGAACCTGCGGGTCCTGGCGGTGGCTATTCGTTTGACGACAAGATCACGGGTGGCCGTATCCCCAAGGAATACATCGGTCCGGTCGACCAAGGTATTCAAGCAGCGCTCACCTCGGGTGTACTTGCAGGCTTCCCGATGGTTGACGTGAAAGCCACCCTGACTGACGGTTCGTTCCATGATGTTGACTCGTCCGAAATGGCGTTCAAGATCGCGGGAACCATGGCCTTCAAAGAAGCAGCTCGTAAAGCGAAGCCGGTCATTCTTGAGCCGATCATGGCCGTTGAAGTCGTCACCCCCGACGAATACATGGGTGATGTGATGGGCGACTTGTCGTCCCGTCGTGGCAAGGTCGGTGGTATGGAACAACGTGGAAGTAACCAGGTTGTCCGTGCTGAAGTTCCGTTGTCGGAAATGTTCGGTTACGCTACAGACTTGCGTTCGCGCACCCAGGGTCGAGCGGTGTACACGATGCAATTCGACTCGTACCAGCAGGCCCCCCAGTCCGTCCAAGAAGAGATCGTCGCCCGCGTTCGCGGCGAGTAGTCACTTCACCAGTCGTTTCTATCCCTTTAGCAGTAATCACCACACCCTGAAAGGCCCATTGTTATGGCGAAGGAAAAGTTTGAGCGTAATAAGCCGCAT
>CAZJAZ010000067.1:0-10587 GCA_964544305.1 uncultured Iamiaceae bacterium | reverse complement strand
TCTCTTTGCCAACGCGGCACGTGATCTCATTGAAGCGGCACGGCACGCGCTTGATATTGCCGAAGAACTCATCGACGACCCCAAAGCAATCGGTGCCGCGTTCGAAGCGGTGCGAAGTGTCGCGAGCGACGTGGCGCGTGGTGCTTCACGTCATGTTCCCTTTGCCGACAGTGACTCGTCAGTTCATAACGGAGACGATGATGATTTCCAGTTCATTCCAGTTGATGGGGACTGACCACCTGCGAATTGACGTAACTCCAAAGGGGGAATCGTGACAAAGCAACGATTGGTTTGTGGCCTTGATCTCGGGGGAACCAAGCTCCTTGGGGTTGTTCTCGACCCTGATGCGTCGACGGGTGATGCACGACATGGTGTACTCGCCACGAAACGTGTGCCCACTCCGCATGAGGGTGGTGAAGCGCTCTTTGGGGCAATGGATCAACTCGTTTCGAATCTGCGCGCACAAATCAAAGCTGAACATGGTCAAGACATTTGTGCGGTTGGCTTAGGTGCGCCGGGGCTCGTTGATCGACAAGGAGTGCTCCGGACCGGTCCAAATCTTCCGGGTATTGTCGACTTTGGGTTTGCTGCACATCTTGAAGCAGCAACTGGCCTGCCCGCCGCAGTCGACAACGATGCGACGTGTGCCGCGTGGGGTGAACATGAACGGGGGAGCGCGGGTGGACAGAACCACACGCTGTTTCTCACCTTGGGTACAGGTATTGGTGCAGGCATCACGGTGAAAGGTGAGCTTTTACGCGGTGCAAACGGCTTTGGGGGAGAGCCCGGGCACATGGTGGTCGACCCAAACGGGCCACCGTGCCCGTGTGGTCGACGTGGCTGTTGGGAACGGTACGGCTCGGGGAGCGGTCTGGGGAGACTTGGTCGTGAGGCCGCCCACGCGGGCCAGGCCCCCGGTGTCGTGGAGCGTGCCGGAGGCGATCCGGAGAGTGTGCGTGGCGAGCATGTCACCGCGGCAGCCGCCGCAGGTGATGCCGGAGCGCTCGCCATTTTGGACCAATTTGGTTGGTGGGTCGCTCTTGGTATTGCGAACTTGGTGGCGATTTTGGATTCGGAAGTGGTGATAATTGGCGGTGGCCTTGTTGAGGCTGGTGATCTCATCATGGAACCCATTCGTCAAGCGTTCCCCAAACTGCTCTTGGGCCATGATCATCGCCCGACTGTGCCAATTGAACAGGCGTCACTTGGAGAGTTCGCCGGTGGTATTGGTGCTGCGTTATTGGCCGCCCAACGCACCGAACCACAAATGAGCGCCTGAGCCAGCGGTTCGCATCGGTATCGTTGCACCAATGGAGTTCCGACGCATCACTAATTTGCCACCCTATGTTTTTACGATCATTGATGGTCTCAAGATCCAAGCTCGTCACGCAGGTGAAGACGTCATTGATTTAGGGTTCGGAAATCCAGACCTTCCATCGCCACAAATCGCGGTCGACAAGCTGTGCGAAGCGGCGCACAATCCCAGGAATCATCGCTATTCATCGTCGCGGGGCATACCCAAGTTGCGTCAGGCGGTTGCGGATCTCTACCAGCGACGTTTCGCGGTTGACCTCGATCCCGATACTGAGGTGATCGCCACTATTGGAGCGAAAGAAGGTTTCTCGCATTTGATGTGGGTCCTTCTCTCACAGGGGGATGCGGCGCTTGTGCCGTCCCCGTCGTATCCAATCCACATTTGGGGCCCGTTGTTTGCGGGCGCCGATGTTCGAGAAATCCCCATGGGAGACGATCAAGATTTCTTAGGCAACATTGAAGACGCGTACCGCTATTCGTGGCCCAAGCCGCGTGTCATTGTGCTGTCGTTTCCCCATAATCCGACGACGACGTGTGTGGATCTCGCGTTCATGCAGCGAGTGGTCGATTTTGCTCTCGAACACAACGTGATACTCGTCCACGACAATGCGTACGCCGAGTTGGGTTTTGATGGCTACGAGCCGCCCAGCATCTTGCAGGCCAATGGTGCGAAAGAGTGCGCGGTTGAGTTGTATTCGATGACGAAGTCGTATTCGATGGCGGGCTGGCGGATGGCGTTTCTTGTTGGGAATGCGGAGATCGTGGCGGCGTTGACGAAGTTGAAGAGCTACTTGGATTACGGGACGTTCCAGCCGGTGCAAATTGCTTCAACGGTGACGTTGAATGAGGATCCGGATCATCCACGCGAGGTGCAGCCGATTTATCAGGCGAGACGTGATGCGCTGTGCGGTGGTTTGAATCGGATCGGATGGGAACTCACGCCGCCAATGGGCACGATGTTTGTGTGGGCACCGATTCCTGAGCCCTATGCCCACATGGGTTCGGTTGAGTTCGCGTCGTTTCTTGTGCGTGAAGCAAACGTTGCGACGTCGCCCGGGGTGGGTTTTGGTCCTGGAGGTGACGGGCACGTGCGTTTTGCGCTCATTGAAAACGAGCAGCGTATTGGTCAAGCCATTCGGAATTTGCGCAAAGCACTCGTTGAATTGCACTGAGGTGGCGGGTCGTTCAATCAAGTCGCGCGAGCGCGACGAGATGACCCGCAACATCGTGGTGTGCACTGCGGTGGCGCTGGCACTCATGATCGGATTGTATTTCATGTTCCCGGTCTCAACGTTGGCGCACACTCGATCGTTTGCGCCGGCGTATCATCCGCCGACCGATCGGCTGCAGTTGCTCTATGACCTCCATGACGGTCAGGCGTTTGCGTCGCTGGCGATGGACCCGACGTTGGCTCGCCCTGACGGGTGGCAGAAAGGTCGGGTGAATCTTGCGTATCGTGCGGCCCGCCCCTTGGTGGGATGGATTGGCTGGGCGGGTTCGATGGGCCGACCGTGGGCGGTGCAGTGGGTGCTGGCGGCGTTAAGCATTTTTTCGATTGGCTTGCTGGCGTATGTGACAACTCGTTGTGCGCATTTGATGGGCAAAAAGGCGAACTTGGCATGGATGGTGTTGCTCGTGCCTGGGGCCGCGGTCACCGTTGTCTATCCGGGCTTAAGTGATGCGCTGGGAGCGGCACTGGGTCTGTTTGGCGTGAGCTTGTGGCTGGGAGGGCGACGTGCGGTTGCGGTGGTGTTGTTGTGTCTCGCAGCACTGAGTCGAGAAACCTATGTACTCTTGGCTGCGGGCCTGGTGATTGAGGAGGTGTGGCGCACCCGACGTATTCGCCCGGTGCTTCCCCTTGCACTGCCCGCACTGTTGTATGCGGGTTGGGTCACGATTGTGCACGCACGAGTTGGGGCGTGGCCGAGTGACTATTCCGGAAACCTTTCGGCGCCCTTTTTCGGGCTTGCTGGTGCAATCGGGCGCGGCTGGGCGGTGTCGGCCATCGTGAGCTTTGCGGTCAGCGCGGTGCTCATTATTGCGGCACTCAAGAAGCGGCCGTGTCGCTTGATTCGGATCTATTTTGTGCTGTTCGGAATTCTTGCCGCGCTCGGTGGGGCGGATGTGTGGCGAACCTGGGAGTCCGGCATGCCCCGTGCGCTCATGCCAATCCAAATCATGGCGTTGCTCGTATTGTTGCCTGATCGTCGGCCGGTTCAACATGCGGCGCGGACGCAGCCGATTGGGTCGCCGTCGGTGTCGGCTTCGTAATATCGCTTGTCATGGCTATGCCCAGCGATATTGCCGTCATCGACACGATGATCGGATTTCCTCACGGTGACATGAAGTCCACGTACGCCTTCATCACCAAGCAAACCAAAGATGCCGAGTCGAAGAAGGACTTCGAGTTTCCGGCTGAGTATCTGTTCAAAGAGGTTCCCGATAAAGATCTCAAAGATGTGGCGGACCCGATTGCTTTGACCGTGTCTGAGATGGATCAGTGGGGGATTGCCCAGGGCATGGTTGGCGTGACGACCGCTGACGATTCGCAAGGTGTCGCCGCGCTCAAGCGGTTTCCCGACCGGTTTATTCCGGCTGCGCCAACCGACCCGAACCGGGGTATGGATGCGATCCGAGACATCACGAAGCTCTATGAGACGCATGGGATTCGGGCGGTCACGTTGTTTCCTTCGGGCACGTTTCCCCAGGTGGCGATCAACGACAAGTTGATGTATCCGATCTATGCGAAGTGTGTCGAACTCGGCATTGCCGTGTTTTGCTGTGCGGGTATTCCCGGGCCTCGTTTGAAGTTCGCGCCGCAACACGTGGAGCTCATCGACGAAGTGTGTTTCGATTTTCCTGAATTGGTTTTTGTGACCCGGCATGGGTGTGAACCGTGGACCGAACTTGCGGTCAAACTCATGATCAAATGGCCGAACCTGTACTACTCGACGTCCGCGTTTGCCCCGCGCTATTACCCCAAGCACATAGTTGATTACGCGAACACCCGTGGTGCGAACAAGATCATCTATGCGGGTTATTTCCCGATGGGATTGTCGTTGGAGCGGATCATGACCGAGATGCCAAGCGTGGCGTTCAACGATGACGTGTGGCCCAAGTTCTTGCGTGACAATGCGGCGCGGGTTCTCGGTCTCGACGCATAGTCGTCCCGTTGTTTGTGCTGACCGGCTACAGTCCCCAGGTGTGTTGAACAGAGATGTTTCTTATCGCTTGACGCGAGTGGTTGCCGTTGTTGCGCTGATTGGCCTCGTGGCCGGATGCGGGTCGTCGTCATCGACGTCTGCGCCAGCTCAGAGCACTACTGCATCGACGACGGTTCCGCCACTGTTTACCGGCTCAGAACAAGCGTTCTATGCCACGCCAAGGCCGCTTGTAAAGGGCAAGCCGGGGGCGCTCATTCGTGTCATGGAGACATCGTCAACATCCACGACGATTTCGCTCAAAATCATGTACCACTCACGCGATGCGAGCAACACCGATCGTCCGGCGACCGCGCTGATCACTTACCCCAAGGCGCCAGCGCCACGTGGCGGTTGGCCGGTGCTGGCGTCTTCACCGGGAACTGTTGGCCTTGACCCGCACTGTGGCATCACCCGGCAGGTGAAAGTCGCACCCGATTGGGGCATGGGTGATTCGTCGATGGTGCGCGTGATTACCGACTACATCGGGCTCGGCCCATCAGGTCAACCGTTGCATCCGTATTTGTCGAAACCGTCAGAGGGTCACAGCGTCCTTGACGCGATTCGTGCAACGCGGGCGTTGACCCAGGTCCATGCGTCGGGCCGGTTCATTTCTATTGGGCATTCACAAGGCGGCCATGGGGCATTGTCCGCGGCACAACTTACGAGCACCTATGCACCGGATCTGCATCTGTTGGGTACGGTGGCGCTCGCACCGGCCGCGATGCTTGACAAAGTGTACGGCGGGATCGATCCAATTGTGACCGGGGTGCTTGCGTCGATGGTGCTCTATGGGGCAGCGGGGGAGCACCCCAAGATCCATGTTGACGATTATGTGACACCCGAACTCGCCAAAGCCTCCAAAGTTTTTCGCACGGGCTGTCTTGATCAGATCACGTCGGCCATTGTGCCTCTTGTCATCGACAACAAATTGTTCAAAGCCAACCCGCGCACCACCGAGCCGGCGAAGTCAATGCTGCGCATCAATGAGGTGGCCGGTCACCGGACTGATGCGCCGTTGTATTTGGCCGGAGGCACCAACGATGACCGGGTGGTTGAACAGCGGGTGCGCGACCTGTACTCGACCTTGTGTAAAGCCCATCAGGTGACCGAGTTCAAGATCTTTCAAGGTGCGAACCATGGCTCAATTCTCACCTTGAGCGAACCGGACGTGAAAGCCTTCATCCAGGCTCGACTCGCGGGCGACAAGCCGATCAATTCGTGCACGTCTCGTTGAGTGGTCAGTGTTTGTTTGGGATGCGGATCGCAACGGCGTCGTCAGCCCATGCGGGCGGCCGTTCGGCAAAGTTGTGGAGTTCGATCAGACGGTCGGCGACCCATGCCGGTGAGTTGTATGCGTTTGAGGCTTTGAGTTCGATGAACCGATCGACGTTCGTGAATCGATCGCGGGGGGTGGCACGGATGAGGGCTTGCATGTCGGTGTCAATGACTCCTTGTGCGACCGCGTAGGCCCGCAATCCGGCAGCTTGTTCTTCAGCGGCGACGATTTGGGTGAGCTGTTCAACCCCGGCCTTTGTTGCCCCGTAGGTTGCCCATCCTTCGTAGATGCTGCGTGCGGCACCAGATGAAATGTTGATGAGGGTGCCGGGTTCCTTGCGGTTGTGAACGAGCTTGGCGAAAATCTGTGTGCCCCACATGGTGCCAAGGAGGTTGGTGGCAACGTGAGCTTGGAGTTGTTCGGTTGGTGCGTCACGGAGCGGGCCAATTGGGTCGAGTACGCCGGCGTTGTTGATCCAAAGATCGATGGGACCAATTTCGTCGGTGACGCTTTGCGCAAATGCTTCGAGGGCCGCGTGGTCAGTGACGTTGACTGTTTCGCACAGGACGCGGTTTGCGCGAGGTGGTTCGGGTGGTCTCGTGCGTGAACAGAGTCCGAGATGAAATCCGCGTTCGGCAAGCCGGTTGGCGATTCCTGCGCCGAGCCCGCGGCTTGCGCCCGTGATGACGGCTACTTGTGGCGTTGCGGTTTCCATGGCTGGATGCGGTGAATGATGGTTCAGTGAAATGCAGTGATCCAAGCTGTGCTTCAGTGAGTTCAGTGTAGATCTGCGACCGGTCGGCCGCACTCAGCTTTGTCATGAGGTGGAGTTCGCGACGACGCGCCCGCGGGCGCGCGGACTCGATTGTTGTCAAAAAATTCTTGAAAATCTCCAGATTTCAGCCTGATTTCTCGATGTTTTCGTCTCAGAATGTCCCACCCTCAAACTAGACTATCGAACAGAGGTTCGATAGTCTACGGAGGCTCGATCATGACGAGAAGACAACGGCATTTGGCCACGTCGACGAAGCAAAGCAGCCCTGAGCTTGCTTTTCTCGCAGGTTGTTCGCGCCCGCGGGCGCGTCGCGAATCGCAGGTGCGGCCCGACACTTTGCGTGACGTGACTCCGGATCAGCTCGAAAGCAAACTCGTTGATTTGGCTGGACGGCTGGCGGCGGGGACCTACGAGCTTCTGGTGCTGGTTGGCGAATACGACGCTCGGGGCATCTGGGGGTTGCGTGGCGCGTTGAGTTGCGCGGCGTGGTTGGCGGACATTTGCGACATTGATGTCGCCACAGCTCGTTCACAGGTTCGCGTCGCCAGAGCGCTTCGACAACATTCCGAGTTGGACGAAGCCATGCGAGACGGGAAACTTTCCTACTCAAAAGCCCGTGTTCTTGTGCCATACCTGAGCGATGAGAACGCCGGTGTGCTCGTCGACATTGCCACAACAGTGCCAGCGGGGCGCCTGGGTGCGACGATCGCGGCGTGGAGCCGCCGTCACGACGACACCGAAGCAATCGATGCTCGTCAACGCGATGCCCGGTCGTGTGCGTGGCGCACGAATCCTGATGGCACGGTGACGATCACCGCAACACTCACTCCGGCCGCAGCGGGTGCGGTGTGTGCGGTGATCGACGCACAGGTTGCCCGCACGACGTACCCGGCCGATGCCGAGGCGTTCCCGTCCAATGCCCAACAACGCGCCGATGCGCTCGTTGGCATCGTCACCGAACCGGCCAATGCCGCCGAAGTGACCGCAGAGGTTGTCGTGCACGTCGCAGACGACGGCAACACGCTCGACGATGGCACACCAATCTCGGATCATGCAGTGACCCAGATGTTGCCTGATTCGTTCGTATCGCTCCTGATCCACGACGCGCAGCGTCAACCCATCGACGCGAGCCCGAGACGACGACTTCCGACCCGACGCCAACGCCGTGTGATCGACCAACGCGAGCACGAGTGCGGCCACCCGGGCTGCCACGCCACCCGATTTCTGCAATATGACCACATCATCGCCTACACCAATGGTGGACCAACCGTAGTCGCAAACTTGCAACGCCTGTGCGGCCCTCATAACCGGTTGAAAGCTGCGAGCTGACGCAAGCGTCTAGTTTGGTGGGCCATGGCAACCGACCTGGCCGAACTGCAAGCGACGTTGTGGGAGACCGCCGATCAGTTGCGGGCGAACTCGGGCCTGAAAGCGTCGGAGTATTCCACGCCGGTGTTGGGTCTGATCTTTCTGCGCTACGCCGATCTGCGCTTCGCCCACGTCCACGACGAACTCGAAGCGAAAGCCTCTGGCCGCCGCAAGATCGGCCCCGGTGATTATCACGCCAAAGGCGTGCTCTATGTGCCACCGCATGCCCGGTTCGAATACCTGGCCGACTTGCCCGAAGGCGCGGATCTGGGCCGGTCGGTCGATGAGGCAATGCACGCCGTGGAAGACACGAACCCGGATCTGGCCGGGGTGCTGCCCGGCGGGTACGCGGCCCTGCCCAATGAGGTGCTCATCGAACTGGTGCGGCTGTTGGGGCGGTTGCCCGATGTGATCGAAGGTGACGGGTTCGGTCTGATCTATGAGTATTTCCTCGGCCAGTTCGCGTTCTCCGAAGGCCAGAAGGGCGGCGAGTTCTTCACTCCGACGTCGCTGGTGCGCCTGATCGTGGAGGTCATTCAACCGTTCCACGGGCGGATCTTCGACCCGGCGTGCGGGTCGGGTGGCATGTTCGTGCAATCGGCACGTTTCATCGAGCGTCACCAGGGCACACCCGGTGAGGAGCTGTCGGTGTATGGCACCGAGAAGACCCGGGAGACGGTGCGCCTGGCGAAGATGAACCTGGCGGTGCACGGGTTGTCGGGTGACATTCGTGAGGCGAACACTTACTACGAGGACCCGCACGAATCGCCGGGGAAGTTCGATTTCGTGATGGCGAACCCGCCGTTCAACGTGAACAAGGTCGACAAAGCCAAACTCGAAGGCGACCGACGCTTCCCCTACGGCCTGCCCAAACCCGACAACGCGAACTACCTGTGGATCCAGACGTTCGCGTCTGCGCTGAACGACACTGGCCGGGCCGGCTTCGTGATGGCGAACTCCGCGTCGGATGCCCGCAGTTCCGAAGCCGAGATCCGACGAGCGTTGATCCAAGAGAAGTGCGTGGATGTGATCGTGTCGGTCGGGACGAACTTCTTCTACACGGTCACCTTGCCGGTGACCCTGTGGTTTCTCGACAAGGCCAAGGCCGCGACACCCCGGGCTGATGAGGTGCTGTTCATCGACGCCCGCGACATCTACCACCAGATCGACCGGGCCCACCGCGACTGGACCCCGGATCAGATCGAGTTCCTCGCGAACATCGTGCGCCTGTGGCGAGGCGAATCACCCGAGTTCACCGACGGCAGCGACGAGTTGCTCCTCGAACGCTTCCCAGACAAGGCCTACACCGACGTACCCGGCCTGTGCGCGGTGGCAAGCATCGACGAGATCGAATCCCAAGGCTGGAGCCTCAATCCGGGGCGGTACGTGGGGGTGGGCGAGTACCAAGCACCGGAGGATGCGGCCGCCCGATTTGCTGGCTTGAAAGCCGAGTTCGACACCCTAGGCACGCAAGCGGAGGGACTGTCGGCTCTCGTGGGCTCGTCGATCAGGAACATCTCGTTTTGACTAGCGCGACATGGACGGGAACCCTCGGCGAAGCTCTCGCGCTGGTGATTGACCACCGGGGCAAGACTCCGAAGAAGCTGAAGGGCGACTGGGTTGATGACGGTGTTCCTGTCTTGTCGGCGATTCACCTAAAAGAGGGCCGTCTGGTCAACGCAGGCGAAGCACGATGCATCTCGGAGGATATGTATGAGCGGTGGATGCCAGAGCCCCTGGCGGCTGGCGATGTGTTGCTGACGTCCGAGGCTCCACTCGGGGAGGTCGCCTACCTTCAAGGAGACAAGCGCTTCTGCCTCGGACAACGTCTCTTTGCCCTGCGAGGCAATGAGGCCATCCTTGATTCGCGCTACCTCTACTATTGGCTGAGGGGTCCAGTAGCACAGGCTGAACTGGCTCGGTTCGCGACTGGAACCACCGTGCTGGGTATACGACAAGCTTCACTTGTGGAGGTTCCGATCAGGCTCCCAAGCGTTGCGGCACAGCAAAGAGTGGCAGCGGTGCTTGGCTCGTTTGATGATCTGATCGAGAACAACCGGCGGCGGATCGAGATTCTGGAAGAACTGGCCCGGCTGATCTACCGGGAATGGTTCGTGCACTTCCGCTTCCCCGGCCACGAGGACGTCGAACTGGTCGACTCCGCCCTCGGCCCCATCCCCGCCGGCTGGGAGGTGGGGCCACTCCGTGATGTTATTGAGTTGGTTTATGGGAAGGCACTGATGGCTGATGATCGCCGCGGCGGCCCGGTTGCTGTCTACGGCTCGTCCGGGGTTGTGGGTTGGCACGATGAATATCTGACCCAAGGTCCAGGCATCGTGCTTGGGCGGAAGGGCAACGTGGGCTCGGTCCACTGGTCCGAAGGGGACTTCTACCCGATCGACACGACCTACTACGTGAAGACGAGCTTGCCACTGCGCTATGTCTTCCACGTGCTCAAGAACCTTGAGTTCATAGACTCCCACGCCGCCGTTCCAGGCCTTTCCCGGGAACAGGCCTATTCCTTGAGCGTGTTGGTGCCCTCCAATGAGGCCCTTCAGGAGTTCGACGCGACGACCCAACCGATGTACGACCTGGTCAACAACCTCGCCGAGCAGAACCGGGTGCTGGCTGAAGCCCGGGATCTGCTGCTA
>CAZJAZ010000066.1:0-10805 GCA_964544305.1 uncultured Iamiaceae bacterium | reverse complement strand
CCTCATGTGGCAAACTCCAGCACAAGCACTCAACAACTTCATTGTCGCGACCACCCCTTGAAGCCGCCGTGCACAACTGGACAAAGAACGATTTGGGATTCAGGTGAGTGCGTCGAGGCGGGCGAAACCGGCTTCCATGCCGTCTATCATCCCGCCAGACAACGCGCCGTCCCGTGTGGCCGTGTCGGGGAATTCGAAGATGTAACTCACGAGCGTGTGTTCCCCATCGGAGTACAGGTTCAGGTCACTGATCATGGGCATAGCGTCGTCACCCGAATACGTCTCGGTCGTGACAATGCGCTTGGGTTCATCCACATGCAACACTTCCCCCGAAATAGTGAATGGCTCGCCATCAATACCCTCTTCTGGCGCCCAACCCCACCGGTACTTCTTGCCCACAACCGGGGCAAAGTCACATTCGGTCATAACCCACCCATCGGGGCCGAACATCCACTTGGGAATCAAATCGTTGCTTGTCATCGCGCGCCACACCGCCGCTCTGTCGCCACGCACCACCCGCCAGAGGCGGGCGCGCTGCTCATCGAGCGCTTCCGCCTGTGTGGTTTGCACGAGGTCGGTGAGATCTTGCAGCACGTGGTCGATCTGGCCCATCGCCCCACGGATGCCTTCAAGCATGCCCATTTCGAGCTGCTTGTCCATTGACTCAACCGATGCAAACGTTGACAAACACACCAAGCGAGAACCGCTTTGTGTCGCCTCGAATCGCATTGTCATCGTGCCCGATGGCATGTCGTCGAGCACATTGCCCGTTGCGTCTGCGAACTTGTCGACCACGGTGAACCCATTGGGCGGATCAACCTCGGTGAAATCCCAGGTGCCCCCGTACACCTCGCCTTGTGGGCTAGTCATGGTGTAGAACGCGTGTCCGCCGACGACCGGGTCGAGCTGATGGAACGTTGCCGGGTAGCCGGGCGGTCCCCAGAATCGTTCGATTTGGCGAGGATTGGTATACGCGTTCCAAAGTTTTTCGAGTGGCGCAGCGAACTCGGCTTCGACGGTGAGCGTGAGGTTCTCGGGGTCGGTGGTGATGGACGTGACAGGCATGGTTTGGCTCCTTGAATGAATTGATGTGGTTTGGCAGTTCGAAGGTCTGGTCAGGGTTCTTGCAAAATCTGGTCGAGTTGGGAAATGCGGCTGCGCCAGAGATCTTCGAAGCGCTTGAGGAGCAGACGTGCCCGGGCAATCGTTTCGGGATTCGCTCGTACGAGACGCTCGCGCCCGTTCATTTGTTTGGTGACCAGCCCGGCTTCTTCGAGCACCGCAACGTGCTTCTGGACTGCAGCGAACGACATGTCATATGCCCCGGCGAGTTCGCTGACGGTTGGCGCGTCGTTCAGTGTGCGCTTGAGGATGTCGCGCCGCACAGTTGCGGCCAAAGCATGAAAGATTCGGTCGACTTCGGCGTCGGACAACTCAGCATCTACAACCATATGGTTGTAGATTAGAGTGCGAGGGATGCAACGTCAAGAGCACTGTCGCTGACTCCCCCTATTCCCACCGTTTTGGGTGCGTTTTTGGAACCTGCAGGTTCCAAAAACGCACCCAAAACCGGGTAGGAGCGTCAGGTTGGGCGTGGTGTAATCATCGCCTTGACATTGTCGAGCATGACTTTGCGAGTCTCAACCGCGTCAAAAGTTGGAATGTCGTTGGTGAAACTCAACGGATCAGGGAGACCTTCGGCGTGCGGGAAATCCGATCCAAATAACAAATGATCAACACCGATCGCGTCTTTCAATTCATCCATGTCGTCTTCGTAATAGGGTGCCACCCAAATGTTTGATCGAAAACGTTCAACTGGATCGGTGCCAAACGTGAACGGCATCTTGCCGTAGCCGTCTTTCAAGTTTCGCAACAGGTCGGGCACCCACATCGCGCCATTCTCGATTGAGGCGATCCGCACGTTTGGGTAACGGTCGAAAACGCCGTGACACAGCAGCGCACAAAGCGTGTCGGAAATTGCTCGGTCTTGAAAGGCAACCATTGGAAAGGTTGCGTGTTTGAATCCTTCGAACCCGCCTGCAGCTGCGGGGGCACCGGTCCGCCACAACTTGCCATAACCTGCAATGCCCGACAGCCCGGCGTGATAGACGAGCACCACGCCCGCGTCGTGCAGCAACGACCAGATCGGATCGAACTTGGGGTGGCCCGGCGAAACATAGCCGTCGCCTTCAGGAACCGGGCCTGGAACTGTGACCAGGACCTTGGCGCCAGCTTCCAAGACTCGGGTGACCTCGGCAACTGCCAAGTCGACGTCGCAAAAGGTAATCATCGGAGCCGCATACAGGCGGCCGTCGCCACGGTCATACCCCCAGTCGTCGTCAAGCCATTTGTTAAACGCATCAAACGCGGCATGCAACGCCACCGGGTCACGTCGCAACGCTTCTTCCATCCCGACACCGAGGGTCGGAAACAACAGCGCGCCTTCGAGGCCTTGTTCGTTGAGAAGCCGGACTCGGGCGTCACGGTTCTGATAGCCAGGATGATCAGCGAGCGCATCAAGATCGCCGAACATGGTTTTGAGATCGAGACCACCGGTGTTCTTGCCACGGAAATAGTCTTCGAGACTTCCAGGCCGAGCGATCGGGTCAAACAGCGGGTTTGGGATGAACTTGTTGACTTTGCCACCCACGAGCAAGCGGCGCTTGCCGTCAATGTCGGCCCATTGCATGGCACGCTTGGCCATCTTGGGGTCGATGTGGCGGGTGAACGCATCTGCGGCCTCGTAGTAATGGTTGTCCGCGTCGAAAGGTGCAAAGCCAAGGTCTGCCATGACGGTCACTTTACGCCGTTTCTGACACTCGTGTCAGCTTTTCTTGTCGCGGGCGAACTAGCGTGTCGGCCATGATTCTTGACGGCTGGGTCAACGTGTTTCCAGAACATTTCGCGCAGACATTCGGGGCGAAAGCCTCATCCGCCGGGGTGCATGAAATGTTTGGCTCGTCAGTCACCGACCCGCAACCCTTCGAAGCGACCCTTGGGGCAATGAACACGGCCGGGGTCGACATGGGCGTGTTGGTGTGCGGCATGAAACCACCGAACAGCGCACGAAAGCGGGGAGAGATCCCGGCCGAAGATTGCTGTGTGATCGCAGATGAGAATCCGGGTCGATTCTTTATTGGACCGACCATTGAGAAGGCTGCCAAGGTCGCGGCGAACTGTGCGCGGATTCGTGAGCTTGCGCAACACGATGCGGTCCGAATGATCCGGATCACCCCGCTCATGGAGCAATTCGACCTCAACCATCGACTCTATTATCCGGTGTATCAGACGTGTGAAGAACTTGGGCTTGCCGTGTCGATCAACATCGGTGTTCCAGGGCCACAAGTTCGGTCCGCGTGTCAGCACCCGCAGCTTCTTGAAGATGTGCTCATTGATTTCCCAGGCCTTACGGTCGTTGGCGCGCACATGGGTCATCCCTTTGAAGCGTTGTTGATTTCGTACATGATGAAATGGCCGCGCCTCTATGTGATGACGTCCGCGTATCTGGCGACGTACATGGACCAGGCAATGGTGGCGTTCATGAACTCGTCTCGAGGGCGGGGTCGAGTGTGGTTTGCGTCGGATCATCCGATCTTGGATGTGGGTCGCGCACTCGACGCGGCGCGGTCCTTGCCGTTAGGCGACGATGCGATGGCCGAGTTTCTTGGCGACGCGGCTTTTCGCGTGCTTGGTGGGCAAGGTTCAGACCATGGATGATGCCCGACAACATCCCTTTGCGGTCACCGAGGTTCACGCCGACAAGTTGGCCGTAATCATGCATGAGTCTGGGGTAACGCGCACCTATGGCGAGTTGTCCGCTCGGAGCAAGAAGTTGGCTCAAGTTTTTCATGATGCTGGGCTTCGCCAGGGTGATCATCTCGCCGTATTGCTCGATAATCGACCCGAGTTTTTTGAGATCATTTGGGCGGGTTTGTCGTCGGGTTTGTATGTGACGCCGGTGAACTGGCATCTCACCGCGGACGAAGCGGCGTTCATTGCAATCGATTGTGGGGCACGAGCGATTGTGAGTGCCGCATCATTGGATGCGCTGGCAGCAGCGACGTTGGCGCGTTTGAGCAATGTAGCGGTTGCCTTATCGGTTGGGGGCCGCGTTGAGGGTTTTGACCCGTATGAGACGGTTCTTGGAAGCGGGCGTGATCCCGAGGTGCTTGCGTCAAGTGAGCGTTTCGAAGCATGCGCCGGCCAGTGGATGTTTTATTCGTCGGGGACGACCGGCAAACCCAAAGGGATTGTGCCCGGCCCGGTTGGGGCAGAACTGGGTCGGCCGCAACCTTTTGTGGCGATGCAGACCGGTTTGTTTGGCATGTCGCCCGAGTCAATCTATTTATCTCCTGCTCCGCTGTATCACGCGGCGCCAGCGGGCTGGACGTCGGGTGCGCAATGCCAGGGGTGCAGCGTTGTGGTGATGGAATCTTTTGATCCCGAGCGGCTATTGGCGGCAATTGAAAAACACCGAGTCACCCATGTGCAGTTGGTGCCGACCCATCTCATTCGGTTACTCAAACTGCCCGCTTCGACACGCGACCACTACGACTTGTCAAGTTTGCAGTACGTCATCCACGCGGCCGCCCCGTGTCCAATTGAGGTGAAGCATGCCGCGCTGGAGTGGCTTGGGCCAGTTGTCTACGAGTACTACGCCGGGAGTGAGGGGAATGGGTTTTGTGCGATCGGCCCAGACGAGTGGCTCACGCATCCCGGTTCGGTTGGCCGTTCATTTATCGGGCAGGTGCACATCGCGAATGATGCGGGCGAAGAAGTGCCAATTGGCGAAGAGGGCCGGATTTGGTTCGAAACTGCCCGGCAGTGGGAATACCACAACGATTCGGAGAAGACGGCCAACGCGTGGAATGTCGAGCGAGGCTGGTCAACGATTGGAGACGTTGGTCGTCTTGATGACGAGGGATACCTCTATCTGACCGACCGCAGTTCGAACTTGATCATCGCGGGCGGCGTCAACATTTACCCGCGTGAGATCGAAGATGCGCTCATTGGGCACGACGCAGTTTTTGACGTGGCGGTCGTGGGTGTGCCTGACGATGATCTCGGCGAAAAAGTTCATGCGTACGTGCAACTCGATCCGACCGTTCCGGTTGACGTGGAAACAATTGGTGACGAGTTACTTGCGTATTGCGGAACGCACCTCGCCCGGTTCAAGTGTCCGAGAGCGATCACGCTTGTTGACGAATTGCCGCGCTTGCCAACGGGCAAACTGCTCAAACGTTTGCTTCCGGCTCCGAGTTAGTGCACGGTGTTGACTTCAGCGCATGTTGCCAAAGCGAGGGATACGCACTTCGCTGGGGCGCCCAGCAAAGACAGGTTCTTCCACGGCCGCGCCGGCGAGCCGACCGGCGTGTCGAACGTCTCGCAGCCAATTGAGAATGAGCGCGATGCCCACACCAAAGATCATGTGGCCCATGGCGAAGGCCCACGCGACTTTGGTCGCTGCGGCTTGTTCGTCGACGGCTGGCCATGCGAACGCTTGGACGATCCATGCAACCGCCGCGATGCCAATGCCAAGGGTGACGATGGTGCCACCGTTGAATGCATTGCGCTCCACCATCCACGACAGGATCGTGCCGATCGTGCAGGCGATGATGAGGTGGATCAGAGTTCCCAGAAGCAGCGCACCAAGATTGAAATCGCCACCCAATGGTGCGCTTTTCCAAAATGTGTGGGCGATGATGTTGACCGGGGTGAACAGGCCGTCACCCAGGATTGTGCTCATCACCATCAGCCAGGCGGCCATGACGGTGCCACCGATGACACCAACAATCACCCCAAAACGCAGGACTCGTTTGTTCATCTCCATCTCCTTTGCGAGCGCTCAGCTCTAACGCCAACGAATGATGATATTAGGAACGATGTCTGCCCGCTTCCTATTCCCAAACGCTGCAAGAAATTGTTGCAACGTTCGGGCCAGCCCTACCGCCACAGAAGATTTTGCCACTGACTGAACCCAAGGGGGACGATGTTGACACCACGTTTTGAAGGGACAATCGGCGACGATTGGCGTACATCGACACCGTGGTGGCCGCCAGAACCATCACCTCCCGAGGGCGCACCCAATGTGGTGCTTATTGTGCTTGATGACGTTGGCTTTGCGCAGCTTGGATGCTACGGGTCAAATCTTGCAACACCACGTATTGACGATTTGGCGGCATCGGGCGCACGCTTGTCCAACTTCCATACGACCGCGTTGTGTTCACCAACACGGTCGTGTTTGTTGACCGGACGCAATCATCATCGCAACGGGCTCGGGCGTGTGTCGGACTTGGCCCTTGGGTATCCGGGCTACAACGCGCAGATTCCCCGTGAGAACGGCTTTCTTTCCGAAATCTTGCGGGCACAGGGGTACGCCACCTATGCGGTGGGCAAATGGCATCTCACGCCCGATGATGAGACCAGTCAGGCTTCGACCCGACGCACCTGGCCATTGGGGCGGGGTTTTGACCGGTGGTATGGATTTCATGGCGGCGAAACGCATCAGTTTGTTCCTGACTTGTACTGCGACAACCATGCGGTGCGCCCGCCACGTTCGATGGACGAGGGCTATCACCTCACCGAGGATTTGGCGGATCAGGCAATTCGAATGATCGCTGATCTGCGTGCCGCAGACGCGGACAAACGTTTCTTCTTATATTTTGCGACCGGGGCATGTCACTCGCCCCATCATGCGCCGACCAAATGGCTCGAGGCTGAGCGTGGCCGTTTTGATTGCGGTTGGGATGCGTGGCGTGACGCTACGTTTGCACGCCAACAAGATCTTGGGATTGTGCGGGCGGGTGCTGGTCTGGCGCCTCGGCCACCGTGGATTCCAGCGTGGGATGATCTCGATGGTGACGCGCAACGAGTGGCCGCACGGTTCATGGAATGTTTCGCTGCTTTTCTGGCGCACACCGATGCGCAGATCGGGCGGCTACTTGATTTCTTGGATGAGACCGGAGATCGTGCCAACACACTGGTCGTGCTCGTGTCAGACAATGGGGCAAGCGGTGAGGGTGGTCGAGACGGGTCACTGAACGATGTGCGCCCGATCAATTTTGATCCGGCTGGCCCACGTGAAATCTTGCGACGGATCGATGAGATCGGCACAGCGTCAACGCATAACAATTATCCGTGGGGTTGGACCATGGCGGGGAACACGCCGTTCAAGCGTTTCAAGCGTGAGGTGCATGAGGGTGGCGTGGCCGATCCGTGCATTTTCTCATGGCCCGGCCATATTTCGTCGCCGGGTGTGGTGCGACATGCTTTTACGCATGCGATTGATGTGCCGGTAACGATCCTCGATCTGATTGGCATTGCAGTACCACCCACCATTGATGATGTCGTACAGTCGCCGATTGATGGGGTGAGTTTGGCGGGGGTCCTCACGGATGCTGGCCAAGAGGATGAGGGTGTGGACGCAACGAGCGTGACCGCACCGCGTACAACGCAGCATTTTGAGATGTTGGGGAGTCGAGCGATCTATCACGACGGTTGGAAGGCGGTGACGTTTAAACCAGTGGGCCCGGTCTATGACGACGACCTCGATTGGAATGCGCCGTTTGACGATGATGTGTGGGAGCTCTATCACGTGGCGCTTGATCCAACAGAGTTGCACAACGTGGCAAGTGATTACCCAGACAAGCTTGCGGAACTCACACAGTTGTGGTGGGTTGAGGCACGCCGCAATCAGGTGTTGCCTCTTGATAATCGGCCGCTGTATGCGATCGCGCATCCGAAGCCAAGTGCATCACGGGATCGTCGTGATGCCATGTTTTGGCCGGGCACGTCACCGGTGCCAGAGCCAAACGCACCGAATATCAAGAACCGTTTTCACGAGATCTGTGCGGACGTCACGATTGCTACTGATGACGTTGCAAGCGGTGTGCTCCTGGCGCAAGGTTCGGTGCTGGGCGGGTTTTCGTTCCATTTGTTGGATGGGCGTCTTCGTTGGGTCCACAACTTGTATGGCAAACGCATTGACGTGGTGGCCGGGGCCGATGTCATTGCACCAGGTGATCATGTGCTCGGAATGCGCTATGCGCCACGGGTTGAGGGAGGCGGTGATGTCACGTTGTGCGTCAACGACACAAACGTTGCGACGGGGTCGGTGCGGTTGTTCACGTCAACGAAGTTCAATCACACCAACACGGGGATGACGTGTGGCTTTGAGCACGGCCCGGCTGTTGGCCCGGGATATGTGGCACCGTTTGTGTGCACCGCGACGATCCACCGTGTGGTGTTGCGCGTGGGTGACCCGGTGGCAGAAGATCCGGTCATTCTCTTTGAACGGGCGTTATCTGAGCAGTAGCGGCTTCTGCACCGAGAAGCACCTGCAACGAGAGTTTGTCCCATTCTGGGACTACAATGCTCCCATGGCCGAGTTGCATGTCCGGAATCTGCCTGACGATCTCCATGCGGCGCTGCGCGCTCGGGCGCGGGCCGAAGGACGTTCAATGTCGTCGCAATCGGTGGTCTTACTTGAGGAGGCCCTACGCGTCACTGACGGTGCCCAATTGACACGCGAAAGTGCGATTGCACGCCTACGAAAAATCCAATCCCGATCGGTACTCGCCCAAGGGACTGCGTCTGCTCAGGAACTGGTCCGCGAAGACCGCGACAGCCGTGCCTGAACAAGTTGTCGTCATTGACGCGTCGGTTGCGTTGAAATGGATTGTTGCCGAGGCCGGCTCCGATGCAGCCAACGATCTCCTTGATCGTGCACAACTTGGGCTGACTCTGGCCGCGCCCGAGCACCTCCTCGGCGAGGTCGGCAACGGCCTACGCAAACGGGTCGCACAAAAGGTGTTGTCGCCCACAGACGCGGTGTCAGCCTTTGGCTTGCTCGGACAGCTCGGTCTTGAGTTCATTGGTGGCACGGACCGATGGCAACGCACCTTCCGGGCCGCGCTCGACTGGCATCTCACCACATACGACGCCCTCTACGTTCTCCTTGCTCAAGATCTCAACGCTGACCTCATCACGGCCGACGATCGCCTGATCGAATCTGCACGTCGTCACGGACTACCGGCACGCCCATTGCCCAAGTAAGACAAACGAGCGTTTGCGCGCAAGAGTGTTGCGAACCGTTTCAGGTTGGGCGGAGCCGTTCGATCGCGGCCGCGTAGTCGTCGGTGTCGTGGGAGGCTGATTCGACGGCAAGCCCGTAGTCGAGGACCCGGACGGCGTTTGCTCGAAGATGCTGGTTGAGGATTGCTTTGGTGGCCCGGGTGGCTTGGGCGGGTTGGGCCGCGAGCCGGTGCGCATACGCGCAGGCTTCGGCGACGACGGATTCGCCGGGCACCACGAAGTTGGCGAGTCCCATTTCGACGGCGTGATGGGCGGCGAGCCGGTCACCGGAAAGCAAATATTGTTTGGCTCGTAACAGTCCAATGTGGGCGGGCCAGGTGACTGCTCCCCCGTCGCCTGCGACGAGCGCTACCGACACGTGAGTATCCGCGAGAAATGCGGTGTCGGCCATGAACACGATGTCACACAGGGTTGCGACGGTGGCGCCGAGGCCAACGGCGGGTCCGTTGACTGCGGCGACGATGGGCACTTCGATTTGGAGCATGGCGTCGAAGAGGGCGCGGGCGTTGCGCATGCTGCGTCGGCGTATTTCTGGGTTGTTGCGGCGGTGTTCGAAGTCGTCGAAGCTACCTCCGGCACTAAAGACGCGGCCGGCACCGGTGAGCACGATGGCACGGGTGTCATCGATGTCGGCGAGGTGACGCCACAGTTCAACGAAGGTGGCGTGGAAGTCTTCGGTGAACGAGTTGAGCTCATTGGGGCGGTTCAGGGTGACGATGCGAATGTCGTCGTCATCGTGCATTTGGATGCCGGGGAACTCACGCACGTCTATTCTCCTCGCGATGTCTGAACGTCGAAGGTTAGCGATTGTGACGGGTGCGAGTAGCGGGATTGGTTTGGCTGTTGCTGAGCGTCTCGTGGGAGCGGGCTATGAGGTGGTTGGTACGGCCCGCAATGCGCAGCGTTTAGCCGCAGCAGCCGAGGGGGCGGGTGCGCGCTGGGTGGCAGGTGATGCTTCGGATCCGTCAAGTTTTGCGGCGGTTGTTGCAGAGGCGGGCCCGGTTGATTTGGTGGTGCATGCGGCCGGCGTGATGCAGGGCACGTTTGTGCGCAAAGATTCGGTCGCCACGTTTGATGCGGTGATCGCAGCGAATTTGCGGTCGGCTTTTGTGGTGGCGTCGACGTGTCTGCCGGCGATGAATGCTGGGGGCCGATTTGTGTTTGTGTCGTCATCGGCGGCGTTGCATCCCCAGCCTGGTCGGGCGGCATATAGCGCGTCGAAAGCAGGTTTGAATGCGTTTGCGGCAGCTCTGGCTGGTGAGGTTGAGCGTGATGGGATTGCAGTGCACACGGTGGTGACCGGACCGGTTGCGACGCCGATGCTTGATGAGGTGCGATTTGCGATGCGCACGTTGTCGGTTGATGATGTGGCCGGCGCGATTTGTTGGCTCGACACGCTGGGATCGAATGTGCGCTTGCCAGTGCTTGATGTTTCGTCAGTCGATACGGGGCCGTTCGCGCCCGAGGTGTTTGTGTCTGAGGCGGCCCGCAAGCTTGGCCGCACCACCATCAACTGACCGACCCGCTAACCGGACCGCCTAGCCGACCCCGAAGGCTCGGAATGACCCTGGCAACCGACGCGATTCTCGCCGGGGCACACGGCGCCTCAATGGAGCCGACCCCGAAGGGTCGGAATGACCCGCGGCCAGGACGGTCACGTTCAACGGCGAAGTTGAGCCTCAATGGAGCCGACCCCGAAGGGTCGGAATGAC
>CAZJAZ010000065.1:0-11296 GCA_964544305.1 uncultured Iamiaceae bacterium | reverse complement strand
CTCTCTGAGGCCAGAACGCGTCAAATTTCGTTCGAGAAGGGATGCGACTTGGGTCACGTCAGGTTGACTTTGGAATGCCACGCAAGGCACACTGTCGATCTATCACTTCGATAGTTCGATTCGATATATTAGTTGCGCGATGAATCTTCTTGACCTCTCCCTTCTCGGACTCTTAGCCGACCAACCCCTGCATGGCTACGAATTGTCCAAACGCATGAGCGATCTTGGTCGTGGCACCGTGTCATATGGCGCGCTCTACCCGGCACTGAATCGGCTTGATCGACGTGGGCTCATCACCATCGCAGAAAATTCGACCGCTTCGAACACCCAAACCCCCATGACCGGCTCACTCGGCGCAGAAGTAGCCCGACTGCGTGCCACGCCTGTAACCACGCTTCCCCGATCGAAGCGCAAACGCAAGGTGTACACGATCACTCAAGCTGGCCGCGTCACCCTGCACGACATGCTTGTTGAACCAAGTGACGATGATCGCGTCTTTGCTGCACAATTCGCGTGTGCAGCGCTCCTCACCGAAATTGAACGTCACGCATTGCTTGAACGGCGACGCCGCGTGCTCGCCGACCGACTCGACCAAGGCGAGTCACGCCGACTCGATCAATACCGCCGGGCCTTGCGTGAACGCGACCGTCTTTCTGACGAAGCCGAGCTCGCTTGGCTCGAATCTCTCATCACAGCCGAACAATCGGCGCCTGACCAATCCCCGGAAGCTCGCGCGTCAGCGAGTGACCTTCCCCTGCATGAAACCGTTGGAGGTTCCATCTCATGACCAAGATCCGCCTTGCGATTGCCGGTGTCGGCAACTGTGCAAACTCATTGATCCAAGGCCTCACCTACTACGCCAACGCCAAAGACGGCGACGAGGTTCCAGGCCTCATGCACGTCAACCTTGGCGGCTATCACATCAACGACATTGAACTTGTCGCGGCCTTTGACGTTGACGCCACCAAAGTTGGTCAAGATGTAGCCAAGGCCATGTGGGCGGGCCTCAACAATACGATCCGTTTCGCGGACGTGGCCGACACCGGTGTGGAAGTGCAGCGTGGCCCAACGCTTGACGGCTTTGGGAAGTACTACAAGCTCTCCGCTGAAGAGTCGCCAGCCGAACCCATTGATGTTGCTCAAGCCTTGCGTGACGCCAAGGCCGATGTGCTCGTTTCGTATCTGCCGGTTGGTTCGGAAGATGCGCAGAAGTATTACGCGCAGGCGTGTCTTGATGCCCATGTTGCGTTCGTGAACGCCATTCCTGTTTTCATTGCCTCAAACCCCGAGTGGGCCCAAAAGTTTGTCGACGCTGGCGTGCCCATTGTCGGTGACGACATCAAGTCGCAGGTGGGCGCAACGATCGTCCACCGAATTTTGTCTCGCTTGTTTGAAGATCGTGGCATGGTGCTTGATCGCACGTATCAACTCAACGTGGGTGGCAACATGGACTTCAAGAACATGTTGGAGCGCGAGCGCCTCGAGTCAAAGAAGATCTCGAAAACTCAGTCGGTGACCAGCCAGCTTGATCATGGCATTGCCGATGACGATGTCCACATTGGGCCTTCTGATCACGTGGCGTGGCTCCAAGATCGCAAGTGGGCGTACATCCGCTTGGAAGGCCGCAACTTCGGTGACATTCCACTCAATGTTGAGCTCAAGCTTGAAGTGTGGGATTCGCCGAACTCAGCCGGTGTGATCATCGACGCACTGCGTTGCGCAAAGCTCGGTCTTGACCGTGGGATTGGTGGTCCGCTCGAAGGGCCGTCCGCTTACTTCATGAAGTCGCCGCCCGTGCAGTTCCGTGATGCGGATGCTCAGCAAATGGTCGAAGATTTCGCCTCCGGCCAGGCTTAGTCCCACATTCCTGCGAAATTTGACGCGTTATGGCTCTCTAAGAGCCATAACGCGTCAAATTTCGCAGGCCGGGAGGAGTATCACGGGTTCCCGGGTGTTCGGCGGGCAAACTTGCATGTCATGAGTGCCGACGATCCCCATGTCAATCCTGCCCCCGCGTGGGAAGCCTTTTCGCTCGCAAACCCCTACGCTCACGGTCTTCCCGACGACATCGTCTTTGGCGGTGGGATTCCTGGAGAATCCGAACTGCGTCTCATCGGCGACCTTGACGGCCGTCGAGTCTTGGAACTTGGTTGTGGGGCTGGCCATAACGCCATCGAAATGGCCAAACGTGGTGCGAAAGTGATCGCCGTTGACGCTGATCCGATCCAAATTGAGCACGCCCGAGCGGCCGCCGACGCAGCCGAAGTCAAGATCGAACTGCATACCGGGGAACTCGCAGACCTTGCGTTTTTGCGCGCCGATGGCATTGACGTCGCCCTATCGGCCTATGGATTCGTTGGCATCGACGACATGGCTCGACTCATTCGCCAGGTACACCGCGTGTTGCGTCAAGAAGCACCGCTGATCATTTCGCTCCCTCACCCAGCATTGCGCCTCACCCATCCGGGCGCGGCCGACCCGCTACGCATCCGCCGTTCGTGGTTTGACACATCACCGAGCGTGGCTGACCTTTTCACCTTGTTGACTCGCAACAACTATCGGGTTGATGTCATGGCAGAACCAGCCGCAGAGCGCGGGCGTCCCCCCGCGTCATCATGGGCAGACGTGCTGCGCTACTTCCCCCCAACGATGATTCTGCGAGCCCGCAAACAAGGGCTCTAGCGCTTCGCTTGCGAACGGTTCGTCCACCACGCGTCAAGACGACGGTACGCCTCATCTTGATCGAGTGGGCCTTCATCAAGACGAAGTTCAAGAAGCATGTTGAGCGCTTCGCCAACCTCACGCCCAGGGCCAATTCCAAGGTGCGCCATAATCTGTTCACCGTCAAGATCGGGTCGGATTGACGCGAGTTCTTCTGCCTCTTCAAGTGCACGAATGCGGGCTTCGAGTTCGTCCATGCGCGCCGACAATTCGGCTGCTTTGCGCTTGTTGCGTGTCGTGCAATCGCAACGAGTCAATTCGATCAAGTCGGTGAGCTCGTCGCCCGCATCACGCACAAAGCGCCGCACCGCAGAGTCCGTCCATCCCATCCCATAGGTGTGAAAGCGCAAATGTAAGAACACCAACTTGCGTACCGCCGCAACATCTTCGTTCGAATAGCGCAGTGCTCGCATCCGGTCACGAGCCATGCGAGCGCCCACAACTTCATGGTGGTGAAAGCTCACACCGTTGTCACCAAAAGCACGGGTGGCAGGTTTGCCCACATCATGTAAGAGTGCAGCAAGACGTAACCGCTTCCGTGGCGATGTGTTTTTGACGACCGCTATCGTGTGGGTGAGCACGTCTTTGTGGCGATGGATTGGATCTTGTTCGAGTTTCATGCCGGTCAACTCGGGCAAGAAGCGGTCGGCTAGCCCGGTGTTCGCAAGAAACCAAAGGCCCAGGCTGGGGTCTTCGACCACCAACAACTTGTCGAGCTCATCTCTGATTCGTTCAGGCGAAACCACATCGAGCCGTTCAGCCATGTTTGTGGCCGCCTCGACAAGCGCCGGATCCGGCTCAAAGCCATAACCGGCAATAAACCGTGCGGCGCGCATCATGCGCAGTGGATCGTCGCTAAATGATTCCTCAGGGGAAAGTGGCGTACGCAAGCGCTTTGCGTGAAGGTCAGCGGCGCCATCAAAAAGGTCGATGAGGTTTGGCTCGGGCAGTTGCATCGCCATGGCGTTGATCGTGAAATCTCGACGTGCAAGGTCATCAGCAATTTTGGTTGAAAATGTGACGTCTGGTTTGCGCGAGTCTGGCCGGTAGGCCTCACCGCGATGCGTGGTAATTTCAAGTGATCGTCCCGCAACTTTTGCGCCGATCGTGCCGAACTTCTCGCCTTGTGTCCAGATGGCATCGGCGTATCCATCAAGGAGCGATCGGGTTTCACTGGGGGTCGCATCAGTGGTGAAATCAAGGTCGGATTCATCATTAAATTCGCGCCCCAAGAGCAGGTCACGCACGACGCCACCAACGAGATACAGCGTGTAACCCGCGTTCGTGAACCGCTCAGCGAGGGGTGACACTTCGTTGATGATGGGGCGAAAACGTGCCGGAATCACGGCGCTCAACGCTACAGCCCGAGCGTCCAAAATCACTGGTGCAATTTGGTTGGCGTCATTCCAGACCGATCTCTTGGAGTTGCGCAATTGCCTCGTCCGTTGAGCGGTAGGCGATCCGGTGCACTGGAACTCGCTCGGCCAATTCGACAAGGGTCTCGAGTGCTCGATTTCCCGCGTAGCGGAGGTTGAGAGAATTGGCGATGAGCGCAACGATCGCCTCGTCGCCGTGAAGCTGTTCGACATTGGATTCGCCGTCGTTTCCCACATAGTGAGGAAGGACAACGTGGCCAAGCGGAACGGTTGGGTCGTATTGCACCATGACGTTGGTTCCGAGTCTGTCGAGTGCAACGTCTTCGTCCTCGCCGCGTGTTGGCTTACCTGGCACAACGCCAAGGGCGCGGCACCCCGACGCAGAGAGGGTGAGCGGTTTTGCATAGGGGACAACCGCGCGATCTTCGTGACGAATGGTTGTGGATTCGTCGCCCAAGTAGGTCCATCCTCGTTGCGTGAGCGCCCCGCACAGCGTGGATTTTCCGTTTCCCGGCGGGGCGGGGAACACACCGACTTCGCCGCTTGGGGCGATGAGCGATCCGGCGTGGAGCACCAGGTCGGTTGCGGTGCGGGCCACAAAATCATTGACGATGGTGACGAGCTTTGTGCGCATCTCAGCGACGTCATGAAAGTGCCAGTCTGAGTCGGTGTGCACAATCACACTCCCGTCGCTCGCCTTTTCAATGAAGAATGTTGTCGTTGGGTGAGCCGTGGTCGTCGTCAGTCCCAACACCGATGCAACTTCGGTGCAAAGCATCACGTCAGAGCATCGGAATCGGATGACGTGGTTTCCGGCTTTCTGGATGGTTTCACAATTTCCTTCGAACGGCTCTTGTGAAGCCGATTGAGGAAGAAAGATGCTTGGGCCATCTGGCCGGCCAATGAGTCCGCGCTGAGTGAATTCGTTGACAATCGTTTCGACGTCCGCGGCAATTTGCTCTTGGGCTTCACCGGTTCGAAATGCGCATTGCTCCAACAAAAGTGAAACGGATTCGTGAAGCGCACAAGCACGCAGAACGAGAGCCGCGGACGCATTCACGAAATGAACCTCGAGCGTCAAGCAATCAACGACGACCCCACCGGTGTTTGTTGGCGCGCAGTAGACCCCGGGTGAGAGCGCAGGAAAGCCCTCTGACTTCGTCACGGAATTGGCTTCGCGTGTGGCGTCTACTGAAGGGTAAGGGTCACCCAGCCGTTTGCACCGCCAGCCTCCGAGCCACCGCCATTCGCCCCGGCTGCCTGCGTAACGGTCACGACCGCCCAGCTTGAACCACCCCCGCCACCACCGGCCCCGTTTGCTGCTGCGCCGTTTCCACCGGCACCTCCGTTGGCGCCGCCGCCACCGCCACCACCACCATAGAGTGTGGATGTTCCACCATTACCACCGGTGCCTGACGTTTGATTGCCGCCAGCTCCGCCGCTGCCTCCGGCTCCGAAGAATCCACTTCCTGCTCCACCATTGCCGCCTTGTGTGCCTCCATTGCCGCCGGTAGAACCCCAAATTCCGCCGCCGCCACCACCACCGGCCCCCGCACAGACACGCACGATGCTCGCAGTCGTGATGGTGGACGCACCGCCGCCACCACCACCTCCATCGGATGAGACGGTGCCGCCGTTGCCGCCGTTTCCATTGCCACCATTGCCACTGTTTGACGAACGACCATTCCCGCCACCACCACCGGTGCCGTTGTTTCCGCCCGCGCCGCCAGATCCAATAAATCCAGCAATAGCTTGACCGCCGTAGGCGCTACCCGTGAGGGTCCCAGTTAGCCTAGTTCCGGCTCCGCCTGAACCGCCATTGCTGTCGGTCGAGCCGCCACCACCACCGCCACCACCACTAATTACGAAATTGATATTGCGGTTTGACGGGAATGTTCCCGCGGTGAACGCGCCAGCCGTGGTGGATGAAAAGAAGGCCGTGCCTGCCGCGTGTGCGACCGACATTGTGCCGACAATCGCCGGGGCGACCCATGTAGCTCCAGCGACTGCTGCCCCACCGGCAACGAACTTCCGTCGGTCAAGACGGTTTTCTCCGTCGTCTCCCTTGGCCATAGGTCTCTCCTATTCGACTTGGCGTTCCATCACGAACGCGATCTCAGACTATCAGGTGAGGCTCGTCACACAATGCTTACCTCAAACCAAGGTGAGGTGAACCCACCCATCAGTTCCATTCCCGCCAGTATTTCCTCCGGCGGATCCACCGGCGGCACCGTTTGAAGGTGCCCCTGTGCCACCGGTGCCGGTCACATTTGAGCTGCCACTGCCGCCACCACCACCGTCTCCGGATTCTGAGAGCCACGAGCCGCCGCCGCCTTCTCCGCCGCCGCCCCCCCAGAGCCCTCCTCCTCCGCCGCCGCCACCACCACCGTCCCAGCTTTGCTGGCCGTCGTCGCCGTTGCTGCCCGCGCCGCCATTGCGACCACTCCCCGACGCGCCAGGGCCCGCCGTGCCGCCACCATCGCCACCGCTTCCTGCCGCAGTCGTTGTTCCGGCACCTCCACCGACGCCGGATCCACGACCAGACGTCGTCCCCGTTTGCCCATTGCCTCCACTACGAGCACCCGAATATGACCCGGTTCCCAGTGCGAATCCTCCGTCACCACCGTGACCTGCCTGTGCGGTGTTCCCGCCGCCGCCAGCGCCGCCGCCGCCGGCTGCAACAACAAGTAATCCGCCCGTCGAAAAACTCGACGTCGAGGCGATGGCTGTTGCGCCACCTCCGCCACCTCCGCCTCCCGATTGCGATTCGGTTCCAATGAACGGGTCGTAATGAACGCCGTTGCCGCCTTTTGCACCCGACCCGGTAAGAGATGCTCCTCCGGCACCTCCGGCCTGGTTTGCATTGGTTCCGCCGCCGCCTCGCCCGCCTTGTCCGACCGCCGCATAGATCGTTCCCACTATCGCGGTGATGTTGCCAATGAGTTGCACGCCGCGCCCGCCTGTTCCGCCATTGTGGTTTTCGCCGGTATGTCCGCCTCCACCGGCACCGCCTGCGCCGCTGATTTCGTAGTGAACACTTCGACCGTTGGGAACCGCAACCGAATAGGCCGTCGGGGTGTACGCATTTAACGTGAGTAACGCCGTGCCTGCCGCCCATGCTGGCGTAGCAAAACTCGAAGCGATGACGGGTTCGACCAAGCCCGCAGCAAGTGCTCCTGCTCCGAGAGTTTTCAATGCGTCTCGGCGAGTAACGTCGCTTGTCGGTTTCGTTGGTTCGTGATCGGATTTTTCAGACATGGCACCCCCTGTGCCCCGCGGATCAACCGCCCGTATTTCACTTGATTTGAGATGTTACCACCACGTTCTGATGGCTGCGCTGGATTCTACGATTCGTCATCGCGGTCGTTCATTTGCGCGACCTGTTCTTCGAACGCGTCAGTGATTCGTTGTGGATCAGCCTCGGTGTTCGTGAGCAAAGCTGCCAACGAAAGGCTGTCACCATGCACAATATGGACAACCGGCACGCGCTCGGCGAGACGACAAAGTGTTTCGAGGCCGCTTTGGCCTGATCGAACGAGATTCAGGGTATTGAGCAACAGGGTTCGGAGCGCATCATCGAGTTGAAGCTCGGTGGCCGCTGGCGGTTCGTCTGGTCGGTAGCCGGTGTGGATGATCAAATCAAGCGTTCCAACTTGCCCCGCCAGACTTTTCGCACCGGGTCGAAGTTCGGTGGCCAACCGGTGCTCTGTCGCGGTGAATCGCTCTCCGACTGGATCGAGGCCAAGAAAACTCTGTGCTTCTGGGTCGAGCGTGAGGGGCTTGGGGTATGAATTGATCATCAACGACTCCTGGTCGAAGCCCAATGATTCGTCGCCCAAATAGTCACAGCCCGCTTGCACGAGCGCAGCGACGAGCGTTGACTTTCCCGCGTCAACAGGGCCGGTAATCATGATGATTTTGCCACTCGGTGTGCGAACTGCTCCCGCATGCATGACCACCATGGACATTTCGTGTGAGACGTTGTCGTTAATCACGGTGGGGAGTTGCCACAACAAATGGTCAAGGTCAGGGAAACGCCACGTGTACGCGTCAATCAGATCGATTGCCCCGGATTCGTCGGGGATTACTGCGAAAAAGTCCGTTGGCGGTAACTCGTTATTGTTGACGAACTCGTTAACGCCAAGAAGACTATCGATACGACCAATGAGAGTAGGGTCCGGTCCGCAAAATGCGAGACGTCGATGGACCATGCCGTGCGTCTTGCCAACCGCCCAGGTGTCTTCTGGCTTACGAACCGTTGGGACAAATGGTGCAGGGGTTTCCGGTTGTTCCGTCCGACCAATCAGGCCAATGCTTGAAAGGCGCCGAATGCAATCGTCAAGCAGTTGTTGCGCGTCGTGCGCAACAAGGTCGCCCGATTCGATCATCATCTCAACAACGACTTGGCGTGGCGTTGGTTTAGTGAAACCTAACACCCACGCCGCAAAAAGACTCGTGATATGTGTTTGTTCATCAACGGTGTCGTACACCACCGCGCGATCAGCAAACGGGGCGATCAGCAAACCTTTCGATGCACAAAACGTTGTATCGTTGTTCGGGTTTGTCCCGCTTGAGTTGTTCAAACGAGGGTGAGGTGAACGTATCCGTTTGTGCCGTCGGTGCCGTCACGGCCCGCTCCCGCAGATGTTCCCGCGGTGCCACCTTTGCCATAGGTTGCGTCACCTGATGCGGTCGCAGACGAGGTTGCGCGGGCCGAACCGGTGCCGCCTCCTCCACCACCGCGTGAGTTCAAACCGGCGCTGCCACCACCGCCGCCGCCGCCACCCCAGAGGCCGCCACCGGCGCCACCACCACCACCAGAGTTACTCCCTAAAGCATTCGTTGCACCGTTTCCGCCGCCGCCGCCAACGTGACCGGAGCCACCAGAACCAGCACCACCGTTCGTTCCACCGAACCCTGCGGTACCGCCTGCGCCGCCGCCACCGACTGCGGTTGTTGTTCCGGCGCCACCACCACCACCATTTTGGCCGGTGGTGCCCCCGACGCCATTTGCTGAGCCACTGATTGCGCCAGCGAGGTTGCTCCCACCCGCGCCACCGGTTGAGCCACCAGTTCCATTACCACCACCCGCGCCGCCACCACCACCGGGTGCAGCGATGGTTATTGTCCCGTTGTAGGCAGCCGCGTTCGAAACCACGGATGCCCCGCCGCCACCACCGCCATTGCCACCGGTTCCAGACCCACGATTGCCACCGGAGCCGCCCGCACCGTAAAGCGAGGAGCCACCAGCTTGACCTGTTGGTGCGCTAATGCCACGAAGTCCTGGGCCACCCACCGCAACATACAACGTGTAGGACGAGACCTGGGTCGGGATTGTTCCGACGAGCTTCGTACCGTTTCCACCGGCACCACCGGCTCCACGTCCGGATGTGTTCGAACCCTGGCCACCACCGCCGCCACCACCGATGACGGTAAAGTTCACCGCACGATTTGCGGGAATTGTCGCGGTACGTACCGTCGCGTTGTAACCAGTTTGGGTTAGCACCTCGGTGCCAGCGGCCCACGCCGGGGTCGCAAAACTGCTGTACACGATAGGCGACGCGAAGGCAGCACCTGCGGCACCAGCTCCCAACGTTTTTAACGCGGCTCGTCGATTGATCGCACCGCCAATGATGCCGGAGTCGTCGTTGTTGGATGTGGCTTCAGTCACTGGAGTTTGCCCCCTGCCGAGTACTTTCAATAAGGACGCTGCGATCGTATCACATTTGATGTGACAGATGTTAAAAACATTTCGTGAGTACTTTGCGACTGAAATGACATCATTGTACTTTCGGTCACTTTTTTCTTCGTGCTGTTCAACAACTCGCAACAGAGCCTCCCGAAACCATTAACGTTGCATCAGGATTCGTCTCACTTGGAATGTCGGCAGCGCTCGTAATTAGCGTTTGTCCGGCGGGAAGAACTTCAAAGAGCGCTCGTCGACGCTGTTCATCAAGTTCTGAAAAAACATCGTCAAGAAGCAGTATCGGCGGTGATCCCGTACGTTCAGTTACCAATCGATGTCCAGCGAGACGCAACGCCAGCGCAAATGAGCGTTGTTCGCCCTGGGAACCATGCGATCTGGCCGGCCCATCACCAAGATCAAGTGCAACATCATCTCGATGTGGACCAACGGTGGTAACCCCACGCCTCACGTCGGTATCTCGAGCCTCTCGGAGCGCAAGCTCGAACCCGGTACGTTCCCAGATGGGTTCGTACCGGAGCGTCGCTTTGCGCTCACTTGCGTTGCTCAGTTGCGCGTACGCCTGTCTTACCTCAGCATTCATCGCATTCACCACCTCGTGACGAAGCTGGGTAATCAACTCACCGGCCTCAATCAAACGGCTATCCCACACATCCAAAGAAACGGCGACGTCATGGGCGAGGCGACCTTTCGTTTGTTTCAACAACGCATTGCGTTGACGGAGAACTCGCTCAAATGTCCGAACCTGCACATCGCATGTGGGGTCGAGTGCCACGGCCAATTCGTCGACAAATGCACGTCTCCCGCTCGGAGCCCCCTTCACCAGGTCAAGATCATCGGGGGCAAACACCGTGGCACGAAGCGCGCCCAACAGATCCCGTGCTCGCTTGAGTGGTTGGCGATTCACCATCGTGCGATTGCGCCCCACACGATTGATCTCTACCTCGATTAACAGTTCGCGTCCTTCTCGTTCGCCCCTTGCTCGCACGATGGCACTTTGCGCGCCGTCGCGAATAAGAACATCGTCGCTCGCGCCGCGAAACGATGAGAGCGACGCAACAAAGCCAATCGCTTCAAGCAAGTTGGTTTTCCCTTGCCCATTCGCCCCAACGACAACAGTCACCCCAGGGGAAAGTGCAAGCTTCACATGGGAGTAATTTCGAAAATTGTGGAGTTCAATTTCGTGAAGCAGCACGATTTCTAATTACACGCGCACCGGCATCAACAGATAGAGAAATGCTGACGATTCAGCCGACCGCAACACTGCCGGCTTTAACCCGTCGAGCGTTGAAAGCGTGATTTCATCGCCGGTCGCGATCTCAATTCCGTCCAACAAATAGTCGGGATTGAATGCAACGGTGAGATCTTCGCCAACGTACTTCGCATCAATCGCTTCAGAGGCTTGACCAACGTCTTGGGTCACCGCAACAAGTTCAAGACCATCCTGTGACATCGATAGACGAACCGGCGTTCCGTCTTTTGCCATCAACTTCAC
>CAZJAZ010000064.1:5855-11381 GCA_964544305.1 uncultured Iamiaceae bacterium | reverse complement strand
CACTGAGAAACGTGGACGAAAGCGCGACTCCTCCGAGCGCTCCTGCCCCATAACCTAAAAGCTGCCGGCGATTTATGCCAACCTGTGGCTCGGTCACCTGTTGGTCGGGATTGTTCTGGCTCATTTCAGCCCCTTGCGTGCAATCCTCCCCGCAATTGTGACTTTACCGTTTCTGCAGGGTGCCTTGCCGGTAAATCGGGAAGGCGCGAAAACAGTGAGTGCAGGCGCGGTACGGTTAGATCATGACCAAGGCCAAGCGGCGCCTCATCAGCGTGTTCGGCATGTTCAGCTTTGCACTCGTTGGTGGGGTCGCCGTGTGCATTGTGATCTTGGCGTCTCGGCCCGAAGCTGTCCGCTCGTTTTGGGGTGTCGCCACGTTTGATTCGTCGGGCACTGCGCACGTGGTGGAAACGATTGATTATCGGTTCGTCAACGAACGGCACGGCATCTACCGGGTGCTTCCCGACGTGCCGTACATGGATCAGAATCAGATCACGGTCACGTCCGACACATACGACGACACGTGGATCATCCCCGAAGGCAACGGGGTGCGAGTGCGTATCGGGGATCCGGCCCACACGATTTCAGGGAATCATCGCTACACCGTTTCGTATCCGCTGCGCACGACAAACCTTGGCGATGGAAAGTTTGGATGGGACGGTGTGGGCGCCACTTGGGAGGTGCCGATCGAACATGTCGAGCTCGACCTGGTCGCACCCTGGAAATGGAACGATCTATCGTGCTCTGTTGGGACGACTGGGGCGGTTGGCGGTTGCACGGTCACCCAAGTCGAGCCCGGTCATCTCGTTGTCTCGCACGGGACGATCGATACCGGTAGAGGACTTACCGTCTATGCATCCAAGGGCGAAGCGCTCGCGGCCACCCCGAATCCTCGAACCCCGGCGCTCATGGGCAAACCCGCCCAGTGGTGGCAGCAACCCCTTGCGGCCGGAGCGATCGTTGCGGGCATGATCCTGGTTTGCGGCATCGCGATCATGTCGTTGCTCCGACGTATGGGCCGAGATTGGGTGATGGCAGGTCCAGCGAGCACCGATGCTGCCGCGGACATTGCGTACGCATCCCCCGCCGAAGGGATACCTCCGGGAGCGATTCGGGTTGATGATGCAAAGCTTGATGAATGGACAACCACCGCATTTGTGCCCCCAGAAGGGATACAGGCCTGGCAAGGCGGCGTGTTGTTCTCGGAAAAAGCGCAGGTCAACCATCGGGTTGCTTGGCTCTTGGGTGCCGCACTTGATGGGTATATCGACCTTGATGATGCTGATCCGAAGCACCCCGTCATCACGGTGAAAGAACATGCGGCAAATGAAACCTCAACCATGCTTGCGGTTGCATTCAACGGTCGGACGTCCGTGCCACTTGGAAAGTATGACTCGCAGTTTGCGGCCATGTGGCGATCGCTTGGCCCCTTCCAAAGCAACTGGTTGAACAAGTCAGGTTTGTCGGAACCTCGAGCGGCAGCGTGGGTCACGATGGTGCGTTTAATCGGCTTTCTCGGAGTAGCCGCCGCGGCCGCAGGCGTTGGAATCGCCGCCCATCAACTCGCGAACGCGTCCCCTCTTGGAATCGTGTTGTTAGCAGCGTGTGCTGGGATAGGCGGTATTGCGATGGGCGCACTGATTCGCGGCTGGGAGTTATATGCGCGCACACCCGCTGGCTCCGCGATGTGGTTGCGTGTCGCATCGTTTCGACGCTTCATCGCCGCATCGGAAGCCCAACATGTCCAAGAAGCGGCGTCTCGAGGTGTGCTGCGTGAGTACACCGCCTGGGCGGTGGCCCTTGGTGAAGCCGATCATTGGTCGAAAATGGTTACGGCTGCCGGGCTGCCGCCAACGACAACGGGTGTTTCGAGTGCAATTGCCATGACACAAATGACGCAAGCATTCTCATCATCGGGCACGGCCCCTTCGTCGAGCGGTGGCGGGGGCGTTGGAGGTGGCGGCGGTGGCGGTGGTGGGGGAAGCTGGTGACCATGGCTACGAACGATCTTGTTGCTGTTGTCGATGATGGGCCGGTTCGGGTCGTCACGATCAACCGTCCCGAACGTCGCAATGCGGTCAATCAGCCGACCGCGCACGCCTTATTGGAAGCATTTGAGTCCTTTGATGCAGACGAGTCCTTGTCGGTTGCGATTTTGACCGGGGCAGATGGATGTTTTTGTGCTGGAGCAGACTTACAAGCCATTTCCGAAGGTCAAGGAAACCGGGTCACGAAGGACGGCCCAGGCCCACTGGGGCCAACCCGGCTCCAATTATCCAAGCCGGTCATCGCGGCGGTCGAGGGGTTTGCGGTGGCCGGAGGCTTAGAACTTGCGATCTGGTGCGACCTTCGTGTTGCCGCACGAGACGCAACATTTGGGGTGTATTGCCGTCGGTGGGGCGTGCCGTTGTGCGATGGGGGAACGGTGCGTCTGCCTCGGCTGATTGGCCAATCACGGGCCATGGATATGATCCTCACCGGGCGTGGCGTGTCGGGTATCGAGGCACATGCGATGGGCCTCGCCAATCGTGTGTGTGAGCCAGGCGAGGCGCTTCGCGAGGCGATCGCACTGGCACATGAACTTGCTCAGCTCCCACAAAATTGTTTACGAAGCGACCGGACATCGAGCCTTGAACAGTGGTCACTGTCTGAACCTGAAGCAATTGCCCATGAATATCGTCTTGGACTTGCCACGATCATGAGTGGGGAGACGCTCAAAGGGGCGGAGCGTTTCACCGGCGGTGCTGGTCGACATGGTCAGTCCGCCTAAAAAGGTGCTTCGCAACGCAGCGTAATTCTGTGACCACAGTCCGTGGCAGAAACGTTGTCGTTCCCGATATGCTCGTGCCCCATGACTCACACCGCACGCCGTCGTGCTTCTGTTGGATTTGTCGCTAGTGCATTACTGGTCGCCACATCATTTCTTGGTGCATCAAATGCCGGAAGTGTCACGGCACCACCGATTGACCAATCCAGTTTCGGGCCGATTGCCCAGTGGAGCACCGTAACGGGAACCGACGGTCGGGTGTATATCGCCGACGCAAATGGCCGTGCCCTGCAATTTCACGGTTTCAACATCAAAACCGGTGACCCTGCAGCCGATGTCACCGATGACATTCTGGCAAAAGCCGCAGCACGGGGCATGGATCACTTGCGGTTGTCAATTTTTTGGCAGTACATCGAGCCCACACAAGGCAATTACGACGAGGCCTACCTTGACGAGGTCCGTGGCGCGATTCATCGGGCCCAAGCCCATGGCATCCGTGTCATCCTTGACATGCACCAAGACGTTTACGGCGCGGCATTCAATTCAAAGGGTGCACCTCTTTGGGCCACACGAACCGATGGCGCAACATTTACCCCACAACCGTCATGGTTACTTGATTACTTGCAGCCAGCCGTACAGAACGCGTTCGATCACTTCTATGAAGATGATGATTTGCAGCAGGCTTACCAAGACATGTGGCTCAAGGTCGTCGACAGCTTCAAGGACGAACCCGGTCTGCTTGGCTATGACCTCATGAATGAACCGTTCGGAAAGATGTATCCGGGCGAGGATCTCTTTGCCGCGGCGAAGCGAGTTGAGAGCCAGCAGATCACGCCGATGTATCAGCGCCTCACCGATGCGATCAGCTCAGTTGACCAAGATCATTGGGTGTTTATCGAACCGCCAAACCTTGCGTCGCTGGGTGTCGCGACCTCACTTGGCAATGTGACCGGTCCGCGTGTCGCGCTGTATCCGCACATGTACGACACCTCACTTGAGTCATCAACCTATGACCCGAACTCAACTGAGTACACGTATGACCCCGCATTCTTTGCGAACTGGGCGAATGCGATCACGACGTACACCGACAAATACCCGATGCCAATGATGATCGGAGAGTGGGGGATCGCCCTGCCCGAAGCGCATTCGATGGATGCGTTTGTGCGCGATTCGCTGGCAACTCTTGATCGGGTGTCGTCGGGCTGGTCGATGTTCAATTTCTGTGAAGGATCCGGCTACTGTCCGATCGACTCATCGGGCAACGATCGCCCAAACATTGGTCAGATCTTCGAGCCCTACGCGCGAGCCATTGCAGGCCAACCCATCGCAACCAAATATGACTTTGCAACTCGCCAGCTCAAGGTGACGTTCCGGGACAATGACGCAACGGGAGCGACCGAGATTTTCGTTCCTGAATCGCGTAGTTATCCCAGCGGGTTCAAGGTGCTCACCAGCGATGATGGCTCGGGCGCCACGCACACCTTTAACGCGGACACCGGTGTGTTGTCGGTGACGTTGCCCAAGACAAAGTCGAAAGCCAAGACGAACGGCGATCATGCAATCTGTGTCGTTCCGTCGGATTCGAAGATCAAGACGTGTGTTGCACCGGTTGCTGCGCAAGCACCTGGCGGTGAGGGCAAACCGGTCAAGACACCATTCTCGTCCGCTCCCACGGCACCTGCTGCTCGCGCGGTTGACGCGGAGCCGACGTTCACCGGCTGAACTAGCTGGCCTGGAGGCTGCGGCGGCGAGCCGCCAGAACCAGCACGATGCCAGCGCACAATGCCGCGGCGCCAAGGAGCGCAAGCTGCCCGGTGCTGGCTCCCGTTGCAGGCAAGGTGGCAGCGCTGGTCGAGGCTGGGGTAGCAGCCGCCACCGTGACCGTGGCTGAGAAAACGCTGGTCCCTGACGACACACCGCGCAATTCGAAGCGGTGTGAACCCGCTGGAGTGGTTGCGGGGACCGTGAAAGATCCCGTCGCGTGGCCATTCGCATCAGCGGTGGTCAAGCCCAGAAGTACCGGCTCTGAGTGAATGAACGCCTGGACTTGTTCTCCCGCAAGGAAGCCGTCGGCGCACAGCGTTACGTCTTGCCCGGCGGTCACCGTTGTCGATTGCAGGCAACCGACCTGCGGTGTTTGCGCCGCGGGAACGTGTGTTGCGGCTTCAGGTAGTTCAAGGCGCAACGTGACAGGATCCAGTTCTGCTCCGGCCTGGTAGAAGCCGCCAAAGGCTGGCGCGCCGGCTTCGGTCAGGGTGGCGGGAACGGATGCGAACGTCACCGTGTCGCCTGTCGACGTCGCGGCGATGCCGGTGAAGTCAAGGTCCGCCATGGTGATGTCGTCGTAGGAAATCATTTCGCCGGTTTCCTGGTCTTTTGACTTGGCGTCCACAATCAGCGCTCCGTTGTCGCCTGAACGGGTGATGCGCGGCGCGGTGATGGTGAAGTCAAGCACGCCACCGTGGGCTGTGAAGCGGACCGCTCCACCAAATCCAGCAGCAAAGTTGGAGGTGCCGGTCGCGGATCCTTGTCCGGAAAGCGGGAACTGGAAGAGTCCGCTTGTTGTCCGTGTGGCAGGAGCGTTGACGTTGATGGTGCCGCCTGATGCTGGGCTTTCCATGTAGCTCACGAAGGTGTCTTTGACTCCCCAGTCAAGTGAACCGGCGGTAATCGGTGTGCTTGCGTCACCGGGCACGGATGTGGGAACGGATGTGGGCGGTGCGGTGGTCGTTGGCGCAAGCGTTGTGGTCGTTGGCGCA
>CAZJAZ010000064.1:0-5755 GCA_964544305.1 uncultured Iamiaceae bacterium | reverse complement strand
GTGGTCGTTGGCGCAAGCGTTGTGGTCGTTGGCGCAGCTGTTGTAATCGTGAGGCTGAGCTCGCTTGGCAACTTGACGAGGTTCTTCGTGGCGGTTGGCCCGGCAGCATCTGTTTGTGTGAAGAAGCCGGTGAACATGGGCGGAAGCGCGTCGATGAGCGATGTTGGAAACTGCTGGGCCCCAGCAAATTTTGGATTCACCGTCACGTCATCGGTTTCGGGTGTCACCGTCCATGATGCGGTGCCGTCGACGAGTGGCTTTGCGGTGACCGCAAAGCGTGCAATCGTCACAAACGACAGAGCCGTGGAGAACTCGCTCGCACCAGGCTCGCGTACCTGCACCGAGGCGTGCAGGGTTGCCTGTTCCGCCATGATGCTGAGCTTGAGGTCCATGAAGCGGAGCGCGAAGTTCCCAAAGGTCGTGTTGCCGAGTTCAATGCCACCAGGGAAATCAATCGTGGCGTCACCCGAGGTTGCATCGTAGGTGCCGGTTCTTTGCGTCAAGGTCCAAGCACCCGTGTCGGAATCAAGGGTTGTCGGCGCGATTCCAGCGCGGGCGCCGGTCAAGCTTGGACTTGTTGCGACGTAGTCAGAAATTGCCCACGTGAGCGACGCGGAGTCAATCGTGGTTGATGTGGCGCCAGCAGGGGATGGGAAACCCGTGATGCTGATCATGATCAACACGAGGGCGGTCGCGAGTCGGGCAAGACGGTGGGATTTCATTGGGTTCTTTCTGGGCTTAGGATGAGATAGAATTACTATAGAAAAAGTATTAAGGTAGCCTAATATTCAACGAGTCAGGTTGGATGAATGGGGCGCACAATGGACGCTCCCGTCACCTCGTCATCGATGACCCGAATTGGGTGGCGGTACACCTCGCTGAGAATGTCACCGCGCAACGCTTCGCGAGGCGGGCCGTCCCTACGCACCGATCCCTTGGCCAGCACCACGATCCGATTCGCGAATGCGGCAGCAAGATCCAGGTCATGGAGCACGACAACGGCCGCGCCCCCGCCACGTACGTGCGTCCGAACGTGCGCCATCGTGTGTGCAACGTGGCGAACGTCGAGTGCCGCGGTCGGTTCATCAAGGAGCAACAATTGCGTCTGCTGTGCAAAGACCCTTGCAATTGCAACACGGGCGGCTTCTCCACCCGAGAGCGCCGACATTGGGCGAGCGCGCAACGACGTAACCTCGAGCGCCTCAAGTGCGGCATCCACCGCCGCATCGTCGTGCGCACTTGTCGTCGTTCGTGCCCATGGAGATCGTCCCATCGCAACAACCTGGTCAACTCGAAAAGGAAATGACACGTCGCAATGTTGGGGAAGCACGGCCCGCCGCTGGGCCAAAGCAACCGGGTCCCACTGTGCAACGGCCTGGCCGAAAATGTTTACGGCACCAGAATCTGGGCGCAGATCGCCCGCGAGCACGGCCAACAGCGTTGATTTGCCCGCTCCATTGGGCCCAACCAATGCCACGAGCTCGCCAGCAGCTACTTCCAACGTAACCTCGTTGAGTACCGGGTTTGACTGGCGCACCACGCTGACGTTGGTTGCGTGAGCAATGGTGGCGCCGACAGGCATTCGCTCGGGAACCTCAAGAAGCGAACCGGCGCGCCTGAGACGAAATGGCCGTGTCACGCCCACCCACCTTGACGAGCGCGGGTACGTCGGAGCTGCCACAAGAACACGGGCGCACCGACAAGCGACGTCAATACCCCAAGTGGAATCTCCGCGGGTGCGACCACGGTACGCGCAATCAGATCAGCTATGACAAGCAAAATCGCGCCAACGAGCGCGGATGCGGGAAGCAAGAGTCGATGTTTTGGTCCCGCGACCATCCGGACAAGATGCGGGACAACGAGCCCGACGAACAAGATGATCCCCGACATCGCAACTGATGCGGCGGTAAGAATTGCCGTCACCACGAGCATTGCGGCGCGCAAGCGTTCAACGTCAACTCCCAGGTGGCGTGCGGGTCGGTCGCCAAGTGCCAACAGGTCAAGCTTGCGTGCTCCCGTCATTGCAAGAATGAGGCCGACGGCGACAAAGGGAATCAGCAGCACCACTTTCGCCCATGTTGCTTGGGCAACCGAACCTAATGTCCAAAATGTGATCGAACGCAGTTCAGCGTCGGTCGAAAAATAGGTGAGTAGACCGATGATCGCCCCAAGAAAAGCATTCAACGCGACCCCGGTGAGAATGAGGGTGACGACTTCGCTCTTGCCATTTGATCGCGATGACACATACACGACGGCGACCGTTACGAGACCGCCGATGAACGCCGCAATTGGAAGTGTGAACGAACCAAACGGTGCAAATCCAAGGACAATCTGGGCAACCGCGCCAAGGACCGCCCCAGATGACACTCCCACGATGCCCGGTTCGGCCAAAGGATTCGCAAATGATCCTTGCATTGCCGCGCCCGCGGCGCCGAGTGATCCTCCCACCAAGACCGCGAGCGCAATGCGGGGAAAGCGAATGTCAAGAAGTACCTGATCGGTGAGCTGCGACGCCGAGTTCGGACTCAGCAGCCCAAACTGGCGACCCAACGCGCCGATCACTTCGCTCGGGTTCGTTCCATAGGCACCAAACGAGGCCGCGGCCACACACGCCACAATGAGTGCAACACCAAGTGATCCACATATGGCGATGTCGCGTTTCATCGCGTAGTGGCGATGCCTTTGGCGAGCTCATTGAGCACTGCGGGGGTGCGGCTACCAAAACCAAACAGTCGCCCATCCTCAATCGTGATGACCCGGCGGCCTCGACCTGCTGGCGTGTTCGCAATGCCTGGGCGTTCGAGCAGACCATTGATGCCACCCACAGATGCAAGGCCAGAACTCGTGAGCAATAAGACGTCCGGGGCCATCTTGACGATCGCTTCGGGTGTCATTGGCGTGAAGGCACGTGTCAACCCTGCTTGTGTGCCCGCGTCACGTCCGCCGGACGCTTCGATAAGCGAATCAGGCCCAGATCCAGGGCCTCCGATCAGCGCAATACCGGCGTTCCCGCGTAGATACAAGAAGGCAACGCTTGGCCGGTCATGGTTCTTCGAGGATTGTGCGCGTACGGCGTTGACTCGTGCGGTGGTTGCGTCTGCGAGTTCGTTGCCTGCGTCGGGCACCCCCAACGTGGCGGCGATGGTCTTGATATGTGGCCCGAGTGCCTCCAAGCTCGTGGGGCGCTTGATGATGACCACAGGAATGCCCACGTTGCGCAAGTGGGCGAGTGCTTCGGGTGGTCCGGTCTGTTCATCGGCGAGCACGAGTGTGGGGCGCAATGCAAGCACCGATTCGGCCGACACGTCATGGGCGCGGGTGACGATTGGCAGTTTGCTTGCTTGGGCGAACGTGGTGGAGACGTCACGTGCGACGACCTGCTTCCCAAAACCAAGTTCGAACACAACCTCGGTAATGCTGGAGAACAGCGGCACGATTCGACTGGTATCGGTGACCGTGACTTTCCTGCCATCGGCGCCCGTCACGGCGACGGGAAGATGCTGCGACGGCTTGGCAGTTGGAATTGAAATGGAGTTCGTGGTGGTCGACGTCGGGGTTGCGCGTGCTGACCCGCACGAACTCGCTGCTGTGGCGACGAGAACGGCAAGTGCAATGTGGCTGATCCGAGTACGGAGCCGACGTTTCATTCTGTTCCCTTCTTACGTCGTTGAACGGCAACAACTCCGCCGACACTGAGCACACCAATCACGGCGAATGTTGCGATCACCCATCCACGTGATGACGTTTTGGTTGGTCGGGCCGCCTCGGGTTGATCCGCGTTTGCGTGAACGGTGGTGTCCGGAGTTGCCGTTGTGGAGGTGGGAGTAGCCGCAAAGGTCACGGGCAAGAACAAGTCGTAGGAACGATTCGCTGGTGCGGTGTCATCGCGCCGGATGGCGATGGCGCATGGCGTATTGCGACAGTCTGTTGTCCCGTCAATTTGCGCCGCGACTTGGAGTTGCGTCGAGAAGGTGCCCGATTTGCTCACTTGTCGTGTTGCGGTGCGCGCGTAGTCGGGCGGGTTTGGGGTAAACCAGCGAGCGCCGTTGGGTGGAACTGTGCACGGTCCGGGCGTGGCGTTGGTGGCGGGGATGGCACAGAGTGCGACGTAGAAACCAACGTTCGGATCAAAACCGGATCCCGAAACCTCAATGGTGGCATCGATCGGGTCAAGTGACTGGGTTGTTGGCGCACGCAACGTTCGTTGCCCATCGCTGACCAACTTCTTGTTCGGGGCAATGGTGGCGGCGGGAGCGATTGTGGTCGGGTTGATACGTGGTGGTTGGGTCGTTGTTGGCGTACCGATTGTCGGAGGACTCGTGGCTGGGGGGGTGGTCGGAGGCACAATGGTGGTGCGTGGGTTCGAGAACGTGATTGGCACGAACAAGTCTTGCGATCGATCCGATGCCCGCAGGTGGTCATTGCGGGTGATGACCGCGCAACGCACGGTGAGACAATTGAGCGAATCCGTGATTGTCGGATTCGCAGTGAGCGTGACGGTAAAGGATCCCCCCGGCCCGTATGGGCGCGCGAGTCCGACGCCATAGTCCGGGGGGTTTGATGAGATCCAGCCGGACACACCGCCCGTCCCGGTTCGGTCTTGTCCACCGGTACAGGGTTCGGGGGCGCGGTTTGTTGGAGGAATCACGCAGAGCGCGACGTAAATCCCTTTGGACGTGTCATAACCCGACCCGGTCACGGTGATGGTTTGTTGCGCGACGAGGTTGTGGGCTTGGGAAACGGTGAGTGTGCGTGCAGCGCCGGTCACCGTGCGTCCGTCCTGAGAGGTATTGGTCGCTGGCGCGCGCAGTGGATCATCCGCGGCGGTCGCCGTGTCGACAACGGCCATGCCAGTGGCAAGGGAAGCAAGGACAACAGCAATTGCGAGAACGATGAAAGGTGGGTGTTGTCGCGTCATCGTCTGTGCTTGCGAGGCTCTACGCATGCTTATCATCCAAATTTCAGCGGGCTGCTACAAATAGGTAACTTAGCCTTACAACGAACCACAGCCAAACCGATCACGCATACACAAGGAACCTATTTATGACACTGGAAGAGTCCCGAGAGATCACGTTCTCGGAAGCCATTTGGATGGCAACCCAAGATGCACATGGGGCAGCAGAACGAAATGGATTTCTTGCTCGACTCATGAATGGCGAATTGCCAATCAGCGCATACGGCCGCTTGATTGCACAGCATCGGGCGATCTATGGAGCAATCGAAGACGCGAATGACCGCATGTGTGGCGACCTCTCGGTGGCGCGCTTCGTCCACGACGAGTTGCTGCGAATGCCAGCACTTGATCGTGACATTGCTGCGGTGCTCGGCCCCGATTGGTCGACGTGCGACGAAGCGAACGTGTTGCCCATCACCCAGGAATATGTCGAAAGAATTCGCGTCGCCGCAGCATCTTGGTCGCCAGGGTGGGTTGCGCATCACTATGTGCGCTATCTCGGCGATCTATCCGGCGGATTTCATATCGGGGCGGCAATTGAAGCGGCCTACGGAATCGACGCGGAAAGCGGGACGTCGTTCTACCGATTTGACGCGATTGACGATCCGGTCGCCTTGAAAGAGCAGTATCGAAGTGATCTCGACGAAGCGGAATGGGACGAAGCGACCCAAGAACGTTTTGTTGAGGAAATCCTGCACGCCTACCACCTCAACACGGTGCTCTTTGAAGAATTGCTTGCCCATGTCTGACGCTGACTGGCTGACCGACGAGGTGGTGGCCGCGATTCGTCATCACATGAAC
>CAZJAZ010000063.1:8733-11556 GCA_964544305.1 uncultured Iamiaceae bacterium | reverse complement strand
ATCCGCACCGGCGAACGTGGAACCGACGCCGTGTGAATGCGTCGGCCACGCCGAGCGCTTTGGAGTTCCGAGCGCAACGCCTACTCCTCGTCTCCGACAATGACGTCGGAGGCGAGGAGTTTCGCCGCGCACTGGGCACGCTCACCGACGACTGGCTGGCGTTGGTTTATGCCGACGCGCTGGCGGCCAACGGTATCGAAACCGACGACATTGCACTTGTCGCACTCGGTGGGTCTGGGCGTGGCGAACTCTGTCCAGGTAGCGACCTCGATTTGGGCATCTTTCATCGTCGACGACCAGACGAGGCGGGCGAGATCGCACAAGCCGTGTGGTATCCGGTGTGGGATACCGGTGTGAAACTTGGTCATACGGTGCGCAGCATTGACGAAGCCGTTGCCATGGTTGGTGACGACGTCGAGAGCGCGACGGCGATGCTTGACGCGCGACTTGTCGCTGGGGACCCACGTGTCGTCGACGATCTTGTGACGCAGGTGCGTGTGGCCTGGGTAAACAACTTGGGGGTGTCAATCGAAGCGTTGCGCTCGGATGCGACATCACGCCGTGACACCTGGGGCGATGTGGCCTTCTCGGTCGAGCCGAATGTCAAGCTGGGGGCTGGAGGGCTGCGCGACGCACAGATCGCGCATTGGATCGAGTCCGCGGTTGATGTCCTCGACGAAGACGACCGATTGCTACTGGCTCAAGCAAACGGATTTTTGCTGGATGTGCGAGTTGCATTGCAGCGTTGCGCTCCCGGATCTGGCGAGATCTTGCGCCTAGAAGATCAACAGCCGGTTGCCGAGCACCTTGGCATTGGTGACGCCGATGTGTTGATGACCAGTGTTGCGGGAGCGGCACGCGACGTTCGCTGGGTGCTTGACGAGGCCTGGGTACGAGCGGGGGCCCTCATCAGTTCGGGACGTTGGCGGCGACGAAACCAAGTGGTCAACCTTCCCAAAGTTGACGACGCGCTCGAACTTGACGCCACCGATTCGACCGCGGTGCTCACTTGGGCAACGGCGTGCGCGAGCAACGGGGCGCGACCAACACGCGCCGCACTCGCGACAATCGCAGCCAACATGCCTGTGCCATCAGAGCCGTGGAACAAAGCGCAACGCAACGCGTTTATTGACGTATTGGCGGTTGGCCACGACGCCATTGACGTGATCGAATCGCTTGATCAAGTAGGCGTGTGGGAACGATTCGTGCCCGAATGGCCGGTCGTGCGAACTCGGGCACAGCGCAACCCGTATCACCGGTTCACCGTTGATCGCCATTTGCTTGAAGCCGTAGCGATTGCCGCCACGCTCACCGATCGAGTTGACCGCCCTGACTTGCTACTGCTCGGCGCATTGCTTCATGACTTGGGTAAAGGTCGTGGCGGTGATCACGCCGAGATCGGGGTTAATTTGGCCGCTACGTTCGGTGCCCGCCTTGGCTTGAACAGCGATGACGTGACGACGTTGCAAATATTGGTTCGTCACCATTTGTTGTTACCCGAGGTGGCGACCCGACGTGATATTGGCGATGGGGCAACAATCGAATCGGTGGCTCGAATTGTTGAAACGGTTGAGGTCCTTGACCTCCTTGCCGCATTGACCGAAGCCGACGCACGCGCAACCGGTCCGACCGCGTGGACCGATTGGAAAGTTGGTTTGTTCACGACCCTTGTTGATCGAGTGCGTGCTTACCTGCACGGGTCGGTCAGCGACCAATATGGACCTATGTTCCCTTCGGTTGATCAGTTGCTGTTGTTGCGGGCAGGCACTGTCACCGTGCAAGGTGAAGGCCGCACGCTCACGGTTGTCGCACCTGACAAACCACGATTGTTTTGTCGGGTCGCGGGAGCCTTGGTGCTCGCAGGGTTGAACGTCGTGTCGGCCGCGGTGACATCGTCCGACGGCATGGCACTTGAAGAGTTCACGGTCGCCCCTGCTTTTGCAAACGAATCGATGGCTGACTCAATCGAGATCGATTGGGACAAGGTTGCCGCAGAAGTCACCCGCGCAATGAACGGCAAAGTCGCAATCGCTGCACGGGTTGCTGAGCGCGCCGACACCTATCGACGTCGACTGCGCAGTGCAGACGACGAAGTACGCATCCGTTTCGACCACACTTCCCCGGACGCGACGATTGTCGAGATTGATGCGCCCGACGCGGTCGGATTGTTGTTCGGGATCACTCAGGCGTTCGCCGACTTGGATGTTGACGTTCGTTTCGCACGAGTCGAAACCCAAGCTGACCGCGTGGTCGACGCATTTTCAATCGTTGATTCAAACGGCGGCGTGATTACCGACGATGCATACCGAAGCGAAATTGAACGGGCGATCCGCTTCGCGGTATCCGGCTAGATAAATCAGTTGACCGTCACGGGATTTGTGATTGCCTTGTCGTTGAATTCACTGCTTCCCGCCAGGGTGGCAGCCAGCGAATAGATGTCGTGGTTTGATCGCAAAACATTCGTCCAATGGGTGAGACCACCCGAATCCGCCTGGCGCCCAAGGAATTGTCCAAAAACGCCCGCGGCTTGGTGCTTGCAGGCAATCGTGTTCGAATATAGGGCAATTGCAAGTTCGGATCGGCGGCCACCGTTGTTGAGGTAATTCAGCCAGAATGCCGCGCCTGAGGGATCTGGGCTCTTGTTGTTGAGGCTCAGATATGCCTGGTTTACAAAGTCGGCATTCGACAATCCCGAAAAGTCGTTCGCAACCGAGAACATGGTTGCCCAGAACCGGTCAAAGCGATCGGTTTTGCGGAGGTTCCCCAACCAAAACTGCATTTCGTTTGTCATTGGATCACGTCCGTACGACATGTTGTACAGCA
>CAZJAZ010000063.1:0-8633 GCA_964544305.1 uncultured Iamiaceae bacterium | reverse complement strand
TTCGTGTGGAACGGTTCATGCGTGCAAACATTTCTCACCTCAATCGGTAAGCGGTGTCCCCGCTTTTGTTGATTCGGTGCCGTCACCATTTGGTTTCCGCGTTGCCAGCATACTGCACCTCGCGCGAGACTTCACCGGTGTTCCGGGCGGTGATCTTTGACATGGACGGGGTGCTCGTCGATTCCGAAGTGATCGTCACTCGTATTGAATCCGAGATGCTCGCGGCTTTGGGCGCGGATATCTCGGTGGCGGAAATCGTCGCTACCTTCACGGGTCTTTCTGATGCGGTGATGGCCGAAACGCTGCTGCGTGACTGGAATGTCGTATTGCCTGATTCCTTCGACGCGGAACGTCGAGAGCGTACATTCGCCGCGTTCGAAACGGATCTCGAGGCGGTTGCCGGAATCGACGCAGCACTGGGGGCACTTGTTGATCGTGACGTGCTCCTTGCTGTGGCATCGTCGAGCTCCCCAGAACGCATCGCACACAGCCTCAAGTTGACGAAACTGGCGAAGTACTTCGGTGAGCATCTCTATTCAGCCGCGATGGTGTCGCACGGCAAACCCGCACCGGACTTGTTCCTTTTCGCAGCCGACAAGCTCGGCGTCGACCCAGGCGACTGTGTCGTGGTCGAAGATTCCGCGCCCGGCGTGGTCGCCGGAGTTGCCGCCTGCATGGAGGTGATCGGATTCACCGCTGGTGGCCATTGCGGCCCAGAGCATGCCCAACGCCTCATCGACGCTGGGGCAACCCACGTCGCCGCAACGGCCGCCAAACTCGTCGGACGGTTGCTCGAGAGTCGTAATCGGGATCCAGGCCAACTCTGAAAACTGGGTTGGCAAATATTGTCAAGCATCGAGAGTTGGGGTGATGTCCACGATGAACGTATCGCTTCCTGACGAGTTGCGTGCTTTCGTCGACGCTCAGGTCAACGAAGACAACTATGGGTCGACCAGCGAGTACGTCCGTGAACTGATCCGACGTGCTCACGATCGACGACAGCTCCGCGCTGCGCTGCTCGCTGGCACTGGCAGTCCGGTCACCGTGACTGCCGATGCAGACTATTTTGCCGCATTGCGAAGCCGGGCCGAAGCGACCGACTGAACCCGAAATTGTGGACACGCAACTCGCGCTCCGCGTTCTGGCTGCGCTTTCAAGGCGTTTTCTGCCCGTATTCGGCATCCAAAACAAGTTTGGAGTTGGGATCAGGTAAGCGCCCGGTCGATTCGCTCAGGCTTCATGCGTCGGCGAGGACGAGGAGAACCGGCCGTCGGGTACGGCGAATCCCAACGCCGAGGCCTTTTGCGGCCAGTGCGCACCAGACGACGACCGTGACGAGCACCGTCACCGCGGCAACGATCAGCGCCAGGGCAGCAAGTGGGATCGGGACGGCGTAATACCCCGCGGGCACACCATGCCCGGTCACGTGTGTTGCATGCGGCACTCGCGCGTGCAACGAGGCAACCGTTGGGATGGCCCCGATCAACACGCCGAGCAGGCTTCCTGCGAAGCTGAGCATGGCGGCTTCGATCGTGCGGCGCCGCCGCAAGAGCGCCGGTGGCGCGCCGACCGCCGCGAAGAGTGCTTCGTCGTCACGGCCATCAGACGCAGCCAAGGCGAGTGCGACGAGGACGATCAAGAGCGTGAACACCCCGGATGCCCCGATCGCCACGATGAGCAATGTGGCCTGGTGGTCTGGGCCCTGATAGTTCGAGTACGCCGCGGCATTCCAACCCATGATGTCACCTGCGTCTTGAACAGTGCCCTGATCTTTAGTGCCCTGACTGGCGGCATCACGGACCAACGCCAGCGTCGGTTCCTGCGAGCCGATGGCATCGAGCGCCGCCGATTCTGCCCCGCTGATCGGCTGCTTGCGAAGCAGGTACGCCTGCTGTAGCCAGAGGTTTTCTTGGCCCGGTGCGATCATGTCGGGCGTGGCAAGCATCGGATTCTCTGCGCTGGACATCATCAAACGCTCAAGGACGGGATGCTGGGTGAACTGGATCGGCGTGAGGTCCACGGTTGTGGTGGGCGGCACCTTGCCACCTCGAAAGAAACCGGGTATCGGGGTGACATTGGCCCCTACGGTGGGCCCAATCTCGCCCGGGTCGTTGACGAGACGATGGAGCGACACGAGGTGACCTGACCGCAACGCTTCGGCGATGCCCGTTCCCGGCGCCCACTTCGCTGCGGCCTGCGGGTCGAGCACGACCATCGATCCGGCCGCGGCAAACGCCTTGTTCGCGTCGACGCCTGGCATGACCACGCTTGTGACTTGGTCGGCAGCGTCGCCGATGATCGCCTTGGCTTTAGCGACGGCCGCCCCGCGCACCTGCGATGACGCCTGGATCGTGACCAATCCATAGCTCGGCGCGTCGAGTGACCGCTGATGCGAGCGTTGTGCTTGGTTCACCACCAACATTGCCGAAGCTGCGACCCCAACCGCGACGGCGCCGATCACCGCGGCGTACCGAGTTCGATCACGGGCGATGCCACGGGCCGCGAGTCGTCCGGTGCCACGCAGCTTCGCACCGAGCTTGCCAATGGCGACGACCGCAGCGGGAGCAACGAGCACCCCGCCCAGCACAACCGCGAGCCCCGCGAGCGCAAGCACCCCGTCGGGGAGTTCGTCGCCTCGAGAACCTCGAGCCGAACCGTACGCGCTCACCGCGGTTCCCACTCCAAAGGTGACCAGGCCCAACAGCGGCAGGCGGGCCCGCAACTTCGGTAACGGGCGACGTCCGGCGAGCGCGCTGAGCACCGATGAGCGTGCCGCGGTGCGCGCCGGCCAGAACGCAGCGAGCGTGCCGACGATCACACACAGCAGTGCGACGGCCACGACCGGGAGTAGAGCGAACGGGTGGGGCGGGTCGGCCAAATTCGAATAGATCAGATTGTTGGCCCAGCCGGTGCGACCGACCGTCGCCCACCCCGTATACACCACGGCCGTGCCACCGATGGCCGCGATCAGCCCACACAGCACACCTTCGACGAGCACCGTGAGGCGAATGTCGCCTGGCGCGGCACCGTTGGACGCGAGCAACCCCAACGCTCGCAGACGGCGGCGACTGCCAATCGTGAACGCGACTGATGCGATCACCGCCAGGATCGCAACCGCACCACCGGTCACCACAGCGATCGACGCGTTGCGACTCGCCGTGTTTACAACGAAGCCGTCGTCGTGCCAGAACTGATCCTGTGCGCGTTGCAGCGCGTCTCGCCAGTTGCTGTGGGGTGCGAACCACACGAGGAGCTGCCGAGAACCACCGGCTTGCATGCGGGGTGTCGACAGCGGCTTCGCGATGAGCGCATCGAGCCACTTCGCACTCGCGCTACCCGCACGGCCCACGACCATCGCGGACGCCTTGGTCTGATCACGCACGGTGACTTCGCCAACAACGCGGAGCTTCACATTGGCTCGCGCCAACTCGACCTTGTCGCCGACCTTCACGTGTGCCGCCCGCATCGCCGGCGCGTTCAACGCGGTTTCGCCGACCGACCTTGGGAGGCGTCCATCCACCAGGCGTACCCGAGGCGAATCCGGCACGTTTCCGATCGCTTTGACCTGGGTGAGTGCGTCGCCGGGTCGCGTGACCAGCCAGTCGCTGAAATCGAACGTCTCGAGCGTGCGCACCGGTTTGGGGAGCTTCGCCATGATCGGGTCGTGCTCGCCGCCGCCGTTCGGGTTGCGCGGGTCGATGCCGACCGCGAAGTCCGCGCCGTCGGTGGCAAGGGAATCGGCAACACGTTGGGACGCATCGTGCGCGAACGCGGAGAGCATGATCGTCTGCACGGCCATGACCGGCAACGCCATGATCAGCACTGCGAGCAGTGTGCGCCACGGATGACGCCGTAGCTCACGGCGTGCCATGCGAGTTGCCAGCGCGACGCGGGTCATCGCAACGCCCCAACGCTGGTCGAAGCAGGACCGGTGGCGCTGGCCGCGGACGCCTCGGCGTCGGTGTCGGAGACGATCTTCCCGTCACGCAAGGCGATCACCCGATCGGCGAACGACGCCACGCGAGGTTCATGGGTGATCACCAAAACCGCCGCCCCCGCAGCCGCGACATCGACGAACAACTCCATGACCGCATCACTCGTGGTGGTATCGAGCGCGCCGGTTGGCTCATCGGCCAACACGACCGCGCGGGGCACGGCGAGTGCCCGGGCAATTGCGACGCGCTGTTGTTGGCCGCCGGACAAATCATCGGGGAACCGGTCGTAGGGCTCGTCAATCCCGACCTCAGCGAGTGCTTGTGCCCCGAGTTTGCGTGCTTCGGCGAGTGGCCGACCCGCGAACTCCATGGGCAGCGTCACGTTTTCGAGCGCGGTGAGCGTCGGCACGAGGTTGTAGGACTGGAACACCACGCCGACCCGGTCACGCCGCAGCGCAGCGGACGATTTCGCACTCATCGTGTCGACTCGCTCCCCCGCCACGGTGACCGTTCCCGAAGTTGGAGGCACCATTCCAGCGGCAATGTGCAATAGCGTGGACTTGCCCGAACCACTCGGCCCGATCAGTGCGCTGATCGTGCCCGGCGCCAAGGCGAGCGACACGTCATCGAGCGCGGTGACCGTGCGTGGTCCGTCACCAAAACGGCAGGTGACGCCGTCGAGTCGCAGTGCGACCGACGAGTCGTCATTGAAACGCACGTGCAAGGTCATGATTGGTCCTTTCCAGACGCGGTTGCTTGCGCCATCGATCTCACGAGTTCTTCACAACGGTCCAGCCAGGCCAGGTCGGCCTCGTGACGGGTTCGCACGGCCTCGGCCATGAGACGCTGCGCAACCGAAGCATCCTTGGGTGCCGATCTGCGTTGTGATTGGATCAGCCCATAGAGCGCCACTCGCTGCGTGTCGATCACGCCGTAGGCCGTTTCGGTGGACTGGCCCACCGCGAGGAGCACCTTGATCAACAGCTCGTCACGTGGCGGGGCCGGGTCGATCGCAGCTTGGGCAAACCAGGAAGTGACCGCTTCTCGTCCAGCCGGTGTGATCGCCCACGGTCGACGATCGCCGTGCGGGTCATCCTCGACGGGTTCGGCCAAACCGTCTTTCGCAAGGCGTTCGAGCACCGTGTAGATCTGGCCGATGTTGACGCTCCATACCGCACCGGTGCGCGCTTCGAAGTCGCTCTTGAGTTGATAGCCATGCGATGGCGCTTCAGAAAGAAGGGCAAGAACGCCCAGGCGAACGGACACATACTAAGTATGCATACTCGTTATGTATCTGTCAAGCGCGAATGTTTTCGCGCCTCGCCGATCAAACCATCAACACTTTTTCCAACGATGTGCAGCCGGTGAAGTGAGCATCGTGTAGAGTCCAACGATCGCAAACGCGGCGGCGGGCAAGTAGGGCCGACGACTTTGAGCCATCAGTGACCCGGTCAAGGAGGGGTAATGAGTTTTACAGTTCGAAGCGGTTCCCAGGTTGAAAAGCTTGACGATGATGTGTTGCTCTATGTGCCAGGTCGTCAAGACGTATTCCACTTAACCGGGCAGCAAGCACAAGCTTTTGCTCTGGCCCAAGCCGGAGCCAGCACCGTCCCTGATCATCTGGCGCCAGCAATGGCCGGACTCGTTGAGCTTGGTGTGGTGGAGACCGACGCGTGGTCACGCCGACGGGTACTGCAACTTGGTGGAGTCGCCGCAGCAGCAACCGTCGCGGTCGTCGCATTGCCCGGTGTCGCAGCGGCATCGTCAACGACCACAACCCTTCCCCCGGCTCCGACGATCATTGAAGAACGGGCGTCGAATTTCCCCACGTATCGGATGCAGGTTAACGGTGGCCCAACCATCGGTCGAATGATCGACACCACGACACCTGCAGGATCGGGTTTGACGAATGTTCGTGTGGTGACCGGTCTCGTTGCGGGAGCGAACAGGGTGTCATTTCGAGAGGTTGACGCGTCCGGCAACTTCACTTCCCCTGCCCTTTACCTCGCACCCCTCGGCGCCAACTTTTCGAACCCAGCATCGTCGGCATTACCTGCTTCATCGCTCAGCTTCCAACCCGTGCCCACTGGCGTGACCGAAAGCGCAACGTTCGGCCAGCTCGCCACGTACACGCAAATCTCTCCGGGGAACGACGCTGGAGTAACCGGCGGTCACTCGTTTCAAAGCATTGTCAACGCCTCCTACTACATACGCCACAGTTCCTATGTCCTGCGTGTTCAGACAGGATCCGGGGCGTTGTTCAACGCTGATTCAACGTTTACCACCTACACCGCGTAACCGTGCCGCTCGGCTGAGGCCGACAACTTTCTGCTACGAAAGCAGTCGTGGATTTCACGCTCGACCCTTTGCTCACCGATCTCGCTGCCCAGGCAACCAAACTCGGTGCATGGGGGGCGTCCCGGCGGCGGTTTAGCGAAGACGGTTGGCTGATTGGCTACGACCCCGAGTTCGCGCAAGCACTCGCGAAACAAGGTTGGATCGGCATGACGTGGCCTCGCGCGGTCGGTGGCGCCGAGCGCACCGCGATAGAGCGATTCGTGGTCACCGAAGCGTTGATCACGGCTGGGGCACCACTCGCCGCAACGTATTTCGCCGACCGACAGATCGGCCCGACCCTTTTGCAGTTTGGTTCACCCGAACAAGTCACGCGCTGGATTCCCGGAATCCTCGCTGGCACATCCATGTGGTGCGTGGGCATGAGCGAACCCGACGCGGGATCTGACGTCGCATCTATTCACACCCGAGCAACTCGCACCCAAGGTGGAGATTGGTCGATCAGCGGCTCCAAAATCTGGACGTCAGGCGCAGCCCATGCCCAGTGGTGCTACCTCATTGCCCGAACCGACCCCGAAGCGCCAGCCCATCGGGGCCTGTCGGAGTTCATCGTGGCGATGGACAGCCCCGGCATCTCGGTTTCGCCAATCGTTGACGCAACCGGAGACAACCATTTTTGCGAGGTTGTCTTCGACAATGTTTCCGTACCCGCGAATCAACTTGTCGGAGTCGAAAACGAGAGTTTCAGCCAGGTCATGCGACAAATGGAACACGAACGAGGCGGCATCGATCGGCTCGTGTCGAACCGCAGACTTCTCCTTGATGTCCTGCCACAGGCCGACACGGCGAGTCCCCTCCTCCGCCAACGCATCTCCCGACTTGAAACGGACTACCGCATTGGGCGTCTCATGGTGTTGCGCGAGGTGCTCGGGCAAGCACCCAAAGCGTTTTCTGCGGCGACCAAGACGTTCTGCACCGAGTACGAGCAGCGAGTAGCCGCGTTCTGCGTGGACGTACTCGGTGCTGATTCCCTTGCGTGGGACAGCGAGACCGTATCGGCACGGGCCTCGCTGGCCGAACGAGTAGCCCGCGGGGTGATGTATGCCCCCGCGTACACCCTGATGGGCGGTACCACGCAGATTCTGCGCAATATCATTGCCGAACGCGTGCTCGGGCTGCCCCGGGTCCGCTAGTCAGACGAGCGGAGGAATCCCGTTATGCAGTTCAACAAAGCAGCGTCGATCACACAGGTTGCCGTAACCCTGCTCATCGGCACACTCGGGTGTCAAAGCTCAAACAACGGAGCTGCGGCTCCCTCCACCGGCCCGGTCGCATCCACGACCACAATCGCCCAAACAACGTCATCGTCGACGCACGTCACGTCAACGACCAGCATGATGTCCGAGCCAGCAATGTCGTCAACGAACTCGACCATCACCGCCACAACTCCTGGCACGCTTCCAACGAACCTGGAAGTCCCAACCGGCATGACCGTCACAAGTGGGCCGACCATCGTCAACGGTCGCACCACCGCGACGTTGTCCTGTTCGGGCCGTGCATCAACCACATTGACCGACCTAACCGCCATGTTGAACCAGGGTGGCTACCATACGAAATGGGTACTGGGTGGTGGCGAGTCAACCAAGTCAACCGCCATTCTTGAGGGTTCAGCCAAAGACCTGAAGGTTCGAGCGATCATCGATGACGACACGGCTGGCAAATGTCGTCAAGTGCGCATGGAGTTCTTTCGCCCGTAGCGGTTCCGAGGTTCGTCCGACACGTGACCGTGAACGCTTACTAAGGTCAGCGTATGCCAAGACCGAATCGTGCCAAACCAGCCAACCCGTATGACTATCTCGCTGAAGTACCGCCCTTCACCGTGAACAGCAATGACATCATGGAAGGTGGGCCGATCGATGGGCGCTTTATCGCGGATGCGAACTTCGGACTTGACGGTGAGAACATTTCGCCGCACCTGTCGTGGTCGGGCTTTCCTGAAGAGACACAGAGTTTTGTGATCACATGTTTCGACCCGGATGCGCCAACGGGGTCAGGTTTTTGGCATTGGGTGCTTGTTGATGTGCCTGGCGATGTGATCGAACTCGCAACCGGTGTCGCCTCCGGCGACGTGTCGGGTCTGCCGACCGGCGCGTTTCATGCCCGCAACGACACCGGCAACACCTGTTACACCGGGCCATTTCCACCACCCGGGCACGGCCCACACCGCTACCTGTTCGCGGTCCACGCCTTGTCGGTTGCCAACCTTGGGGTTGACGCGGCAACGTCGGGTGCGGTGGTTGGTTTCTCGATGGCGGATGTGACCCTTGCCCGCGGCGTGCTCACCGGCATCTATTCTGTCGAAGACTCCGCCGAAGACTCCGCCGAAATTTGACGCGTTATGGC
>CAZJAZ010000062.1:0-11664 GCA_964544305.1 uncultured Iamiaceae bacterium | reverse complement strand
TTAGGTGAGGCAACGAATCACGCTTCCCGGAGGATTTGACATGAGGCAACAGGCGCCTGACACGTCGAAGCCATGTTCATCGTGAATGCAAAACTTTTACAAAACTTTCGGCTACACACTTTCCCATGTCGACCGAGGCGAATACGTCTACTCCGACGAACTGAAGCGACCCTACGACGTCGGTGAATGAGCCACCCTTTCACGTTGACGTGGTTCGGGTCGGACACCGCTCCCACGTCTATCGATCCTGATCCGGAACCTGCGCCTCGGGCGCAAGCCGTGTGCAGACCACCGGCTCGACGACAGCACAACACGCTAGAATCACGTACATGACGGTCTTGCCTGTTGCCGATGCACGCGCGCAATTGTCCAAACTGATCGATCAAGCCGTAACCACGCACGAGCGGTTCCAGATCACCCGTAACGGTCGCCGAAGTGCGGTATTGCTCGCCACAGACGATTACGACACGATGCTCGACACAATCTTGGTACTGTCCGACGCACATCTCCTCGCGGCCCACACCAGTGGACTGCAAGCGATCGATGCTGGCGACGTGCTCAATGCCGAAGAACTCACCGACGCCATGCGCAAATCAGGCCGCATCCTCGAGTGAGCCGACCCTAGGAACTGAAAATTGCGGGTCCAGCCGCCCATGCACTCGCCGTAGAACTCCCTGCAAAGGTCGCCCTGGCCGCGTACGAGTTCATCACCGGTGGACTGATCGACGATCCACACCGTGTCGGCAAACCCCTTGGCCCACCATTGGCGCCGGCGTGGACGGCCCGACGTGGAACATACCGGATCCTTTACCTCATCGACGACGAACACCGGACTGTCAAAGTGACAACCGTCCGACACCGGGCGGACGCGTACAGAACCTGACACCATTGCCCGCCTGGATCGACGGAGCACCTATGAGAGATCTGTGCCCTCTGCGGACCCATTGAGTAGAAGTTCATCGAAGAAGGCCCAACCTGGTGATGATCGCTTCCGCGAACAGCAACCCATCAATGTGAACCGTGCGTGCGCCGAATGCGCGTCGGCACGCGTGCTCTGCGATGCACCATTTGCAATCAGCTGAGGCGAACCACTGCGACGATAGAGCCGAAGGCGGCCGAGACGTTTCCAAGCAATGCGAGTCCAAGCACCTTATCGAAAGTGGCGCTTTCATTGGCCGCAACATCGGCAGACGCCCGTATGGCCCGCCACAAAGACAGCGGCGCAAACACGACTATGGCCACGAAAACAAAGACTGCTGACCGCAACGACGGCACAACCTGGGGTTCTAAAAATCCGAGTTGGCCAGCAGCCCCAAAAACCGCACCAAGAGCAACAAGAAACCCCGCGAGGATGTTCAATCTGACCCGCAATGGGCTTAATAAACGACTTTGTTGTTTGACAGCTCGTCGAACTTCAGGGCGCACTCGCCCTTCGCGCCGAAACACGAGAAAAGCTTCAAAAAGCGTCGCTCCAGCGAGCACAACACGCACAAGCACGGGAAGTGTTGAGAACAAAATGAAGATAGCTGCGAGGCCCAACAGCAACGTCAACCCGTAATGTCCCGCGACCATTTGTTGTAGTTGCGCATCCTGGATGCGCGAGCGCGGTTCAAGCCGCTTTGCTGCGGCCAGTTCGTTTGCCGCCTCACCCGAACGACCTCGGCGAGCATACGATTTTGCTAGCAATCGGTGGACACGTGCGTTTTCAGGGTCGATTGCAAGAACAGATTCCAGAACTTCTCTTGCCGCCTCGTGATGGTTCCTGTCTTGCTCACATAGAGCAAGTTGGATGAGCGCGTTCGGATCGTCGGGCGATATTGACACGGCACGAACTGCAACTGCGCGGGCCTCCCGCTTGTCATTCGTCGTTCGAAGAGCAAACGAAAGTGTCACAAGCGTGTCGGTCGATTCGGCGTTGAGGGCTACGGCTCGCCGAGCCAATTCAACAGCACGCCTCGCTTCGTTCGATCGAGACGACGACGCGTTCGACGCGTAAATCAGGGCCAGGATTTGATAGCCGAAATAATGTTCGGGATTCACGGCTATGGCCCGTTCCGCCGATGTGATTGCCTCGTTGTGAAGACCGGTCATGGTCATAAGGCAACGGGCACGTTCACAAAGCAAATAGAAATCATCGGGATTGCTTCCTAGCGATTTCTCGACGATGACGAGAGCCTCTTTGGGTCGTCCGATTGTTCGCAATGCCTCGGCCTGTGCCAAAGCAGCTGCCGGTCCCTGAGAATGATCAACCCTGTTGGCGTTCAACGCCGACGACCGTGTTTGAGGTATTCCGCAAGGTCGTCGTAGTCACCGCCCTGATTGGCAAAGTTCGCGACATCAGACGCCGTGTCAAGCCAAGCGGTGGTGGTCGAGCGCGCCGCTTTACGAGCACGAACAAGATCCTTCTGGGTTATGGGCACGACTCTTCCCGTCTTCATTGACCGTTCCATGGCGAATTCGGTGGCAGAATCGCAGATCAATACGAGGTCCGCTCCAGACCATCCCTCGGTTGCCTGGGCAATCACTGAAATATCGATCGGGGCCATGAGCGGCCGGTCACGCAGGTTCTTTTCAAGTATTGCGAGACGTGCATTGTAATCGGGTGGGGCGACGAAGACGGTGCGGTCAAACCGGCCAGGTCGACGCAATGCTGGATCTATGTCCCAAGGCTGGTTGCTTGTCGCAAGGGTGTAGAGGCCTTCGTTGTCTGAATCGACTCCGTCAAGTTCGATGAGTAATTGATTGACGGTGCTTCGCATCCCCGGCGCGTGACGCAAGTTTGATCGCCGTTGGCCGAGAGCGTCGATCTCGTCGAGGAACAGGACGCACGGCGCGTTGCGCCTGGCCATTTGAAAATAGTAGTGGAGATTAGCTTCGGAAGAGCCCGTGTAAATGTCGAGCACATCGGCGATACCTACCGCGAGGAACGACGAGCGAAGTTCTCCGGCAAGCGAACGTGCAATGAAAGTCTTGCCACACCCTGGCGGCCCGTAAAGGATCAGTCCGCCCCGCAGGGATTTTCGAAACGCTGCACTGAGCTTGGGATCACGGGCCGGGGCGAGGAAACTGATCTCCAGGCGATGCTTGACGTTTTCCATGCCTGCCACATCGGCCATAGTGACTCGAGGGATTTCAAGATCGGGATTGATTGCTTTTCCGTCATGCAGATCCGAAAAAAGTTCGTCGCTCGGCTCAATGGTTCGCGCAAAATCTGAATCGGAGGTCGGTTCGGAATGCCCTTCATGTGTAAAGGGTGACGACTGCGGTATTTCGTCAGGTTTGGCGGGTGCTTTGATGTCCGGGCCCGCCCCAAGCGAGGCCAGCAATCGTTGGTATCCCAGCGCCGTTTCTAATTCACCGGCGTCGGTGGCTACTTGGTGAGCGAGGGTGAGCGCTTCGATTGACGCAGGTTGTCGCGCAAGCACGAACTGGATATGCCCGAGCGCTTCATCAAAACGGTCGTCTTCGCTGAGAAGACCAGCAAGATGGAGACGCATCGCCGAATTGTCGGGGACCTCTTCGACCGCTCGTGTAATTGTGGCGAGAAGGTCTGGATCAACAGCCATCGCAGCAATCGTTTTGCGTGACGCCGTTTTCGCTTGTCGTGTTGTTGGGCTTTGGATTCGCTCCGAAGCCATTCATTTGCAAGTGATTCATCGCAACTCGCTTCCGTCGGTGTCGTTCTAGCGTAGCTGCGCTTCGCATGATCCGCGGACAGGCCAATTGGCCGTAGTTTCGGCCACACATCGTCCAGATGTCGTCCTCCCCGTTGGCAATACAAGAGATCATCTCTGACGAATACGAGGCCGTTCGGAAAGGCCTTGCGCAAGCCGACCGTGGCGAATACGTCGACTCCGACGAACTGAAGCGGCGCTACAACGTAGGTGGATGAGCCACCCTTTCACGTTGAAGTCGTTCCATGAGCAGCTCACGACATCGGTTCGCTGCCATGGCCAACGAGGTTTCTGAATGGTCGGGCTGGGGAGATTCGAACTCCCGGCCTCCTGCTCCCAAAGCAGGCGCGCTAACCAAGCTGCGCTACAGCCCGAAGCAGATGAGGTTAGCCGCGCGGCGCTTCACAATTCATGTGCGTTCGAACTGCAATCGACAAGGCAAGGAGACGATGGTCGATACAACCTCTTCAATGACTCGATGCAAAAGGAAGAACCTCACGTTGAATCGTTGGGCCAAGGGTCATCGCACCCAGTCGCGACACATGGGTTGAATCCGAATAAAGCCACTTGCCATCGCGGTAGGTACTGCACTTGCCCGGTGCACAAAGGTCGTTCGTGAAATCGACAAGGCGCGCTCGCGACCCGAGCGTTGCTACCGCGTTCTTCGTTGCTTTCAGACTTGCACGTCGGTAGTCATCCACGCGTGACCGCGACAACGTTCGGGCACAACTCTGAGGATTCACCCACATCCTCCAGGCAGGACAGAGGCCTGCGTTAAAAGGAGCAAGTTGTGGCACGGTGGCAATCACCACAGACGGAATGTTCCACTGAGAAAAATCCGAAAGTGTGCGGGTCAACCCGTCTTGCCAAATGCGGGCCTTCTCGGGCTCCGTTCGACCGATGACACCGGTGTGAGGGTCGCCGAGTACAAATTCGTCAAGGTGAACCAGGCTGCTTTGCCGTGACGCCAAAATCACCAGGTCAGGGTGCGTCAAACGAATTGCGCGCATTGTTCGTTCAACGAACGCCCGACAGTCCTTTGTCAACCCGGGGTCTCGGTAAACCCGGTCAGCATCAGCAAAAGGGCACCCGGGCCGCCACGCCACGCTGAGCTCATACCCGGCGCGACGGGCCTCAAAGCCCATCACCTCAGCCAACGCCCCGGTGTGAGAATCTCCCACCATGACAATCTTCTTCGTTGGGTTTCGAACCGCCCAGGTGCAGTGATACTCCGCTTTGGGATCATCAGTCCCATCCGTAACAAGACATCCCGTTGGACCGGTGGCTTGCGGGCGTTGGGCGGCCTCGACTGCTTTCACTCCCGGCGCAAACCCAGAAGGAAACGCCACCAACAAGACGAGTGCGAAGATACTGACCGCAGTAGAAACACCGACAAGTCGCAGCGCACGCCGTCCAATCCACTTCGGGTCATGACGAATTGGGGTCTCAAGGAAACGATAGGAAATTTCGGTCGGCACAAGTGCCCCAAGCGCAGCCACGAGAATTACCCACGTCGGAGCGGTCGGAAACGATGTCCGCACAAAAACGATGATCGGCCAATGCCACAAATACCAGCCATAAGACCGGTCGCCAATCCACACGAACAATCGGCTCGCGAGCAATCGCTGGAGTGCACCAGCGACCACTGATCCAGCCAAAATCACCAGTGCTGACCCAATCACGGGCACCAGTGTGGTCGGGCCTGGCGTCGGAGAGAACTCATCAAATACAAACGCCGACCCCACAATTGCAGCGACACCAACAATGCACAGCAGGTGAACGACGCCAGGTCGCAACCGACGCATCATGGGCTCGACAAAAACCAGCAGTACCCCAATTAAGAACTCCCAGGCGCGAGTTGGTGACGCATAAAAAGCAATCCTTGATGCAGAAGGAAGCGACCCCACTTGTTGGACAACAGATCCGCTTAATACCGATCCCACAACGAACGACACGATTGCCAGCGCAACGAGTGCAGCAATGACAACACGCCTGAACGACGTGCGAATGCGTCGCCCAAGACTCGCGGCAAGCAGTAGCAAGAGTGGGAAGAACACGTAGAACTGCTCTTCAACACCAAGCGTCCACGTATGGAGAAGCGGATTGTTCGTCGCACTGAGGTCGAAATAGCCCACCTTCTGAAACACAAGTAGCGCCACATTCGAAATGTAGAGCGCCGCACCGATACCGATCTGCATTGTTGAGGTTCTGATATCCCCGATCGGACTGAGCCCAGGGATTGCGACGATGCCAACAAAGACCAACATCGCACCAAGTGCTGGGAGCAAGCGTCGGACACGCCTGGCATAGAACGCGCCAAGGGCGATACGGCCAGTTGTGGAGTGCTCGTGCAGCAGCAACCGCCCAATCACATACCCAGAGATCACAAAAAACACGTCAACACCGAGAAACCCGCCAGGGAGGCCGAACCCGCTGTGATAAATCACGACGAGCAGAACGGCTATGGCGCGAAGTCCTTGGATGTCGGGTCGATAGCGCGGCTTTATTGAAGGAGGACAAACCTCCGCGGCGTGAACGGCCGGTGGAGCGTCATCGGTCGTGTCGTTCACTTCGTGAAACGCTAGTGCCCAAGTGTGGCGACACACTGCCAGCGTCGGCTCATTCCCAATTTGGGTTGCCTTTCGCCAAGCCCGCTACTTACGCAACACCTCGCATCGGCCGGTAGGTTAGCTGGATGTTGGATCACGTGTTCACTGATGCAATTGGCGCGTTGCGTGACGCAGTTGAAAGCGCGTTTCTCGAACGCCAAGCTTTCGAAGAACGATTCCAATCCGACGTATTGCTTGGTGACCTCACCTGGGAAACCTCCTACTCGCTTCCCGGCGAAGGCGCACCACCACGTGCCCGCGCTGACCTTTCCTTGGCGTGGCCAACCTGGTCACAAAGTGCCTATCGCAGTTGGTATATCGGTGAACCAATTGCTGAGTTTCCCCGTATCGAAATCGAGATCGTGCTGCGGCTTCAGCGCCTTGCCGCCACGCCAGAGATTGCGCCGCTCATGGAAGCACTCCCCCGCCAAAGCGCAGCTATGGGAACCAACCATTTGGAGCGGATGGGCACCACGCTTGAAACGGTCTTCGATGAAGATTTCGAAAACCCCGAGTACGCGCTTGAAATTTCCTATGAGGGCACCTACGAGCTCGATGAAGCTTCGCTCACCGACGGTTCGGTGCTCGATCGACATTTTGCTGCAATGGGCGGATGGATCGCGTCAACGCTCGTGCTTCTTGGCGATCAACGCTTTGAGTATCTGCCTCCCGCAGATGAACCCGTTCGTTAAATATCACTGATCCCGCCTCACACCGCATTGGTGCGAGGTCTCACTCAACTAGCGGTGCGACGTTCAGCGAGGTCGGCTGCAACGTCAAAGTCGAGGTATTCCTCGCCGGTGTCGGCGAAGTTCTCGAACTGTGTCACTCCGAGTGTGTCGAAGCGCTTGCGCAGCCAACCGTCATTCGCGTCAAGCAGGCCAAGTTTCGAGCAGTTCGGCACAATCTTTGAGAACAACAATTGCTGGAACGGGTCTTCAGACTTGTCAACAACGTTGAAAACTTTGATGGCGATCTTGGGGTCGACGCCCATGCGTTCCCAGACTTCTTGCTGCAAGAACCGGTCGCGCATGCGCACTGCGGCCTCATATGCAAACTCTTGGCGGTCTTTCAGTTCGGATGCGTTGAGCTCTTGGTAGAACTCTTGCAAACTGAGCACCCCAAATGCCACGTGACGAGCCTCATCGGCCATGACGTACTTGAGAAGTTGTTTGAGCAGCGGCTCAGATGTGGTTTGGTACGCCATGCCGAACGCGGCCAAGGCGAGCCCTTCAACCATGATCTGCATGCCCAGATACGTCATGTCCCACCGCGAGTCATTGATGATGTCGTCAAGGAGTGCACGCAGATGAAAGTTGATCGGGTAATGCCCGTTCATTTTTGTATCGAGATATTTCGAGAACACTTCAACGTGACGGGCTTCGTCCATAACCTGGGTCGCGGCGTAATACTTCGCGTCGATCCAGGGAACTGTTTCGACGATCTTGGCGGTGCACACAAGCGCACCCTGTTCGCCGTGCATGAACTGTGACAGTGACCAGTTCTGCGTTTCGATCTGAAAGCGCACCCAGTCGTCTTGCGACCACTTCTTCATAGGTGTGCCTGACAGATCAATGCCCATGATGCCAAACACGTCTTCGCCCACAACGCCTTGTTCGCGAGCGATCTTTTCTTGATCAACTTCTATCGACCAATCGAGGTCGGTTTCCCCATTCCACTGTGAGCGTTTCGCTTTCTCATACAACTTGTTGAGGCGAGGGCGGGCACCCTTTTCGTAGTCCCAGGTGAAGATGGCATCCGCGTTATCAGACACCGAATGCAACGCTTCGTCGACGTCTTGGTTGGTGAGTGCGAGTAGGTCGTCGACGTCTTCAAACGTGGGTTCGGTGACAGTCATGATGGTGTTTCCCCTTGATGTTGCGGTGGTTGTGGGTTGGTTCGCGTCGGCGCTTCCCCAAGCGCGGCGACGAGATTTGCGATGAGGTGTTGCCAATGTTGCGAATCGGGCTTCTCGAGTCCGATGGCGTCAATGAGCAAGAATCCAAATCCGAGTGCGTGACAGAACAACACGAGTGACTCGGTATCGAATGACTGGTCAATTCCACCTTGCGTTTTGGCTACTTCAACAATTTCGGTGAGTCGATCCTGGCGTTCGAGAACTCGGTTGCGCATGACTCGCCCCACATCGTCGTGACGGCGTGCCGCAACGAAGGACTCTAAGAGCAAGGCCGACACGCCTGCGTCACTTTGGGCAGGTTGGACCAGATTTGTACCGGCGGCAAGCAAGATGTCTTCCATGCGGCCCTGGAAATGATGATCGGCAAAGAGCGTTTCGAGCTCATCGGTGGCGTGCGGGTCAATCGCTTCGACTAAGAGTTCGGCCTTACCCGGGTAGCGGGCATAGATCGCGCCGGTTGTGACACCGGCACGGCGAGCAATTTCGGCGACGCCTGCTTTGTCGTACCCGCGTTCAGCAAAGACTTCTGCAGCCGCCGCAAGCAGACGTTGCCCGAGCTCGTCGTCAACAGGAGCTGGCACGGACGACACATCCGTTACTACTGGCTCGTAAATAGCGACGTTCGGCTCGTCCGTCATGGTCATCACACTTGATGATAACGACTATTATCGAGCTTCGCAACTTCTTTCCGGAACTTGTCGCAGAACGCGCTCTAGAACGACCCGTTCTGCGACAAGTTCCGGTATTTCGACAAGATCCAGGCAGAGGAAGTGTCGAGGGAGGAGTTAAATCAGGGTTGACAACGCCACGCCAGGGCGAGCCCCAATATGGCTGATCACTTCAGCCGCGGCAATTGAGCCAAGGCGGGCGCAATCGGTCAATGACTCTCCCGACGTGTAGCCATAGAGAAAACCGGCCGCGTATAAGTCGCCTGCACCGGTGGTGTCAACAACGTTCGTGACCGATTCGGCAGGCACATCAAAACGCGCACCTGCGGTCAACACAACAGAACCCTTTTCACTTCGGGTAATCGCCCAGGTTGCAGTCGACTGCTGCGCATCAAGCGCGGCGGCCTCAAACGAATCAGTCTCAAAAAGCGAACACAACTCGGATTCGTTCGCAAACACCACATCAACCTGGCTAGCAATCAACTCAAGGAACTCATCTCGAAACCGGTCAACGCAAAACGCATCAGACAACGTAAAGGCGGTTCGATGATCCACCGCGTGTGCCGCTTCAAACGCCGCGATGAGCGCATCTTTGGCCGGAGGCGCGTCCCACAGATAGCCCTCGGCGTACACGATCTTGGCGGATCGGATCAGATCAAGGTCAAGGTCCGCTGACATGAGTGTTCCAGCCGCCCCCAAATACGTGCACATGGTGCGCTCTGCATCAGGAGTAACCATCACGAGGCAACGTGCGGTGGCCGGCCCATCTGACGCGGGGCTGGTCGTGTAGGTCACGCCAATGTTTTGGATGTCGTGAGTGAACACCGAACCAAGCTGATCGTCACGCACCTTACCGATGAACCCGACGGTTCCACCGAGTGATCCGATACCAGCGGCCGTGTTTGCCGCAGATCCACCAGAGGCTTCAATCCCTGCAGGCAGCGCTCCATAGAGGCGATCAGATTCACCCAAGTCGACAAGTGCCATCGACCCTTTGTTCAGATCGTGCTCGCCAAGGAAAGCGTCATCAACTTGGGCGAGCACATCAACAATTGCGCTTCCAATCGCCACGACATCGATTGTTGGTTCGGGGTTGCCGTCAGTCATAGGCCACGCAGACTACCTGCTTGGCACCGAAGTCAATAGTTATGCGCTACCAGACGACTCGGCCGTAACCCGTCACCGATTTCCAGACCCGGTCAACGCGAACGTGTGATCCGGTATACGGGGCGTCCATCATGAGACCGCCACCGATGTACACGCCCACGTGGTAAGCGGGACGTCCGAAAAACACGAGATCGCCTGGTTGTGCGTCTTTGGCATCAACAGGTGTGGCCCACACTTGTTGACCTTGTGAAACGCGGGGCATGGTGGTCACACCTGCAGCCTGGTAGGCACGCAGCATGAGGCCGGAACAGTCGTAGGAGTTCGGTCCGGTGCCACCCCACAGGTACGGTTTGCCGAGTTGGGCAATGATGAATTGCAGCGCCACAGCGGTTCGTGGGTCGGCTGTTGCCGGTACGACAATTGTTCCGGCTGGGCTCATGACTTTGATGGCCCCGGGGGGAAGCTTGGTGATTTCGGGGAGTTTGTCAAGCGTGCCAAGTGCAAGGTCTGGCATCACGGAGATCTGAGCGGCGAGCGCTTCTTGGTCACGCTCGAGCTTCTCTTCGGCGTCGGCTACGGCATTCTTGGCCGCCTTACGGGTTGCCGTGGCTTTGTCGAACGATCGCTTGGCGCTGCGGTTCGCATCGCTTGTCGTTTGGTCCTTCGTTTTGGTTCGATCGTGGACGTCTCGCGCCTCAGACACGTGTCGCGTTGCATCTGAGATCGTGACGCGCACATACGTGCGATACGGCAACACCGTTTCGTCGCCCTGCGTTTGGGGTGTGTCAATTGCGGTTTGTGCGGATCCAAATCCGGCATACGCGTGCAACGCTGCGGCTCGCAGAATTGATTGTGATGACGCGAGTTTCTTTGCGGCGCGCACGTTTGCGTCGTGTGCTTTGTCGTATGCGGCCTTCGTGCCATTCGCCTTGTGCTTGGCTTTTTGGTGTGCGGCGATTGATTTGAGGTAGGCGATTTTTGCGAGGTCAAGGTTGCGCATGTCGTCGTCAACGGTGAGCGCGGCGTGGAAGAGCGGGTCGGATGCGGACGATGGGATTAGGGGCGCGGGTGTCGTGGCATAGCCGAAACCGTCGGGTTGCACCGTGGCTGGGTCAATGGTGGTGGTGGGCGCGGTCGATGTTGTTGAGGTCGTAGATGAGCCAGAGGTGGATCCAGCGGCGGTCGTTGTCGGGGCTTGGGTGACCGACGGGGTTGTCGTGGCCGCGACCGTGGTTGGGGGAGATGTGACTGGCGTCGTTGTGGGTGGCGGGGCTGTGATTGGCGCAGCTGGATCATCTGCCCCAGCAATTGGTGCAACGCCGCTGATCGCAAGCGCAATCACCAAAGCGACCGTAGTAATTGCCCGGTGGTTCATGCGGCGTGGATTTTGGCGCATGAAGGTGGTCTCCCAAAGGTCGACATGTGGGCGGTGCGCACGATGGCTGGCGTGTCGACGGCCAGCCAGCATTCCGTGGCTATTCATTCGGTGCCACAAGTGTAACGGCCGTTGTCACAAATGTCACACAACACAGCGGAACTGGACCTCAACGAAACACACAAGGCAATACCGAGGGCGACGCAATCACAGGTTCTTCGAAGAAGAGAGTAATCGAGCGAATTGATCCCACGGTACGATCAAAGCCGTTCAACCGACATGGCACACCGTGGAAAGAAGACCAGTGACCGAC
>CAZJAZ010000061.1:0-12420 GCA_964544305.1 uncultured Iamiaceae bacterium | reverse complement strand
ATGGGCGGCATGGGTGGCATGGGTGGCATGATGTAAACAAACCTTCTCGCAAGGTTTGACGCACTTTGTTGGTGGCCGGTTCCCTTCATGGGGGCCGGCCATCGGCGCGTCTGGGCTCGAAATGCTGCTTGATGCGACATTGTTTGTTGAGCGTCGCGCAATGAACGTTTGAAGTGTTATCCTCGAAACGCTCGAGTTGTCTGCAAAGTTTTGGGAAGGGACCCCCATGGAGAGCTACCGCATGAGTCACGTCGATCACGTGACGCTTACGCGCAAATTGTTATGCGCTTTTCTCGCGCTGCTTCTTGTCGGCGTGTATGGGCTCACGATGGTCACATCGCAGGCGGGCGCGGCAGGACCATTGCCTGCGCCAACAGGCTTAGCCCCGAACGGCATCACCGCAGGCCCGAACCCAACTTTGACGTGGGATACTGTGACGGGCGCGGCGTATTACCGGGTGACGTATCCCGATAACAATGGAAATCCGCAGACATCAACCGTTTTTGCGAACGCGTTTGCTCCTTTTGTTGACTTTCCCGCGGGGCCCGTCAATTGGTCGGTGATTGCATACGACGCATCTAATAATCCAGGTGCGTCCGCAAACGCTTCGTTTACCAACCAACAAGGGAGCGCACCGACACTCACATGCCCAACGAGTCCGGTCAACTTTCCTGCACAATCACCGGTATTCAATTGGACCGCAGTGCCTGGAACGATGCGCTACACGCTGCAGGTCTCCACTACCAACACTTTTGTTCCTGCGTCTACACAAACCTTTACAACGCAGGCGACTTCGTACACGCCGACAGCAGGTGTCCCCGATAGTCAGACGTATTACGCCAAGGTTTATGGAACCTCAGCGAACGGCATCAATTCGTCTACATCACAGATTTGTTCGTATCAGGTTGTCTGGAGCGCAGGCACGACCAACGCAAATGACGCGATTCCGACACTGAAGAGCCCGGCAAACCACGCCACCGTGCGCGACGTGATCTTGCGTTGGGGAGCGTTATCGGGTGCTTCAAGCTATGAAGTTCAGGTCAGTCCGAACGGTGATTGGACCAACAACCTCTTGTACGACATTGTGACTGACTCGACGACGTGGTCACCGGCAAAGACCCTCAACAATGGTTCGTATTTCTGGCGGGTGCGGGGAATCGACCGAACCGGAAACTTTTCTCGTTGGAGCGACTATCCCTCGACGAGTGCGGGCGATGCTTGGCAATTCACGATTAACCCGCTTGCGGTGCCCGTACCGCTCAGTCCGGTCGCGGAATCAACGATCGTGAATCCGGATCTGAAATTTAGTTGGAAACCGGTTGCGGGTGCCGGTGCGTACATTGTGCAGTTCGCAAACAACGCTGGGTTTAGTTACATCAATCAGGGGGACTTGCTGAACCACACATGCATGACAAACCACACGGATTGGTCTCCTTATGCCTATGAAAATCCTCCAGGTCAGTTCGCTGGTCCGGGAGGTTTTGGGTCGTGTCAAGCAAACCGTCCACAACAGTCACCTGGCTATGTTGATGGCACCACTATCTATTGGCGGGTTCGTGCGGTTGATAATTATTCAGCAGGCGAAGTGTCTGACCCGTGGAACATTGCGCAGTTCACGACGACGAACCGACCTCCGTATGCCGCGTTCGTAAGCGATTGGTCTGCTCCGATTCGCTTCTTCTTCAACAGTGCGGCTCCTAGCAACTTGCAGCCGACAAGTGGAACGGTAACTGTGCCGACGATGTCGTGGTCGCGCGTTTCTGGTGCGCAGTACTACCTCGTTACCGTGAACACAAATTGGTGGACTTGGGACAATGGCTCGAGTACGTGTCTAGCCCCAACGGGGAGTCCGTCCACGCGGACCTACAAGACGGCTGCCTTGGCTTTCACCCCATCGATTACCTCGTCCCCCAGAGTTTCACCGCAATGTCCCGTGAATGTCTCTTGGACAGTGCAGGCCGTTGACTGGTCAAATCGGACGAGTCCGATGCCAGCATTGCGCTCGTTCAAATGGAACGGATATTCGGCTCCGACGTCGCCAACACTGAGCCTGCTGTCACCCTCGCCAGCAGACGGCGCAAGTACACAAGACATACCCTCGTTTGCGTGGAACCCGGTGACCGGTGCCGATCACTACCAAGTGTGGTGGTATGACAACCCGGCCGGCAATGTGTATGTTCCGAAGCAAGACTTCAATTCGGGAAGCGGCCAAATGGACCCGATGACCGAGGCCTTTACCCCAGTGCAACCCCTACCCGTTGGCACTGGAGCATGGCAAGTTGTTGCTCTGAACGCATCCAACCAGGTAATCGCGAGTTCTGCGAAGCGGACGATCAATGTGTTGCCGCCAAGTGACGTGCAGTTGACCAGCTTCACGACGAGAACGCAGGCAGGCTCGGCGGTAACGTGCACTTCTGGTTGCACGACCCCGTCTACGCCATTGATTTCGTGGACGACAGACCCGAGTGTCAGTTACTACCGAGTCTTCATTGCACAGGATCCGAACTTCACGAACATTCTGCGGACCTACGACACAGAGCAAAACAGCATTCGTCCGGTTGAAGCGCTTCCAGATAACCAGGCCGGTCAGTCGTACTACGTATTCGTACAACCGGCGAAAGCGAATTGGTGGACCGGATTTAACGCGGTGAGCACGATCTATGGCTCCGGGAATTCAGCGGTAGCGCCTTCGAAAATTTGGTCTTTCCATAAACAGTCAACGGCCATAACCGGTATGAAAACGCTTGCGACGAACTCAACCATTTCGGCGAGTTCGGTTAGCGCATGTGACGACGGTACGGGCGTGTCGACGTTTAGCGACGTGCCTACGTTCTGTTGGAACGCATCATCGACAGTGCCTTATGCGTCAGGAGATCTGGGGGCGATGTCGTACCACATTCAGGTTTCGACCACGCCGGACTATTCCAACATCATTGACCAGGCATGGGTTGACCAGCCGTCGTATACCCCATACATGTGGAACGTGAATGATCCAAACGGGGGTTACAATCCGCAGTCGATCATCAATCCGCCAAACGGACAAAACATCGTTCACAAGACCTACCCAGACGGTCCGATCTACTGGCGTGTGCAGGCCGTTGATGCAACTGGAAACGGCTTGACGTACGGGGCATCACAAACGCTCCAAAAGAGTTCGACCGCTGTCTCATTGAATACACCTACGAACGCTTCAACGCAGGGTGTGACACCCTCTTTGAGTTGGGATTCGAAGACCTTTGCGGCGAGATATGAAGTGCAGGTAGCTCGTGCGGGTGATACCAACTTCTCGAACGCCAATATGGCTTTCGATCAACTCACCGACTTGACGTCAATTACGCCAAGCAACAACAACGATGCATTCAATGGCACGTCATTGCCTGCGGGTACCTATGCCTGGCGGGTGCGCGGTGTTGACGCCAACAACAACTCGGGCGCATGGAGTTCGGTGTACACCTTTACGATTGCTCCAACAGGTGTGACGTTGTTGCAACCGGCCAACAATGCTTCATTCACGACCGAATACGGCCTTGTGTTCACGTGGAACCAGGTTCCCACGGCAGTCCGGTATCGCTTCTTCCTCAACACGACCCAGACGCCATCGGCGAATCCAATGATTCAATCGGACACCGTCTCACGGGCTTGGTCGCTTGATCGTCAATTGCCCTATACCCAAACAACCAAGTTCTATTGGCAAGTATGGGCAATTGATGGGCAGGGGCAAACGTTGTCCCAATCCCCGGTACGATCATTCAACTATGACGGAACTCGTCCGGGGGCAACGAACCAGTTCGGAACAAACTTCGACGGATCGGTGCGCGTATCATGGAGTTCTACAGCCGCACCGCTTGTTGGGCCAATTAGCTCATTCACCATCGTGGCGACCGACACAACGAATGCGAGCGGTACAAAGACAGTCAACGTCAATCCCGGAACAGCAGTGACACCGCCGGGGACGGGTGGCGCGGGAAGTTCAACGATCTGTAGCGGAACGGCGCCCATGAATTGCAACTACCTCATCACGGGTCTGCGCAATGCCGACAATTATTCAATTGCCATCACGCCAAATGATGCAAATGGACCAGGTATTACGGGCTACGTCAACGCAACGCCGCAACGTTTCGCTCCGTTTGGCAATCAGTTTGATTGTGCCAACTGGCTGTACCAGGACTTGACCGCAAAGAATCCAACGTCGGCACAAACCACTTCGTACGGTTCAATCGCTGCGAACTCAGGTTGTGCCGCAGCCGCATATTCGATTTGGAACTCAACTGAGTTCCAAGGCATGTTCGCTGTCGCTCGTTTGTATCACGCCTACTTCCTGCGGGCACCTGACAACACTGGCCTGCGTTTCTGGATGAACAAGCGTGCGACACCTGGAACCTATTGGACGCTCGATCACATCTCGTCATACTTCGCCGGTTCGACCGAGTTCAAGAACCGCTATGGGACGAAGTCAAATTCTGACTTCATCAAGCTCATTTATGCGAACGTCTTGGAGCGCCCCTGGAACCAACCGGGAGACACGGGCTATTCGTTCTGGACGGGCCAGTTGAACTCGGGCAAATACACCCGTGGCAAGGTCATGACTGGGTTCTCAGAAGCTTCCGAATTCAAGAATAAGAAGATGGTTCAGATCAAGGCCGAGATGCTTGTCCTGGCGCTCTACAAGCGGAATCCGACGACTGCCGAGCAGACCTACTACGAGAGCATCATGCCATCGACAAGCGGCACGGCATCCGATGTGCAAGCAGCGCTACGAATCATCATGTCAACGCAAGCATTTGCAGACACGACGCATACAAATCCAATGAGTTAGTCGATTGGGCCGCCGGTCCAAGCCGGCGACCCAACTCGCATTTATCGTGCTCCGAGTAGCGTCAAGTGCCACGATAAATGGCCGCCATTGTCTGACGCGGAACTAGCCTGCCAATCGTGTCGAATGCTGCATCTGGTGACCCATTGGGGTTAGGTCGACCAACGGGCAAGCATCAGGTCATCCCCCAACCACCGGGAGCCCGAACCGGTGCGCCTGCACCGTGGAACAACCTCACGCTTGAACCGTCGCTCCTTGGCGTCGACTCGATCCGTTCAACATTCGCACAAATAGGTCCGCCTGTGCGATCGCCCCGAGAAACTAGCGGGCCAGAATTTGGGTCATCAGCGGTGCTTGCTCCGATTTACACAGAGGGTGACGACACGTTGATTGTGTTGACCCGACGCACCATGAACCTGCGGGCACACCGCGGCGAAGTCTCATTTCCGGGCGGACGGCGAGAGCCAAGCGATGAAGACCTGCGTGCAACCGCACGTCGTGAAGCAAATGAAGAAATTCGTTTGCAAGGTGATATCGACATCGTTGGTGAACTCGATCACCTTTCAACGGTCACCTCAGGCTCGTTTATCGTCCCTTACGTCGGCATTCTTCCCGCGCCACCGTCAGGTTTGGTCGCGAACCCCGATGAAGTCGATGCGATTCTGACCGTGAAGCTCGCGACATTGTTGGAACCAGCACGATTTCACTCTGAGATATGGTCGTTTCCGGATCGCCCAGAGTTTCCGGTGTTCTTCTTTGATTTGGACGAGGACGTCGTGTGGGGAGCAACTGCGGCAATGCTGCGACAGCTCCTCGGTTTTCTGACCGGCACGGTCGGGCGCGGCGGCATGGCCCACGTCTGAGCCCACCCATTAAACCCGCCTACACCAATTCCACAGCAAGCATGCCAACACCAGATTTTGGGTGCACTTTTGGTCTGTTTTTCGACCAGTTTTGCACCCAAAAAGCGCAAAGTTTGCACCCAAAAAGTGGAAAGGCGGGGTTAGCGCTCGCGGTAGTTGGGTGCTTCTTTGGTGATCGTCACATCGTGGGGGTGACTTTCCCGCAACGACGCACCCGTGATCCGCACAAACTGCGCGTGGTCTTGCATTTCTGAAACGGTTTCGGTCCCGCAGTAACCCATCGCCGCACGCAAACCACCTGAAAGCTGGTAGATCACGTTTGCGACCGGCCCTTTATAGGCGACTCGCCCCTCAATGCCTTCCGGGATCAACTTGTCCGCATCACTGACATCGCCCTGGAAATACCGATCCTTCGAGAACGAGCGGGTCTTCATTGCCCCCATTGAACCCATGCCCCGGTATTCCTTGTACCGCTCACCTTGGTGGAGCACGACCTCGCCCGGCGATTCGTCAACGCCAGCAAGCATCGATCCCAGCATCACTGTGTCGGCACCAGCGGCAATGGCTTTGGCCACATCTCCAGAAAATTGCAGTCCACCATCAGCGATCACCGTCGCCCCACGACGATGCGCAACTTCGGCACAGTCATAAATCGCGGTCAACTGGGGAACCCCAACACCGGCAACAATGCGCGTCGTACAAATCGAACCCGGACCGATCCCAACTTTGATCGCGTCAGCCCCAACCCCGATCAGCGCTTCTGCCGCAAGTGCGGTCGCAATATTGCCGGCAATCACTTCGATGTCAAAGCGACTCTTCACCTCTTTGACCACATCGAGCACACCACGCGAGTGGCCGTGCGCCGTGTCAACGACCAGCACGTCAACACCTGCCGCGACAAGCGCCTCGGCCCGATCCAACGCATCTGGCCCGGTCCCAACGGCAGCGCCACAGCGCAGACGCCCTGACGCATCGTGAGTCGAATCAGGGTACTGACGTCGCTTCTTGATGTCTTTGACCGTGATCAATCCGCACAAGCGTCCATCATCACCCACGACCGGAAGCTTCTCAATACGGTGTTCCCAGAACAACGCCTTGGCTTCTTCAAGCGTGGTCCCCGGTGAAGCCGTCACGAGTGGCGGTTTGCGCATGACGTTCGCAATGGGCTGATCAACGTCGTCAACAAATCGCAGATCTCGGTTAGTAAGAATCCCCACCAAACGTTGATTCGGATCGGTGATCGGGACGCCAGAAATCCGGTAGTGCTCCATGAGATCAAGCGCATCAGACACCAGCGCATCTGGCCCCAAGGTGACCGGATCAACGATCATGCCTGATTGTGAGCGTTTGACAATGTCGACCTCGGAAGCCTGATCTTCAATCGACAAATTGCGATGGATGATGCCGATTCCACCAGCACGTGCCATTGCGATCGCCAAACGACCTTCGGTGACCGTGTCCATTGCTGCTGAAACGATGGGGAGTTTCAGTTCGATCGAAGGTGTTAAACGCGTCGACGTGTTGACTTGTGAGGGGAGAACTGACGACTCCGCGGGAAGCAACAAGACGTCATCAAAAGTCAGGCCTTCCTTGGCGAACTTGGCGGGAAATCGCGCGCCATCGTCCTCGGAGGAAAAGAGATTCCGGGGACGGTCCATGGGCGACACCTCGTGGCTTGTCGTGGGAAGGTGAATGAAGTCTAACGAGAGCGCGGCGAAGTATCATGATTTGGGTTTCATTGTCCGATAACACGCCTGTATTGAGTCGAGGTCCACGATCTCACATCAAGCAGAGTTGACGTGACCTGTCGCGACTCGAAGCCCCTGTACGTGAACGCCCCCTGAGGAACCGATGTCCCAATCTGACGACGAGCACCAGGAGCGACTCGAACAGATCGCTGCCCGGAAACGCTTCAACATGAAGTCGCTCGGCCGTCAAGTGGATGCCAATCGACTCACCGGGGTGTCCCGTCCGCCGGTTGATGAAGCGAACCTGCCGCATCGTTCAACACGAGGACAAGAAGCCGTCGATGACGAAGTCGACGAGGTTGTGGTCGGCGACGATGACGAAAACGAAACGCTTGAACTAGACGATGCGATCGCTGAGGCCTCCACAGAAGGCGAAGACGATGGAGACGACGATAACGGCGAAATCGACGAGTCTGCGAACGACGAGTTAAGCGATTCCGCAGCCAGCAACGACGGCGATGATTCCGATGCTGCCGACGAACCCGACGACGACGTCCCATCTGTTGACGAACACCGTGACAATCGGCCCGATGATGCAACGACCGGACAACTCGTTGGGCGTCGAGGAAATGACGGAGTCGACCGTGGTGGTATGGGCACGAGCGTTACGAAATCGGGCCTGTCGTCTCGTCTTGGTGACCGTGTGTATGAGCCAATCTCGAGTGGCGATGGCACGTTGGCACGCCGCATGCTTGACCATGAGACGCAACCGGGCGGGCGCATCTCAGATCCCAGAGCGGTTCCCGGCATCCTGCTCGAACTCGCCAAAGACCTTCCCGCATCGGTTGCGGTGAGTGTGGTCCGTACCGACGAAGAGATTGAACTTGTTGGGAATACCGTTGACCCAGACTTTGAGTTCGATGCGTTCTCGTCGACGTTTAGTGGACTGTTCAAGAGTTTGCAATCGGCGTCCGGCGCGTTCCGCGACGGACCTTTTGGCAAGGTACGAGATGTGGTCATTGAAAGCGACAGCATGGACCTCGTGCTCTGCCCACTAGGGGAGGACTACTACCTGATGGTGCTTGAAGACCGTACGTCACCAGAGGCGGATCTTGATGCCACGCGCCGGAGAATGATGATGCTGGCGCCTGGTCTGACAGCCATCCTCGCAATTCAAGACGGCGACGCGTAACGTTGTGCAATGGCAACCTTATCGTTCGAAGGTGAAACGCACGCCGACCTCGTAACCAAGGTCCGACGATGGCTGGCATCAATTGACGGTGAAGAAAGTGCCACCCTTTCGCCCCAAGAAGCGGTCGAACAGGGCGCAGAAATCACCAAGGATGCGTTGCGTATCATCGCTGGGGCAGCGCCGCAGCCGGTTGCGCAGAGTGACGTGGTCAAAGCGCTCACGGGCATGGGTTATAAAGCGACCGATGCCACCAAAGAGGCCCTCACGAGCGGTCTTGATTCGTTTGATGAGTTGACCGGAGGTGGAGTCGTCAAGCTCGCACGCAAGACCTCACGGTCGGCGATGTACCAAATGAACGCGGCTGTTGCACGGCAAGTGTTGCGCGCGCTCAAAGGGTGACGTCACATCGGATACCGGTGCCAGCAGCCGGCAAGCTGCTCGTCGCCACGCCCGAACTTGCCGATCCCAATTTTTCCCACACCGTCGTCTTGTTGCTCGCGGTGCAAACCGATGGCGTCCTTGGTGTCGTATTGAATCGTCCCAGTGAGATGCCCGTCGTGGAAGTCATGCCGGATTGGGCCTCTGCGGTCACATCCCCGTCGGTATTGTTTCAGGGCGGACCTGTTGGGATCGATTCGGTCATCGGACTCACCCCAAGTGGCGCGATCGACCTTCATCAAGTGGATGAAGTTGATATTGATGCTCTTGCGTTGCGTCTCTTTGCGGGGTCGGCAGGATGGGGGAGCGCTCAATTGCAAGGCGAAATCGCACAGGGTTGCTGGTGGGTATTTGACGCGCAGCCCGATGATGTCACCACCCCCGAACCCACCACTTTGTGGTCCCGGGTCTTGGCTCGCCAACCGGGTCGTGTCGCATGGTTTGCTCATGCCACAGCGAACCCAGCATTCAACTGAATCACCGTTAAGAATCCCAAGTGAACTTGCTTGCCGATTAGGCTGGACCGTTCCCTGCGACGAGGAGTACCTGTGGCAGAAATTGAGATAGGCCGAGGACGGACCGCCCGTGTCGCCTATGACCTTGATGACATTTCTATTGTTCCAACCCGTCGAACTCGAGACGGCGATCTCGTGGACCTCACCTGGGACATCGAAGCATTTCGCCTCGATCTTCCCTTCTTGGCAAGCCCACTTGACGCGGTTGTCAGCCCCACGTCAGCGGTTGAGATCGGTCGTCTCGGCGGCGTGGCGGTTCTTGACCTTGAGGGCCTGTGGGCCCGTCACGACAATGCGCAGGCGATCATTGATGACATCGCGCAAGCAAGCGATGACGCTGCGCTCACAATCCTTCGTCGGGCCATGGAAACCCCAATCGATCCAGAGTTGGTTGGGCAACGCATCAAAGAACTCCATGCTGCTGGGGTCATAACCGCAGGTTCGGTGACTCCACAGCGCACCGTTGATTTGGCCGACGTAATCGTTGCTGCCGAACTTGACTTGCTGCTCCTTGCGGGTACCGTTGTATCGGCGGAGCACGTGACTGCGTCAGCAACCGAGCCGCTCAACTTGAAAACGTTTGTGCGTCGTTTTGATGTGCCCGTCATTGTGGGTGGTTGCACGTCGTACAGTGCGGCACTCCATCTCATGCGCACCGGTGCGGCCGGCGTGCTCGTGGGTGGAGCCGCAACCTCCGATGCGGTGAACGCTCAGGTGCTCGGAATTGGACTGCCGCAAGCGACCGCTATCGCCGATGTGCGTGCCGCGCGAAAGCGCCATTTGGAAGAGACCGGTGTCTACGTGCAAATCATCGCGTCCGGCCCGCTTGCCACCGGCGGTGACATGGCCAAAGCGATTGCGTGCGGGGCCGATGCCGTCTTACTTGGTCCTCCGTTAGCGGCGGCGAGTGACGCCCCAGCAAAAGGTGCACTTTGGGGACAAGGCGCGGCCCATTCAACACTCGCGCGCGGTGGTGTTGAACATGGAGTGCCGGTGGGCACGCTTGAGCAGATCTTGACTGGCCCGGCAATTGACACGTGTGGGGCAACGAATCTGTTCGGTGCGCTGCGTTCCACCATGGCGATGAGCGGTTTGCAGTCGCTCGCTGATCTGCGCAAAGCCGACCTTGTTGTGCACGGAGGTCCACACCGGTGAAAGACGAGAACCACCCGGAACAAATCGTACTGGTGGTTGATTTCGGCGCGCAGTACGCGCAACTCATCGCCCGGCGAGTACGAGACGCACACGTGTACTCCGAGATTGTTCCCCACACCATTACCGCTGAACAGGTCACGCAAAAAAGGGCGACCGGAATCATTTTGTCGGGTGGCCCGGCATCGGTGTACGCCGATGGTGCGCCCGACCTTGACCCAGCGATCTTTGCGTTGGGGATTCCCATTCTGGGTATTTGTTATGGGGCGCAACTCATCGCAAAGCAACTTGGCGGCGAGGTGCAACGCACTGGGCGAGGCGAGTACGGCCGCACCGAGCTTTCGGTGACCGACCCGAAGGCGATGCTCCTTGCCCGTGGCGTTCACGACGCAAGCGTCGTGTGGATGAGTCATTTCGACTCGATTTCACGTCCTCCGGAAGGTTTCGACGTGACGGCCTCGACTCGGGACGCGGCGGTTGCGGCAATGCAGAACGTGGAACGACGCATCCACGCGGTGCAGTTTCATCCAGAAGTGATCCACACTGAGGCCGGCGACACCATCTTTGACGCGTATCTCTTTGATGTGTGCGGCTGCGAACCGTCGTGGACCATGGATTCATTCATCGACACCCAAGTTGACTTGATTCGCGAGCAGGTTGGCGACGCGAAAGTCATTTGCGGATTATCAGGTGGCGTGGATTCGTCGGTGGCTGCGGCACTTGTGCATCGAGCAATCGGCGACCAACTCACCTGTGTGTTTGTTGATCACGGTTTGTTGCGAGCGGGCGAAGCCGAACAGGTCGTTGAAACGTTCCGCACCCATCAGCACATCGAACTGGTGCACGTGGAAGCTTCAGCGACCTTCCTGAACCGTTTGGCTGGCGTGACTGATCCGGAAGAAAAACGCAAGATCATCGGTGAGTTGTTCATCCGCACGTTTGAAGATGCTGCGAACTCGATTGCCGATGCACGGTTCTTGGTGCAAGGAACGCTGTACCCGGACGTCATTGAATCCGGCACATCGCATGCCGCGAAAATCAAGAGCCATCACAATGTGGGTGGGCTTCCTGACGACATGGAGTTTGATCTGGTTGAGCCGCTTCGCAGCTTGTTTAAAGACGAGGTGCGTGAGCTTGGGCATCAACTTGGTTTGCCTGATGAAATCGTGTGGCGTCAACCGTTTCCAGGTCCAGGTCTTGCGGTGCGCATCATTGGTGAAGTCAATAGTGCTGCGGTTGCAATCTTGCAGCAGGCCGATGCGATCGTGCGAGCCGAGATTGCCCAAGCCGGGCTTGAGCGAGAGATTTGGCAGGCTTTTGCGGTCCTCGCTGACATTCGATCGGTTGGGGTGATGGGCGATGAGCGCACGTATGCGCATCCAATCATCATTCGGGCGGTCACGAGTGAGGACGCGATGACCGCGGATTGGGCGCGGCTTCCCTATGACTTGCTTGAGAAGATGTCGAATCGGATCATTAACGAAGTGGCGGGCGTGAACCGAGTGGTCTACGACATCACGTCGAAACCACCCGGGACGATCGAGTGGGAATAGCCACCCAATAGAGGCGACACTGAACGATTGTCTCGCCAGGGTGCAGAAGTTGGTATCCTCATGACTCACCTTGGAGAGGTGCCGGAGTCCGGTTGAACGGGCCTCCCTGCTAAGGAGGTGACGGGTTTGAACCCGTCCGTGGGTTCGAATCCCACCCTCTCCGCCAACAACGAGTTCGTGGATGTCCATGATCGAACAGGGGTGAT
>CAZJAZ010000060.1:0-12595 GCA_964544305.1 uncultured Iamiaceae bacterium | reverse complement strand
TAGAGCACCGGTCTCCAAAACCGGCGGTTGGGGGTTCAAGTCCCTCCTGCCCTGCACTTTTGTGGTTCACCGGCATGCCGGAGTTTCCACGTACCAAGCAACGTCGACGAAGGACACGATCGCCCGTGGCGATGAACCGAGAAACGCGAAGGATGTTGCAGCGCCAAGGATCGTTGGACGCTGACGGCAACCCGGTCAACACCGCGAAAGACAACAAGAAGGCCGCCGCGCAAGCACCCAAGGCAGCGAGTTCTGAGGAACGCCTCGGACCTATTGCGTGGCTTCGCCGCTATCTCCGTGAGGTAATGGCCGAATTTAAGAAAGTCACCTTCCCCACCCGTGACGAAGTTCGCAGTTACTCAATCATCGTGTTTGCCTTCCTCGTGATCATGACTACCTTGATCGGTTTGCTTGACTTCGGCCTGTCCCATCTCGTCCTGAAAGTATTCTCTTAGATGACTTCCGATCTGTCCGATACCACCGAACCGCAAGCGCCCGCTTCGCTGGGGACCCCGACACCGATCGAAGCGGATGCTCCGGCCGTTGCTGAACCCACAGTCGATGAGATCGTTGATGACGCTGGCGTAACGAACGACACGGCAAGCGAAGAATCGGTCGATGCGGTTGATGCAGCCGATTCCAGTGACGAAGCAGCGCCGCCGTCAGCTCCTGAAGAAATCATTAGTCCTTACGACCGGCCCGGTCGTTGGTTTGTGGTGCACACCCAGTCGGGTTATGAGAAAAAGGTCAAACAGAACCTTGAGGCCCGGACCTCGTCGATGCATATGGAAGCGTTGATTCACGAAGTGGTCATCCCCATGGAAGAAGTCGTCGAATTTAAAGGCGGCCGCAAAGTCGTTTCGAACAAGAAGATGTTCCCCGGATATCTGCTCGTTCGCTGCGAACTCGATGACGATTCGTGGTACGTGATTCGCAACACCCCTGGCGTTACCGGTTTCGTCGGTCAAGGTTCAAAGCCATCAGCGCTGCCTCGCCGCGAGGTCGAGAATTTCCTTTCGGTCAAGCCCGAAGGTGCCGAAAGCGCCGCCAAAGCAGGCAAGCCGCGCATCGAATACGAGTTGGGTGAAACCGTCCGAGTCAAAGAAGGCCCGTTCGCGGAGTTCTCTGGCGAGGTGGTCGAACTGAACGCCGACCAGCTCAAAGTCAAGGTGTTGGTCAACATTTTTGGTCGGGAAACCCCGGTCGAACTCGACTTCGCGCAGGTCGCGAAGCTCTAGCACATTTCGCCCGGGTGGCGTCGGCAATGCCGCGCCGCCTAGGATCGCTCATTCGCATCGCCGCTTTGTCAGGTTGACGTGATGCTGTTGTTTCGAAACGAGGAATTCCATGGCTAAAAAGAAAGTCGCCGCGATCGTCAAGGTGCAGATCCCCGCGGGAGGCGCCACGCCTGCACCGCCGGTTGGTACCGCGCTCGGTCCGCACGGTATTGCAATCATGGACTTCTGCAAAGAGTACAACGCCGCAACCGAGTCGCAGCGTGGCACGATCGTGCCCGTCGAGATCACGGTCTTTGAAGACCGCACGTTCTCATTTATTTTGAAGACGCCGCCAACGCCGGTGCTGCTGCGCCAGGCTGCGGGGCTCGAAAAGGCAGCGAACAACCCAGGGCGCGAAGAAGTGGGCACGGTTACCGAGGCCCAGGTTGAAGAGATCGCCAACACCAAGATGCCCGACTTGAACGCCATTGATCTTGAAGGCGCGAAACAGCAGGTGCGTGGCACGGCACGCTCCATGGGCCTCAAAGTCGTTTAGTACTAATCACATCCGTGACCGGGACGACCTCGCCCGGCACGCCGATCAAGAAAGTCTGAGGGAGCCATCATGGCGCAAGGAAAGAACTATCAGAACGCATCGAAGCGTTTCGACCGGGAGCGCCTCCACAGCGGCCCAGAAGCAGTAGCACTCGTCAAATCGTTGGCAAGTGCCAAGTTTGATGAGACGATCGAACTTGCCGCCCGCTTAGGCGTTGACCCGCGCAAAGCTGACCAGATGGTGCGTGGCACGGTCGCGTTGCCATCGGGGACAGGCAAAGACGTGCGTATTGCAGTGTTTGCCGAAGGGGACGCGGCGCAAGCTGCCCGTGACGCGGGCGCCGACATCGTGGGTGCCGATGATCTGCTCGCCGAAGTTGAAGGCGGCCGCATGGATTTTGACATGGTGATTTCGACACCAGCGCTCATGGCCAAAGTTGGAAAGCTCGGCCGGGTACTTGGGCCTCGTGGCTTGATGCCGAACCCGAAGTCGGGCACAGTTACGCCTGATCCAGCCAAAGCGGTTGGCGAGTTCAAAGGTGGACGAGTCGAATACCGCACCGACCGCTATGGCAACGTGCACGTTCCCATCGGGAAAGCCAGCTTCGCAGAAGACGCACTTGTCGCGAACCTGGCCGCGGTGGTTGACGAGCTGAACCGAGCCAAACCAGCGTCGGCAAAGGGTCGTTACATGCGTCGCTTGACCGTGAGCGCCACGATGAGCCCGGGCGTCAAAGTCGACCCGGCCCGCGTGGCCGTTTCGGAAAACGCCGCTGGCTAAATTCTCGGTCGATTCGAACATTTCGACCAACTCCAACTAGTGTTGTAACGCTTCACAACAACTTCATCTGCTCGCCAAAGACCTCCGGTGCTCACGCTGAAATGATCCCACGATCAGCCTGACGAGGCGGACGCTTCTTCAACGAGGTGTTCACTCTTTGCGCGGTGGATCTCGTTGCAACGTGAATCGTCCGTATCCGTTCCAACCCCACAAGGTGAGCTATGGAGAATCCCCGACCAGAAAAAGTCGCTGCCGTCGCGGAACTCGAAGCCAAGTTTGATGCCGCAGACGCGGTGCTTCTGACGGAGTACCGCGGGCTGAACGTGCCCGCATTGGCCGAATTGCGTCGCGAATTGCGCGCCGCCGGTGGCGAGTACAAGATCTACAAAAACACGCTGGTACGCATCGCCGCTCAGAATGCAGGCATCAACCTTGATGCATTGCTGACCGGACCGACCGCGATTGCCTTCGTTGGTGACAAAGCCGATGGCAGTGCCGGTGACGCCGCTGCTGCCGCGAAAGCATTGCGTGATTTTGCGAAGAAGAACGACGCGCTTGTGCTCAAGGGCGGTCTTGTTGACGGTGCGCCGATCGACACGGCGCAACTCATTGCGCTCGCTGATCTGCCGTCCCGCGACGTGTTGTTGTCGATGTTCGCTGGTGCGTTGGCTGCACCGATGACCAAGTTCGCTGGGCTTTTGGAGGCCATGCCTCGCAACCTGGCGTACGGAATCAAGGCGTTGATCGACACGATGCCCGCCGAAGCGCCTGCGGTGGCACCAGAGCCCGCGGAGGCTCCCGCCGCAGATGCACCGGCAGATGAAGCCAGCGACGACCAGACCGCTGCAGATGAAGCACCGTCCCAAGAATCCGAAGCGCCAGTCGCTGAGGACGCAATTGAAACCCCGGCCGCCGAGGCCACTACAGAAACCCCGGCCGAAGCCGGATCCGAACAGGAGAGCTGAACCATGGCAACCACTGAACAAATCCTCGACGACATCGCGAGCCTGACGGTCTTGGAGCTGAGTGAACTGCTCAGCGCCTTCGAAGAGCGTTTCGGCGTCACCGCTGCTGCCCCGGTCGCGGTTGCGGCCGCAGCCCCTGCGGCTGGCGGCGGCGAGGCTGCCGAAGAGCAAGACGAGTTCGATGTTGTCTTGACCGCTGCGGGCGACAAGAAGATCGGCGTGATCAAGGTTGTGCGCGCGTTGACAAACCTGGGCCTCAAAGAAGCCAAGGAACTCGTTGACAGCGCACCGAAGCCCATCCTCGAGAAGGCCTCCAAGGCGGACGCCGAGAAGGCCAAGGCCGACATTGAAGAGGCTGGCGGTTCCGTCGAACTCAAGTAGTTCAAGATGCGGCTTCGCCGCATACATCTGAAGTTGGAACGACAGGCCCCGAAAGGGGCCTGTTACCTTTTTCGTTATTGCTCGGGCCCAAAACCTTCGTTCCAACCAATGATCTTCGCGGGAATGCCACCGACAATTGCACCTTCGGGTACGTCGCGTGTCACCACTGCGTTTGCCGCAATCGACGCGTAGTCACCAACGGTGATGCCGCCAACAAGCTTGGCGCCAGCGTAAATGTAGACCTCGTGGCCAACGGTGGGCATGGCCAAGTCATCGCGGTGGGCGCCGCCGAGCGTGACTTGTTGCAAGATTCGAGTTCCGCTTTTGATGACGGCATTATCGCCAATGACGACTCCTTGGCCATGGACAAACCAGACGTCATCTTCGATGACCGCTCCCGGAATAATCTCGATGCCGGTAAAGATCTTCCAGACTTCAGACACTGCGAGTGCTGCGCCCGCGTGGCCTTTGCGATGGAATGAGTCCATCAGTCGATAGACACGCATGGTGCGACGCCAGAGAGGGAAGATCCGTGAAAGCATGAGGGTCACCTAGGTTGATCGCGGGGTGTCCGACAGCGTAATAAACCGACTCGAGACTGTGAGATTGCGACGAGGTGATGATGAGACATCCCGTAACGCGACAAGGTCGGCCCCCCGTTCTCAGGGGATCGGAGATGCCCCGCCCGAAGTTCGCTTCGCTGCGGCACGTAACTCGTCACGAAAATCGGGGTGCGCGATTTCGGCGAGCTCCATACCGCGTTGATGCACGGTGCGACCTTGTAACTCGGCAATACCATGTTCGGTGACAACAACGTCGATCTGATGCCGTGGCGTGGTGATGATTGTGCCTGCTGGATGCCATGGCACGATGCGTGAGCGGCATTCACCATTCACGGTCACTGTTGAGGGCATGCAAATGATTGACCGAGAGTCAAGGCTCAACGCGCTCGCCGACACGAAGTCTTCGTGGCCGCCAATACCCGAGTACTGCTTGCCGTCAATCGTGTCGGCGATGACCTGGCCGGCAATATCGATCGACATCGCACCATTGATGGTGACGCTTTTGCGGTTCTTTGACACTGCTTCGGGTGAGTTCACGAGTTCGACGGGTAAGAATGCAACGTCACCGTTATTGTTGAGCCACTCGTAGAGATCGCGAGTGCCAAGCGCAAAGGTGGCGATTGACACGCCATCGTAGGTGCCTTTCATATTCGTAACTTTGCCCGCCTTGTGTAGGTGCATGAGGCCGGTGGTGAACATTTCTGAGTGAATGCCGTAGTCTCCACCGGTTCCCTGAGCAAGTAATGAGGCAACCATTGAAGGCACGGCACCTATGCCGGTTTGCAAGGTGGCACCGTCTGGAATGAGGGTCTGTACGAATCCGGCGATGGCCTTATCGATGTCGGTTGGCAACGGGTCATCAATGGCCGTGGGCGACCCGTCCGCTTCGATGAGCACGTCAATGTCATCGATGTGCAGCGCATTGCGCTCGTTAGCAAAGCCGAACGTGCATGGAAAGTGCGGGCTGGTCTCGACGATCAAGACTCGGTTCGGGTCACGACCGGCGGCAACGAGTTCGTCTACGCTCGCGCCCGCGTGCAGCGACAGGCTGCACCAACCATCGCCGTTGGGTGGCGCGGCGGCAGTGGCCATGACCCGTGGCGCTTGTTCCGCGTAGAGCCGGATGTAACGGCGAAAATCGGCGGGTACGAAACCGATGTTGGCGCCTTGGTCACGCAAGATGCGTTCCATTGGGCCAAAAAATCCTGAGAGATAGTGCACGTTTGGATGGGTGAACACGTCGCTTGGCACGGTAAGCAGCGCGGCATAGATCTTGAGATCAACCCAGTCGGTACGGGCCCCGAGCGCCTCGATAAAGCGCACCGGCTGGCCGGTGCCAAGGGGAAGGCCGAGCGTGTCGGTTGGTGCGATTTGTTCCACGGCCTGGTGCGGAGATGACAGGCGTTCTTTTTGCATACCCGTTTGAGTCTTGCATCTCTCGGGTTGAAGTTTCGGGCAAGGGCAACTCAGCCCACATGAAGGGCATCCGTGGAAGGATGAACCGTCTTGTTAAGCAAAAGTGTTGTAGTGTCATCGTCCGTACTGTTTCTTGAGGGAAGGACCCGAACCAAGTGTCATTTTCAGTAAAAGCTGGCTTGGAAATTGAGAGTGTTGATAGGGGGATGCTGATTCTGGATCCCTCCAAACCACAGGTTTTTAATCTGGTCGGCGAGCAGGTTGAGGCGTTTCGGGCCGCGCTTGAAGGTGCTCAGTCGATTCCTGCCGATCTTGAACCAGCGATGGCAGGTTTGATCGAACTCGGCCTTGTTGAATCGCCCGCTTGGTCCCGCCGCAGGGTGCTGCAGGCCGGTGGTGCGGCCGCGGCTGCAGCGGTTGCTGTCGTGGCTTTACCCAGTGTGGCGGCCGCCGCTTCGGTAACGACGCTTCCCCCGGCTCCCGGTTCAGTTCAGGTCAACATCCAAATGATGGACGGGTTGACGAATCCGGCAAAGTCTCCGCTTCGAGTGCCAACGACAGGGGACGAGAATGTCTCCCTGTACGCAGCGGCCGATCGCACATCCACGCTCATTTCATCGGTGGGAACTCATATCAATGCAAATGATTCACTGATTTCCTACACCTTCACCAACGTGGCGCCAGGCACCTACTACGCTGATATTCAGCAGCCTTTCCAACAATTGGGTGAAGATGGGGTGCCCACGGGCAGCCCGCTTGGTTGGATAGACTGGAATTACGCGCACAGCACCCCGGGTGTTGGCTATCCAGCGCCCGTGCCTGACTATCAACAGGCAGTGGTCACTTCTGGGAACGTGACCGTCATCAACGTATCCATACAGGTACAGTTGACAACGACCAAACCCGCGTGGGCGACCTGATTCCCATCGCCCATAATGCGCCAGGTGTCGGTAGTGCGCATTTGTTTGCGCGAGGCGACTCGCGTACCATGAAGGTTGAAGTACTCGGGGAGTAGTGGCTGATCCCCCGTACCAGGACGCTCGGAAACCTGAGTTGTTCCTGGATTGACGCGCGTTCTAGCCTTGAACGCGGCGATGGCTGTGTCTCCCCCCGCTATCTCCGGATAGAACGACGCGCTGTCACGTCGCCAACCCACGCGTGTGTACACCAAGCCGAGGAGCTTACGTTGACGTCTCGTCTGCCAATCAGGGACCGCTATTCGTTCGGAAACCTCGAAGAGGTTCTCGACATTCCCGATCTGATCGCCATTCAACGCGAATCGTTCGAATGGTTTGTCCACACCGGGATCGCGAACACGTTCGCTGATATCTCTCCGATCCGGGATTTCACCGAAACACTCGAACTGCACCTCAGCTTCGACCCAGACGATGAAGACCTGCGTCCGCCGCCAAAATTCTCGGTTGCGGAATGCAAAGAAAAAGACATGACGTACGCCGCACCGATCTTCGTGCGCGCCGAGTTCCAAAACAAGCAAACGGGCGAAATTAAGTCGCAAACCGTGTTCATGGGTGACTTCCCCATGATGACCGAACGTGGCACGTTCATCATTAACGGCACCGAGCGAGTTGTGGTGTCTCAGCTCGTGCGCTCGCCTGGTGTGATTTTCCAACCAGGTGAACGATTCCGTCTTCGCAACCTGTCCAAGCATCAGCTCGTCACTGGGACAATCCACCCATATCGAGGTGAATGGATTGAATTTGACGTCGAACAAAAACCCGGGAAAGACATCACCGCTGGTGTGCGCGTCGCTCGCAAGCGTCGCCTGAGCCTCTTCTTGCTGCTTCGTGCCCTTGGCTACGACGAAGAAAACTGCCCCGGCTTTTTGGACGCGTTTGTCCGTCACTTTGATTTTCTCGAAGGCCAATGGGAAAAAGACAAAGACATTGCGCCCACTCAAGAAGAAGCGCTGATCGAGATTTACAAGCGAGTACGCCCCGGCGAACCGCCCACCGCAGAATCGTCACGCAACTACTTCCGCACGGCATTCTTCGAGAACCGCCGCTACGACCTTTCTCGAGTTGGCCGTTACAAACTCAACCGCAAGATCGGTCACGAACTTGACCGCCTTGCCCAGTTGTTCCCCATGCTCGACCTTGATCGTCCCGACGAAGACCAGCCGGTGCTCAGCCGCTGTGAAGTGCTCGCCACAGCCACCTACATGCTCCACTTGGTCAACGCTGAACCCGGTTACCGCCTTGATGACCAGGACCATTTCGCGAACCGTCGCATCCGTTCGGTTGGTGAACTGATCCAGAATCAGGTTCGTATCGGACTGAGCCGCATGGAACGTGTTGTGCGTGAACGCATGACCACCCAAGATGTTGAAGCAATCACCCCGCAAAGCCTGATCAACATCCGGCCTGTGGTTGCCGCAATCAAAGAGTTCTTCGGAACCAGCCAGTTGTCCCAGTTCATGGACCAGGTCAACCCGCTGTCAGGTTTGACCCACCGCCGCCGCCTCAACGCGCTTGGCCCGGGTGGTTTGTCTCGTGAACGTGCCGGCTTCGAAGTTCGTGACGTGCACTTCAGTCACTACGGCCGCATGTGCCCGATCGAAACGCCTGAAGGCCCGAACATTGGTCTCATCGGTGGCTTGGCAACGTATGCCCGCGTCAACCAGTTCGGTTTCATTGAGTCACCGTATCGGGTTGTTGAAAACGGCCGGGTGACCGACGAGATCCGCTATCTCGCCGCAGACGAAGAAGAAGAGTACGTCGTCGCCCAGGCGAACGCCCCGACCGATGACAAAGGCAAGTTCATTCGTGACGCCGTGTTGGTGCGTCGTTCGCCACAAGCGGCAAACCTTGCTGACCTGAAGCTGCAACTTGAACGCGAGTCGTTCTTTGCCGCTTCAACGGACGTGTCTGAAGTACCTGCCGACGAAGTCCAGTTGATGGACGTCTCGCCACGCCAGATCATTTCTGTGGCAACCGCGCTCATTCCGTTCCTTGAACACGATGACGCAAACCGTGCCCTGATGGGTGCAAACATGCAGCGCCAAGCTGTGCCGTTGCTTTACGCCGAGGCCCCCTACATCGGTACGGGTATCGAAAGTCGCGCGGCACGGGATGCCAACGCGATGATCATCGCCGATGATGACGGTGTCGTCACCCGTTTGTCTGGTGACGTAATGACCGTCGAATACGCCAAAGCTGGCCGACGCGAATATGAGTTGCAGCGTTACGAACGTTCCAACCAAGACACCTGCATCAACCAACGTCCGGTCGTACGCCAGGGCGACAAGGTGCGCAAAGGCGACATCCTTGCAAATGGCCCCTCAACGGACAACGGTGAGCTTGCATTGGGGAAGAACCTGCTCGTGGCCTTCATGCCATGGGAGGGTTACAACTACGAAGACGCGATCATCCTCTCGGAACGTCTCGTCAAAGACGATGTGCTTTCATCGGTGCACATTCACGAGCACGAAATCGACGCCCGTGACACCAAACTCGGCCCCGAAGAAATCACACGAGACATTCCGAACCTTTCTGAAGACATCCTCGCTGATCTTGACGAACGAGGCATCATTCGCATCGGTGCCGAGATCGACACCGGCGACGTGCTCGTTGGAAAAGTCACGCCGAAAGGTGAAACCGAACTCACCCCAGAAGAGCGCTTGCTGCGGGCGATCTTCGGTGAAAAGGCCCGTGAAGTGCGTGACACATCACTCAAGGTGCCCCACGGTGAATCCGGCAAGATCATTGACGTCAAGGTCTTCACCCGTGACGATCAACACGAACTTCCCCCCGGTGTGAACCAACTCGTGCGGGTCTATGTCGCTCAGAAGCGCAAGATTTCTGTCGGTGACAAACTCGCTGGACGACACGGTAACAAGGGTGTCATCTCGAAGATCCTGCCGATCGAAGATATGCCATTCATGGCTGATGGTACGCCCGTCGACGTGATTTTGAACCCGCTTGGTGTGCCTTCACGTATGAACGTCGGCCAGGTCATGGAATCGCATCTGGGTTACGCGGCTCGCTGGGGTTGGAACGCCATTGACGCGAAACACCCCGAAGTTGGCGAAGCGCCAAAGCGGGGCACCGAGAACAAGACCCGAATCAACACCGCGCCGTCAACTCTGATCGCTACCCCGGTCTTCGACGGTGCCTACTGGGACGAAGAAACGATGGCGGGCAAGCACCCGACCATCCAAAAAATCTTCGAGCACTTGCATCCTGAATCACCGTACCCCGAGTACGGCGACGGTGGCCGACTGATGCAATCCGACGGTAAGACCACATTGTTCAATGGTCGTACCGGTGAAAAATACGACAACCCGATCGTGGTTGGTTACATGTACATCTTGAAACTCCACCACTTGGTGGACGACAAGATTCACGCCCGTTCAACTGGACCGTACTCAATGATCACCCAGCAGCCACTTGGTGGGAAGGCCCAGTTCGGTGGTCAGCGTTTCGGAGAGATGGAAGTGTGGGCGCTCGAAGCGTACGGCGCTGCCTACTGCCTCCAAGAGTTGCTCACCATCAAGTCCGATGACGTGCTCGGTCGAGTCAAGGTGTACGAAGCCATTGTCAAGGGCGACAACATTCCCGAACCGGGCATCCCAGAATCATTCAAAGTGCTCATCAAGGAAATGCAGGCGCTGTGTCTCAACGTTGAGGTGCTCGCCAAATCGGGTGAAGAGATCGAAATGCGTGACCTAGACGACGACGTGTACCGCGCCGCCGAAGAACTCGGCATCGACATTTCACGGCCCGAACGAGGCTCAGACGACGATGATCGCCGCCGTAGCGGTGCAACTCGGTGAACGTGACGATGAGAACTGTGAAGGGAACTACACCACATGCTTGATGTCAATAACTTCGACAAACTCAAGATCGGACTCGCAACCGCTGACTCGATCCGCACCTGGTCAAACGGTGAGGTCAAGAAACCAGAGACGATCAACTATCGCACGCTCCGCCCAGAAAAAGACGGGCTGTTTTGCGAAAAGATCTTTGGTCCGACCAAAGACTGGGAGTGCTACTGCGGCAAGTACAAGCGCGTGCGCTTCAAAGGCATCATCTGTGAACGATGCGGCGTTGAAGTCACCCGCTCCAAGGTTCGACGCGACCGCATGGGTCACATTGAACTCGCTGCACCCGCCGTCCACATCTGGTATCTGCGGGGCACACGAAGCTGGCTTGCCTATCTGTTGATGGGCACCGAACCGCGTGAAGAGCTCAAAGCCAAACAGCTTGAAAAGGTCATCTATTTCGCGGCGAACCTGGTCACTTCGGTCGACGAAGACAAACGGCACGAAGACTTGCCAAACCTTGAAGTCGAGATGCGTGAAGAAAAAGACGCAATCGAATCCGAGCGTGACTTGGCAATCGACCGTCGTTTCAAAGCGCTTGAAGATGAGATCGCAGCGCTCGAAAATGATGGCGCAAAAGAAGCCGACATCAAAGCCACGCAGCGCCAGGGTGAAAAAGATGTCGCGTCGATTCGTGAGCGTTACGAAGATGAACTCGACACGGTTCAGCGTGCGTTCGACGAGTTCAAAGCCCTGTTCTCGCGCAAGATTTTGGAAGACGAGGCCCTGTGGCACGAACTCGTTGACCGCTACGGCGACTACTTCACCGGTGGCATGGGTGCCGCAGCGATCAAAGAGCTGATCGGCCTGCTCGACTTTGATGAAGAAGAAGTGAAATTGCGTGCCGCGTTGGACGCGTCGGATGGTCGACGTCCGCTGTCTGCGCAGCGCAAGCAGAAAGCAATCAAGCGGCTCAAGATTTTGGCTGCGTTTAATCAGCGTGACGAGAACAACCGTCGCACGAACGATCCGTCAGCGATGATTTTGGACGTGGTGCCGGTCATCCCGCCGGACTTGCGCCCCATGGTGCAACTTGACGGTGGCCGTTTTGCAACGTCTGACTTGAACGACCTATACCGCCGGGTGATCAACCGCAACAACCGTTTGAAGCGTCTGTTGGATCTTGGCGCCCCCGAGATCATCGTGAACAACGAAAAGCGCATGCTCCAAGAAGCGGTGGACGCGTTGTTTGACAATGGTCGACGTGGCCGTCCCGTGACCGGCCCGGGGAACCGTCCCCTCAAGTCGCTTTCGGACATGCTCAAGGGGAAGCAAGGACGTTTCCGTCAGAACCTGCTCGGTAAGCGTGTTGACTACTCGGGTCGTTCGGTCATTGTGTGTGGCCCAACGCTCAAGCTGCACCAGTGTGGTCTGCCCAAGCAGATGGCGTTGGAACTCTTCAAACCGTTCGTGATGAAGAAGCTCCAAGAAACCGAGGTTTCTCCGAACATCAAGTCGGCGAAGCGCATGGTTGAGCGTCGTCGCCCGCAGGTGTGGGAAGTGCTCGAAGAGGTCATCAAAGAACACCCGGTGTTGTTGAACCGTGCCCCGACCTTGCACCGTCTTGGTATCCAGGCGTTCGAGCCGGTTCTCGTTGAAGGCAAAGCCATTCAGATTCACCCGCTCGTGTGCACCGCGTTCAACGCCGACTTTGACGGTGACCAGATGGCGGTGCATTTGCCGCTGTCGGCCGAAGCCCAGGCCGAGTCTCGGGTGCTGATGCTCTCGGCGAACAACGTGTTGTCGCCTGCGCACGGACGCCCGCTTGTCACCCCAACCCAGGACATGATTATCGGTGCGTTCTACCTCACCGAAGTTGTGCCAGGCGCCAAGGGTGAAGGCCGTGTATTCCGCCGCCTGTTCGAGGCCGAGCGTGC
>CAZJAZ010000059.1:0-13259 GCA_964544305.1 uncultured Iamiaceae bacterium | reverse complement strand
TGCGCTTCCAATTTTACGATGACTTACGATGACTTACGATGACTTACGATGACTTGCCGCTAGGTTTTCAGCCGTGACGGTCCGGCGATATGGATTCAGGGTCGGACGTTTGACGGCAGCTTTGGTAGCGCTTGTCTTGGTTGCGGTTGGCTGCGGTTCTGGGCCTTCAAAGACGGTAACGAAATACGAAGATCCGGGTGCACCTTCTTCTGCAACCGTGTTTCCCGTTCTTCAGATGCAGGCTGTTTCGGGGGCGGAACGTTCGCGTATGCGCATTGCTGTAGGTGATGAAAGTCACGCAATGCTGCTTACCTACCAGTCCGGGGTCGGGGACGCGCCCAGAGACAAGATTTCAGCGAGTGTCGTGTCCCCCATTGGAGGTACGGCGCCAGTGGACCTGCCCGATCTGCAGTGGCCGAATCTTGTTCCATGGTCAGGCGGGTACGCAGTGGGAGGAGTACATTGTGAGAGGGTCGATTCACAGGGAGAGGAGACAATATGTGATCACGGCGTGCCCGTCGTGACCTTTCTCGCAGCGACGGGCGCCGTCAAAGCGATGGTCGCGATCCCGGGAGTCACAGATGTCCGCCCGGAATTAGTGAGGTTTAGCGCTGGTGGGGACGAAGTCATCGTGCGGACGGCCGAAAACACCTATTTCACAGTGACAACCGACGGAGTGAAAAAGCTCCCCGCACTCCCTGGCCAAGGACACGATGTCTGCCGTCTCCGGGACGACACCGTGATTGCGGCGACATCGTCCTCGCCGTCAACTGATCCGACAGACACGGAGACTTCTGCTGGCAAGATGCAGATCTGGACACTCACAGACGGCAAGTGGACCGGCCCCACCCATACGATCAAATTCGGCAAGTATGGGAACCCGTCGACGAACTGCGTCTCGGGTGGGCTGGTCACCACACTGGGCATTATCACCCACAGAGGTGACTTTGATACGCCGACACCAGTGCCATCCGGGGTGGCGTCCGCGACGGTTGCCACGACCGTCGCGTGGGCGAGCGGATTCGACTCGTCGGGCAGACTGTACCTCTCTGTACCGCCTTCGATGGACGCGCCCGTCCAGGCAACGAGTGGTAACACCAACTCTGTGGCGATCGACCCCGACGATCGCTGGGTCGGTGTGAGCGCGAACGGCCGGTTCGTGGCTCTCGGCTCGAGTCCAGTCGACTTCCGAATCGTCAACGTTGGCTGACCATGCTCGCTGATAACGAAGGGAGAATCAGATGAGGGTTCTGGCTAGGAATCACCGCAGATCACTTGCCTCTGGTATTGCGTTTATCGTTCTATTCTCCTTCGCCCAAGCCGCCGGACCCCCCAGCGCCGCTGCCGACACGGTATGGCATGTGCCTGCACAGCAATTTAACATGTGTGGGCATTCATGCGGGGAACAATACGGGTACGATCCAGCAACATATCAAGTTGTCGAGTTCATTGTGGCAAGCACTAGTCCCAACCCGTGGGTTGTCACCCTTAATGAAGTATGCAGTTGGAACCTTAACAATGGGCTAATTGCCTTTATGGAAAAATTGGGATATACATATGATCGTTATATATCTGAGCACGTGGGTGGAGAATGCAACAACTATGGGACCGCCATGTTTACACTTGGCAGTAATGCAAGCAGCAAGATTCAGCGAAATTTGACCCCTTACAATGGTGAACCGCGCGCCCTGATCTGCCGCCACAAATTAACTTATGCAGGCCCGGCGCTGATGTGTGAAACGCACGTAATGCCTCAACAACAGAACGACGAAGCCTATATTTACTATGTTTCGCTGCTTTCAGAGTCCATATCTCTCGTTGGCGGGGATTTTAACAAGACCCCGTACTCGGCAAATGGGCTTGCAATGATAAATTGGTACGCGCACGCCTACGAGGTGGATCCACCGAATCACCCAACGTACTCTACCAATCCATCGTCCCCCGATTATCTGAGCCAGAAGATTGATTACCTCTTCAATGGAATGAATTCAATTAGAGCTGGAAATACCTCATGTAATACATGGGATTTTAGTGATCACTGCTACTATTATGGTGACTTCTATTTTAGCTCATGAGTTGATTATTTCAGTCCCTTTGAGGAGACCTTTGCGGCCCGGTGTCAATTCGGCATTCACGCACCTCCTTCGAAAGCCGCAACGTCGCTCCGCCTGAGCAGTGTTCCACTCGCGCGGCTGGTTGTTACGCCAGCGGTGACTTTCACCGTCTGAATGAAACGTCAAACCTAGGGTTCGAAGTGTTGAACTCGTGTGCTGCTTGCTCAATGAAGCGCGGTTTGTCGGATCTTCGGATTTCAGCGGGGTTTCACGGTTTTCAGGAGTGACAAGTCGGGGCGACCAGCGTAGAGCAGCACTCTGATGCGGTAGTTCGCGAAGTTCTTGAACCCGTGGCCGACGCGTTTGACCTTCTTGATCAGATTGTTCATCGACTCGGCCGGCCCGTTCGTGCCCCGGGCGTTGTGCCACGTCAAGATCAGATCCCGCCACCGGCTCAGGGCCCCCGCGAGCGAGCGAACCTCTTCGGGCATCGACTCATCGGCCGCGTCGTCGATGAAGCTGTCGAGGTACTCAGCGGCCTCAGCGGGGCTGGCAACTTGATAGAGGCCCCTCAGGGTCTCTTTCGCGTGCCAGGTCAGGGTCTGTAGAAAAGTCTGTGTAAGTGGGTCTTGGTCCTGATGGCAAACGCGTCGTGGTGATCGCCGGCAAAGGCAACAACGGTGCCGACGGTCGGGTCGAAGCTCAACTTTTCGAACGACGCGGCGGTTAACTGCATCGGCTGACCAGCCAGTTCCTTGATGTAGCGAGTGTTTGTTGGCATGTTCTCACGGAAGAGTTCTCAACCTTGAGCAACAGGATTCCTATCTTGCATTAGGTCGGAGCGAGAATCACCAAACCTGCATTGCGTGCCGAGGTCGCGAGCTCGGCATCGAAGGTTGCAATTTCATCGACGCCAAGACGAAGTGCGACTTCAAGGTGGATTGCATCGTGGGAACGCAGCGGCGACCGGGTGCCCGCGCCGATTAGATCGCCACGAGTGAGATCGAACAGTTCAACACCGGCGAGCACGCGGTTGACTAGCTCAACCCCGATGATGTCAGGGTGACGGCCAGCAGCACAATGCAGCTCTGTATGAAGTAGGAAAGATGCCACAACGTGGCGATTCTCATCATCAAGCGTCCGGGCTAAGGACGCAGATTCAGCCTCGTCAACCAGCAGCTTCATTGCAGCCGAAGTGTCGAGATAGGCGACCAACACGTCTACCAGTGGGTTCGTGTATCGGCGATTATCTCGGAGGTACTCCGTGGCGACTTGCTCCGAGGAATGCCGCTGAAATGCGGGGTCGTTACCGTTGCCGGACGTGCCTGCCCACGCCCACGGGCTATCTCTGCGCCGCTAACGACATTATGCGGCCCCAAAATCGCAACCACCGTTCCGTTGTTTGACACAAGAAACGATTCACCCGCCTCGACACGCCGAAGATAGGTCCCAGAATTGTTGCGCATTTCACGATGGCTGATCGTCTCCACGAATGCCAGTGTAGCACATGCGTAGCATGTTCGAGGCGCGAACGACGTGCCTCACCTGGGACTGGAGAGATCGCACCTATTCATTTGTGGAACTCGTGGAATGCTTGCTCAATGAAGCGCGATTTGTCGCGCAATGCGCGACAAATGTCCCAGAGTTCGAATTGGGGGCAGAATGGCAGGGTGATTCCGATCGTCACGCCCGACGAGATGGCTGCCATTGATGCGGCCGCACCTGCACCCGTTGAAGAACTGATTGCGCGCGCTGGTTGGGCCGTTGCGCGAACCGCGCGTCAGATGCTCGGCGGTACCTATGGCAGACGCGTTGTGGTGATCGCCGGCAAAGGCAACAACGGTGCCGACGGTTGGGTCGCAGCGCAACTTCTCGAACGACGCGGCGTGCGAGTGATCGTGGTCGACCCGGCCGGCTACATTTGCCAGAGCCCACAAGACAAGCTCGGTTCAGCGGATGGAAATCTGAACCGTGCAACCTTGCCCGCATGTGATCTGATCATTGATGCGGCCTTTGGCACAGGACTCACCCGCCCCTATGTCGCACCGCACCCAGCTAACGCGACCACGCCGGTGCTCGCGGTGGATATCCCTTCGGGCATCTCCGGTTTGACCGGCCAACAATTCGGCCAACCATTGCGCGCCACGCGCACCGTGACGTTCGCGGCGCTCAAACCCGGTCATCTCATTGGCGACGGGCCAGAAACGTCGGGTGCCATCGAACTCGCCGACATCGGCCTTGACACCACCGGTGCAACAGCGCACCTTGTCGAAGCATCCGACGTGCACGCTTGGCTCCCTGAACGCGCTCGAAACGGTCACAAATGGAACGCCGCGGTGCGACTCATTGCCGGATCACCAGGCATGACCGGTGCCGCGCAACTCGCCGCTACCGCAGCCCTGCGCGCCGGAGCGGGCTACGTGCGGCGTTCTGTTCCGGGCTTCGATGCACACCACGCCATGCCCATCGAATCGGTAACAACATCTATTCGCTCAGAACATTGGTCCGACGAGGTACTCGCCGACATCAACCGGTTTGCTGTGCTTGCAATTGGCCCCGGACTTGGCTCGCAAACATCGACCCGCAGCGAAGTCGCCAAGATGCTTGGGGCACCCGTGCCGATCGTGATCGACGGCGACGGGCTCGCAGCGCTCGGTGACGAACCGGCCCGTGTCCTCGCAAACCGCGCAAGAGGTGCACCACCCGTTGTTCTGACCCCCCACGAAGGCGAGTTCAAACGCCTCGGCGGAACACTCGAACCGAACGGTGACCGGTTCGCTGCGGTACGAGATCTCGCGGCCCGATTCGGTGCAATCGTGCTGCTCAAAGGTCCAACCACCATCATCGCCCGGCCCGATGGCCACGTCCTTGCAAGCAACACCGGCGACGCTCGACTTGCTACAGCTGGAACTGGAGACGTGCTCACCGGAATCATCGCCGCATTCATTGCACGAGGCACACCAGCCTTTCAGGCCGCAGCCGCAGGAGCGTGGGTCCACGGCCAAGTCGCACAACGACTCCCCACAATCGGGATGATCGCATCTGACCTACCAGCGGCGATCCCAGAAGTGCTCGCCGAATTGGGCGACAATAGAGACGTACCGAACGAACCAGGAGCATGACCGTGACCTCGACATCTGATCTTGTGCGTGCATCAATGACCACCGACGTGATATGTGTCCATGCCGAAGACAACGTGCCCGATGCGGTGCGCGCCATGGTTGAACGCGGCATCGACGGCGCCCCGGTCGTCAACGCCAACAACCGCCTCGTTGGCATGCTCAGTGCATCAGACGTCATGGTGCAAGGCGCCCAAGTCCATCTGCCCACCGTGATCTCACTGTTTGGCATGAACGCGGAGTTGCCCGGCTCAGCCGCGCGCTACGAACACGATCTCAAACGGGCACTCGCATCCACCGTGGGCGAACTCATGCAACGCGAACCGATCACAATCAGCCCAGACGCCACCATGTCAGACGCGGCAACATTGCTCCACGACCGTGACGTGTCACGACTTCCCGTCGCCGACGACCAAGGTCGGGTTGTTGGAATCGTGGCCCGTGGTGATGTGCTGCGTTATCTCGTCGGCCAAGGCGCAGACGACACAGGCGACTGACAAAAGTGCGCGACGCTTGGCTTTCGATCGATCTTGCAGCGATCGCCCACAACGTGGCTGTGCTCACCGCGCACGTAGCCCCCGCCCAATTTTGTGCGGTGGTCAAAGCCGACGGTTACGGACATGGCGCGATCCAGGTCGCGCAAGCCGCATTGGATGCGGGCGCGTCGATGGTGGCGGTGGCCCTCGTCGACGAGGGCATCACGTTGCGCTGCGCAAACATTGACGCGCCAATTCTGGTGCTCTCCGAACCGCCCGAAAGTGCGGTTGACGATCTCATCGCAAACAACTTGACGCCCACCGTTTATCGCACCGGCCTGGTCGACGCGTTGTCACGAGCCGCGCAACACGTGGGCAAAAATGTCGCGGTGCACGCCATGGTTGATACCGGCATGCGGCGAGTCGGTGTCGAACCAAGCGACGCCGGAATGTTGGTTCGCCACATTGTGGAAGCGCCGAACGTGACCATGGCCGGTTTGTGCACCCATTTCGCCGTCGCCGACGAACCCGACAATGCGTTTAGCGCAACACAGATCGAACGATTTGATGCGGTTTGTGCGACGTTGCGGGAGCAGAACCTTCCCACCGGCATGGTCCACGCAGCGAACAGTGCCGCGGCAATCCGCGGTATTGGCATTTACGACCTGGTGCGCGTGGGCATTTCGTTGTATGGATTCGCGCCATCAAAGTCGTTGCACGGTGTCATTGACCTGCAGCCTGCACTCTCGCTGCACGCACACGTGTCTTTTGTCAAAACCGTTGGGCCAGGCGAAGGCATTTCCTACGGTTTGCGCTACCGGCCCGACCGCACCACGCAAATTGCCACGGTGCCACTGGGCTACGCGGATGGCGTGCGTCGTGAACTCGGCACACTCGGCACGCACGTACTTATTGGGGGCATGCGGTGCCGGGTCGCTGGCACGATCACCATGGATCAGTTGCTCGTCGATTGTGGGCCTGACGCCAACGTCGCCATCGGCGACGAGGTGGTGCTGCTCGGCAAGCAAGGCGACGACGAAATCACCGCCCAAGAATGGGCTGACCTGCTCGACACAATCACCTACGAGATCGTGTGCGACTTTGGCCCACGGCTCCCGCGCCGCTACACCACGTCGAGTGGCTTGCACTGACCATTGGGACAGTAGCGTTTGGGGCGTTCCCGAATTATCTGTCGAGAGAGTTTCACCATGAAGCCTGCAGCCCGCCGCCTACTGGGACTTGGACTCATCGGGGGAGGTGCCGCGCTCGCGCTCGGCCCTGGCCGTCGGCGTGCCGCGGCGCGTGTCGCGACCCGTGTTGCCCCCGGCGTAGACGATGCATGGTTTGACCTTCCCGAAGGCATCGAGCGTCAAGACATTCCGACCCATGACGGTGGATCGGTGCACGTTGTGAGCATTGGTGAAGGCCGCCCGCTCGTGTTGCTCCATGGTGTCACCCTCGCGGCTGAAGTGTGGGCACCGATCATGCATTTGGCAGCAGACCGTTTTCGGATCATCGCGCTTGATGTGCGTGGGCATGGTCGAAGCGTGGTTGGTGACGACGGTGTTGGCCGGGTGCCTGCCGCGCACGATTTGGCGACGGTGCTTGAAAGCCTCGACTTGCACGATGCGATCATTATGGGCCACTCGATGGGCGGCATGATTACCGGCCGGTTCTGTGGTGATTTCCCCGAGGTATTGCGCGAGCGCGTCGCGGGCGTCGTGTTCATGGACACCGCGGTCTACCAACTCATGCCCCCCGGTGTTGACGCGCTTGCTGATCGTGCCGGAAAAGCCATCCTCGCCCGTGAAGCCGCGGGAGCAAAACCACCCGCGGTGCCCCACGATGTTGAACTGCTTGCGACCAGAGTGGCTTTTGGAAGTCGACCATCAGGCAAAGCCGTACAGATCACCACGCGTCTTGGTCACGACTTGTCGGACGAATACCGCTCGAAGCTCTGGATTGATCTGTTCGATACCGACAACCGTGATGGGCTCGCCAAAATCACCCAACCGGCAACCGTGATCGTCGGGTCGCGTGATCTGCTCACCCCCATCTGGGCTGCGAAACGAATCATGAGCAATTTGCGTGACGGCAAACTGGTGGTGTTGGCCGGTGCGGGGCATCAATGCATGCAAGAGCGGCCCATCCAAGTGGTCAAAGCACTCGACGACTTGGTGACTCGCATCGACGCGCAAAAGGTGGCCGAGCCGTCGGCCTGAGTACGATTTATTGACGTGTCGTCACCGGTGTTGAGCGAAGCGTTCACGGGATCACCAGACCAGACCCGCGCACTCGCCGGTACAATAGCGGCGCTCATCGCGCCTGGAGACATGCTGGTACTGGGCGGGGATCTTGGCGCAGGAAAGACCGCCTTTACCCAGGGCCTCGGCGCGGCGTTAGGGGTGAACGAGTCGATCGTGTCACCGACGTTTACGATCGAACGGATCTACGACGCACGGGTGCGGTTGCATCACCTTGACGTGTATCGGCTTGAGAACCTGCACGAAGCGCTTGATTTGGGTTTGGACGAAGCCCTTGATGACGGTGACGTCTGTGTGATCGAGTGGGGTGAAGCAATCTCGGGTGTGCTCGGTAGCGAACACCTGTTGATTCAACTGGCTCTTGGTGCGGGCGACGATGACCGGCGCATTACCTTCACTGGACATGGGTCACGGTGGGGATCTGTTTGGGCCAGCCTGACCGAGGCCATCGCCCCGTGGGCTGCGCCTGGGGCGGTGGCGATTTGATGTTGGTGCTCGGGATTTCAACATCGACGGCACAGATCGGGGTGGCACTTGGCGACGCGTCAGGTGTGCGTGCCACGTGGAGCGCGGTGCGCGGGCGTGAACACGCCGAGTTGATTACGCCGGCCATCGCCAGTGTGTGCGATGCGGCAGGCGTTGCCATGACCGATATCGCCTTGGTGGCGGTTGATAACGGACCGGGGCTGTTCACGGGCTTGCGCGTTGGGGTCGCCACCGCCAAAGCGTGCGCCTTTGCATTGAGCGTGCCCATGATTGCGGTGTCGAGTCTGGATCTCTTGGCGTTTGGTGTGCGCTATGGCAACCGAAAGGTGACCGCGGTGCTCGACGCACGACGTGGCGAACTCTTTGTTGCCGACTATGTCGCGGTGCCAGGCGGCATGCAGCGCGTCAGCGCGCCACGCACGATCAGTCCGGACGATCTTGTTGCAGAACTTAGCGCTGACCCTAATCCGCATGTGTTGCTTGGGACCGGGGCGATTCGTTACCAAGAAATGTTTGCCGGATGCGACCGAGTTGAGGTGGCTGACGTTGGCATGATGTATCCGTCGGTTGAGGCGCTCGTGCATCTCGCGCACGCGCAGGCAATGCGTGAAGAGTGGGTGCAACCCAATGAGGTGCGTTGTGTGTATTTGCGTCAGCCGGACGCAGAGATCAATTGGGAAACCCGTCACGGGCAGGTGCGGGGATGAGCGTCGATGAAGCGACGGTCACGTTGGCGCCGATGCGACGCCGTCACTTGCCCAAGGTCATTGAGCACGAGAAGGCCGTGTATGCCGAGCCGTGGACAATGGGGTTGTTTCTTTCTGAGCTTGCCCGACCCGAGTCACGCAGCTATGTGATTGCTCGGATAGGGGAGCAGATCGTAGGTCATTGCGGCGTGTTGTACATCGTTGACGAAGGGCATTTCACCACGGTTGTGGTTGCACCGGGCTGGCAGCGGCGGGGAATCGCGACCCGCATGTTGTGCTATCAGCTTCGTCACGCAATCGAGCGTGGTGCGACCGGTTTGACGTTGGAAGTGCGTATGGCGAACGAGCCAGCGCGGGCGTTGTATCAGCGGTTTGGTTTTGTGCCAGCGGGGGTGCGCAAGAACTATTACGCGGCAACCGGGGAAGACGCGTTGATTATGTGGGCACACGATATTTCGTCCGACGAGATGGTGGCTCGCCTGAATGCGGTTGAATCATCGCTAGTCGGTGCGACTTGCCTCGACAATCTGGCGATGGCCGGGGGTGTTCAGTGAACCCGATGACCCCGTGGGCGGCTGACGAGACGACGCGCATTTTGGCGATTGAAACGTCGTGTGATGAGACCGCTGCCGCGGTGGTTGTTGGGGGCAGGCGAGTTGCGTCGTCGGTTGTGTCGAGCCAAATTGATTTGCACGCCCGTTTTGGTGGCGTGGTGCCTGAAGTTGCGAGTCGGGCCCATGTTGAGTTGTGTGTTCCGGTTGCAGCCGAGGCGATCGGTGCGGCCGGGATGGTCCCGTCCGATATTGATGCGGTTGCAGCAACCTATGGGCCGGGCCTCATTGGGGCGCTGTTGGTTGGGGTGTCGACGGCCAAAGCGTTGGCGCTGAGTTGGGGCGTGCCTTTTGTGGGTGTGAATCATTTGGAAGGGCATCTTGTCGCAGGATTTTTGGAGCAACCGGATTTGGCGCCGCCGTTGGTGGTGTTGTTGGTTTCGGGTGGACACACGACCCTGGTTGATCTTCGTTCTCCCACGGAGTACACGGTGCTGGGTGCGACCGTGGATGACGCGGCGGGTGAAGCATTCGACAAGGTGGCGCGGTTTTTGGGGTTGGGGTATCCGGGTGGGCCGATCATTGACCGTTTGGCCGGTGAGGGTGACCCACAGGCGATTGCGTTTCCTCGTGCCATGCGTGGCGACAGTTATGACTTTTCGTTTTCAGGCTTGAAGACGTCGGTTGTCAATTACGTGCGCAAGAATCCGAATGTGTCGACCGCGGATGTGGCGGCTTCTTTTCAGGCCGCGGTCGTGGATGTGTTGGTGGATAAGGCCCGGCGTGCGGCTCGCGAAATCGGCGCAAACGGCATTTGTATCGGCGGGGGAGTAGCCGCAAATTCGGCGTTGCGAGCCCGCATCACACAGGTCTGTGAGGAGGATGGCTTAGCGTCATATTTGCCGGACCGGGCCATGTGTACCGACAATGCCGCGATGATTGGGGCTGCCGCGTTTTACCGGCTTGTCGCCGATGGGCCGAGCCCACTCACGCTAGGTGCGAACCCTGGACTCGGTCTGAACTGAGCGCCCTCGGTCTGATGTGACCAGCCTCGGTCCCTCAACACCCTCATCTTCTGATTTTGGGTGCGTTTTTGGAACCTGCAGGTCCCGTTTTGGCACCCAAAACGGAAAATGTTTGAGCATCTTTGGAGCGAAGGTTTCTCCCTGTCTGCAAGACTGGTAACTCATGGGGTTGTTTTCGAAGCGTCGCAACAAGGGATTTGACGAGGATTTGTGGTCGGACGCGTCTGATCGCGCCAAAGCGCGCGGCGATGCCCCGTGGTTTGCCGACATGGGTGACGACGATCCGGCACTCGATGATCTCACCACGAACGCGGGTGCTCGTTTTGAAGACAAGGATCAAGAGTGGTTGCGCGATGATCCGGGCGACGAAGTCCGCCGTAACAAGCGCTAATTGCCACAAGTTTCGGCCGGCGCAGGAAGAATTTGCATGGAATTAGCACTCTCGGCTTGCAAGTGCCAGATTTGCGCCGTAGCATTAGCAGTCTTCCGGTGTGAGTGCTAACGCCTCGACCACGTCAAATGGATGCGGACGAACCGCCTCACGTCGGAAGGAGCGTCGTCGAACACGATGCTTTTCCGCATCCGCACCACCAAGGAGTAGTTCATGAGTTTGCAGCCGCTCGAAGATCGCATCGTGGTCAAACAATCCGATGCCGAGCAGACCACCGCATCCGGTCTGGTCATTCCCGACTCCGCACAAGAAAAGCCCCAACAGGGCACCGTGCTGGCCGTCGGCCCGGGCCGTCGTTCTGACACGACCGGCGAAATCATCCCGGTTGACGTCGCAGAAGGCGACACCGTCGTGTACTCCAAGTACGGCGGCACCGAAATCACCGTCGACGGTGAAGATGTCCTGATCCTCAACGCTCGCGACGTCCTCGCGAAGCTGAGCTGAGAACGAAAGAGAAAACAACATGGCAAAAATTCTGAAATTCGACGAACAAGCCCGCCGCGGCCTCGAAGCCGGCGTCAACAAGCTCGCCGACGCCGTCAAAGTAACCATTGGTCCCAAGGGCCGCAACGTGGTGCTCGACAAGAAGTTCGGCGCCCCAACCATCACCAACGATGGTGTATCCATCGCCCGTGAAATCGAACTCGAAGACCCCTTCGAGAACATGGGTGCCCAGCTCGTCAAAGAGGTCGCCACCAAGACCAACGACGTAGCCGGTGACGGAACCACCACCGCAACCGTGCTGGCCCAAGCACTCGTGCAGGCTGGCCTGCGCAACGTGGCCGCCGGTGCGAACCCGATGGCACTCAAAAAGGGCATCGAAGCTGCCGTTGAGGCAGCCGTCGCCGCTCTTGGCAAGGCCGCCAAAGAGGTCGACGACCGCAGCGAAATCGCCCAGGTCGCAGCCATTTCAGCCAACAACGACTCCGCGATTGGCGACACGTTGGCCGAAGCGATCGACAAGGTCGGCAAAGACGGCGTGGTCACCATTGAAGAGTCCAACACCTTTGGTCTTGAGCTCGAGTTCACCGAAGGTATGCAGTTCGACAAGGGTTACCTCTCGCCGTACTTCGTGTCTGACCACGACCGTCAAGAGGCCGTGCTTGAGAACCCGTACATCCTGCTCAACGAAGGCAAGATCACGTCGGTCCAAGACCTCGTACCGGTGCTCGAAAAGGTCATGCAGTCAGGCAAGCCGCTGTTGATCATCGCCGAAGACATCGAAGGCGAAGCACTCGCCACACTCGTGGTCAACAAGATCCGTGGCACGTTCACCTCGGTTGGTGTGAAGGCTCCTGGGTTCGGTGAGCGCCGCAAGGCCACCTTGCAGGACATCGCCGTGCTGACCGGTGGTCAGGTTATTTCCGAGACCGTCGGCCTCAAGCTCGACAACGTCACCCTTGACCTGCTCGGTCAGGCTCGCAAGGTTGTGGTCACGAAAGACAACACCACCATTGTTGAAGGTGCCGGCAACTCGTCTGATGTCGAAGGTCGGGTCGCACAAATCCGTCGCGAGATCGAAGACACCGACTCTGATTGGGACCGTGAGAAGCTCCAGGAGCGTCTTGCCAAACTGGCCGGCGGCGTTGCCGTGGTCAAGGTTGGTGCGGCCACCGAAGTTGAGCTCAAAGAGAAGAAGCACCGCATTGAAGACGCGCTCAGCGCAACTCGTGCAGCCATTGAAGAAGGCGTGGTCGCCGGTGGCGGCACCGCCTTGTTGCGGGCCCGCCCCGCGGTGGCCAAGGTCATCGAAACCCTTTCGGGTGACGAGGCCACGGGTGCTTCCTCGGTGCACGCAGCTCTGGCTGCCCCGGCCCGTCTCATCGCCGACAACGCCGGTGAAGAGGGTGCGGTCGTGGTGCAAAAGGTTGAAGGACTCAAGGGCAACAACGGTTACAACGCTGCCACCGGTGAGTTCGAAGACCTCGTCAAGGCTGGCGTCATTGACCCAGCCAAGGTGACCCGTGCGGCGCTGCAGAACGCGTCGTCGATTGCAGCGTTGCTACTCACCACTGAAGCGGTCGTTGCCGACAAGCCCGAAGAAGCTGATCCTGCTGCTGCTGCCGCAGCGATGGGCGGCATGGGTGGCATGGGTGGCATGATGTAAACAAACCTTCTCGCAAGGT
>CAZJAZ010000058.1:0-13624 GCA_964544305.1 uncultured Iamiaceae bacterium | reverse complement strand
CGGCCTACATCCATCCGCTGGTGCAAAATGCGGATCACATCCACACCTTCTCGACGTTCAACATAGAAGACCATGTGGCTGCCGACGATGTAGCGCCGGTAGCCCGAGCGAATCTCGTCGCAGCGAAATCCTCGTTCGGGTTCGTCGGCGACTCGCTCAATGGCGGCCCGTATCTCCAATATGTAGATCTCCGCCTGACGGGCTCCCCAATGTTCTTCGGTGAATTCCCAGATTGTTGAAAGATCAAGCTGAGCTGCTGGCGTGATGCGGCAGCTACTCACGCCTTCTTGGATGCAATGAAAGCGTCGAAATCAAACGGCTCAGGTTCACCGCTTGACTCTCCGTCAATGAGCGCCTGGCGCAAGACCCCAAGCTTCGTTTCTCGGTCTTCAAGTGTTCGAAGGCCTGCCCGAACGACTTCACTTGCTGATCCGTAGCGCCCAGATTGCACCTGCTGTTTGAGGAAGTCCAAGAAATGTTGATCAAGACTTATTGAGGTGTTCTGTGCCATCAAGTAACTTTACCAAATATTGGTATCGACGTATATGGGCACATCGAGCGATCCCCGACCGCATTGTCACGGATGGTTTACCGTCCATTTCATCGCACAAACTCTCGTTCTAGCGGAGCGGAGTAAGTGAATGGAGTTGCTTGAACAGTCAAACTCGTAACCGTCAATCGGTTATGCGAGCACGCAACTGCGCGATCCACGATGCGGCATCACGCTGTGCCGCGCTTGCCTCGGCACGTACATCGGCACCGTTCGCACCGGCCGCCAGGTCCGAACCAAGATCGCCGTTCAGTTCCAGAACCTGGTCGTGTCCGCCCCACGCACAACCGCGCGGAGCCTTGGAATCGCTGAGTGTGCAAGCTCAAGTGGGACTCGAAGTCCGCTACCGGGACTGGTTCAACCAACAAGATGTCGCTTGACAACCAATAGGAGCGTCAGTCCCTGTCCGGGACTGTTGCAGCACTTGTGTAAACGGCCTGGTCATTTTGGTTGGTGGCTGCTTTGATGCGGTCAGTGGGTAACTCAACTGCATCTTGGTCATCACAGTCCTCCTCAGGACAAGTTCAAACCAAACCCCACGCGATTCACCCCACGCCGGAACCGAAGTTTTCACCGCAGGCTGGAACTCGAAGATTTGTCATTGCCAGAACGTGCGATTGGGAGAAGCGTCGCGCAGGTGCAGGTCCTTGGTGACGAGGCGGCTGCGCGCTGCGATGGCCTGGCCGAGTATGAGCCGGTCGAAGGGGTCACGGGTAAACCCGAGTGCCTGGGCCGCCCCGACGACATCGGCGAGCGCGGTCGCGTCCTGGCGCAGGCCGGTCGAGGTCGCAAGCTCACGGATGATCGGGTCGGCCGGTTCATTGAGTTTGCCGACTTCGTACAAGAAGGTCAGCTCGAGGCGCACCATGGGTGAATAGACGAGCTCGCCTTCGGCCAGCCGCTTGCGAACTTCGCCAGGAAACCGCTGGTGTTCACCTGCGTAGAGCCACACCACGACGTGGGTGTCCAGGTGAAGCATCGGACTCACCCATCGACCGCCGAATCCGCCTGCCAGGTGTCGGACCAGTCGACGCTTACCAGTTCCTCGGGATCTCCTCCGATGACGTCCGGGTTGGTACGGATTGAGGCCAGGCGGTCCCGGGGCATGTCATCCGCGACAAGGCGGAGCGTCCGGTCACGCCGTTTGATGAGGAGAGGTTCGCCAGTTTCGAGGACGCGGTCGATCAGCCGATAGATGTCCTGACGCATCTGGGAGGGTGTCACCGGCTCACGCATACTCACAGCATAGTCGTACGTACGATTATGAGCAACCGGTACGTACTATAGGCTGCTCGTGGTCAGCGCGGCCACCGACGCATCGTGATCACTCACAACACCATCAACCAAACCCACAGCATCCAAACTCATGGGCGTTTTCGAAGAAAAAGGATTTTCAATCGGCTATGCGAGCACGTAGCTGCGTGATCCACTCGTTTGCGTCACGCTGCGCGGCGCTTGCCTCGGCGCGTACATCGGCACCGTTCGCACCGGCCGCCGGATACGAACCAAGGAACAAACACTTGGCCTGTTCGGCCCGCAACGACCGCAACGCGTCAGCAATCACCTCATCGGCAACATGACCCTCCATGTCCATCAGGAAGTAGTAATCGCCCAAACCCGAGCGGGCCGGACGCGACTCAAGTCGGGTCAAGTTGATCGCGCGTGCCGCAAACTCAGCCAAGATCGCCAGCAACGAACCGGGCCGGTCGGCCTGTTGAAAAACCACAATGGTGGTCTTGTCGTGCCCGGTTGGGGCCGGAATCAATGCCGGGGCAACCGCTACGAAACGCGTCGCGTTATCCGGATGATCTTCTACCCCAGAGGCCAAGGTCGCGAGCCCATAACGTTGCCCGGCAAGCGAATTCGCCAAAGCAGCCACCGTCGGATCGTTGCCCTCGGCAACAAGTTGTGCCGCACTCGCGGTGGAATCAACCGACTTTTCTGCAGCCTGGGCCAATGCGTCGTGCAGGAAAACCCGGCATTGACCCAACGCCATAGGCATTGACACCACCGTGCGCACATCACCAATCGACGCACCGGGAACGCCAAGGAGATCAAGACTGACCGGTAACACGATCTCACGCTGGATGTGCAGATCAACATCAAAAACCATCGTGTCGACCGTGGCATTCACCACGCCCTCAAGCGCATTCTCCATGGCAACCACACCCAAATCAACATCACCCGCGGCCGTGGCATGAAGTACCTCGGACATCGACGGGTACGCGACTAGCTCACCGTCTGCCAACGTAGGATCAGACAGCACCGCTTGTTCACAAAAGGTTGCTTCCGGGCCAAGGAAACCAACCCGGGTCTTACCGCTCTCGTTCGAATCTGACGATTGGGTCACGACCGGCAAGGATAGTGACGTGAACGCCCCAGACCTTCGCGCATTGTTCGAAGCGGTAGCTGCGGGCACAACAAGCGCCGACGATGCGGTCGCACAAATCCGTCTCGCCCCGTTCACCGATCTGGGTTTCGCCCGCGTTGATCATCACCGTGCGTTGCGTCAGGGTCGGCCCGAGGCGGTCTATGCGCCAGGTAAATCAGTCGACCATCTGTGCGCCATTGTCAGTGAACTCCTCAATGATGAAACCGACTCAGGGCCAATCATTGTGTCTCGCGCAAACCCCGAACAGGTCGCGGCGCTCGCCGCCAAACATCCTGGCGGCACCGTCCAAGGTGAACCCGCGACGATCATCTGGCGACAACGCCAGGCCTCAAATGATGCACATACCATCGCAGTGATCACTGCCGGCACGGCCGACCTTCCAGTGGCTGACGAATGTGGCTGGATTTTGGCGGCCCACGGAATGCACGTGCAACGCATCAATGACGCCGGAGTTGCAGGCATCCACCGAATTCTTGGCGAAGTCGAAAAGTTGCAACGTGCAACCGCGGTCGTTGTTGTTGCGGGCATGGAAGGCGCCCTTGCCAGCGTGGTCGGCGGGCTAACCGGTGTACCCGTGATCGCGGTGCCAACCAGCGTGGGATACGGCTCAGGCCTTGACGGGGTCACCGCACTCATCGCAATGAGCGCAAGTTGCGCGTCCGGCATCACCTTGGTTGGCATTGACAACGGTTTCGGCGCGGCCTGCGCGGTTTTGCGCATGGTTTTTGCCATGTCCAGCGACAAAGATAGGCAGTGATGCGCGTCGCATGGTTTCATCCGTTTTCCGGAATAGCGGGCGATATGGCACTCGGTTCGCTCATCGATGCGGGCGCGGATGTTGCCGCAATTACCGAGATTCTAAGGGGCCTCGATTTGCCCGGGTGGAAACTCGAAACGCAAGACGTGTTGCGTGGAGGCATCGGCGGCACCAAGGCACACGTACGGTTCGAAGCATCGCCGGTTGTTCGCACTGCAGCATCAATCGATGCGCTTGTCGCGGGTGCACTCCTTCCCGATCGGGTCAGAAACCGGGCGCGCCTCGTGTTCGCGGCGCTCGCCGCCGCGGAGGCACGGTTGCACCGCTCGACGCCCGCTCGAGTGCATTTCCACGAGGTCGGAGGACTCGACGCGATCATTGACGTGGTCGGCACGTGCGCTGCACTCGAAGTGCTTGACATTGACACGGTGATGTCCGGGCCGGTGACGACGGGCACCGGCATGGTGCGCGCCGCGCACGGCATCATTCCAAACCCCGCCCCCGCGGTCGTCGCATTGTTACATGGTGCCCCAACACGGGGCATCGACGAATCCGTAGAGCTCACGACACCGACCGGAGCGGCGCTTTTGGCAGGTCTCGTCGACGACTGGGGGCCGATGCCGTCGATGACGATTGACGCGCACGGCTTTGGTGCGGGCACAAAAGAGTTGGATCACCGCCCCAACCTCACCCAGGTCGTCATCGGTGAACTCGACGCAACGCGCCTTGACCCGGGCCAAACGACCATGGTGCTTTCAACCAATGTCGACGACGTAACCGGCGAGGTCCTGTCTCACACGATGAGCAAACTGCTCGACGCAGGCGCCAAAGACGTGTGGATAACCCCGGTGATCATGAAGAAAGGTCGCCCCGGCCAGGTGATCAGCGTTTTGGCCGATCTGGCTGACGCCGACCGCCTCCGAGCGATCCTCGTGGACGAAACCGGCTCACTTGGCGTGCGAGGCCACCAGGTGGAGCGCTGGCCGATGCCACGCCAACTCGAAACGCTCTACACCGCTGACGGACCTGCGGTTGTCAAGGTTGCGCCCCACCACGCCAAGATCGAATACGAAGACGCGGCCCGCATCGCAAGCGGGCGTCGCGAACCTCTCGTCAACGTGCTCGAAGAACTCGAAGCCGCGTGGCGACAGGGACACGACCACGCGCATGAACATGAGCACGGCCATGACCACCCGCACGGCCATCATTGGGAAGAAGAAGGCCCCGCCGATCCGGTTGCCTGACGTTGGCTCAGAAAATGCAACTGGTCCGCCAGAGTTCCAAGGTGAGGCGCACCAACACCAAGGCCCGCCGCAACCGCCAACGGGGCGTCATACATCGCGGCTAACTCCAAAGGTCGGCCCGCATCAAAATCGAGCTTCATCGACGGCGCATAGGGCGTCATGTCGATGGTATTTGCGATCATCTTTTCTACAAACCCTTCGCCGATGGGATGGCTGTGCGCAGCCGCAATCGCTTCAACCTCTTCCATCATTAAGCGTACGAGCGAGAGCGTTTGGGAATTGCTCACCAACTCGTCGGTTCCCGCATCAAGCACGACCGACAATCCATTGAAAGGCATGTTCCACACAAGTTTTTGCCAGCGGGCGGCAAGCAGATCATCGCGTGGTGCCACCTCGATACCCGCTTGAGCAAATGCATCGGCGACGAGCCGCACCCCAGGAGTCAAACCGGCAGGAACTCCATTCGCGCTGTGCTGGCCAAGGGTCACTCGTCCGTAATCAACATGGTCGATGCGTCCGGGAGCGACGCGTGTGGCGCACACGAAGCACATTCCACCCAACACGGTTGCTTGGGGCACGATGGCCCCAATCGCACCTTCAAGCCCAAAGCCGTTCTGCATGAGCACGACGACCGTGCTGTCGCGCACCAACGGCGGAAGCAGTGTGGACAGCGCAGCTTGCCCGGTCGTTTTTATGGTCACGAGCACAACGTCAACCGGGCCGATCGCATGGGGGTCGGTCGCAGCATTGACGTCATTGAGCACGATGTTCCCGTCAACCGAACGCACATGCAGGCCATCTCGCTGCAGCACCGCAACATCGGAACGACCTAAAAAGCTGACATCGAAACCTGCCTGGGCAAGCTTCGCCCCATAGAGCCCACCGATCGCACCGGTGCCAATCACAGCGATTCGCGTCATCGACCTTCCATCATGGCGCACCACGCCTAGCAGTTGTGCGTTCGGTCAGGCAGCAGTTTTTTGCAATGCCTCGGCGCGTGCGACCACCACGTCCACGCAGCGTTGAATCTCGCCATGCACTCGGTCGGTCAAAGCGGTTGGGTCGTCGGTATCAACGGCGAACGGCGTGCCAATGTGAATGTGCGGTTGACGTTTCCCGGGCACGTTGGGACGGGCGTAGTCGGCGGGTTCTGATCCGTAATAGATGCCGACCGGGAGCACCGCCATGGGCGCTGTTTGCGCCGCGGCGATGGCCGTGTGCGCCATCCCTTTCTTGAGCGGCTGCACAATCCGATAGTCCGATCGATTACGGGTGCCTTCCCAAAATCCGGCCATCATTTCGCCGGCGTTCAACTTCGCGATCTGTGTTTCGCTGGCCCTGATTGTTGCCGCGTGATGCATCGCTTTGATCTCTTCGGTGATCTCAATCTTGCGGCGACGCAAATCTTCAAGACGGAACGTCGGCATGGCGCCAAGTTCGTCGACCGCCCAGCGCAGCATCTTGCCTTTGAGACCTTTGCGTATGAACAGTGACGGTTCGGCCGGAATGAACGCCCGCCCGCGCAAGGGTCGCAGCGCTTTGAGTTTTTCGGCGAACGCAACGATGACGTACTGGTCGTCACCGGTGATGTGATTTGGGGAAATCATCAGGCGGGTGCCCGAATCAATTGCTGCGGTAATGGCCTCGGAGGCTCCGTCGTCACACGTGAGATCGCTTCGAAACACGCGGTTGAACACGAGATGTGCGAACCGGGCGAAGGCCATGTTCTGGCGGTGCGATTCGTAGAAGCGATACACGGCTTCGTAATTGGCAAGGTCAACTGTTGGGCGTGCCATGTGTACTCCAAGAGCGTTTCGGGCGAGGGTGAGACACGGCCGAACGGCTCCGCCGATCTCCCTACTCTACCAAATGGTAAGGAACCACCTGTGCTGTGCTCCTCACGGTCTTGCTACGTGGTCAGATCACTGCGACAGCCGGTCTGAGTAGCATCAACAACCATGTCGAACAACCAAGATCGTTTGTACTTTCGCCAGCTCCTCGCGGGCATGGATATTGCTGATGGCAATCCGTTGGCGATCCAAATGGTCAACTTCGTCTACCTGATCGGCGATAGAGAAACCGGCGAAGCTGTTGCGGTGGATCTCGCCTACGACATCCCTGGCACCCTTGACATTTTGGCCGCAGACGACATGACCTTGGTGGGCACGCTCGCCACGCATTTTCACCCCGACCATGTCGGCGGGTCGCTGGCCGGGCACCCAATCGACGGCATTGCTGAGCTCTTAGAGCACACCGCGGTGCCCGTGCATGTGCAACACGACGAAACCGAATGGGTGACCAAAGCAACCGGTGTGTCAGCCGATCATCTTGTCGGCCACGACTCCGGTGACACGGTCATGGTCGGTGAGATACCCATCACCTGCATTCACACCCCTGGGCACACACCGGGCAGCCAGTGTTTCTTGGTAGAAGGTCGACTCATTGCGGGCGACACATTGTTTCTCAACGGATGTGGCCGCACCGATCTACCCGGATCTGATCCGGTCGCCATGTACGAATCACTGACGACCAAGCTTGCCAAAGTTCCCGATGACACCGTGCTGTATCCCGGTCACCTGTATTCCGAGAAGCCGTCTGCCCCCATGGGCGAAGTGCGCGACCGCAACATGGTGCTCCGACCATCCACACAAGACGAATGGCTCCGCCTATTCACTTGAAGTACGTGGCACGAAGCACACGGTGGTCTAGCCTGCACGTTCAATGACCCCTGCAATTGAGGTTCGAGGCCTGCGAAAATCGTATGGCGATACCGCCGCGGTGCGCGGCATCGACTTTGAGGTTGCGACCGGTGAATGCGTCGCCATTCTCGGCCCAAACGGGGCAGGAAAAACGACGACCGTTGAAATATTGGAGGGTTTCCGGACCGCTGACGCGGGCGACGTACTCGTACTTGGTCGAGATCCGTCAAAGGGCGAACGCACCCTGCGCGAGAAAGTCGGGATCGTTCTCCAAACCTGTGGCGTTGAACCCTTTCTCACCGTCCGCGAACTCGTCACGTTGCACGCTGGCTACTACCCCGCGCCCAAATCTGTTGACGACGTCCTCGACATCGTTGGGATCGCAAACAAAGCCGACAGTCGCGTCAAAACCCTTTCGGGTGGCCAGCAACGTCGAGTTGACATGGCCCTTGGACTCATCGGCGACCCAGAACTCATCTTTCTCGACGAACCCACAACCGGCTTTGACCCCGCCGCACGACGCGAAGCGTGGGAAGCCATCGACCGCCTACGTGAACTTGGCAAAACCGTCCTGTTAACCACGCACTACATGGACGAAGCGCAACACCTCGCCGACCGAGTCATCCTGTTTGTCAGCGGAGAAATTGCGGCCCAAGGTACCCCCGAGACATTGGGTGGAGCGGACGCCGCAGAAACAACCGTGTCCTTTGTGGCGCCAACCGTCGTTGACCGAGGTGACATGACGCTCCCATCGAACGCGGTCGTTGTCGAAAGTTTGCAAGGAACCAACGTTTCGTTCACAACGCACGACGCCACGCGTGATGTCCACCACATCACAAGTTGGGCCATCTCACATGAAGTTGTGCTCGAACGCTTAACGGTGACCCAACCAAGTTTGGAAGACATCTATCTGCAACTCACCGCACCGGATGACAAACCGTGAACGATCTTGCTCTTCTCAAACGTCAATTTCTTGCGGAAGCAAAAATGCTGCTGCGCAACCCGATGTCGGTGGGCTTCACCATCTTGTTTCCGGTCATGTTCCTCGTGATCTTCGGGTCGCTTACCGGAGGTGGCACCCATTCACTATCCGACACGCCCTACGGGCAGATGCGGTACTTGAACTACTACCTGTCTGGGATTGCCGCGTTCGGCGTCATCGGTGCTTGTTTCATGAACCTCACGATCCTCACGGTGATGCGACGCGACGAAGGCATCTTGCGACGCAAACGGGCCACGCCCCTTCCCACATGGGTGCTTCTTGGGGGCATTGTTGCCGCCGAGACCGCCCTCGCGGTGACGATGGTCATCGTGACCACCGCGGTCGCCATGGGCATCTACGGCACACCATTTCCGCATCACCCCATCATGTTGTTCGGGGTGGTGCTCCTTGGCGCAGCAACGTTCTGCGCGCTCGGCATGGCAATGACCGTGATCATCCCCAACCAAGATGCAGGACCTGCAATCGTCAACCTCGTGGCATTGCCACTGCTGTTTCTTTCGGGCACGTTCTTTCCGATCATCAACTCGACGATTCGTTCGATCGCACAAGTACTGCCCATCGCTCGACTCCAGAACGCAATGAACGCTTCGTATGCGCCACCGACCTACCGGTGTGAACTCATCAAATCGCACTGCCCCACCGGCACTCCTGCTCACTACATGAGCGGTCCTCACTTGATTGATCTTGGAATCCTGGGCCTCTGGCTAATCGGCGGGTTGATCATCGCCATTCGATTTTTTCGCTGGGAATCAAAGGCCCACTGACGACGCGTCTTTGGGTCGAAAGAATCGGCCGATCACGGGTATCTCCCACCATGACTCGGCTTTTGCAAGTGCCGTGGCTGACGCAACGAGATGCTCCGGTGAGTCATAGCAGGCATATCGTGGAACCCAGTCAGGATCGAACTTTGCGTTGTATTGCCAGAGTGATTCGATCTGCATCGTGTCACTCATCTTGCGATAGAACCATCGCTCCAACCGACGCGTCGTCGCGTCACCACGCTCGCCTGCCAACGTGGCACGCATCGTTGCGAAGTTCAAGCCGAGCCCAATGCAACCTTGCTCGTTGAGGTGCGTGATCGTTTGCGCAACAACAAAGTCGGTCAATCCATTGGGGTGATCTCCACGTTCTGAACGACGCATCAAGTCAAGCGAGTAGCCCCGTATCGCCGGGGCCGGAACATACTGACAAAACGCCGCTGGCACGCCTTGTGAATCTCGACACACTGCGAGCAGGAGCCCAGCATCTCGTTTCTCGAATACTCGACCGAGCGTCATTGAAAATCCGCGTTCGACTTCGCCACGCCTGCTTTGCGTCATCAGCGAACGCAACGATTCTTCAAGTGCTGGCTCCAATGCAGCCGGGTCATGAAACTCAATCGAATAGCCCTTTTTGGCAATACGGTTCACGGCCTGTCGGAGGCCCTTATTGCGTCCACCGTCGAGACTGAACCGGCGCACATCCACCACGGCCTCATCACCGACATACATTTCTTTCATGCCTGCCGCACGGTACGTTGGCAGCCACTCTGCTGCAGCTCCCATGACCGCAATGGGCCATCCATGCGCATCAGCGAATTCGACAAAAGCACCGAAAGCTTGGCGACGCTCCGCGACCGGACCAATGGGGTCAGGGGACACCAGTGCGACGCCTTGGGTTACCGCGTACGCAATCAGCGTGTCGCCGTGAAAAAACCACTGTTTGTCATCGCGCAAAGCAAAGTATGCGAGCGTGCCACTTCCGGCACGAGAAACAATCGTTCGGGCCCGTTGCTCGTCGCCAGGCTCCGACTCGAGTGTGCCCCGAACAAGCACAGGGGAAAAGATCAGCCACCCGGTATACGCGACGAGGCCAACGCTGACGGCCATGAGAACGGGAACCAAGAACTGGTCGGTATGGCCGCCAATGGGCACTGTTGTCACGCCGATCATCCGCTCTGCCGATGCGTGGAGAGCATCAAACCAACTCAACTGTGGGTGTCGATGGCCTGGCACTAACTTGATCACCCCCACGGCCGTGGCCAACGCAACCGAGCCGCCCACCACCAGTGCGACAAGACCACGCCACACCGAAACGTCATCGGCCCGAACCTGAAAGTGTTGGCGATGCGCAAGCAAATACAACCCGATCGAACCAGCCACGATTGCTTCTTCGAAATCAAGGCCTTTCACCACATGCAACGCAAAGCTCGCACTCAACAGCGCGACCGCAATCATCCAAGCGTGGCGTTGCCCGCGCCGCACGCCCCGTGCAAGGAGCAGCAACAACATCCCGGACAACGCAACGATCATTGCCGCCGCCTCTGAAACCGCAAGTGGTACGACTTCGCGCACCGCAGTCAAGCGTTGGCCAAGTGGAGGTAAGACCGCAGAAATCACATTGATCAAACCAACCGCGGCAATCGCAAACGATGCGACTCGACGAACGCGCCGGCGAGACCCATCGGCCGGGCGTGCGGCTGGCCAGTCGTCGCCTTGCGGCCAACTTGCCACAAGATTCACGGTGGCCTGATTTTCTGCTTGTTTCCGAGAAAGCAGACGTTCAAAGAACGTGGTGGCAAGAAGTTGACGACGACCAACAAACAAGCGCGCGTTCAAACCCGCACCCGCCTCAAGTTCGAGCCAAGACCATCGCTGCTCGGTGGTCCACGCATCCGGGGCCCCGAATCGCCCCTCACGAGCAACACCAACCGTGCCGCATCTCCCCGCGTTGGCATAGAAACCTGAGCCGAGTGACGCAAGCTCGGCTTGATCGCCCGACCCGGTAATGAGCCCCGCGCAACCATCGTCAATGAGTTGCCCCGCAGCCTGTCGAGCCGCGTCACCAAAAGCCCCGACGTCACTCGTGCTGATTGGACTATTCACGCCTCGCATTGACGTTCGCCACCAGGCGTAACCAACCATGAGGGCAAGGGCTGCGGTCGCGAGTCCGAAGATGGCAAGGCCAGCAACCCAGGTATCAACGCGGTAGGCAAGCGCATGATGATGCGTCATTCGCAGTATGCGGCCAAGCACGAGGAGCAAGAAAGAAGCCCCTAAGGGGACGAAGGCAATCGAGCAGCGCGGGACAATTCGACGGTAAAACACGCGGGCTTGATCAACGGACCGTGCAAGACGCTGTGCCTCAAAGCCATTGTCAAAGCGCGTGCCTGGTTCAACGCGCACGCACCGGCGACCAGAACCCGTATGCAAATCAAGTTCGACCGCATGTCCGACACGCGCACCAAGGTTGCGTTCAACGCTTTGAATCAGCCGCGGTTCTCGGCCGATTGCTTGATCGGTAGAGCCCGGACACACAATGACGTGGCACTCGCTGCGTTGGGCAAGCGAACGCACGGCTTCAACGAACCGAGGAAAACAGGCCAAGACAGGTTCAAGCGCCGACTCGTGCTCACCGGAAAGCGAAAAGCTGTTCCCGGCGAGAATCAACGTGCACGGGCCACGAACCTGTTCAATTTTTCGTGCGAGTTCCGTTGTGGAAGCAAGGGACTCGTCATCAGGATCTCGTTGCATTCCCAGGCCACTTGCGACGATGACTTGACCGCCGGTTGGAACGCGGACCGTGAGCAATTCATTCGCTTGTTGGGATACCTGACCGTCGGGAGCTTCTCCAGAAACCTTCTTTTTCTTTCGTTTTGTCGCGATCGGGCGCCCATCTGGAAGAAATCGTCTCGGTTCTCCGCCGTCCTCCGCCCCGCCATGGTGATCATTCATCTGCATCAGTCTTTCGTTGCTTGTCGACAATTTCGACAAGATCCGATGGAATTGTATTGAACCCCCGCGAAAGCTGGTATCAACGCAATGCGAGGAAATCTTTCAGCACATTTGAGATTTTCAGACGATGTACGTCAAGGCGTTGCTCCACCATCGTCACATACTCATCGGAAATGTCGGCCAATACGGCACGTCGACCAAGCGAGCGTGCAACCGCACCGGTCGTGCCCGAACCACACATCGGGTCCACGATCACATCACCGGCCACCGTTGCCATGTACACCAGTGGCTCATACACCTTGACCGGCTTCTGGGATGGATGCCCGGTCTGTTCGTTTCGGCCGATAAACCCGACGAGCAATGCGGCTTCAATAACACTGGGTGGACCGGGAAGGTAGCGCAGCTTGCCTTGGGCCAGTTTGGCCAATTGGGCGTCGTTCAAAAACGCTTCAGGATGCATCACCGCATCGTCACGGCACAGATGAAGACACGTCATCTGTGCGCTGCGCCACCCACGGATCACCGACGGGTTGTTCTTGTAGTACCAGGTCAGCCACGCTTCAAGTTCAAGGGGTGTGGGCAACGCATCAACAAAACGGGCAACGATCTCGGGAAACCCCCACAGGTAGACGTGTGGTGCGATCGCACCGGCACCCGTGAGCAGATTGACGACGTATTCGGTGTAATCGTCACGCACCCCGCCGACGCCTTTGTTGTACCACGGGTCCAACATCACGCACGCTGGATGGCACGTTTCGTTTACGTCAAGTAACCCGAACAATGCCAGGGTGTCCTCTACGTCAAATGGCTCGAGAACCACGATGTCGTCCGCCTCAAGCCGACGCGCAAGTTGCGTGCCAAATGTCGTGAGCGCTCGCCCGACACGAACATTCACTGGGCGTACATCGCCTCAATTTGATCTTCGTAACGGGCATGGATCCCACGGCGCTTGAGCTTGGACGTTGGCGTGAGGACATCGGTGTCGGGCAGCCACTCGTCACTCAGCACCGTAAATTTCTTGACCTGTTCCGCGTGGTTGAACGGATGCATGACCCGTTCAAGTTCTGTCTCGATCTCGTCGCGCACTTCTTGCGTCGCAGCAAGCGCAACGAGATCGGTGGGCAAGCCATGTTCCGCAGCCCACACCGGTGCGTAGTCGGGGTCCAATGTAATGAGGGCCGAAACAAATTTTCGTTTGTCGCCGATCGCACAGGCCTGGCCCACAATGGCAATGTCTTTGATGGCGGCTTCCAGATTTGCCGGCGA
>CAZJAZ010000057.1:5090-15243 GCA_964544305.1 uncultured Iamiaceae bacterium | reverse complement strand
TGTGCGTCGAGGTTCTCGACGAGGAGGTCCCGGTCGATGATCGACGTGTAAAGCGCAGCTTCAGCATCGGATCCGATTTCCCGGTCCAACAAGTACGCGGCTTCAGCGATCACCTACGCTGTGGGAACGAGTTGTCCGGCCTGGTCGCCAACCAGGTCCGCGCATTCACGGTGAACCCGGTCAGAGCTGTCCGCAGCAGCAACGAGAACTCCGGTGTCAATGATCAGCACGTGGTCAGTCGAGTCCGAAACCCTCGGCGAGCAACTCATCAACCCGATCAGATATCCCGCTCTTCGATGAACCGACCGCGACGAACGCCGGACGGTGATGCCCCTCGCGTCTGGCGACAGGCTCAGACATCAAAGTGGCAGCAAATTTGACAACGACTTCATCAATGCTGACCCCGCGTCGCGTCGGCCACGGCTTCAGAAACCTCGCGAACTACCGGATCCGTGTCCTTCTCTTCGCTGGCCGCCCCAACTGGACACTCCTAAAAACGGTGAAACCCCGCTGAAATCCGAAGACCCGGCAAACGCACAGTCCGCATGACAAGGCAGCCCCTCAATACACCCAGCTCTGCTCTCCCAGGACCCCGGCCCGCCGCTGCAAGGCTGTCCTTGCGAGGTCATGGTGACCAATCCCTGGCAACTCGCACCGCATTCATAACCGGTGCAGTTTTGCGCATGGCCGTTCATTGTCAGACATGCTGGGTTGTATCCCGGGTCCATGATGTTCCCGCATACAAACCCAGCGGATCACTGCCGTTGATGGGGTCGTTTCCGGCGTCGCCAAACCTGTCCCCGGTGATCGCGAATAGTGGGTCGGGGCTCAGGCATTGTGCGGTGGGGGGCCGTAGTAGCGGGCGCGAGCGCACGGCGCGGATACGATGACCAGACGACCAGAATCAGCGGAAAAGTTGTGATTCTGCTAGCAACTTGCTGACTCTCTCCCTGGTGGTGGCTGGACTGTCTCTACGCACATAGAACTTCCATGAATCGCCGTCATTAGCAATGCTTACTTCGTTACAGGATAGGGCAATTGCGTTGTCTCGCTCCCTCATCCATGTTTCAATTTCAGAATCACTTACGCCCGGCTTCGGCGTCAAGCTGGCAACCATTACGCTCGCTTCACCGTCAGGCGGTGCAATGACAATTGAACTATCAGTGAATGCACACCCGGGCGGCACGGACGTTTTCCCACAAACTGGAACGAGTAACAGCGCCGCTGTAAACAAGCAACTTCCAACTACGCGAACGAAATTGGCGGGATTTACAATAGGCACCCAACCGCCCCTGATAAGTCTGCGGAACGACACATTACCCCATCCCCGTAAAGTACGGAAGTGGGGGGGACTCATGTCGCCGTGCACGTCGCAATAGCATGCGCCGATGGTTACTCGCATGGCAATGGGTGGTCCGCACGGCATGCGTTCGTTCATGCGCGACCGTTCGGTGGTTGACCATCGCGTCGCAAAAGGAACCGCCAAACGCATGTTGCGTTTCGCTCGCCCATACCGTCGGCTCATCGGCTGGTTCCTGGCACTCGTTGTTGTCGACGCGTCTCTTGGGGCAATTAACCCACTGATCATTCGTTCGATCATCAACACGGGCATCATTGGTGGCGATCGCAGCCTGGTCGTGTCGTTCGCGTTGTTACTTGCCGGGCTTGCCGTTGCCGACGCGGTCCTCTCGCTGGTGCAACGGTGGATTTCCGCGTCGCTGGGTGAAGGCATGATCTTTGATCTGCGGTCCCAAGTTTTTGCGCACGTGCAGCGCATGCCCATCGCGTTTTTCACCCGCACACAAACCGGGGCGCTCGTTACCCGGCTCAACAACGATGTGCTTGGTGCACAACAAGCCTTTACCGACACGCTCGCGAATGTCGTGTCGAATTTGGTCACGGTTGTGATTGTTTTGACCGCCATGTTTTTGTTGTCGTGGCAGATCACTTTGCTTTCGCTGGTGTTGCTGCCGGTGTTCATCATCCCGGCACGGATCATGGGCCGCAAGCTTTCGACGATCACCCTTGAGGCGTACGGGTTGAACGCGCAAATGAACACCACGATGACCGAGCGTTTCAACGTGTCCGGGGCGATGTTGGTGAAATTGTTTGGCCGGCCCTCCAGTGAGTCCGAGGTTTTTGATGCCCGTGCCGGTCGGGTCCGTGATATTGGCGTGACGTCCGCGATGTACGGGCGCATCTTCTTTGCGTCGCTCATGTTGACGGGTGCGCTCGCGACCGCGTTCGTTTATGGCTGGGGCGGCCTGCAAGCAATCGATGGTGCGCTCGATGTGGGAACTGTCGTGGCGCTCACCGCATATTTGGCCCGTCTGTATGCGCCGCTCACGTCGCTTTCGAACGTCCAGGTTGATGTGATGACCGCCTTGGTTTCGTTTGAACGAGTCTTTGAGGTGCTTGATCTTGAACCCATGATTGCCCAGAAGCCCGATGCGCAACCGATCCCTGCCGGGCCGGTTCGCATCGAGTTCGATCGGGTTGATTTCACGTATCCGAGCGCATCAGAAGTGTCGTTGGCATCATTGGAATCGGTTGCGGTCCTTGATCCGACCGAACCCAAACCGGTGCTGTTCGACGTGACGTTCTGTGCGGAGCCCGGTGAAATGGTGGCCCTTGTTGGCCCGTCGGGGGCGGGCAAGTCCACGATCTCGAATCTGATCCCACGCCTCTATGATCCCCGTGGTGGCGCAGTGCGGATCAACGGGGTAGATGTACGTAACGCCACGTTTGAGTCGTTGCGCTCGTGTGTGGGGGTGGTCACCCAAGATGCGCATCTTTTCCATGAGACAATCGGTGAGAATTTGCGTTACGCCCAACCTGAAGCCACCGATGACGAATTGTGGAAGGCACTGAGCGCGGCCCAGATCGACGAGTTGGTGCGCGCCCTGCCCGATGGTCTCGACACCCTGGTTGGTGACCGCGGCTACCGACTTTCGGGTGGCGAGAAGCAACGAATTGCGATTGCGCGCATGTTATTGAAGTCGCCTCGTCTGGTCGTGTTGGATGAGGCCACCGCGCATCTTGATTCAGAGTCGGAAGCCGCCGTGCAACACGCGCTCGATGCGGCGCTCACGGGACGCACATCGGTGGTCATTGCTCACCGGCTTTCCACGATACGCGCCGCCGATCAGATCCTTGTGATCGATAACGGCCGGATTGTCGAACGTGGCACGCATGATTCGCTACTGAAAAACGCTGGCCTCTACGCCGAGTTGTATCACACACAATTCGCTGAACAAGACCACGTCAATGCGAACGCGACCGCCGCTTCTGACGATCACCATTGAGGCTCACGGCGTTTTCTTTCACGGCTACATTGGTGCGATGGGCGGTCAGCGTTGGCAGGCAAAACCACGATTGCCATATGTTTGGCGCGGGGTCGTGCTCGCGACGGTCTTGGCCGCGGCATTACTCGTAGCGGGAAGCCAGAACTCCACGCAACCGGTTCACGCCACTGAAACAAGCGGCATCGTTCCACCAGACATCATTGACCGCTACCTTGCGGTTCGCCCTCACCTTGGGCCGGTCACCGTTGTCGACATCTCGGGAGAAAGTTCACAACGCAAGCTCCTTGCCGCAACGCTGCAAGGCGTTGTCAACCGGACAAGTGCACGAATCTACCTCGTTGGTGCCCGCCAGGTCGCTCAAGACAATTTCTGGCTCAACTACTACTCGGACCAGGGTTTGATCACCGTCGTCGCCCACGACACGCTCGATCAGGCCCTTGCAACCTTTGCCCACGAAGCCAGCGGCTATGTGGTTGCGTCCAACGACGAGCCCTGGACAATCAACACGGCATCGTCAGTTGCGGCAGCCAAAGGCGGTGTTGTTGTCACCCCCGATCTGGTCGCTCTTGTAACCGCGGTCGGACTCACCCAAATCGACAATCATGTTGGCCGGTGGACAAACGCGGCGGACGCGTATGAGGCCACTGCAACAGCAACGCGCACTGAGCTGTCCTATCAAGGCCTTGCGATCCAGCAGCCCGACCAACACAATCCTCGTGATTTCTTCATACAACAAGGAATCATGACGGTGTACACCCGCCCGTCAGACAGTGACTACGACCAGATCATGGATCTTTTGTCGCACTATCCAACACAACATCCGGTGTACGGCTATGTCGCAGATGATGGCAACGAAGAAGTGCAGGCCATCTTGCGCCTGTCGCAGCACGGCCGGTTTCTGGTCCCAACCGATACGACCGACAACCTGTCCTTTCACATTGCCGTGTCTGCAACCACGCCGCGCACCGCGTTGCGTGCCACCGATGGCACGGTGCGCTCGTGTGACGCGTCAGACGTGAACGTCGTTGTTGCAACTTCAGACGGCGACAACATGGTTATCCCCGAGGCGTATCTCCCGATGGGCAATCGTTGGGCAAGCCCAAAGCGGGGCACGTTGCCCATTGGTTGGGGGATCAGTCCGGCTGCGGCCGTTTTGATGCCAGCGATTTGGGATTATTACGCGTCGACCGCTGGCCCATCGGATGAGATCGTGGGGTTGGTTGGACTGGGCTATAACGCACCGAGTTTCATGCCGGACCCCTCACAGTTTTTGTTGGATACGAATCGGCTCAACGCGACCCTTGGGGTTGACACCGTGTGGTCACTTGATCTCATGTTGGGATCAAAGAGCGCAAAAGGCTGGGACGACATCGCGCAAGCGAATGATGCTTCGGGATGGAAACCTTCGGGGTATCTGCTCAATTACGTCGACTATGGCGGCCTACCACTGTTTTGGGCGGCCGGAATGGATGTGCTCACGGCCCGTTCAACTGATTACAGCGCGGGGGCCGCCGCGATCGCCACCCATATTGACGAACTGCTCGCCACTCCCCCAGACCAACGTCCGCTGGTCAATTTCTTTGCCTCCACGGTTTGGAATGCAACGTATGACGATCTTGTTGCGTCCTTGGCGCCCTACCAGACCAAGGGAGTTCGGTTTCTCACTCCGCGGCAGGCGTTCGCGTGTCTCACGGACCCAACTGATACCGTTCCCGAGTCGACCAGCACTGTTGCGGCTTCATCCTCCACGACACCGCGTCGAACTGTTTCGACGTCAACCATGCATCAAGCAATTGGGGGTGGTGCGGTCAATCAAAACCGGCCGGCCCGTTCGGCGGTCGAAGCAGCCCCTATTGGCGCGAACCCAAACTATGTGGGTTGATCATCCCACTATGTCGGTCGACGATAACCTGGCATTTTCTTAAAGGAGCACACGGTGCGTAACGATTCGGTCCACTATTTCCTTGACGCTTGGTCACAGCTCACCGAGCCGGGCGCACCGTTTGGCATGGAAGAAGTTGAGATCCGGGGACAAAAGAATCGGGTGTTTACCACCGCCCCGAACACCATGCGAGAAATTTGGGAGATATCGGCGCTTCAGGGCGATAAACCGTATCTCGTGTTCGAAGATGAGCATCTCACCTATGCCGAGACGCATCGACGGGTGCGTGCTTTGGCCCATCACCTGCGTGAGGTACATGGGGTGGACTCGGGTGACCGGGTGGCAGTCGCAATGCGGAACTATCCCGAGTGGGTAATTGCGTATTGGGCAACGGTGTCGATTGGCGCGGCGCTCGTGGGGATGAACGCGTGGTGGACGAGTCCGGAGATGGATTTTGCGTTGCGTGACGCACAACCAAGCGTTGTGATTGTTGATGGGGAACGACTTGCACGACTCTCGCCAATCTTGGATGATCTGCGACGTGACCAGCCGTTGGCTGTGATTGCGACTCGAACAGATGGCGATGTGGGCGACGGCGTGACGTCATGGGATGCGGTCATGGCGGGGAACGTGCCCGATGCGTTGCCCACTGCAACCATTGACCCCGATGATGACGCCACCATTTTTTACACGTCGGGCACCACGGGTAATCCCAAAGGCGCGCAGATCACACATCGTGGTTCGGTGCACAACGTGTTGCATTTGGTGTTTTGGACGTTGACGACGATCACCGCGCAACAAGCAGCCGCCGCAGCACAATCCAACGGTGATGCGGCACCTTCTGACTCGGATGAGGCGCCACCGGCAAAGCCGCTCGTTTCAATGGCGGCGACCCCGTTATTTCATGTCACGGCGTGTAATTGTGTGATGCATCCGGTCACGCTTGCGGGTGGCACGTTGGTCCTCATGCACAAGTGGGATGCGGGGCGTGCCTTGGAACTCATTGAACGCGAACACGTTTCAAACCTGGCGGGGGTTCCCACGATGAGCCGTGAATTGTTGTTGCACCCTGACTATTCAACCCGTGACACGTCGTCGCTGTCGTCACTGTCAGGCGGTGGAGCCCCGGTGCCACCGGATCTCGTTGACAAGATCGGCGACGCGCTCGGTGACGGTTCGGCCACAACCGGTTACGGGCTCACCGAAACGTCAGGAATTGTGACCGCGAACATGGCCGCAACCTATGTTGCGAAACCGGCGTCGTGCGGACCGTTGGTGCCAACCCTTGACTCCAAACTCACCGACGAGTCCGGCACAACATTGCCCGTTGATCCGAACACGATCGGCCGATTGTGGGTGAAAGGCCCAGTTGTGATCAAAGGATATTTGAATCGACCTGATGCCACCGCGGAGGCCATTGTTGATGGCTGGTTTGATACCGGTGACATTGGTCGGATCGACGAAGACGGGTTCGTGTTCCTTGTTGACCGGGCCAAAGACATGGTGTTGCGTGGCGGCGAGAACGTGTACTGCTCAGAAGTTGAAGCCGCGATCTATGAGCACCCGGCGGTCGCTGAAGTGGCCGTGTTTGGGTTGGCAGACGAACGCCTCGGGGAAGAAGTTGCCGCTGCGATCCATTTCGAACCAGGCCTGACCGTTGACGCAGACGAGTTGCGAGCGTTTCTCGGCGAGCGGCTCGCCGCGTTCAAAATCCCCCGCCACGTGTTTATTCACGATGCACCACTACCCCAAAACGCAAACGGCAAATTCCTCAAACGAGCATTACGCGCGCAACACGAACAAGACGCCGCGCCACAATGAGTGTCAGGTCGTCGACGCGCTTGCTGTCGGAGCAAGATATGACAAACCCACATTTGGTCGAGGTAGGCGACGAACAAACCAACTGATCAGCACCGCTAGACCAATGTTGACAATGCTTGCGAGACCTTCCCGTGCATGCTTTCATGGAGAAGATTGGCAAACGCCAGCTCCTTGCGACGTTTAGCCAGTGAACTTGGGGTTCGCCTTCACCGGGCCCGCTGGCTGCGCAGTCCCGGCTGGGCCTTGAGGTGAGAGTGCACCGTTTTGCTGGCCAGTGGCTGATTCCATTGGCCTCGGTCCGACCGGCACGGCGCCCATCTGAGATGTGGCATCGAAGAGGTAGATCTGCGCCTGGTTTGCTACCGCACCTGTAAGGTTCGACGCATCTGACATGAACAGGATCAGCGTGCCGTTGGCATTCAAACTCGGTGCACCGCTTTGAGCATTTGCTCCTACATCCGCTGACGCCATACTCGCCCGTCGGGTAGTCCCGGCGTCCAGCTCCCGGAAGTACACGTCCGGTGCTCCGTTGGCATCGTTGCCTGCAAGATTGGTTGCACTTGATACGAAGGCGACGACCGTGCCGTCATGAGAAACGTGGGCCTGATCGCTGCCTCCTCCCGATCCGGTCTGTCCGCTTCCTGTGACGCTTGCCGCGGTGACGTTTCCAGTCGCCGTGTTTGATACGAACACGTCAACTTTTCCGTTGTGATCGTTGCTTGTCAGGTTCGAAGCTTCTGATTCAAAGGCAATGACTCGGCCGTCGGCACTAATTGAGGGTCGACTGCTCGCACCGTTTGCTTGCCCACCCGCACCGACGCTGACACGTCGCACTTGTCCTCCCAAAGAAGCAACCGCGAAGACATCGCTGACACCGTTCGTGTCGCCTGCGACCAGATTCGTTGCCGCCGATTCAAACACCACTGTTGACCCATCAGCGCTGATCGCTGGGTTAAATGCGCCCGCATCAGCGATGGCGCCACCCACTCCTCCTGAAAGCAGTTTGGTACTGTGCGCAGCAATATTGGTCACATACACTGACGGCGGTAATGAACCCTGAGTTGCACCAGGGCTCACCAACGCATCAGTCGTCACCCAGACCACCACGTTGCCGTCATCGGAAAGGGCTTGTCCTGACGCACTAGTCGTCGCTCCGGGCGACGAACTGACCGGTGAGCCGTCTGGTCTTGTGCTGACCAAAATCGTGGTATTCGTCGACAAGTCATGACGGTAAACCGACATATTGGATGGTTTTGTCACGCCACTCACAAAGTTGGTGGCTCTGGAATCAAAGACTACATATCGGCCATCCGCGCTGATTGACGGCAACAATGAGTCTCCATTTCCTTGTGCGCCTGTTGAGCTAACGCTCACTCGGCGGGTCGTCCCAGTAGATCGGTCGAAGACGAATACGTCGCTTGCGCCGTTCGTGTCACCTGAGACAAGGTCGCTGCGAGTTGAGGTGTACGCAACAAATCGACCATTTGCGCTTATTTGCGGGGCGAATATCGGATCTTGCTGTGGCAGCAATGATGAGCTTACTTGTGACGCACTTTGTTTGCTGCGAATCGTTTGCGCCCGTGCCGTCGCTGCGACTGCAGGCCGGTATGGAGTGATTACTCCCACCGTGAGCAACGCCACCGCCAGAAACGGTGTCGCCTCAGCTGCGAGAATTCGGAAACTGCGAAATATCTTCATGGAAATCCTCACAGGTGTGAACACATGTCGATGGACACTGGGCCGCAGATACCGGTGAAGCAGGTTATTGAAGCGTCACAGTTGTTGATGCACTCCAGTTCGTTGGTAAAAACTTCGCCGGTACAGTTGCACTGGACACATGTGCTTGTGGTCGGCTCGCAACAGTCACATCCTTCTTTTTGCCCCTCCGCATATGCATCCCGGCCGATGTGACCGCCAACCAACGTGTCTTCGACTGCCGATTCGTAGATATATGCGAGGTCAATGCAGCGCTGCAACAGCGGGTCGTAGCGCGAATAGGTTGCGAGACAAATTTTCACAATGTCTTCGCGAAGACCGACATCACAAGCGGCTTTGTCGGCACCACATGTCCCATAACAAATATCATGTGTGTTACAAGCGGGCGTGAATGTTGCCTTGCCCCAAACGTCAGGGACCGCATAACCCCAGAAACCCTTCGAACCGCACCCGTTGAATGTGGGTGAATAATTCGACTTTGGAACCCGATTACTTGGACAGTCAGAGGTGGAAGTCAGCGGACGAAGTATGTTCGGGAGCGGGCACATGTTACTTCCGCTTGCTTCGCTTGCATCCCTGAGCGTCATTGTCGCACTGGCCGACTTCGTCTCTGCTCCCGCATTCGTTGACGTGTATCCGGCACCTGCACGGCGTTGAGTTGGGCTTGTCATTGCTCCAGTTAGGCGCTCGCCGAGCGCACCGCCTATGACCGCGGTTGATGATGCGCCGACGAGCAGACGTAGCGCTCGCCGGCGCGTGATTCGTCCTGATGCTCGTGTGCGAGCCAAGTTGTCTAATTCGTCGCTCATTGGAGAGTCCTTGCTTCTTGTTCGTTGCGTTGAAGGTCGGCGAGCGCTGCAAGAATCGCATCTGCACCGGTGACCGGGTTTTGCGACACACCGTCGTTTTCCAACCAAATGAGACTTGGTGTTCCCGGCGAGCCAGCTTTTGTCGACAGCGCTCCTGTCGGGTCGAATACAACATTGCGGAGTCCAGACGGTGAAGCCCCTGGTGCCGGCGGCCCGCCAACAACGCAACTGACGAGATCCAAGACTTCAGAACTACTGGATCCCATCGATTCCAAAGCAGGCTGCATTGCTTTGCAGAAGCCGCATTTTGGATTCCAGAACAGCATCGCTCGACGCCCATCCAAAATGGTTGCTGCAGGAATGGCATCTCCAACCGGTGTAACAACTTCCACCTCACCGAGTGCCAAGCCATCAAGTGTGATCTGGGCGAGTAGCTGCTTCGCTTGGTCTGCCCCGCGGGCAACGGACCTCACGGTTCCTTCGCTTGCTACGACAACAACCGTTGGCGTATGTGTGACACCATATTGTTCAAAGACATCACGAGAGCGGTCGACGAGCCATCGGATCGAAGAGGTCGAATATTGCGTAGCAGAACGCCGTTGTGTCGCAGGTGACACAAC
>CAZJAZ010000057.1:2580-4990 GCA_964544305.1 uncultured Iamiaceae bacterium | reverse complement strand
GTCGTAGGCGGAGCAACCGTCGTAGGCGGAGCAACCGTCGTAGGCGGAGCAACCGGGGCTACGGTGATCGGGGCAACGTCAGTTGCACCAATCACCGTGAGTCCTGTTCCAGTTGCCGAGGCTGAATTGGTGTAAACCCCAGGGGTTGAGGCCACCGTTACCGAGAAAGTCAACGACAGGTGACCCGGTGTGCCAGCAGATGCTGCGGGAACAGAGAATGCTCCCGTCCACGTCAAGTCTTGGCCTGAGACTGTCGGGTTGGAAGTTGTCGCGCCAGTCGTACTCCCACTCGTAAAGGTGAACCCGCTTGGAAGGTGATCCGTAATCGAGGAAATCGAAACGGCAGAGCTTGATGGGTTGCTGATGGTGATCGTGTACGAATCAACGCCGCCCACAGTGGCTGTTGACGAACTGGCTACTTTGTCGACCGTGATCGGTTGAATACCGGTTGGAGAAATCACCGTTAGATGAGAAAACGTTGCCGTCGAATTGGCGGAAAAGGTGTGCGACCAACTGAGCCCGGCCCCGTTGTCATATGGTGTCGTACCGGGGTCAACAGTATTGGGAAATGGATTGCCCGAGGTGACGTCATCCCAAACCTGGCCGAAATAGTCAACGACATAATGGCTTCCGCTCGTAATCGGGTACCACTGCTCAATTCGATTTGGGCTCGCTGAATCAGCCCGTGCGCGACAGGTGGGAGAATTATTGGCGTTGAGTTCCCCTCTGCCGGTATCGGCATCTTGCAAGAAACAGTCGCCAGCCCGATAGATAACCGCACTTCGCGCATCCGTCGAGGTCACTTGTACATCAGTGCGATAGGACTCTTCTCCCATTACATATGTGTCGGTCTGAGTAACTGTGAATGGGCCTCCGGTCACCGTGGTGACAAGCTTGAATGGGTCCGCTGCGGATCCCGAACCTGTTGGGCCGGTCTGCGAATCTGGGGTCCACGCGGTGTAGTTCGCCGGGCTGTTGTCAGATGGATCAGTCGGGTCAACGTCTTGTGGGCCTGCGGGGACATCGGCAGGCCCGTAAACCGTTGTCCCATCGGCCACAAAGGTGCCGCATGCGGTATCCCCAAAGAACTCACCATCTGAGTCATCAAGATGTGTTATGCCACAATTCAGATCTGGGGTCGTCGTAATGGACGTCAAGGGCCCAGCACTGGTGATATCCGTAGCGCTGGCGACAAATGGATTCGAAACGAAAATTGTGATCGCGACGCACAATGTGAGGACCATGAGGATCGCACGAGTGACCTGTGCCCGATCTTGCCTGACGTGGTTTCCTTGCATCTAGCGTGTGCCTTTCAGAAGTAGCGGCGCATCCGGTACGCAGCCTCAAGGAGCTCGTCACTGACTATGACGGAGTTCGTTGAAGAATGCACTGGGCATACGCCTAGTTCTTGACAATTTCTGAGAACCAGTCAAATAACTAGCTTGGTCGCGGCAATTCCACCTCGGGACCACAAGCGTGGGGTGAACATTCTGTTTAATGGTGCCTGTCTCGACGCTTCGTCAAAGTGACAAACGCCCACAACCAGACGACCTCATGGCAGCTTCCACGCGAGAATCCCCGCAGTCACCTCCGTCGCATCGGTCGAAGCAAAAATCGCCCACAACGTCCCGCGAGGCCCAACAACAACCGCGGGGAAATAGTTCGATTGGAACGATTTTGGGGGGTCAAATCCCGCTAGTCGTGTGCATGTCGACCATGTGCTCAGGTCGCTTGCCATCGAAACCTTGACTCTCATGCACTTGTTATTACCCGTGCTCGAATTCGGGTAGTAAGCGAATGCGCCCTTGCCGTTGGGGGTGATCGCGACCGGAAGACTGAACGGGGCCGACACCTTGTCGCCTTTCAGTGAGACGCCGTTGGCAAACGTTTCCCCTCCGTCGTCAGACGTGAACACATGCACGACCGGTGCATCGTCGGCCTCGGTATTGGAAAGGTCGGTGATCGCAACGACATGGTCACCTTGAATCGCCAAACCTGCCGCGCCACCGTCCTGTTCGGACGAACCACTGTTGAATAGAACGACTGGTTTACCGCCTTGCTTCCACACCGCGAAATATCGTGGTCCACCGTTTTCTGCGTAGTCGGTGTGGAACGCGACGATCGGCTTGTCATCGGCCCCAATCGCCACAGCCGGTGCCCACCCATTCGCCGACACGGATTTGACGTTGGGTAGATCCACGTTCGCAAAGCGAGCCGACGTGGTCGCGTCTGGGCTTGGGGCCGCTACGGTTGCCAACCGGTCAACGCCATTTTTCTCATACGCGATTGCAACCGTGTGCGGACCCCATGCGATCGATGGATCGTCGTCGTAATCGTCCGTGGTCGCCTTGGTCAACGACCAGTCCTTTCCTTCGTTTGACGACCAGGTAAAGCTGATGCCGTGTGATTC
>CAZJAZ010000057.1:0-2480 GCA_964544305.1 uncultured Iamiaceae bacterium | reverse complement strand
ACGACCAGTCCTTTCCTTCGTTTGACGACCAGGTAAAGCTGATGCCGTGTGATTCAGCATCGTCGTCTTCGTCTGTGAACGCGACGCCCCACTGGTCACTTGTCGGGCTCACCGCCACTGAAATTGCTGGCCCAGCATTATTCGGCTCGACTGAGCCTTTGCGGATCGTCGCTGGCTTTGACCATTGCTCCGTCTTCGGATCCATCTTCGACCACAACAACTCATCGTCCGCGCCTGTGCCGTCCCCGTTGCGGTCACGGTGGACAAACACCACCAGAATTCCACCGTCTTTCGTAGTTGCAGCATCGATCTGGCTCCCCCACGCCGATGGATCTGCTATGCCTTTCGGTGGTGCGGCGACCAAGCGAACCGATTTGGGGAGTATCCCAGCGCCCGGAACCGTTGATCCTGCGCCCGAGTCCGAATCGGCACCGTCGAGGACTGAAGTAGGAGAAGATGTTCCCGCTCCACTTTGGGGCAGCTTCACAGTCGTTGCAGACTTCGTGCCTGCATCCGATGATTTCGCGCTGCAACCCGCGGTGAGGACGAGCCCCATGCACAGCAGTGCCCCTGCGAAGCGTTTCGATTTTTGCAAAGACAACGTTGGTTTCCTCTTCGATATGGACGGCATGAGCTGTGCAACGCTCGAACGCGATCACCCGGGAAGCTTGTTGACCTCCGTGCAGTTCATCGTGCCATTCAGGGTGATCGACCCAGGGCCAACCGCCATGGGGGCTTTGAGGTTCGTGAACGTCACTTTCCAATCATCACCGAAATGTGCGATCTTCATACCGGCACCAACCGGTGCTTCAACTGCATAGGTTTTCGTATTGGTTGTTGCAGCATCGGTCGTAACGGTGATCGATGCCGACGTGTCACCGTTCATCACGCCAATGGCCAAGTTCCCTTTGATTTCGCCGTTCGCCCCCATGAGCGCACCCTTGTTATCGATGTTGCACGGCACACTGTCGAACTGCAAAGTTCCCTCTTCACTGCCTGTGAACGACACTCCGCCGCCATCAGACTTCGATTCGCTTGACGAGTCGGTCGAATTGGATTTGCTCCCCGGTGCCGTGCCACTCGACGAAGTCGAACTGCAGCCAGCAAATGCGATGGCGGCGACAAACACTCCAATGGCGATCGGCTTAATAGTCGCTTTCTTCATGTGCTCCGCGCTCCTTGGATTCAGATTTGAACAAACGGTGACTACGGGTTGACCGTGAAGAAGAACTGCCCGGTGTTTCCGCCCGGAGTAGTCAGCACCGCTTGCATCGTTCTTGCCGCCGCTGGGACATTTACACTGAAAGCGGAACCCCCAGCTTGCGCTTGGTTGTAGCCGGGTGGAAGGGCGACCACATCCGGGCTTGATGTCACGCTCGGCCAGACAAGTAGCCCGTAGAGTCCGGTTGCCGTGTTCTGTGCGACACCGAAGATTGTGCCGTTCTCTGCCACGTAAACCCACGAGATGGTCTCACCAGCGGGCACGGCCAGCGACGACTGTGGCGCGGTAGCGCTTGCCCACGTCATGAAGGACATGTTCCCACTCTGGTTGTCGTAATGGCTCTCGATGAGCGAACCGTCGGCGAACGCGGCCACCAGTGAGTTGTCCGTGTCGGTGGGAGGATGAGCGAACGGTGTCATTTGCGCGGTCGGACTTGACCAAAATCCGGACACCGCATAGATCCGACCGTTTGCTCCGAATTTCAAGTCGGTGTTGCCGGGCGCGCCTTGCAGCAGCACCGGGGTCGCGGTAGGCGACGACCAGTAGGCGTAGTAATTGCCTGCGTGCTGACTCGTGTCGAGCGCCCCAACGATCTGGCCACTCGGGCTGACGTCGTAGGCTGACCCAAGCGGTTCTTCCGGGTGAAGCGGCGAACTTTGCAGTGGAGTCGGTGTCGCCCCAGGCAAGGTGGCGTACAGTGTGCCGAGCCCGTAGTTCGTGTCGGCGGTGTAGATGACTGCACCGTTCGACAAGATTCGGTTGACTTCCTGCACGGCCCCGTAGTCACCGGTCGTCGGGACGGCGAGGGCAACAGGTGCGGCAGTTGGTGAGGTCCACACCACCACCTTCGTCTGATAGGTGCTGCTTTGACACGTTGCCCAAATCTCTCCACTTGGTGCGGCACCCCAGCTGTAACAATTCGGGAACCCGGAGAGGTAGCTCAACGGTGTGGGTGAGGTGTCAGTCGGTGCATCCCACACGAAACCGAAGAGGTGATTCACGGTGGTCGATGCATATCCGGCGTACTTCCCACCACCGATCGGGGCGATCATCACAGGGTCGGTGTAGCCAGATGGCGCTGCGAAGGGTCCGGTCCATTGGCCGAGTGCGGGGGTGACTGTGGGTGATGATGCCGAGGCTGGACCGGTGCCTTTGGTGTTGGTGGCGGTCACTTTGAACGTGTAGCTCGTGTCGTTGGCCAGGCCAGTCACGGTGCAGTTCAATGCCCCGGTCGTGGTACAGGTCTTGTTCCCCGGGG
>CAZJAZ010000056.1:0-15584 GCA_964544305.1 uncultured Iamiaceae bacterium | reverse complement strand
CGACGTGCCTCGCCACGCGACTTCGCACCGTTTCCGGCGGCTCTATGGCGTGCAAAGTGTGCAAAGACGCGTCGTCGAAGGGGGTTGTACAACGGTGACCAGGGACCAGAGACCATGGGCCATGGTCAGGTGTTGGCGAGCAGCGCCTCGTTCGCTCCATCGGGAAGTTCAACGAGGGGTTTGGCAACGTCAGCCACAAGGGGGCCAAGGCGGTCACCTTCAAGCTTGAGCGCGGCCAAGTCAAACCCGTAGAGCGCGGCGACGTTCTCAGAGGTGACTTTGCGTACGTCTATGGGATCCCAATCAAAGAACACTTGGCGGAGCGCTTCGGTCGTAAAGGGGTAGGTGCCTTCATCGTGGGGATAATCGCTGCCCCACATCAATCGGTCGATACCTACCGTGGAGCGCACGGCTTCAATGTCGCCGCGTTTGGGAAAGCTCGCTCCGAACCACACGTTTTGCTGGAGGTACTCGGTCGCGGTGCGCGGCAAAATGACGTCGTCACCAAAACGCAATTCGCCGACGGCATGATTGTCACGCACTTGGGTGATCATGCGATCAAGGTGGCTGAGCACGCCGGGCAGCCATCCGGTGCCTTGTTCGGTGAGCACGACTTCGAGGCGCGGAAAGCGCTCGAACACGCCAGAGAGCAGCATCAGTATGAACGGTCGACGTGAGAAGTAGGCGACTTCGCTGAGCATGTACAACATGCCCGCGGGGTCTTTGCCATAGCTGGGAACTCCCGAGCCACCGTGAATGTTGATCGGCACATCCAAGTCTTGGCACACCGCCCAGAGCCGGTCATACGAGCGATCGAAGATCGGGGTGATCCAATCGACGTCGGGGGCAACGGCGGGAAGCAGCACGCCACCGCGCAAATTGTTTTCTGCGATGAAATGCACGTCGGCGATCGCGTCGTCAAGGTCGTTCAAGAAGATTTGACCGATGCCCGCCCGACGCTTGGGGAACCGTCCACAGAAGTCAACGAGCCAACGGTTGTGGGCTTGGATGCCTGCGTGGCGCAGTTCGTATTGGGCGGGCTTTGGGGGTAGTGCAAACAAGACGAACGTGGGGAAAAACGGTGGGACCGTGTTGGGGAAGATCACTTCGCCAACGACGCCATCGGCGTCTTGTTGGCTATTGCGCATGTCATCATCCCAGTTGCGCAAGCGACGCGCGTCACCAAGATCGTTGAACGGGTTGCGGTATTTGCCACGCCACGCATCGAACTCATCGAGATACTTCGCGTCGAGATAGTCGCGGTAGTCCGCATGGCTGCCTCCCGCGTGCGTATCTGAGGAAATCAGCGTGTAACGCTCGGACGAACTGGGGTCGGTCATGATCGCTCCTCAGAGATCAGAAACTAGAACGTGTTCTAGTTTGCACCCGGCCCGCCCCAATTGCAACCCGCACGCTCCGTTACATCGCGCCACCTGAGACCGGCGGAAGTATCGACACCTCTGACTCGGCGCAAACCACACCGTCATCGTCGACGGGGACGCCATCAACCCACACTCGAGAACTCGCCAGCAATGCCCCAAACTCGTCGCCGAAACGTGCGGTGAGGGCCGCTCGCACCTCGGCCACATTTGCCGCGGCAACGCGCAGCGACCCCACCCCAGCCATTTGACGGGCCGGACCCAAAAACAACACGTTTGCCATTGTGTCGCTACCCGCCGATCATCGACATTGAGCGTTTCGGGCGAAGAAAACCCGGCTCGTCAATCCCGTGTCCAGGAAGTTTCGCCCACGTCACTTCACGCAACAGTCCAGCAATCTGTTCATCGGTTGCGCCATCTCGCATCAGATCACGCACCGATGATTCGTCACGCGCAAACAGACAGTTTCGCACCGCCCCGTCAGCAGTGACACGCAATCGATCACACGTGCCACAGAACGCGTTCGTGACACTCGTAATCACCCCGACTTCGCCGCCACCATCGGCGAAAACAAACCGATCAGCCGGTGCGGGATCATCACCACTGTCTTTCGCAACAAGAGGCCATGTTTCGTTGATGGTCGCAATGATCTCCTCACCCGGCACAACCTGGCTTCGGTCCCAGGCGTCGTCCGCATCAAGGGGCATGAACTCAATGAAGCGCACGATGCGACCGGTCCGTCGGGCGAACCCTGCAAAGTCGACAATCTCATCGTCATTGACGCCGCGCATCACCACCACATTGACTTTGATCGGGTCGAGCCCTGCCGCTTCAGCCTCGTCCATGGCGTGGAGCACCGTTGCAAGATCGCCACGCCGCCGGATCGCCTCGAAACGTGTCACGCGCAGCGAATCACACGACACGTTGATGCGCTGCAGACCCGCATCAACGAGGGGTCGCGCGAGTTTGGCAAGTCGCATGCCATTGGTGGTGAGTGACAGGTCGGCAAAACCAATCGCAGCGAGCTGCTCGGTAATCGACACAATCTCTTTGCGCAGGAGCGGCTCGCCACCGGTCAGGCGCAGCGACGTCACCCCAAGGTCATGCGCGATGCGCGCAACACGCACCAGTTCATCAACGGTGAGCAGTTTTGTGTGCGGCACGAATCGAGCGCCGGTTTCAGGCAGGCAGTACACGCAACGCAAGTTGCATTCGTCGGTGACCGACAAGCGCAAGTCAGTATGCACGCGCCCATAGGCGTCGATGAGCGGGCCAGATACTGGCATGACCGACGTAAACCGATGGCTTGGTTTGGCCCGAATGTGCACGGGTACCGCGGTGATTTGTGTCATGGCGTGCTCTCGCGATGTGCCGCTTCGCCACCGGCGAGACGCAAGAATGACACCTTGTCACCGGCTTTCACGCCGTCGCCATCGTCTACGACCGCCAACGCATTCGCTTGGGCCAACACGTGAAGTTGATGGGATCCTTGCGGGCCTGCGGGCCGGGCAACGAGCGTTCCATCACCGCCCTTTTGGACAACCGCACGCACAAAATGGATCTTGCCATCGGGCTCTCGAAAAAAATCGTCGCCCGCAACCGCTTGCTCGCCTGCCAACTCGGGCACACCTGTGATCAAGCCCGCTCGTTTGTCAATGGCAGGGCGGGCCAAGATCTCAAACACCACAAGTGCCGAAACCGGATTACCCGGCAAACACAGCACCGGCACACGGGCGTCGCCGACCAGTGCATACCCGAACGGCTTGCCCGGCTTGATCCGCACCTCCCACCAGGTGCGTGTGTCGGGCGACATTTCGCCGAGCACGTCCTTGAGATGATCGGCCACACCGACACTCACCCCACCCGAGGTCAGCACTACGTCACAGCGGGCTGCCGCATCAATGAGTGCGTTACGCAACGCACCAGGATCGTCGCCCACGATGCCAAGATCGACGGTCGCAAATCCTGCCGCCTGACAGGCGGCAAGGAGCGCGGGACGATTCGCATCCAAGATGCGGCCCGGGCCCAGTGCGCGCTCGTCATCAACGAGTTCATCGCCCGTGGCGAGCACCCCGACGCGTGCCCGTGGGGTAACGCAAACCTCGCTGATGCCAAGGCTTGCGAGCACACCGATGTGTGCGGGACGAATCCTGGTTCCCGCCTCGAACACGGTTGAACCAGCAGCGATGTCATCACCGATTGGTCGCACAAAGCGACCCGGCTCACAGGTCTGTTCAATGACAACCTGGTCGCCGTGAAGTTGGGTGGATTCCACCGGACAGACCGCGTCGGCACCATTGGGCAACGCGGCCCCGGTCGCAATTGCCACCGCTTGACCAGGCGCAACGGTGACATGCGCGGGTACTCCCGCCCGTGCATCTCCCACGACCGACAAGGTCACTGGTGCGCGGGACGTATCGTGTGATCGCAACGCGTACCCGTCCATGGCGGACGCCGCAAAACGTGGCACCGACACGGGAGCAATGACCGGTTCGGTGAGTACGAGTCCAAGCGCGTCGCCAATGTGCATTTGACGCGACGCAAGCGGGTCAATCGATCCAACGAGCGTCGCACGGGCGTCGCCAACGGGCATCCATTTGCCGGGGCGTTCCATCGTCATTGGGATACCGGTACGAGTGTTTCGTCCCAGCCGTCAATTTCGACAATGTCATGGGCACACGTACCCCAACCTTCGCCACCATCCCACACTTCGTATTTCCAAATCGGCACGGTTGCTTTGAGCGCATCGATGCACCATTGCGTTGCGGCGAATGCTTCAGGGCGATGCGGTGTTGACACCGCAACCACAACCGCGACATCGCCAACGCGAAGTGAGCCGATCCGGTGGACAAGGGCGATGCGGGCAATGACTGGCCAACGCCGTTGAGCCTGTTGCGCAACGCGGGCCAGGCGAGGTTCAGCCTCGGTCGGGTGCGCTTCGTAGTCAAGGCGCGAGATCCCCGTCCTTCCCGGGGCGTGATCACGTACCGTCCCACAAAACAGATCAACGGCACCCACTCCGGGCACGGTTACCCAACGGCGTAACGCGTCAACGTCGATTGGGTCTTCGGTGATGCTCACCTGTGTTGTTGCATCGACGTTCACGCGCTTCAGCCTAGGGACTCACCGGGTCAGATGATCAGCGTGGCATCGTGACGTTGGGCAAACGGTCGGTCAAGCGTGACCAGGTTGAGGTTGCCTGCTCGGGCAAATGCCCCAAGGTAGTCATCAGTCCACAGCTTGTGGCTGGAATCTTCTCGGGCGGTCAATGACCGCCACAGCGATTCAAGTTGTGCTGGTTCGTCAAGATTGACAACCCGATCATCGCCGCAGAGTCGGTCGTATATCGACCAGGCGTCCGCGCGAGTCACAACGTCGCGGCCCATGATGGTTCGGTTTGTGAGCAGGCGTAACAGACTCATCTGTGTTACTCGACAAAAAGCAAGGTCGTGTTCTTGCGCGTCGAACCACTCGCGTACCGCTGGATGCGCGCGATGCCGTCCCCACACCGCAGCAAGCCAAACGCCGACATCAAGAAGGATCACCGGGCGTACCTGGCGTCATCGTCATCAAGCGCTCCTGCAATGTCTTCGGCTGTGACGGTCGCGCTCGGTGACGCGTTTAACGCGACAAGTGGCAACGCAACTCGGCGGCGCTCGGCCTGATTTCTCGCAATTTCACGAGACACCGCACGGGTCACAACGTCTTTGAGACTTTCCCCTCTTGTCGCGGCTTGCACTTTGAGTGCGCGGAGTAAATCATCTGGCAAGTCGATTGTGGTGCGCATAAACGCACATTATCATCTCGCTTTCGTGTTGCCGCCGTGTGGTCTCCGATACGATCAGCACCTTGTGAATCTCGTCGCCAAAGTTCTCACCGTGTCTGATTCGGTAGCCGCAGGTTCAAACACGGATCGTTCCGGCCCCGCGCTCGTTGAAGCGCTTGGACGTGCAGGCTTCACCGTTGCAGAAACCCGGGTGGTTGCCGATGATACCGACGCGATTGCTGCCACCTTGATTGAAATGGCAGAAGGCTTTGTCGGCCTCGTGATCACCACGGGGGGTACTGGCTTCGCACCACGAGATCGCACCCCGGAAGCCACGCAATCGGTGATTGACCGTGCAGCACCCGGCCTCGCCGAAGCCATGCGAGCGGTCAATCCGCTCGGGCGCTTATCTCGTGGCGTGGCCGGACTCCGCGGTGCGTGTCTGATTGTGAACACCCCCGGGTCAACAAAAGGTGCGGTCGAATCATTCGACGCTATTCATGATGTGCTTGGTCACGCGCTGGCGTTGGCGGCTGGGGAACAGCCCGCGCACTGAGTCGCCGGCCACGCTCCCAGTCACCCGACTTGCCACCAGTTTTCGACCACAGCCCCACATCAGTGACACACGCTTGTGGGTCAACACGCTTGAGGAACTGCACGAGCGACAATCCTGCAAACATCACCGCGCTCAATGCTTCCATCTCAACACCGGTCGGGGCCACAACAACCGTCGTTGCTTCAATGCGAATGTCGTTTTCGTCCAATGCGAGAACGACGTCAACGTCGATGAGTTGAATCGGGTGACACAGCGGGATGAGATCCCACGCACGTTTTGCCGCACTCACTCCCGCCTCTCGGGCAGCACAAAGTGGGTCAAGTCCCGCGGCCGTCGCGGCGAACACGTCGGTCAGGTTCGCCGTTGTCGCAACGCGACCCCTGGCAACGGCCACGCGTCTCGTCCACGGCTTCGCGGTCACGTCTACCATGCGCGCATGGCCGCGCTCGTCAAGATGGGTGAGTTCGGCCATGATTCATTGTCGCATGAACAAAGGTGGTTGTCGGGTTCGCTATGACTTCATCGATCGTCCCTTGTTGTGTGACTTGGCCTTCTTCAAGGAACATGATTCGGTCGGCCAAGGCCCTCGCATCATCAATGTCGTGGGTCACCAACACAGCTGCCGCGCCATCGAGCACCTCGCGCACGTGCTCGCGCATCGCAGCCCGGTGCTGCACATCGAGTGCGGCTAACGGCTCATCCAAGAGCACAACGTTCACACCTGTGGCTAATGTGCGCGCAATGGCTACGAGTTGAGCTTGGCCGCCTGACAGTTTGGCGGGCCGATCGGCTGCTCGATTCGCCAGTCCGACACGTTCGAGCCACTGCATTGCGATGCGTTGCGCTTGCGCCTTGGGCGTCTTTGCGCAGCGCAATCCAAATGCCACATTGTCGACGATCGACATTGTGGGAAAGAGCGCGACGTCTTGGTGAATCATGCCCGACGGCCGCACACGCGGCGGCACATACACGTCGGCGCCAGGATCGTCCACGACTTGATCGCCGATCGTGATGCGTCCCGAGTCAAGAGGAATGAATCCGGCCAACGTGCGCAACAGTGTGGTCTTGCCTGCACCGTTTGGGCCAAGGATCGCCACGACCTCCCCTTCAGCAACCTGCAACGACGCGTTGAGATCTAAGGTGCCAAGTTGCACGTCGATGCGTGCGTCAAGGCTCATGTATGCCACCCGGTGAGCGTGCCCAACCAACGGCTTCGCAACGCAAACAGAATCACAATCGATACCGCTAAGAGCACCAGCGACAACGCAACCGCGACGCCCGGATCGTCTTGCAATGCGAGTTCGATCGCAAGGGGCAACGTTTGCGTGCGGCCCTGAATGTTGCCCGCAAAGGTCAGTGTGGCACCGAATTCGCCGAGGGCGCGCGCCCATGTGAGCGCAATGCCCGCTATCAATGCGGGCGCAACCGCCGGAAGGATCACCACTCGGGCAACCCGCCACCGCGGGGCGCCAAGGTCCTCTGCGACCTCTTCAAAACGAGGGTTCATCGACGCGAACGCACCGGCCATCGTGATGATCAAGAACGGCATCGCCACAAAGCTTTCTGCAATCACGACTCCCGCTGCGCGGTAAGTCAGTTGGATACCGAAGACGTGAAAGAGCGGGCGACCAACGAGCCCGTCACGACTGAACGCTCCGAGTAGTGCAACGCCTGCCACAACCGGGGGCATCACCATGGGTACGGTCACAATTGTTTGGATGATGTTGCGGCCCCGAAAGTTGTGGCGGCCAAGAATCCACGCGAGAGGCAATCCGAACACGATTGACAACGCGGTCGCGGCGGCCGAACAACCCAGTGACAACATGAGCGCATCGCGTGCGACCGGTGTGGAGAGTTGGTGTCGCAGCGTTGACCACGGCGCGGCATACAAAAGCCCGGCAAAAGGGACCAGGATGGCCGCGATTGCGATGCCTGCAACAACGACGACCCACAACGAATGCCGACGCTTTCGAGCCGCCATCAATCAATCCGGAATCACAAATCCTGCGTGTCGCAGCGCACTTTGCCCTTTTGGACCACGCACAAATGCGATCCATCTGCGGGCAATTGTCGGGTGCTTTGTTGTGCGCACGAGTGCGATGGGATAGTCCGTTGACACGTTCTGCGTTGGAGGAATCGAAACGGCGGTACCGCGTGAACCCACCGTGCGCGCATCGGTCACATAGACAACCGCCGCATCGGCGTCGCCTGCGGTGACCTGACGTAATGTCGCTTTGACGTCTTGTCCCCGTGTGATCTTGTCGGTCGCTAAGGCCACCTTTGCTTTTCTAAGCGCTTTGTCGGCAGTCGCTCCACACGGCGCTTCGAGCGCACACAAGGCCACAACGTCAGCCTTTTTCAAGTCAGCCAGCGACGCAATACCGAGGGGATTACCAGGTTTGACGACCAACGCAAGCGTGTTCGCCGCAAAGAGTCTGGGGGCGACCACACTGTTCGCTTGCACGGCACGGTCCATTACCTTGGTGCTCGCCGACGCGAACACATCGGCGGGTGCCCCGTGATCGATTTGTTGTTCAAGGACCGCCGACGACCCAAAGTTGAAATCGACGTTTGTGCCTGGGTTTGCCGCCTCGAATTCTTTACCCAATGCGGTAAATGTTTCGGTGAGTGACGCGGCCGCTGCCACTGTGATTGTCTGTGATCTTGTTGCCGGCGTCGATGTCGACGATCCACATCCCACACTTGTGACGGCGAGGCCGATGCTGAGAGCAAGTATGCCTATGCGCATCGCATCAATGGTACCGACCGATGGCGCAAGTTCACGTGGCCGAAACATCCCCGACATATCAATCGGGCACGATCTCATGCCATGAGCGACCTCCGATTGCGTGGTGCCGTCATTGCGGTGACGGCGGATCACCGCCGGAATGATCAAGCGGTGTTACTTGAGCGTCACGGTGCCACCGTTCGCTGTGCCCCCATGTTCCGGTCTGTTTTGTCTGCCGATCTTGATGAACTCGAACGCGGCATCGACACGTTGATCAACGAACCTCCCGACACGGTCATCTTGCACACGAGTTACGGCGCACGTGCGTTGTTTGACGCGGCCGATGCGTGTGGCAAAGGAAACGCGTTACGGGCCGCGTGCAAGAACGCGCAGATTCTGTGTCGAGGAACGAAAACCACCGGTGAAGCGCTCGCAATTGGGTTTGCGTCATCGTCGATTCGCACCGTCGTTGATTTCGATGATCTCGTTGGCCATGTTTGCACCAATGCTCGCCGGGTTGCGGTACAAAATGACGGAGGCGAAACGAACGACATTGACCGTGCATTGTCGACGCTTGACGTTGCGATCGTTTCGTTGCCCACCTACCGGTGGTGTGCCCCGGTCGACACGCAAAACGCCGAGCAGATTGTTGAGGCCGCTTCGCAACAGCGTCTTGACGCAATCACGTTCACGAGTGCACCCGCGGTTGAACACATGGCGCTGCTCGCCCACGACATGGGGCTTTCAAGGAAGGTGTCGCATGCGTTTTCCACCTCGATCAGCGTTGCCTGTGTTGGCCCAAGCAGTCGGCAAGCCGCGTTACAAACAGGATGGAAAGTCGCGGTCACTCCCGAACGGCATCGCCTTGGCGCCATGATTGACGCGTTGGCCGATCATCTTTCAACACCCCAAAGTTTGCGGGCAAATGGTGTGCAACTCGAACTCCGCCAGACACTTGCGGTTGTGGGTGGCGTGCCCGTTCCCTTGCCTCCCTTAGAGCACGGCGTCCTTGCCGCGCTCTTGCAGCGCCGGAATCTGGTCGTGGCAAAAGCCGATCTCATCACGCAAGTTTGGGGACCGGGAGCAGCGAGCGAACACACCGTTGAGATGACGGTGGCCCGGTTACGCAACCGACTCGGACCGGTTGGTGGAGCAATTCGCACGGTGACCCGCCGTGGCTACACCATCACCGCAACCAGCAACCCACAAACACAATGCCATTGACGAGTCGCACCGGAAAGGCAGTCACGGACTGTTCTGGTTGACCCAAGCATTGGCCTGTTGCAAGTGAGAACGCGTGCTTGTACATGGGCGAGTACACGCACGGTTCGCCGTCAACGTCACCGATAATGCCTCGTGAGAGCACGTGAACCTGGGCGAAAGGGTCGAGGTTGTCGAGCGCGAACAGGCGACCGTCCACGCAACGGAAAACGGCGACTTGTATGCCGTTCACCATGGCGGCGACACCGCTTTCGGGCACGATCCAATCGAGTGGGCAGACGCTCACCCAATCGACACTGCCCGGAACTGGGCGTTGAATGCGGGCACGCAACACGGCGTCACCGTCTCGGTCGTCACGTATTGGAGCAAGCGTGATGGTCATTTCGCACCTCGTCGAATAAGTACGGCAACGTTGGATGTTGATGCGGCTTGTGCGGGGACGCGTTGTCCTCGTTCGGTCCGGTGCGCCAAACCCGGATCGGACTGGTCGACGTTGACAAAGTGATTGAAGCGAGTGAGCGCTTCGGGGGACGCAAGGACCGCTTTCCATTCGCACTCATAGCGGCCAAGGGTTCGGGCCATCTCGGCTTCGAGTTCTGCGCCGATCCTTTTCGAGTCGTCGACAACAACGGAGCGAACATGGTCGATGCCACCGTCGATGCGTTCGATCCATGTCGATGTGCGCTCTAAGGGTTCGGCGTCTCGGATGTAGTACATCAAGAATCGGTCGATTGTGCGGATCAACGATTCGGTGTCAAGGTTCTCGGCTAAGAGTTCACCGTGGCGCGGCCGCATCCCACCATTGCCACCCACATACAGGTTCCAACCTGCCTCGGTTGCAAGCACGCCAAAGTCTTTGCTTTGCGCTTCGGCACATTCACGGGCACAGCCTGAAACGGCTGATTTAAGTTTGTGGGGGGAGCGCAGTCCTCGGTAGCGCAACTCGAGTTCGACGGCGAGTGAAGTCGAATCCTGGACGCCGTATCGGCACCAGGTCGACCCGACGCATGACTTGACGGTGCGGAGCGCTTTTCCATAGGCGTGCCCCGATTCGAAACCGGCGTCGATGAGTTGTTTCCAGATTGCGGGAAGCTGATCGACGCGCGCGCCAAGTAGGTCGATGCGTTGGCCACCGGTGATCTTCACATACAAATCGAATGTTTTGGCGACTTCGCCAATGACAATGAGCTTCTCAGCCGAGATCTCACCACCGGGGATTCGTGGCACGACCGAGTACGTGCCGTCGCGTTGAATGTTGGCGAGAAAGCGATCGTTGGTGTCTTGCAAACCAAAGTGTTCGCTCGCAAGGACGTGCTCGTTCCAGAGTGACGCAAGGATGGATGCCACCGCAGGTCGACAAATTGCACAACCGTGACCTTGTCCCCAACCTGCAAGGAGCGCTTGAAATGTGGTGATGTGTTCACGTCGCACAATGTCAACGAGTTCTTGTCGAGTGTGGGCAAAGTGCGGACACAAGGTCTTGTCGACGCTGACGCCTTGGCGTTCGAGTTCGGTGTCAACAATGCGTTTGACAAGGGGAACGCAACTGCCACAGGTGCTTCCCGCACGTGTCGCGGCTTTGACATCCGCGGCGCTCATGCATCCCGAACGAACCGCATCAACGATTTGGCCTGCCGTCACGTTGTTGCACGTGCACACCAGGGTCGCATCGCTCATCGTCCCAGAATCGAGTTCGCCAGATGCTGCGGCTGCAGCCAATAAGAGACTTTCGAGGCGTTCGGGTAATGGCTCGCTGCTGCGTGACTGGGCGAGGAGTTCTAAGTAGCCTTCTGCGTCGCCGACGAATGAGCCACCGATGACACTGGCTGCAGTTGCATCAAGGACCGTGCGTTTGACGATCCCGTTGACTTGGTCATGCCAGGTGAGCACCTGGGCACCTGGCGTCGTTGCATGGACGTCACCGAAGACGGCGACGTCAACTCCGAGCAGTTTGAGGCGTGTGGGCACGTCTTGGGACGTGAAGGTGGATTCGCCGCCACACAGCCGGTTTGCAACAACATCGGCCATGTCGTAACCGGGTGCGACCAGACCAAAGAGGGCGCCGCTCAGCGATACGCATTCACCGATCGCGTAAATGTTTGGGTCGCTCGTTTCACAGTTCTCGTTGATCACCACCCCACCGCGAGGGCCAACGGTTAAGCCAGCATCACGGGCGAGCGCATCGTCAGGGCGCACTCCGGCGGCTACCACAATGATCTGTGCATCGAGGTTTGTACCGTTTTCAAAACGCACCCCGGTCACACCGGATTCGTTACCTGAGAATGCTCGGATTGGCTCGCCGACCACCACATCGATGCCTTGCGCGGTGATGTGCCCTACGAGCGCTTCACCCGAGAGACCATCGAGTTGTTGGGGCATGAGCCGGGGTGCGATCTCGACGACGGTTGCGTGCAACCCGAGTGCTCGCAACGCGTTCGCAGCTTCCAAACCGAGCAGACCGCCACCGATCACGATGCCTGCTTGTGCGTTGTTTGCCGCGGCTCGCAGGTCATCGAGGTCGCTGATCGTGCGATAGGGAAACACGCCCGCCAAGTGGTGACCTGGAATCGGAGGAATGAATGGAATCGAGCCGGTCGCAAGTACCAGCGTGTCGTAGTCACAACTGCGACCGTTTTCGGTTGTGATTCGTTTGGTGTCACGGTCGATCTCGGTGACGTGTTCGCCGACGTGCACTCGAATGGTCGGATCGTTCGCAACTTCGGGTGAACACAGGGTCAGGTCATCAATCGTTGCGCCTTCGAGATAGGACGACAGGTGCACCCGGTCATACGCTGCCCACGGTTCTGCCCCAAAGACGTCGATTGTCCAGTTATCGGGCGAGTTTTCGTGTAGCGATTGGAGAAGTCGTTGACCGACCATTCCATTGCCGACGACGACGAGCCTGCGTAATTCCATGCACGCACGATAAAGACGCCAGATTTCCCGTGGCTTGCCACCCCGTCACCAGCACGTAAACAAATCCTCACATCGAAGGTTTCAACCTGTGAGGGTGGCCGCGACTGATCAGGCGGCGGGTGGATCAGCGTGCTCGAGGCGTTCGGCGATCCAAACTTTGATGATCGATTGGCGGGTGACCCCAAGGCGGCGTGCTTCGTTGTCAAGCGCCTCAACCATCCAAGTTGGAAAATCGACGTTCACACGACGCTGCTGACGTCCGGGGCGCTGTGCTTTGTCGATGTCAAGTTCGCCGGTGACGTCGTTCCCTTGATCGAATTTGTTGTCGAATTGTTCAGCCTTCATAGATTGCGGATTCCTCCTTGCGTGACCGACGCACCGATATCAATCTGACCTTGCCCGATCGGTAGGTGAAGATTGCCGAATATGTGACGCCTGTAATTTGGCCAGTGACCATCCAGCGCGATTCATCGAGAGTACGGGCCGGAATCTCGATTCGGTCTGTGTCAATCCAGAGTTGCTGTGCGGCGACGAAGTCGATGCCATGTTTCCGGGCGTTGGCGGCACTGTTATCTGGATCGAACTCGTCCACCCCCACACTATTGGCGGTTGCGGTAGCGTCGACAACGGCCCACATTACATCCTTGTATACCCGACGGACGGTAAAGGGACTCTTACACCGGCACATACGCCGGACCGTGCCCCCGGCCGTTGGAACTCACCCTGGATAAGGCTGATTTCCCAATTTATCATCGGCGGCGAAAGATTTCTAAACTCACGATAACTGGCCACAAAATTACGGTGATAACCAGCAGCGGTTTGTTGTTGATTCCCATCCCAATTGCCATAAGTGCGATAGTTAAAAAACCAAGCAACACCGCCAATTTACTTTTTCGAACGTCAAGTGGTATTGCTCGCGTGAGTCCATTATTGTTTACAACTCGGGAAGCTGCATTGGTGAGCACCAAGCCGCAGGTCAGAGTAAGAAGAGAAAGAAAGCTAGATTGGCCGAACGTCAAGCTAAGTATAAACATGCTAACCGCTAAGGCCAGGAAAAGCCAAGCAAGGTTTGAGCGAAAGATGGTTTTCACAGACATTACTAGTCTCGCCCGAGAGCCTTGTCTACAAGGCGCTTATATTCTAGTGCTGTCTGTATTGCACCAAATATAACAACGGCACATATCGCTGCACCGATTCCAGTCGATATAGTTGCGCATGCAGGCTCAATCGAATTGAGAGCAACAGCCAATGCAAATCCAACCCACATTGCTCTAAACCAAAGACCCGGTTTGCCGTTCCAAAGGCTTCGGGCCGTGCTCCACAAGTACTTTGCAGTTGCTTTTCCGAAGGACACCAGGTGATGAAGTGCACAGCTCCAACACTTGAGGCCGTCCAAATCGACGTTGTTAACAGGGTCTTGGTTGGTGTAGTCGTATTGGTTGGCTGATCCGCCGGGTATTGGGTCGATTGTGAGGAATCGGCCGGTGGTGGGGTCGTATTGTCGTGCTCCCATTTCGATGATGGGTGAGAGCCCGGTTTCGTGTTCGGTTTGGCGTTGTGGCCCGCCAAGCCATTGATCATCCATGTTGCCTGGCTGATTGTCTGCTGGTGTGCCAGACAAATTGTTCCCGAACGGATCCGACAGCACTGTCGCACCTTGTTTCACACCCGTACTATTGGCTGTCGCGGTCACGTCACCGTGCACATTCGTATACGACCACACATCCCCCGATGCTTGTTGAGTGAGCATCACCCCACCAGGCAACGCAATTGTCGAGGCAACTAACACATTCGAAGAGTTCAACACTGCGCTCGATGCATCGGTTGGTCCTCCAAACGAATACCTGCCCGTGGCTGAACCATTGAGATCACGTTCAACAATCCGACCGGTCGCGTCACGCACATAAGACACATTGGTTGTGCCTTTCACCGTGCCAGTGTGAGCACCCGTCACGTCATAGGAATGGGTTTCACCATGAATCGATGTCGTTTCACCATGCGAATCATAGGCAATCGTGCCAACACTGGGGTCTGTTGACGACAACAACTGATCACCGGTGCCATAGCAGTAATGGAACGTCGTGGGCGACCCACCATTCGGTGTCGTTGTCAACGATGTTCGGTCACTATTCGCACCCGGATTCGTCAACACACCCGACCCCGAACCACAACCAACCGTCGCACCAAACCCGTAATCCAACGTCTTACCTGGCACAACGGCTTGTACGAGCCGGCCTGCGTCATCATAGGAATACGTGAAAGTTGGTGTGCCAGCGCCATCTACCGTATCGGTGAGCACTCGACCATCTTGGCCGCGCACGACCGAGTCAGACGTGATCAGCCCGCCAGGGCCTGAGACTGAAACTGCTGTCGGCAATCCCGCCGAGCCCGTAGTAAGTGTGACCGTGGTTCCGTTACCACCGTGTGTTGCGTCAGCGGCAGGGTATGAAACTGAGGTCATTTCGCCTGCAGTGTTGTACGCGGGAACGGCCACAATGAGCCCGTTCCATGACTCTGAGGTGACTAAGCCTGCCGGGTCGACACTATAAACAAGGGTGCCATTGTTACCAGCGGTCTCAGTCAAGTCACCAGCAGTGTTATAGAGGCTGAACGTAATCTTGCCCCACACATCGCCATAACCGTTCACCTGACCATCAAGATCGACCGACTGGCGGATCGTTCCCGCCGTAGAGGTCACATCTGTTTCCATCGGGTTGTTGTTCGCGCCGTAGGTGACCGTGACCGTTGAGTTGTCGCGCAACGTTTGGGTCACAGGTCGGCCACGGTCATCGTAGGTTTGGCATGTCCAGTTTGTGTCGCCCGGGCGTTTCGTTGCTACCGGTCGGCCCGCATCATCATAAACGTACTGGGTGACAAGCCCATCAGGGCCGGTCATAATTTTCAGTGCGCCGCGTTGATCCACTGACGGCGACCCGGTAACGCATGGGTTTGTAGCAGTTTCACTATTGCCGTAGTAGGTCATGTTGGTGTGATTTCCTGCGGGAAGGGTCACCGATT
>CAZJAZ010000055.1:10523-16654 GCA_964544305.1 uncultured Iamiaceae bacterium | reverse complement strand
AATGTGATGAGACACAATCGAAATAGTCGTCTAGGCCCGCGTTCACGAGCCACACGCCACTGGTTTTGAAGTGACGGTCATTCCAAGCATCCAACAATCCCACGAGATCGGGAACCGGTCGCGCAAAGTCGATCCCAATTGGCAACAGCCGATACGGCGTACGTGCCAATGGCGCAAGTGCATCAAGATACGCGTCAACTCGTTTGTCAACGTGTGCCGCCTTTCGATTCGGCCATGCCAACGGAAGACCGAGTGCTCGACTGAGTCCGCTCGAAGCGATCATGTCGCCTTGCCCATACCCCTGCGACACCCAATGGGTCAGAACCTTCGAACCATCCGTGGCGCGCCACATAAAATCGGCCGTTCCAAGCTCGTAGAGTTGGGCCGCGCTCGTGCCGGGACGAGGGAAGTTCGCCGGTGACTCCATGTCGGCACCCGGAAACCGCATGCCATCGATACGACAAATCGCCGCGTACTCGCCACCAAGTGCGCGTATCAGCGCAGGGATTCCCGGCGAGTGCCCAAAGCTGTCAGGGAAGTACCAAAGGCGCGGTTCTTGAACCATGTCATGGGCGCGCAGCCACTCCTGGCCGATCAATGCATCGCGTAGAAGCGCTTCGTCTTCAACGAGCAGCGTGTCCGGAGTCGTTACTCCAGAACCAGTCAAACGAAGACGACCCGCATTGATGAGATCCACGAACTCGTCACGTATTTCGGGTCGCTCTCGCCAATATCGTTCAACAAAAAAGAGACACTCAAGGCCAAATATTCGGCGCGGACTAGCCCGCAGTTCAACAAGGACCTGATCCAACGTCGGGCGAACACACCAGCGAAAGTAGCGCTCCGAATCAACCAACCAGTTTGGGTCCCAATGGGTTGATTCGGCCACAACCACAACTTCTGTCGCGTCTTTAGGCACCCCAAGACGGTCGCGCAACGCAACTTCAGATCGCTCGTGCAGGTGCTCCATCCGTGCATCTTCGCGCACCACACGTTTCGCGCGACTTGACCCGCCGGTCAAGCTAATCTCGTCTCCAACCGTGCCAGGGGGCCGGGCCAATTATTTCGTCCAAGGGGGACGTCTGACCAGCGCAACGTCGTTCACCTCAACGCGTACCCGAAGCGAAGCGCTTCGCTCGTCGGCCCCATATCTTCCGGCCGCGGCGATTCTCTTCGTGGCGCTTGTTTTCTTTCCCATGCCCATCGGGGTGAGCGCACTTGGCATTGTCCTTGGCCTGCTCGCTTCGCTCGTCGCGCTTGGTCTAGCGCTGATCCAACGGGCAAACCGCATCATCAACTTCGCCCAGGCAGATCTTGGAACCGTGCCAACGGTGTTCGCCTATGGGTGCATCGTGTCGTCGTGGGGACTGCCGTATTTGTTGTCATTTGCGATTGGCTTCGTTGGCGCCGCAGTGATTGGCGCACTCGTCGAGTTCTTGATCATTCGTCGCTTCTTCACGTCGTCTCGACTCGTGCTCACCGTAGCAACGATTGGCCTCTCACAACTGTTCATTGTCTGCGCGCTCCTATTGCCACGCATTTGGGGGCAACAAGCTCTCAACACATCCGACATCACGTTCCCGTGGCATGTGCAGGTCTCAATTGGCACGCAACTGTTCACCGGCGACGCAATCGTGGCCGTGGTGCTGTCGATTGCCGTGCTCATCGCGCTTGCGTTTTTTCTTGGACGCAGCGACCTGGGTATTGCGGTTCGCGCTTCTGCTGAACGTGCAGATCGTGCCGCAAGCCTTGGCATTCCAGTCAAACGCATCAACACACTCGTATGGATCATTGCTGCGGTGCTCTCGTATCTCGGCCAGTTCTTGCGAGCATCGATCCTGGGTATCCCACTCAGCGCCACTATTTCGATCACGTCGCTGATCGCGGCACTCAGTGCGCTTGTGCTTGCCGGTGCCGCGAGCCTGCCTGCGGTCGCCCTCACCGCGGTTGCGCTCGGTGTACTCGAACAAGGCGTTGCCTGGCATGCCGGGGATCAGCCAACCCTTGTGTACGTCGTCTACGCCGCGGTCGTCTTTGTTGGTTTAGTTCTCAAACGCACCGGGAGTCGTCGCGCCGACCGCGACGACACGGCATCGTGGCGTACCGCGGACGATCCACGCCCACTTCCCCGCGTTTTGGCACGCCTTCCCGTCGTCTTGGCAGTGCGCTGGGGCGCGCTCGTCGTGGGCTTAGGAACGCTCGTTGCCCTCGGGCTTTGGTTGGGGCCAGCCGATCAACAAAAAGCTGCGACGGTTGCGTGTTTCGTACTGGTGACGTCATCGGTCGTGGTACTCACCGGATGGGCTGGCCAAGTTTCGCTTGGACAAATGTCGTTCGCTGCTGTTGGCGCGGTCGCCGGTGCAGTTGCGGTTGCAACATGGCACTGGGATCTGGTCGCCGCCCTGCTCTTTGCCGGCGTTTGTGGCGCGGTGGCCGCAGTGTTGGTTGGATTGCCGAGCCTGCGACTCAAAGGTTTCTATCTTGCGGTCGCCACGCTCGCCCTCGCGCTTGCGACGACCGGCTATTTGTTGAATCGATCGGTGTTTTCGTGGATTCCGAATGGGCGAATTGATCGACCCAGCGTGCTTGGCACCATCTCGCTGCACTCAGAAGGTGCGATGTACACGGTGTGTGTGATCGTCGCGATTCTCGGTCTGCTCTGCGTGCACGGTATCCGCAACAGCCACACCGGTCGAGTGCTTCGGGCGGTGCGCGGCAATGAAACCGCGGCCGCGGCATACGGGGTGCGACCGTTCGTCGCAAAACTCACGGCATTTGCGATCTCGGGAATGCTGGCGGGGCTGGCCGGATGTTTGCTCACCATGATTTCCCAGCAGTATTCAGAAGAACAGTTCACGGCCCCCCAAAGCATTGGCGTGTTCACCGCGACGGTGGTTGGAGGCGTTGGGTCGCTTACCGGAGCGGTGATCGGTGCGATCTTCGCCAAAGGCGGAACCTGGTTCTTGCCGTCGTCGTGGCAACTCTTGCCGAGTGCAATCGGTGTGCTTGGCGTGCTGCTCGCGTTGCCCGGAGGTTTGGCTGAAGAGTGGTTTCGGATTCGCGACGGTCTCGCAGCGAGGTTGGCTACAAGGCGCGGAATTGAGGTGCCCTCGCTGCGAGGCACCACACAGAACACAACAAATGACGACGAGGATGCGGGGCTTGGGATTGGCAGTGTTGCATTGGATGGCCAGTCGTGAGCAAGTTACGCGCACGACTCGGCGACGTCACCGCATGGCCGCTCGTCATCTTGTCGGGCCTCGCGTTTATGGATTCCGCGGATCAAAGCGCGTATGCGATTCTGCTTCCCGACATTCGTGACGCACTTCATCTCACCGACACCGGTATTCTGCTGGTCACCGCGATTGGCGGCGCCCTCGGGTTGCTTCTCACCGTGCCGATCGCGCTCCTCGCCGACCGATCAAATCGCATTCGTTTAGCGCTCATCGGCGCGGCGGTGTGGGCGTTGTTTTCCATGTCGACGGGCCTTGCCACTTTTGTAGTTCTGCTTGTCATTGTGCGCTGTGGCACGTCAATTGGTCAGGCCGTGGTGTTCCCCACGCACAACTCGCTCCTCGCCGACTACTACCCAATTGATGCGCGGCCAAAGGTGTATGCCACCCATCAACTTGGCAACGTACTTGGGCAACTCTTTGGGGTGCTTGTCGGAGCAGGCCTTGCGAGTGCGTTCTCGTGGCGGGTGCCCTTTGTTGTCTTTGCCATACCGGTTGTGCTCCTCGTGATACTTGGGGTGCGTCTTCGTGAACCGGTCCGCGGACACTTTGAGCGGGCCGCGGCCGGCATTGACGCTGAGGCTGAAGCCATGGCGGTCCGCGAGGTTCCACCGTCATATGCCGAGGCGTATCGCATGGTGTGGAAGATCGGAACCCTGCGGCGCATCTTTGCCGCGTTGCCGTTCTTGGCCGCGTCGATCATTGGCTTTTCGTCGATCGCTGCTTTTCAATACGACCGCACGTTCGGGCTTGACACTATGCAACGGGGTTGGCTGAGCGTCCCGGTGCTCCTCGTCCAGGTGGTTGGCCTTGCGGTCGGGGCGAAGCTCGCCACCGATCAGGCCGAGAAATCAATGTCTCGGGTTTTCGTGTTGCTCGGATGGGCGTCGACTGCCGCGTCGGTCCTTGCGCTCGTGTTTGCCATTGCTCCCAACACTGCAGTTGCCGTCGCCGCACATGCGGGGATCGTGGCGTGTCTCGCGGTGGTAGGGCCGGGTGTGCTGAGCGCGTTGTCGCTCGCGATCCCAGCCCGAGCCCGTGCGATCGGATTCTCAATCGGCGCACTCTTCATCTTGCCCGGCCTCGTTGTGTTGCCAATTGTGGGCTGGGTTGGCGACACGTGGGGCTTGCGATGGGGTATGGCGGTAATGACCCCGGTCTTTGTCATCGGTGGCATCGTGATCGCATCGGCGTCCAAAGTTGTGGACGCCGACATTGCCGATGTGTGGACCGGTGCGGCAACACGCGCCGAGTTGTTGGCAGCACGGGCACGTGGCGACATGAGTTTGGTGATGGTCCGCAAACTCGATGTGCGCTACGGCGACGTACGCGTGCTTTTTGATGTTGACATCGAGATCGCACAGGGCGAGATCATCGCACTGCTCGGCACAAACGGCGCGGGCAAATCAACGTTGCTTGGTGCGATTTCGGGAACCGTTGAAGCAACAAACGGTGCGGTGGTATTCGACGGCCGTGACATCACGCACGTACCACCAGAAGAAATCGCACGCCTTGGTATTGCACAAATGCCCGGTGGCAAGGGGACCTTCCCCACGTTGAGTGTGGCGGAAAATCTGCGGGCGGCATCGTGGATGGCCCGCGCGGATCGTGGAGAAGTTGCGACCCGAATCCGTGAGGTAGAGGAACTTTTCGACATCCTCGTGGCACGCGCGGATGAACCTGCCGCAAACCTTTCGGGTGGGCAACAACAAATGTTGGCGCTTGCCATGGCGCTCATCGCCCGTCCCAAACTGCTCCTTATTGACGAGCTTTCACTTGGTCTCGCGCCACTCATCGTCGATCAACTCCTTGATGTGGTCCGCATGGTGCGTGACCGTGGCACCACTATCGTGCTTGTTGAGCAGTCCGTGAACGTGGCCTTGAGCATCGCCGACCGGGCGTATTTCATGGAGAAAGGCGAGATTCGCTATTCCGGGCCGACCGCTGAACTCCTCGAACGCCCCGATCTTGTGCGTTCCGTCTATCTTGCATCGGCGGGCGCGAACCTGGGGGGATCCGAGGCATCCCCCCGAGCGACACAAAGCGAAACGTCGCTTGCGGTGTCACACCTTCGGGTGGCCTTTGGTGGCATCGCCGCCGTTGACGACGTGTCGTTGAACTTTTCGGCCGGTGAAATCGTCGGAGTGATCGGGCCCAACGGAGCGGGCAAGACCACCCTGTTTGATGCGATCTCAGGTTTCACCGCGGTGGACGCAGGAACTATTCACTTTGGCGGCCGTGACATCACCCGATGGAGCCCCGCTCGTCGGGCCCGAGTCGGACTCGGTCGATCTTTTCAAGACTCACGGTTGTTCGACTCGCTGAGCGTCGCTGAAACGTTGTCGGTCGCGTTAGAGCGTTGGGTGGCAGGCGGCGATCCGATCAACGGTGCGTTCCGCTTGCCCGCGCATCAACTCATCGAAGTGGCAATCGCCGACCGAGTTGATGAACTCATCGACATGTTTGGGCTTGGCAACTTTCGTCACAAGCTGCTGCGCGAGCTTTCAACCGGCTCACGGCGCGTCGTCGACCTTGCGTGTGTCGTTGCACATGGCCCGAGTGTCGTGCTCCTCGATGAACCATCGTCAGGTATTGCCCAGCGGGAAGCTGAAGCGCTCGCCCCGCTGCTCACCAAATTGCGTGATCATCTCAACGCAACCTTGCTGGTGGTCGAGCACGACCTTGGTTTGATCTCAACGGTTTCGAATCGACTTGTTGCCATGGATCAAGGCTGTCTGGTGACACAAGGACCGCCAAGTGAAGTCCTTGAACATCCCGACGTCGTTGCCGCCTACCTGGGAACCGGCACGACAGCACGAACACGATCCAATGTGACCGCAACAACAACGGCCGGCACCTCGACCGTCGAAGGAGCATCATGAACGAAACCCAACGGCC
>CAZJAZ010000055.1:0-10423 GCA_964544305.1 uncultured Iamiaceae bacterium | reverse complement strand
GAACTCGCGGCCCGAGGCGTGCTTTGTTTGGGGTGTGGGCTTTCGGTCCCGAACTCAACATTCGACAAGAACGCGCCATACATGTGGTCAAACCTGCCGACACCCGAACAGTACTTAGAGAACGTAGGCACGCTCCTTGCCCGCCAACTCAACAACAAGCCCGCGATCTGGGCCGGCGACCCCAAAATGCAAAAGAAGAAACGGGTCTTTGGGGTCGTGCACTATGAACAAGACCCACCGGTGTTTTCTGCCGTTGGCAGCGTGTTCACCAAGCAAGGTGAGAAGTTCGGTTGGAAACCAAAAGTTTCTGCGACCTACATCCTTGATCTTGCGAAACTGCCAGAAACGGCCGCTGGGATCATTGCGAAGCTCAAAGCGGGCGGTGTCACCACCGTGGCGTTTCTCGGTGACCCGATCATGCCGATCTATCTCACCAAAGCAGCGACACAGCAGAAGTACTTTCCTGAGTGGGTTGTGACGGGAACCGTGCTCACCGACACGACCGCACTCGCGCGCAACTATGACCCAAAGCAGTGGGCACATGCGTTTGGCGTCTCAACCTTGCCGGTGCGCACTACCCACGACGATTCGGATGCCTATCGCATTTACAAGTGGTATTTCGGCACGATGCCCGCGGCGAATAAGACCGCAATCACCTTCTATCCAACCTTGCTCATGCTCTATCAAGGCATACACATGGCCGGTCCTGACCTGACACCAAAGACTTTTGCGGGTGGCATGTTTCGCATGCCCGCGGTTGGTGGACAGCCCGCTGCTCCTCACGTCAGCTACGGCAACGTCAAACTCTTCCATTACGCGAAATCAGATTTCACTTCGGTCGATGATTCAACCCTGATTTGGTGGGATGCAAAGGCGAAAGGCAAAGACGAGCAAGGAAAGGACGGCGTGGGCATGTACCGCTACGTCGACGGGGGCAAGCGGTATCTACCCGGTACGGTGCCCCTTGCGTTGCAACCGTTTTTTGTGAAGAAGGGTTCGATCACCGAGTTCACGAGCGTCCCACCAGGGCTACGCACACCGGACTATCCGCCGCCGCCAGGCTCACCGGCTGCAAAATAGCGGCCCTCTCTCCATCTCCATCTCCATCTCCCCTGACCCTCACCCCTCACCCCTCACCCCTCACCCCTCACGAAATTTGACGCGTTATGGCCTCTCTGAGGCCATAACGCGTCAAATTTCGAAGACGGAGGCCAAGAATGCGTCGATGGCGCTGGTGAGCTTGCCGGGTTCGCCAACTTGTGCGTTGATCTCACTATGACTTAGCGCAATGGGAAATGTCTCAACATGGCTGCCAAATCCATTTGCTTTGTCGGCGAACGCTTTGGCTTGATCACACGAGTTCCGGCGTTGACTACCACACACCAGCAACATCGGCACCGTCTTGCCTGCAAGTTGCAAGATCGGTGAACCTGCTTTCCAGAGTGCTTCGTCAGATCCAAACGCCGTGTCGTACAACTTGAAGTGAGGGTTCTCCATAATCGTGACCACATTGAAGGCGGCCGAATCAAGAGGGATCACCCCAACCGGTGGCTTCGCACCGGCATCGTCAAGCAGATCAGGCTTCGCCGCGATCAGACTCACAAGATTTGCTCCCGCACTGTGACCCATGAGCACCACCTTGGAGCCATCCGCGCCCCATGTTGATGCGTGGTGTTGGACGAAGCTAAGCGCCGATGCAACATCGGTCGCTTCCTCGGGTGGCGTCACTTGGGGAACCATTCGATAGTTCATCGAAATGACGACATACCCTTTGGGTAGGTAATACGCAACCTTGTTCGTGACAACGCCTCGACCGGCCTTGTCACCACGCCGCCAACCGCCACCGTGCACCATCAAGATGACCGGCGCGTGCCTTACGTTCGCCGGGATGTACACATCCATTTTCTGCGCCGGGTCATGACCGTAGGCGACATCTTTTTTGACGGTCGATCCTGCAGGCTGTGACTCCTTTGACGTCGCTGTTGATGTGCCACAACCCGCAATGAGGCACAACGCCACAACGGTGAACAGTCCAAGAGATGCGATTCGAATCATGGGCTTAGCTTGAATAGTGATTGTGAAGAATTCATGATCGTTTCATATTCGAAATTTGACGCGTTACGGCCTCACAGAGGCCGTAACGCGTCAAATTTCGCAGAAGGTGGAGAAGAAGTAAGGCGGGGAAACGTGCGACGCGAGGAAAATAGTGCCGCAAGCAGAACGGTCACGGCCGGAACGATCACGATGACGATCCAAACCACTCCAGGAATGACCAATGGGATGGGTGGCAGTGAGGTCCGGGCATTGAAGAGTGCGAACGCTCCCAGCGGTATCCCAATGCCAAGGACGGCTGCGCACACCCCCGCCGTCATCGACACCAGCGATGCTTGACACGCAGCAAAACGTGTTCGTAGTCGGGCGGGAGCCCCCTGCTCGACGAGGATGGCATCGTCTCCGCGCGTTGCACCAAGACCAAGGAGAACGGTCACAAGGGTGAGGAGCACAGAGAGTGTGGCAAGCCCGGGAATTGCTCGACGGGCTTGCGTTGCGGTGTGTGAGAAGTAGGCGACCTCGTTCAGCGAACCGCTTTCCCACAAGACCACTTGCTTTGAACCCGCGACAACGCCGTCTTCTGCGTGCAGGGCGGTGACAGCCGCAAGATTGAAGTGATTGCGTTCTGCCTCGCTCAGGCCCGTCGGAGCAGTCGTAGGTAGGTTGCTTGCAGCCTGTTGCACGCGTCGACCGGCACTGAGGAGCTCGCCTATCGACACGGTGTTTGAACTCGGCGTGATGACGACTCGAGCACCCGTGACGACTGGGCTCAAGGTTTTGGCTGTCGAAGATGACACCAAGGCACCGGGCAAAGCGATACCGCCACGTGGACCGTCGACAACTTGAGCGGGCAGACGCACGACACCGTGGGCGGTCACGATGCCCGTGGCGGCGTCCTGATCTGCTTTGCGCCCCGATACCAGCACGACTTCGTTGTTGTTCAACGCGCTATTCGCCGATCCCCAATGAAGAAGCTCAAGATCGCCGGGTGCAACCACGCCAAGCCATGACGAGCGTGTGCGAACCGATGACTGACCGTTTCGCTGTGGCAGGCGCGGTTCGAGTTCGATGCTGAGGCGGTCGCGCGGTTTGGTGCGAGCAAGTGCAGCAACGAATTCGTTGGTGTTTGATGCTCCTAAGCCGACTTGTTCGATCACGACTCCGGTTGCACCACTCGATGTAAGCGTTGAGGCCACGACGTGACGTAAGCGTTGGGCATTGACCGGTGGAACCGTGACGATGACTTGATTTGCGGCATTGCCAGCCGGACGCGTGACGGTAGGCAAGGTGACTTCGCGTTGCGCTTCGCGTTTGCCAAAGCTTGCGCCCACAACCGCATTGCTCACCGCGATGGTCATCACGAGCACGACGAGTCCGCTCATTGACGCGAGCGCACGGCGACGATTCATCAGAGGCGCAACGGCGAGTCGAAGTCGCGGTGCGTGCTGACCAAGTCGGTCGGCAGCAAATGCCACGACGCTCATTCCCACAACGCTGATGGCAATGAGCAGACCGGGAAGCAGGAAGGTCGCTGCCACCGCGAGGTCGCTCCAAGTTTGGCTCAGCCCAAGCAATACGGTCGCTGTCACGATGGCGAGGAACGCAACCGCCACGGCAATGCCACGGAAGCGCATGTTGGTCGACCATGAACCACCCAAGATCCATACGGCGGCAAGTGCCAGACCCAGTGGCGGCACCAAGAGGCCAACACCAATAACGGCGAGTGCCCCAACGAGTCGGAGCCACGACGACAAGCGACCAGGTGACGTCGTGGCGCGTTGCGCTTGGGCCGTCACAACATGTGTTCCATATGGACCCACGATGAGCGGGACAATGAGCGTGATCAACGCCGCATCAAACAACGTTGGCCCAGTTGCCACGAACATGATGCCAAGCCCGGCAATCACGAACGCCACGGCGCCGGGGAGTAGGGCCATGACCGCGCCAATGACGAATCGTTGGCCCCTCCGTGCGCCATTTCCCGTCAAGACGTGGCTCTGTTGCTCAAGTGTTGGGGCCGCCCCAACGATTGCACCAAGAACGACGCCAACAGCTAGAAGCACGCCGAGTAGCAATGATCCATCAACAAGCATTGGAAGCCACACGGCGCCAAGAAGTACGAGGGTCACAGCACTAGCGACGCCAGAGTTGCGACGCCAATGCGACATCGCCATGCGGAAAGGAAAGGTGATCATGAGACTCCTCCAGAAACGGACGTGTGCAATGCATTCGATGTCAAGGCGCCGTCGCGCAGGTGCTCGACGCGCTGTGCCCAAGTCGCCATGCGGGCGTCATGGGTCGCCATCAATACGACCAAGCCAGAATCGGCAAGATCGGCAAGAACACCCACCACTCGCTCCGCACTGAGCGTGTCGAGCGCGGCAGTTGGTTCGTCAGCGAGCACTATTTTGCGTTCGCCAACCACTGCCCGAGCGACCGCTACGAGCTGTTGTTCTCCGACCGACAACTCCTGGGGTAGCGCGCCAGAAAGGCTGTCAATGCCGAGGCGCTCCATCGCTGCGCGGGCCTGGCGTTGTGCTTCGGTGACACGCACGCCGTCCAGTAACAACGGCAACGCCACATTGTCGAGAACGTCAATGCCGTCGAGCAAGTCAAGGCGTTGATGTACGACACCGATCGTTCGACGTCGGATGGTGGCCCAGCTGCTCGGTTGGACCCATTGCCCATTGACCCCGACTCGCCCCGAAGTCGGCTTGAGGAGGCCACACGCGAGGTAGATGATGCTGGACTTGCCCGATCCAGATGGACCCATGAGGGCAACAAACTCGTTTGCTTGAAGGCTCAGGCTGAGGTCGTGGACAACTTCAAGCGCGCCGCGCCCCGTCGCACGGTGGGCAACAACGTGATCAAGCTCTATTGCGGAATCGGTCATGAGGATTGCTCCTTGTTGGGTTGCGTTGCTGTGGCACGGAGACGGGCTTCGCAGCGATCAAGCCAGGCCAGGTCGGCCTCTATACGGCTTGCGGCCGCGTCAGTAGCGATTTGGTCGAGGAGGGTTTCGGGTTCACTTCGTTGTGCCTTGCGGCGTTCTTGGAGCGCTTCAATGAGTTGACGCCGCTGACCGTCGATCAGTTGGAGTGCCTGGTCGTGTCGGGTGGCGACGGCGAGGAGAATCTGCAAGAGGAGGTCGCTGCGTGGTTCAGCGGTGACGGCGGGGGATGCGAACAGCCAGCTTTCCGCGCGGGCGTCACCGGTTGGCGTGAGCCGGTAGATGCGCCGGCGTGGGTCTTCTGGGTCGACGCCGTCGAGTTCGGCGAACCCATCACGTACAAGACGTTCAAGGGTCGTATACACCTGACCGGTGTTGATCGACCATCGACCGGCGGTGCTTTGGGCGAACTCGGTCGCGAGTTGGTAGCCGTGGCGTGGTCCTTGGGACAGGAGCACGAGGAGGCCGTCGGGAACTGACATGCGCCCATCATCGCGGATAACTACTCAGTAGTCAATACTCAGTAGTTAGTTTTTTCCTCCGAAATCTGACGCGTTCTGGCCCCATAGGGGCCAGAACGCGTCAGATTTCGAAAAGAAGGCCGGAAGGAAGGCCGGAACGAAAGAAGAGGTGCGGCCGTTAGCCGTGCTGCCAAATCCGATTCTGCATCGACCAGATACCGGGGAACGCCGCCTCATTCAACGCAGTCAACTCAGATGCGGTGAGCTTCCAGCCGACCGCGCCCGCATTCTGTGCAGCCTGATCACCGTTCTTTGCACCGGGAATCGGCAACGTTCCCCGACGCATCAACCAATTCAATGCAACCTGCGATGGGGTCTTTGCATCGTGGGCCTCACCAATGCCACGGAGCTTGTCGACCAATGGATCGATCTTTTCCATTGGATAGGTCGAAAAATTGCGTTTGCCCGGTGGTGGATTCTCCGCCGAATACTTTCCCGTGAGGCGCCCCTGGCCAATCGGTGAATACGCCAGCACCACCACACCAAGATCCGCACACGTCGACAGCAAGCCCGACGCAATCGGGATCGTGCGCAGCAACGAAAACTCGACCTGGTTCGATGCAAGACGCAGATCACGCTTGCGAAGCTCTTCGTCAAAGCGACGAGTTTCCTTGGGTGAAAAGTTTGAGATACCCACCGCGTTCACCACACCGTCACCGTGCGCTTGCGCGAGTGCCTCGGCCTGGGCGGGAATGCTACGCAAGCTGATGGGCCCATGGATCTGATACAAATCAATGCGTTCAATGCCAAGTCGTTCTCTCGATGCTTTCGCAGCGTCAATGAGCGACTTCTTCACATTGAGTTTCCAAGGCATCGGCATGAACTTCGAGGCAATCACCGCTTTCGAAGCACGCTGCGGGTCAGCCGCACGCAGCTTGCCAATGATCCGCTCGGATTCACCTTCGCCATAGGCCTCCGCCGTATCAAACAATGTCACACCCGCGTCAATCGAGGTCTGCCACGCGTCCGTAATCGTCTCGAACGTAAGACCATGGTCGTACCCGCCCATCCCCCACGTGCGCTTATCGCCCCATGCCCACGTGCCAACTCCCATAACCGGCACTGGTACGTCGGTTCCAGCGAACGTTTCGATTGATTCGGTCATGGTTGCCAAGTTAGTGGTGCGAAGCGTCAGGGATCACGACCGCCCGACCTTCAAGCTCGCCATGTTCAAGCGCCTCATAGGCACTGGTCACATCATCAAAGGTGAATCGTTCAATGCGAGACACAATTCGTCCTTGCGCCGCGAGGTCAATTGCACTGACAAGATCACGAATGTCGGAACCTTGGAATGTGAACACGTATGCGTCGCGTGGAAGCGTCCCAAACCACGGTTTGCGCAACGTTCCACCGGCGGCTCCAATCAATCCGAACGCACCGCCGCGTGCGGTCGCGGCCAGGCCACAAGCAATCGTTTCGTCGGTTCCCACAAAATCAAGGACCAACTCAGCGCCGTCGCCACCCGTGATTTCGTGCACGATCGCCGCGGTCTGATCGTCAACACCCTCGATCACCTCGCGAGCCCCTGCACGACTTGCGGCAACTCGACGTCTCTCGTTGGTATCAATGGCCACAATGTGCGCGCTGCTCAGCGCACCCAAGAATTGCACCGCAAAGACGCCGAGACCACCCGCACCGATCACGATCGCTTCTTTCGCGTCGCCCCCAACGAGATCGAGTCCTTTGCGCACTCCATGGAGCGCGGTGGCTCCGGCATCGGTGAGTGGTGCCGCGGCCACCGGATCAAGATCGCCAATTGGCACCACCTCACGCGGCGAATCAGCAATCACAACAGGAGCCAGACCACCGTCACGGCCAAATCCCCGGCCAACATCGCCGTGTCGACATCGATTCTCATGCCCCGCCAGACAGCTTGGGCACGTGCCACACGAAGCTGGCGAAACCAACACAACTGCCTGGCCGACCAACGACGCATCCACGCCATCGCCCACCTGTTCAACCCACCCGGCGATCTCGTGACCCAACGTAAATGGCACCTGCCATCCAAGCGTTTCCCCAAACGATTGCGGCATGCGGCTGATCATCGCATCCGAATGACACAGGCCGTTAGCGGCCACCCGAACCAACAATTGGCCGCCTCTCAATTGCGGTCGGGGCGTTTCGACAATCCGAGTTGGCTCACCCCATTGCGTTAGGCGAAAAGCTCTCACGAAACGACCGGCAACGTTGCATCAAGGATCTTTGCAACTTCAACCGCAGACACCGGCTCCGCGTAGTAAAAGCCTTGCACGAGGTCACAACCGAGTTCTTTGAGTGTCTCACCCTGATCTGGGTGTTCGACGCCTTCAGCGACGGTTTGCAGTCCGAGCGCTCGTGCGAGCGCGATGACCGCCGCTGTGACTTGATGATCCGCCGCGCTGATCTTGAGGCCAGCGACAAACGACTGATCAATTTTCAAGACATCAACGGGGAGCCGCGTGAGATGGCTGAGCGAACTGTACCCCGTCCCAAAATCGTCTATGGCGATGCGCACACCAAGATCACGCAGTGCGCCGAGCTTCGCGGCGATCTGCTCTGGCGAGGTCATCAACATGCGCTCGGTAACTTCAAGCACCACTTTTGATGGGCTGATACTGGTCGATGAAATCACCGCTTTGACCGCTTCAACGAGCCGGGGATCAACGAGTTGCGCAGCCGCGAGGTTCACAAACAGATCCGGTGGATTCTCAACAATCTCGGCCCAGGTCGCGGCAACCGTGCAGGCTTCGTCGAGAACCCAGGTGCCAAGATCGCCAAGTAGACCGGTCTCTTCGGCAATGTCCATGAACTCGTCGGGTCCAAGCACGCCACGTGTGGGGTGATTCCATCGCAAGAGCACCTCAATGCCAGAAACAATGCGGGTGTTCACATCAACAATTGGCTGGAACGACAGATGGAACTCAGCCCGATCACGTGCTTGACGCAAGCCAGATTCAATGGTGAGGCGCTCCATTGCGCTGCGATGCATCTCGTCATCAAACACACGGGCACGATCTCGACCCTCGTTCTTTGCCGCGTACATCGCACTATCTGCGTCGCGTAGCATTGCCTCCGGGGAAGTGCTTCCATCTCCCATGACGACGCCAACGCTCACCGACACATGCACTTGCTCGCCGTCGATCTCAACCCCACCCGATACGAGCTGCCTGATTCGGTCGGCCAAGTTGACGGTCTGATCGGCTGAAGTGACCGGCGCACACAAGATGACAAACTCATCGCCGCCAAAGCGGGCCACGACATCATCAGGTCGGACAAGTTCGCTGAGTCGATCGGCGACCGCAACCAACACTTGATCGCCCGCATGATGGCCAAGGCTGTCATTGACAACTTTGAAATGATCGAGATCAACAAACAACAACGCCAGCGAATTGCCATGCTTCTTTGCGCTCGCCACCGCGTCACGCAGTCGATCCCGCAGCAGCGCCCGATTGGGCAGCCCGGTCAACGTGTCATGTGATGCGAGATGTTCGAGCTTTCGGTGCGCCATCTCAACATCGGTGACATCGTGGAGGGTTCCCACATGCGTGGTGACATCGCCTTCGGTGTCGTGCACCGGACGAGTCCGCAACTCAACCCAACGCAACGATCCGTCGCGCCGAACGACACGCACCTTTTCGTCAAGTCCATCGAGGCGAAAATCTGAGCGCCACAATGCGCGCAGCGTGTTTGCATCTTCAGCGAGAAGCACATCAAATACGTCGTCGACCTCTTGATGAGAACGACCGGTGACTTCGACCCAGCGGTCGTTTGCAAAACAGACGCGGGCGTCGTTGTCGAGTTCAAAGATTGCGCTCGGCGACGACGCCGTGAGCGAGCGAAACCGCTCCTCGCTGGCCGCGAGTGCTTCTTCGGCGCGGTGACGTTCGGTCACGTCACGTCCGGTTCCAAGAAGCGCACCAATCTCCGGATAATCCAGGTGATTCTGCACCCAACCATCGATCCACCGATATGAACCGTCACGGTGACGTACGCGGAACTCAACACGCTGTGGGGTCGCCGGATCTTCAAGCAGGTACGCAATCGCGTTGGTGAGCGCGTCGTGATCGCTTTCGTGCACCATCTCGAGCACTTGGGTGCCTTCGATTTCTTCAAGTTCTCGGCCAAAAAGCTTTGACATGGCCGGGTTTGTGAAACGGATGGTTCCATCTGGGTCAACCACCATGACCACGTCGGCTGACTGTTGCACGATCGTTTGATGCGTGCGGACATCAAGGATACGCATGTCTGCCGTGGCAAGATTCGTTGAATATGGCAACATCGTGACGTGGTATGCGCTGGACTTGTTGGTGCTCGTCGCGTGTTCGATGGAGAATTCCACCCAGATTGATCGATGGGCTGAATCCATGATGCGCACCGCAACGCCGTTTGCGACCGCGAGCACTTTGCCGGGATGCACGATGCCATGGAGTCGCGCCCAGTCGTTCGGGTTCACAAGATCGAGGATCGAATGTCCGATCGTGGTCGCCGCGCTCTGTTTGAGGAGATCGTGAAATGGACCGACCGCTGCAACGATCTCACCGGTTTCGCCCAACTCGAGTTGCAAAGGTTCGAACACGGTTCCCCTCAATTTGATCGACCGGTTCAGTGAGAACTCGGCTGCCAATTGTTCGATACTAGGCGGGTTGCGATTCGGGTGTGCACAGAATGGGTCGTTGCGGCTAGTGTTGCGTCTCCGGTTTGGAAACAGGCCGGGAACAATTCATGGTCCCGTGGTGAAGCCTGGAGTTCACGCCGCCCTGTCAAGGCGGAGGTCGCGAGTTCAAATCTCGTCGGGACCGCGCAAGCCGGCTCTGGCCGGTTGGCCGGGAGGTTCGCCTCTCATGGTCGGGTAGCTCAGTTGGCAGAGCGCACGCCTGAAAAGCGTGAGGTCACCGGATCGACGCCGGTCCCGACCACCAAG
>CAZJAZ010000054.1:0-17186 GCA_964544305.1 uncultured Iamiaceae bacterium | reverse complement strand
CGCGAGCTGGGTTTAGAACGTCGTGAGACAGTTCGGTCCCTATCCTCTGCAGCCGGAGGAAACTTGAGAAAGGCTGTCCCTAGTACGAGAGGACCGGGACGGACGCAGCTCTGGTGTGCCAGTTGTCCTGCCAAGGGCACGGCTGGTTTGCCACCTGCGGAAGGGATAAGCGCTGAAAGCATCTAAGCGCGAAGCCCGTTTCAAGATGAGGTTTCCCACTGGGTTAACCAGGTAAGGCCCGTGGCCAGACGACCACGTTGATAGGCCGGAGGTGTAAGTGTGGTGACACATTCAGCCGACCGGTACTAATCGGCCGAGGGCTTGGATTGACAATGATGTTCGTGCTCGCTTTGGAGTCTTCAAGGATCCGAATGCCCTTTGTGCATTTACCTTTGACAACAGATTTCGGTGGCCATAGCGGTGGGGTCACACCCGTTCCCATTCCGAACACGGAAGTTAAGCCCACCAGCGCCGATGGTACTTGGGAGGAGACTCCCTGGGAGAGTAGGACGCCGCCGGATTTCTCATTTGCGAATGCCCCTGCCATTGTGGTGGGGGCATTCGTGCGTTTTGGCCTTTGACATTGGAGCGTAATGGCAGGATCTGACCAACCCCGACGAGACACTCGCGCTCGCTCGGGTGATTCGAATCGAACGAAACGCTCCGAGGGTCCCCGTCAAGGTGGTGGATGGAAAGATCGTAAAGACCGGCCTTTTGAGGGCGAGGTCGTTGACCGTACCGGCTGGGGCGGGGTTGCGCGACGTGGTGCAGCCAAAGTCGATCCAGCTCGAGGCCGACGCAGTGGAATCCAACCACCAAAGCCGTTGCCCGAAGACGATGACGGGGTCGTACCCACAGAGCGACGCTCTGGGTTAGAACCTCCAACACGGCAGGAGTGGATTCTTGAAGGTGTCGAGCACGAGGCATCTCGTGCGGTGCGACGCGGTGCAAAGAAGCCTTCGCGTGCGGCGTCGACTCCGAAGAACAGCCAAGCGTCCGAATCAAAACGGCACGAGTCAACAGGCGAGGGTGGCTTCGCGAAGGCCGTATCTCCACCTCGTGCAAAGCGTTTGTCACAGAAGTTGCATGATGCCGCAAAGGCTTTTGACCGTGAGCGATACGTGGAGGTTGTGAGCATGTTGCGTCCGGTTGTGCGTGAGGCTCCGAGCGTGGTTGAAGCGCGCGAACTGCTCGGTTTGAGCTATTACCGCTTGGGACGTTGGAAAGAAGCTCTGCGCGAACTCAAGGCGTTTCACACGCAGACGGGCTCAACGGAACAACACCCGGTGCTCGCTGACTGCGCTCGCGCGCTCGGACGACACGACGAAGTCCGTACCTATTGGGACGAACTTTGTGAGGTGTCTCCTGGTGCAGATCTTGTCGCCGAGGGCCGCATCGTGATGGCCGGATCGCTCGCCGATCAAGGACGCCTTGATGAAGGGGTTGCATTGCTCGCGAAAGGACGCAAGTCAGTCAAACACCCCCAGGAGCGTCATTTGCGTCTTGCGTACGCACTTGCCGACCTCCAAGAGCGCGCCGGAGATGTCCCGGCTGCTCGACGCGGCTTTCAGTGGCTCGACGAGCAGTCACCTGGTTTTGGTGATGTGCGAGAACGCCTTGCATCACTGCGCTAGCGCGGGACTCGCCAAGGATCTCTCGGGTTGAGGCATCCGACTGGTACGGTTGATGCGGGCCAAACCAGGCCCCATGACTTTGGAGAGTGAGATTTCAAGTGGACATTGCGGCCCTCCTCGGTAGCGAGGCTGACGACCTGCTGAATTACCAAGCCAAAGCGGTGCCAGCCAGCACGCTGAGTTTGCCCGGACCAGATTATCTCGACCGGGTGATGGTCGATTCTGACCGTTCGCCCCAGGTGTTGCGCAGCCTTGCAAGCTTGTTTGATCACGGCCGTTTGGGTGGCACTGGTTACGTCTCAATCCTGCCGGTTGACCAAGGTATTGAGCACTCTGCTGCAGCATCTTTCGCGCCGAACCCGGCGTACTTTGACCCCAAGAACATTGTCGAACTTGCAATCGACGGCGGCTGCAACGCGGTCGCGACAACCTTCGGGGTGTTGGGTGCCGTTTCTCGTCGCTACGCGCACCGAATCCCATTTATCGTGAAGCTCAACCACAACCAACTCATGACCCTGCCAAACTCATTTGATCAGATCATGTTTGGGTCGGTGGACGAAGCCTACGATCTTGGCGCTGCCGGTGTGGGCGCGACCATCTACTTCGGATCTGAAGAATCATCTCGCCAAATCATTGAGGTCGCCGAAGCGTTCCACCGAGCTCACGAGCTGGGAATGTTCACGGTGTTGTGGTGTTATCTGCGCAACAGTGGATTCAAAGTTGACGGCGTTGACTATCACACTGCGGCCGATCTCACCGGGCAAGCCAACCACATTGGTGTCACGATTGAAGCCGACATCATCAAGCAGAAACTCCCCGAATGTAACGGTGGTTTCAATGCGCTGAAAGGCTTTGGGAAGACGTCACCGCTGGTTTACTCGGATCTGACCACCGATCATCCGATTGACCTCACCCGCTGGCAGGTGCTCAATTGCTACGCCGGGCGAATCGGTCTGATCAACTCAGGTGGTGCGTCATCAGGTGAAAGCGATCTTGCTGAAGCCGTGCGCACTGCGGTCATCAACAAGCGAGCGGGTGGTCTCGGGCTCATCAGTGGCCGCAAAGCGTTTCAGCGCCCAATGGCCGAAGGCGTTGGCCTGCTCAATGCCATCCAAGACGTGTACCTCGACAACGCCATCACCATCGCATAAATCGACACTCGATTTTGTCGATCGCCGCGTGGCGCGGCAACGTTGAGAATCCCATTAATTTCCCATCAGGGGGCGCATCGTGGCCGAAACGGCCAAACGTTCATCAGGCTCGGTTGAACTTGACCGCGTCATTATCCGCTTCGCTGGTGACTCCGGCGATGGCATGCAACTCACCGGCGACCGGTTCACGTCCGCGAGTGCCGTGTTCGGCAATGACCTCGCAACATTGCCGGAATACCCGGCCGAGATTCGTGCCCCTGCTGGCACGATCGCGGGTGTTTCCGCATTTCAGGTTCACATTTCAGATCATGAGATCACCACGCCAGGTGATGCCCCAAGCGTGCTCGTTGCGATGAACCCTGCTGCGCTGAAATCGCAGCTTGATCGTGTGGAACGCGGCGGGACGATCATCGTGAACACCGACGCGTTTAATGAACGCAACTTGGCCAAAGCCGGGTACGAATCAGATCCGCTTACCGACGATTCGCTGCGTGGCTTCTCGGTGTACGAAGTTCCCATGACACAACTCACCAAGGACGCGGTTGCTCCCCTTGGGGTCAAGCCACGTGATGCGGAACGATCCAAGAACTTTTTCGCACTCGGACTCGTGTCATGGATGTATTCACGCCCGGTCGAACCCACACTGGCGTGGATCGATACGAAGTTCGGTTCGAAACCACAAGTTGCGGACGCGAACCGAACCGCGTTCCATGCCGGCCACGCTTTTGGTGAGACTGCCGAGCTCTTCGGTAACTCGTACACGGTGAAACCAGCGTCCCTCAAGCCAGGAACGTACACGAACATCACCGGTTCAATCGCGCTTGCATGGGGTTTGGTTGCGGCCGGACAACTCGCGAAGCTTCCGGTGTATCTCGGTTCGTATCCGATCACTCCTGCGTCAGACATTTTGCATGAGCTCTCGCGGCACAAAAACTTTGGCGTTCGAACCTTGCAGTGTGAAGACGAGATCGCGGCGGTCACCTCTGCGATTGGGGCTTCGTTCGGTGGTCACCTGGCGTTGACCACAACGAGTGGTCCAGGGATCGCTTTGAAGTCCGAAGCCATTGGTCTCGCAGTAAACCTTGAATTGCCGCTTTTGATTATCGACGTGCAACGCGGTGGCCCCTCCACCGGTCTTCCCACCAAAACCGAGCAAGCCGACCTCATGCAAGCTCTTTATGGCCGTCACGGCGAGTCGCCGGTCCCGGTTCTTGCGGCACAGACTCCATCAGACCTGTTCTTTACCGCTATCGAGGCTGCCAATATCGCGCTGAAATACCGTACGCCGGTGCTGTTGCTCTCTGACGGGTACTTAGCAAACGGATCAGAACCGTGGCGCTTGCCGGACCTCAGTCAGTTACCCGACATTTCAACGACGTTCGCGACTTCGACGAATCATGTTGATGAAGCGGGCAATAAAGAGTTCTACCCGTACTTGCGTGACCCAGAGACGCTGGCTCGCCCATGGGCTCCGCCTGGCACGCCGGGTCTTGAACATCGTATTGGCGGTCTTGAGAAAGCTGACGGCTCAGGAAACGTTTCCTACGACCCGAAGAACCATGAGAAGATGATGCATCTTCGGGCCGACAAGGTAGCGGGTATCGTCCGAGATATTCCTGACCTTGTCATTGAAGGTGATGTTGATGCTGACCTCCTTGTTGTGGGGTGGGGATCAACGTGGGGAGCGATTGGTGGTGCAATTGACCGGTGTCGAGTGCGCGACCACAAAGTCGCGCGCATTCACTTGCGTCACCTCAACCCGTTCCCGGCGAATCTCGGTGAGATTCTCAAGTCCTATTCCAAAGTTTTGGTGCCCGAAATGAACCTCGGTCAACTCTCTCGCCTTATTCGAGCCGAGTTCTTGGTTGACGCACAGTCACTTTCCAAGGTGCAAGGTGCACCGTTCACCGCAGGTGAAATTGAACGAGCCATCATTTCCATTCTGGAAGGATCGCAAGCATGACCGACACCATTCCGGTAACGAGCCGCAAAGACTGGTCCAGTGATCAAGAAGTCCGTTGGTGCCCAGGCTGCGGTGACTACTCGATTTTGACCGCGGTGCAGTTGTTGATGCCCGACCTTGGGGTTCGACGTGAGAACACGGTGTTCATTTCGGGCATTGGATGTTCCTCGCGCTTTCCGTACTACATGAACACCTACGGGATGCATTCGATTCATGGACGTGCCCCGGCGGTTGCCACCGGCCTTGCGCTTGCGCGACCAGACTTGGATGTATGGGTCATTACCGGCGATGGCGACGCACTCTCCATCGGTGGGAACCACCTCATTCACGCTCTGCGCCGCAACGTCAATCTGACGATCCTTCTGTTCAACAACCAGATCTATGGTTTGACGAAAGGCCAGTATTCGCCGACATCTGAAGTTGGCAAGGTCACCAAATCTTCGCCGTTCGGGTCGCTCGACGAACCATTTAATCCGGTGAGTTTGGCTCTTGGCGCGGAAGCAACGTTTGTGGCTCGCACGCATGACATGGACCGTGCGCACATGATGGAAATGTTTCGGCGTGCCCACGACCACAAAGGTGCAGCGCTTGTCGAGATCTACCAGAACTGCAACGTGTTCAACGACGGAGCGTTCGAGACGATCACGGCGAAAGCCAACCGGGAAGAAATGTTGATCCCGCTCGAGCACGGCAAACCGATCATTTTTGGACCCGACGGCGCCCATGGCGTGCGGCTCACCGGGCAAGGCAAAGCAGAAATTGTTGAAGTCGCCGATGTCGGCATTGACAACATCCTCGTACACGACGAGCACCGTCCAAGCCCAGGCCTTGCGTTTATGCTGTCTCGGCTCGCCCGGGGTCCATATGAACCCACCCCAATTGGTGTTTTCCGTCAAGTAGAGCGTCCTGACTATGCCACCGAAATGGATCAACAATTGGCGGCGGCACAAGCTGACAAAGGTCCAGGCGACCTTGACAAACTACTGACGTCACTGCCGACGTGGACCGTCGAATAGTCCGACTCAATCAGTGATTCGAAACACTTGCCCGGTGCGCGGTTTGGGGTGAAAGAAAGTGGTCTTCGGTGGCATTTTGTTCCCGGAGTGCGCGTTTGCTTGGATTTGCGCGACCGTTGCTGGGCGTAACAGCACGCCACAATCGGCATCTTTCTGTTGCAGCCCGTTGACAATGTTGTCGACCCCATGCTGGTAGCGGACCTCAATGCCAGCGCAGTCGCGTAGAGCATGGGCGAGACGTGCCGAGTCGAGATCGTCGACGCCGTCAAACATGTTCGGTTTTGGAACAAGGAACGTGCCAATACCTGATGTATCCACGACGACTAACGCGTTGTGCTCAAGCATTTTGTCTGTAATCGAATCGTCAACCGGGACAGCATTCGTTACCGTGAAGTAGTCGGCAACGTGATCGATCAGTGTTTGGCTTTCAACACCGGTAATTAGTCGGTGAATCGGGCGAACTTCAAGTTCGTCTTCGGTTAGTTCGACCACGTACACCAGAGCATGTTCCGCCCCCGTTGGGTCGTCGCTCGCGGCGGCTCGTTCGTCTCGATAAGCAAGTGACGTTTCGTAACGATGATGCCCATCGGCAATGACGATTGGTGAAGCCCCAACGCAAGCGCTAATCGCTTCGCAAACGCTCGGATCATGAATTGTCCACAGCGTATGGCGTGTTCCCTCATCGTCACTCCACCTCGCATCAGGATCAGCCGTTGTGCGGCACAATTCCGTCAAACCAGTTGACAATGACAATCCCCAGATCGCCGAAAGATTTACCCGAGTTGCACGCAATAGATCCAACCGATCGGATTTTGCCTTGGGAGTCGTGAACTCGTGGGGGAGTATGTCTCCTTCACCGGGACGACTCAAACGCAACGCGCCAAGTACCCCAAGCGTGTGTGCAGCAACTCCGGCAGCATCGATCGTTTCCATCTGGTAGAGGTAGAAGCTCGGCTGCTCGTCGCGCACGAGTACGCCAGCATTGCGCCATGCCTCAAACGTTGTTGCCGCATCTACGTATCGATTGGGGCCGTCATCTTCTAGGGGTAAATCGATCCGCACAATGTTGTTTGTGTCACGTGCAATGAGCCGCTCGCGGTCAGTTGCGTCAATCACGTCATAGGGTGGAGCACTGACGTCCGCGAGATCGTTGCGAGACAAGTCATAGTGGACACCGCGGAAAGGTAAGAACTCAGGCACGGCAATTTCCTACCAGAACGTTGGGGTGATGAGCGCAATCGGGTGGAGCTTCGGAACAAGCATCACCCAAGTTATGATTATAATTGAAGTCCGGTGAGTCCATATCAGCGAACTGCTCGGAAACTGTTGCGGGTCGTTTCTCCATCTGCTTTCCTGTTCGTTGGAGCGATTACAGGAGCAGGATTGCTCTATCGAGTGTGGCGTGGCCTTGGGGTTGCACCTCTGGACGCGAACGGCGACCAATGGCTCCACATCATGTATATCCGTAACTTGCAGAACGGTAATCTCAACGACAATCCCTTGCTGGGTGCTCCTTTTGGTCAACACCTGCTTGATTTTCCTACGGGAAACGAGTTCTTGCACCTGGTCATGTAGCGCGGGTTGAGCCAATTCTCAAGTAATCCGATTCTGGTCATTAACGTCGGATTTCTCCTCGGGTTTGGGTTCGCCGCAGTTGCTGCGCAACTGGTGGCCCGCGAACTGGGCTGCTCTTGGCTTCGGGCGTCGGCCGTTGGCCTCATATTCGCCTTTCTCCCGTTCCACTTCCTCCAAGGAGTGTCACATCCATTTGTTTCTGGCATTTGGGCAATTCCGCCCGGTGTCATACTTGCTGTCTGGGCGTTACGGGGAGAATTGCCAATTCCCTTTGGGTTTGGGCGAAATGAACGCGAAGGAACGCCGCGTGCTTCCCGCGTTGTCGCGTTCGGGTTGTGTGTCGTTGTCGCGTCCACGAGCCAGCCGTACTACACGGTCTTTGCGATGCTTCTTGTCATTTGCGCCGCGTTCTTGGGTCAAGGCATCCGACGATCACGTGTGGCTTTTGTTGGCGCAATGGCGTTGAGCGGAATTATTGGATTGATCTTTGCATCAACGCTCGTTCCATCAATCATGTGGCGTCACACCCATGGGGCAAACCCGTGGGTAGCGGTGCGTCCGATTGCAGATATCGAACAGTGGAGCCTGCATCTTGCACAAATGCTTGTGCCCGGAACGCAGAGCAGAATCATATTTCTCCATAATCTTGGGGCCAGCGTGAGAAGTGTGACGTTGCCGGGCGAGCCGGGAATGTATGTCGGACTTCTGGCTATTGCTGGACTGTGTGTTGCTTTGGGATCACTGGTTCTCAACGGCATTCGATCAACGGAGCCGGTCGTCGCCTTGCGGTCGCAGTTCGGATTGCTGTCCATGGTGGCTTTCGTCATTTCCACGATTGGCGGCCTGAACGTCGTACTTGGAGCCTTCGGTTTCACACAATTGCGTGCATGGTCACGAATGAGTCCCTATATTGCGCTCTTTGGATTGCTGGCGCTCTCGACGTTGCCAGTTCGTTTTCTGAGCGCTTACTCGCCGCGTGTGAGACGCTTGGGGCTCGGCATTTTGTTGATCGCGGTGGTCCTCATCGATCAGGTGCCTGCTTCAGTGTCTGGGTCAACTCGGGGTACGCAATCAGTTCTCGCCCGAGCGCGCAAGCTCAACAGTTCGTTGGCCGAGGTTTTGCCCGCAAAAAGCATGATCTTTCAGCTCCCCGTCATCAGCTTTCCTGAAGATTGGAACGCTTATGGAGTCAATAATTACGAACTTTCGGTTCCCTATATCGTGGGCAACCATGACTTCTCTTGGAGTTTCGGCGGTGTTCGTGGACGCGAAGCCGATTGGCAGCTCAATTGGGGTCAAGAGCCACCTCAGCGATTTGTTGCGGGGATCGCGTTGGCTGAGTTTGATGCTCTTTCGGTAAGTCTCAACGGCTATCCCAATCATGCACAGACACTCATTGCACAGCTCGGCAAAATTGCCGGTCAACCACATCGTGTGGACGACGCTCTCGTTTGGTTCGACCTTCGATCTGTGAGACAAAAAATTCGCGCGGCATGCGGCAGCACGCAAGCAAACAATGCGCGAAACATGATCTTGAATACCCCTGTTGCTCACATTGAGAATGCTGAACCGCCGATCGTGCCGCAGCGCCCGCACGTAATTCAGTGGTTTGAAAACAAATCCAAAATTGTGATTACCAATTCGGCGAAGCCAGCCAATAGCCAATTGATACTTGAACTGTCCGCCGTAGCTCCGGCGAAGTTTCGAATTCAAGGCAAAGAATTGGACATGACGATTCGCGTCGGTCCAATGCCGAGAAAATTCACGTTCCCCGTTGACCTTTCCCGTGGTCGCAATGAGTTTCGAGTAAATACGGATGCACCGATCGACCTGGCCGCACCATCATTGAGACGTCAAATTTCATTCACCGCTGCGGTCAGAGTCGACACCATAACGGTTGCGAACGCGGAGGTGGATCGCTGCCTAGGCACTGCTGGGTACTGACGTCACGCGAAGCGGCGCGTCGCGCGTCACGCTTTTGAGCAGGTACGGCGGAGATTTGCCGACTGCAACAATTGCGGCTCCATGGTCTCTATTGCAGCGGGCATGCGAAGCTTTTGGCGGCGTTTCGGTTCAACGTTGGGGCTCTTTGTGGGTTTGACCGGTGGGGCAGGGTTCGTCTACCGAGCATGGGGCCGTCTCGGACAGGCACCACTCGATGCACATATCGACCATTGGGTGCACCTGATGTATGTCAGGAACATCCAAAACGGAAGCTTGATCACAAACCCCCTATTGGGTGCCCCGTACGGTCAACACCTGTTGGATTTCCCGACCGGCAACGAAGTGTTCCACACGTCGTTCTTATGATTTCTGAGCCAATTCTCAAATAATCCTGTCTTTGCTTTGAACTTGGCATTTTCGATCGGGTCTGAGCTCGCCGCGGGCTCGGCCGAACTCGTTGCATGTGCGCTTGGGGTGAGTCGCTGGCGAGCGGCAGTCGTGGGCGTATCATTTGCACTTCTACCGTTTCATTTTCTTCATGGAATGTCTCGGCCGTTTTTGCCTGGAATTTGGGTCATACCCACTGGGGTGTTGCTGGCAGTTTGGACCTTTGAAGGCCGATTAGCGGTGCCCTTGGCAGTGCGTCCACGCATGCACTTTCGCCAGGTCCCGATGGGCCGGTTAGTGCTGTTTGCGGGTTTTATCATCGTGAGTGCAACCGCTCAGCTCTACTACATAATTTTCAAAACGATGTTGGTGGGTTGCGCGGCCCTACTCGCACCATTTCATCGTCGTTCTCGTCAAAGCCTGGCTGCCGGGTTGCCTTTCGAACGCCTTACGGTCCCAAAGGCGGTTCCGGCAAAAGCCGTTGCAGCCGGTTGCATCTTGGCACTCGTACTTTTTGACCAAATGCCCTCGAACGTTCCCGAGTCAACCGTTGAGTCAAGAGCGATTATCAAGCAGGCAACGGTTCTCAACCATCAACTCAACGCTCAATTCCCACCGAACTCAATGGTCTTTCAACTTCCGATTGTCAGCTACCCAGAAGCTGGCAATGCCTATACGTTGAATCCCTATTCGATGATGGTTCCATACATCCTTGGCGACAACAGCTTCCGGTGGAGCTACGGCGGCATCAGAGGACGATCGAATGATTGGCAGCTCAATTGGGGCGAGACTCCCCCCCAGATTGATGGTCGCGGGAGTTGCCGTGGCTGGTTTCAATGCGCTGACCATTAACCGAGACGGCTACCCCGATCATGCACGATTGCTAATCAACGACCTCCGGCCAGTTCTGGGCAAGCCCAACATTGTGAGCGACGATCTTGTTTGGTTTGACCTTCGACCCTTGCGTTTGAAGGTGCAAAAGGCATGTGGATCCTTGACAGCCCAAAAGGTGGGCCAGATGATTCTCCATGGTGCTGTTGGGCGCATCATGAATGCAAAGCCGCCTTTGCAACCTCAAAGACCCGGGATTGCCCAATGGTTTGAGTCCACCTCAACTCTGCAGATCGTTAATCCATTGCAAAAAGATCGAGACGTCAATGTCGCCATGACGCTCCGTGCTTCTGTGCCGTCGCGTATTTCATTTGATGTGTCGCATCGAATGCATGTCTTTCGGATCGGCCCGACTCCTCGAACGATCACGTTTTCCGTTCAACTTGCTCCGGGAACCAGTAACTGGCGTGTCTCAACGGATGCACCAGTTGACCAGAACGCGCCGCAGTTGCGCCCGCAGCTCGTTGCCAGCGCTGCGGTTCAAGTAGAGCACATGACAATCGCTGAGCCGGTTGTAGAAAACTGTCTCACACAAAGCGAGTTCCAGCATTGATCTAAGGTGCAAACTTTTGCAAGCAAAACGCCGAAGCGGTACAATGCATGCCATGTCCCAGCGTGATGTATTCAAGCGTTACCTTGATGCCGGTGCCGCATTTACCCAGTTGACCCAGAAACGAGCAGAGTCGATCGTTGCTGAATTGGTCGCGGCCGGTGAAGTGCAAACCTCGCAGGCGTCGTTACTCGTTCAAGATCTTGTCGAGCGCTCGCGTGCGACAACTGAGGCACTCGTCAAGCAAGTTTCCGACGAGGTACGAACCCAAGTTGGTTCACTCGGTCTCGCGACAAAGTCAGACATTGCCCGACTTGAGAAGCGAATCGACAGCGTGGTGAAAGCCCCAGCGACTGCGCCTGCCGCGAAGAAGGCGCCGGCTAAGAAAGCTGCTGCGAAAAAGGCTCCAGCGAAGAAGGCACCCACAAAGAAAGCTGCTGCGAAGAAGGCTCCGGCCAAGAAAGCGCCCGCAAAGAAGTCGTGAGCAAACGGCTCAACGGCTTGCACAGTAAGAAGGGTTGTCACGGCTCACCGTCGATCGCTCGACGCTGAACTCGTACGCCGGGGTCTCGCTACCACCATTGAAGATGCCCGAGCGCTCATTGACGCGCACCAGGTTCGGGTCGCTGGCACGATTGCCACCAATACTTTGAGACAGGTGAGCCCTGGTGAGCCAATCTTGGTTGCGTCTTCAGCGTCACGATATGTGTCGCGTGCTGGGAATAAGCTTGAAGGTGCTCTCACACATTTTGGCGTCGTCGTGGAGGGTCGCTGGGTCCTTGACGCAGGTTCCTCAACCGGGGGATTTTCCCAGTGCCTCTTACAGAACGGCGCGAGTCACGTCACGGCGATCGACGTAGGCACAAACCAGTTGCATGAGCATATTCGGAACGATCCGCGAGTAGCCGTTCGTGAACGTACCGATATCCGCCACGTTTCCCGCCACGAACTTGATCCACGAATCGATCTGGTGAGCGTTGACTTGTCGTTCATATCACTCGTTCCTTTAATTCCACATCTCGTTGAACTTGCGGGTAAGAGCGGTGAACTCATAGTGCTCGTGAAGCCACAATTTGAAGCGACAAAGGCAGAAGCTGACAAAGGTGCAGGCGTGATCGTTGACCCTGCCATTCATGCGCGTGTGCTCCGCGGGGTAATGAGCGCGCTTGACGAGTCTCAAGCGGGCATCATGGGGGTCATGCAATCCGTGCTGCCTGGGACTTCGGGAAATCTTGAATATTTTGTTTATGCAAAACGAGGTGCTTGCACCGTTCATCCCACCGAGTTCTCGTCGTTGGTCGCGCAAGTTTGTCGTGAGGTTCATTGATGGGTGTGATCGGTATCGTTCTCCATCCAGAACGCGAGCAGGCGCGGCTATTGGCCCGTCAGACGGTTGCTTGGGCAACTGCACATGGTCACGAGGTCCGTCTCGTTGACACGGAAGCCAAATCGGCGGGTATTGGTGAACTTGCCGTTCCTGAGAATGCCTTTGCTTCAGGACTCGACGTCGCGGTGTGTTTTGGAGGCGACGGGACAATGCTCCGAACCGTCGACCGTGTCGCCGTACATGGTGTGCCAATCCTCGGTGTGAACGTAGGCCAGCTCGGCTATCTCAGTGCTATCGAACCTGCCATGTTGGAAACGTCATTGGAGCGATGTTTTTCGGGACAGTTTGCAATTGAAGAACGCATGTTGGTCGCGGCACGAGTATCCATCGGGTCAGATAAAGGGTCCAAGAGTCGAGATGCAATTGAAGCGCTCAATGAGATTGTGCTCGAAAAGGCGCCGATGGGACACACGGTGCGAGTTGCTGTGCACATCGATGGCGAGTTTTTCACCACGTATGCAGCCGACGGTCTGATTCTCGCCACGCCGACTGGCTCAACCGCCTATTCGTTCAGTGCCCGTGGTCCAATCGTCGCCCCGAGTCATCAAGCGCTGATCCTCACTCCAGTTTCGCCCCACATGCTGTTTGATCGGGCGCTCGTACTTGCCCCTGCTTCGGTTGTCACTTTGACCCTTGTGGGACCACGCCCAGGCATGCTGCTTGCAGATGGCCAAGCTGTTGCAAACTTTGGGGAAGGGGATTCTGTCTCGTGTACTGCGGCGGAGCATCCGGCCCGACTTGTTCGCTTCGACGGCAACGATTTTCATCGCGTTCTCAAGTCAAAATTCGGTTTGAACGACCGGTGAATCAGGCGAAGTCGTGTTGATCGAACTCGCGGTGACGAATCTGGGTGTCGTCTCTCAATTGCATCTCGTTTTTGATGACGCCATGACTGCGGTCACCGGTGAAACCGGTGCGGGCAAGACGATGATCGTTGGCGCGCTCGGACTCCTTTGTGGATTCCGTGCTGAGCCAACAATGGTGCGCAACGGTGAAGTTGAAGCCAGCGTTGAGGGCCGATTTGTGCGCGGTGATGATGAATGGGTTGTTCGGCGTGTGATTCCCGCGTCGGGGCGTTCACGCTCGTATATCAATGGTGCGATGGTGAGCGTGGCTGAACTGACTTCGTTGACCTCAACGCTCGTTGACTTGCATGCGCAGCATGCACAGCAGGCCTTACTTGGCGTCGCCGGGCAGCGGGCGGCACTTGACCGATTCGCAAATGTCGATTTGGGTCCGTTGAACGCTGCGCGTCACGCACTGAACGCTTTGAAATGCGAGCTTGAGGAACTTGGTGGTGACCCGGCTCTGCGCGAACGAGAAGCGGAACTCCTTCGATACCAGATCGAAGAACTCGGCGCCGCCGAGTTAGATGATCCGAACGAAGATGAGAAGCTCACCGACATGCAACGTCTCCTCAACAACGTCGTTGATGATCGTATGCGTGTGAACAGAGTGATTGAGCGACTCGCCAGTGACGGTGCTGTGCTTGAAGTCATGGGTGAGTCAATTCGTGACTTGCGTGATAACGAGAGTTTTGCGAGCCACCGGCAAAGGCTTGAAGGATTGCGTGTTGAACTTGACGATGTGCTCTCGGAACTCCGACGGACTGAGGAAACCTTGGTTGAGGATCCAGAACGGCTCGCAAGGATTGTTGAGCGACGACAGCTCCTCGTTGACTTGCGACGTCGTTACCAATGCGATGACTTGCACGATCTGATCGAGAAACACCAGGACCTGCAGAGTCGACTTGCCGCGTTGAACTCAGCGGCCGATCGCGTACGTGAGCTTGTGAACGAGATTGAGGCCGCACAAGACCATGTGCGTGAAGCCGCAGCGATTATCGGTGACCGCCGCCGTGCGGAGGCTCCGGTGTTTGCGAAGAAGGTCGAAGCAGAATTGCGAAAGCTCGCCATGCCAAACGCACATCTGGAGTTTGACGTGTCGTCCGACGATCCTGGCGATGACGTCTCCGTGAAGTTTTCGGCAAATCCGGGACTGTCGCCTGCCCCCCTTGCACGGGTTGCGTCAGGAGGTGAACTGGCGCGCGTCATGCTTGCGCTTCGACTCGTTTCGGTTTCTGACCAAGAGACGCTGGTCTTTGATGAAGTTGACGCAGGTATCGGTGGAGAGGCAGCCGTTGCTGTGGGCGAAGCGCTTGCGCGTGTGGCCCAACGGCGGCAAGTCCTCGTGGTCACTCATCTCGCACAAGTGGCCGCAAGTGCATCGACGCAGATCGGAGTGACCAAAGTTGTGGCTGACACTCGCACACAGATGAACGCCACAGTGCTAGACGGTGAGGCCAGAGTGGTAGAACTGTCACGCATGATGAGCGGGAACCCAACAAGTGACGCGGCGAATGAGCACGCACGTGAGCTTCTCATTGGCGGTTCCGGTCGAGGTTCCCGTGCTTGACGACAACGAAACAACAGTGCTACGTGGCGTTGCTCGGCTTGACAAGCGGACGAAAGATCTCACCGCTCGATTGCAACCGGGTGACATTGCCATCATTGATCACGGCGATATTGATGTGGTGGCAGCTGAAACGCTCGTCTCCCGACAAGTTGGGGCCGTGATCAACGTTGCCCAGTCAATGACCGGCCGCTATCCGAATCGCGGTCCATTGATCATTACACAAGCGGGTATCCCGCTCATTGACGACGTGGAGGCTGAACTCTTCGGTCGAGTCAAAGAAGGTCAACTCATTGAAATTGACGGCGATGTCATCCGCTGCGAAGGGAAAGCCGTTGCTCGGGGAGTACGGCTGAAAGCAGAGTCGGTCGCAAGTTCCCTAGAAGAACTGCGTAAATCAATGGGGACTGAACTTGAGCGATTCGCTCAGAACACGGTCGAATACTTGCGACAAGAGAAGCATTTACTCCTTGACGAGCCAGACCTCCCCGAGATTCCAGTTGACTTTGAAGGCCGACATGCGCTCATTGTTGTGCGCGGGGCGGACTATAAAGAGGATCTCGACCTGCTTCGGCGGACAGGCTACTTGCGAGATATCAAACCGGTGCTTATTGGCGTGGATGGTGGCGCCGATGCATTGCTCGAGATCGGCGTCAAACCAGACGTCATCATTGGTGATTTTGATTCGGTGTCGGAAAAGGCATTGCGCTGCGGAGCTGCGCTTGTTGTCCACGGGTACTTGTCTGGGAAAGCGCCAGGTTCCGATCGGCTCAATGAATTGGGCCTCAACCACAAGATCTTTTCTGCGGCGGGAACAAGTGAAGATATTGCCATGCTCATGGCGTTTGAACGAGGTGCGGAACTCATCGTTGCAGTTGGCTCGCATTCGTCCATGATTGATTTTCTTGATAAAGGGCGAAACGGGATGGCATCAACGGTGCTCGTGCGCATGAAAGTAGGTTCACGGCTCGTTGACGCACGAGGTGTGTCTCGGCTCTATCACACCGATGTTCGCCGCATCGACATCATCTTGATGGTTGTGAGCGCGCTCAGTGCGCTCGTGCTCGTCGGTCTGATGAGTGAACCGGTGCGACTATTTGTTCGAAGTCTTTGGTTGGCCTGGCGTTAGGAACCTTGCATGATCAATCTCCGCTATCACATCGTCAGCCTCACCGCGGTCTTCCTCGCGCTGATTATTGGCATTCTGATGGGAACGACCGTGGTTTCGAAAGCAACCGTGGATGGACTGCGTTCAAACCTGCATCGAGCCGAAGTTCGAAGTGAAGCCGTCCATCAACGTAACGACGAATTGGCGGGTCAACTATCGCAACGACGAAAGGTTGACCAAGCGACCGACAAAGCCCTCACCGCCCAAGCATTAACGCCAACGGTGGAAGGCACACTTGAAGATGTGCCGGTCTTGATTGTCGCCTCATCGGGAGCGTCGGATGATCTGGTCCGAAGAGCCATCACCGCATTGCAGTCTGCAGGTGCGAACGTCGATGGAACGCTCGTGCTTGATGAGCACCTTTCGCCAGACAAACTTGACGTTGAACAACTTGGTTTACTCGTGGGCGCAAGCGGAGACAGGGTGTTGCCCACGTTTATTCGCAAGCTCGCCGATGACTTTGCCTCGGCAGCAGGAGATGCGGACCAGGAAGACACGCACGAAACGACAACAACAACGCAAGGGGCAACAGCAACGATTGCTCCTCCGATTCCAACAACTCGAACGGAACAATCAACGACAACAACATCCACAACCCTGCCTGCCCCGGTAGAACCCGACCTCATTAGCGCGCTTCGTCGTGATGGGTATCTCGACTTTCGTCCGCTGGACGGACAGCCCAATAACCAAAGCGTTCTCACCTCACCGAACATGCAGCGGGGAATTGGTTATCGCTACGTGTTTCTCTCGGGTCCAAAGCCCTCTGTGCCAGACAATGCGATCTTGATCCCGCTGATTGCAAACCTTGCGCAAGATGGATCCGTTCCAATGGTTGCAGCATCGGCTCCAAGTGACGAGAACGGTACGGATCGAGACGTTTTCTTGGGGCCTCTCCTCCAACACAAAAACGTCAAAGGTCATGTGTCAACCGTCGACAATCTCGATGGTTTTGCCGGCATGGTTGCGTTGGCATTCGCGTTGCGAAACGCTGGGCAAAATCATTTCGGCAACTTCGGTGTGGGCGATACGGCTTCGAGTGTGCTTCCCCCATATCGCCTTTGACGGCGATCTCTCGAGCCAATTACTCGACTCTTCGCGATGGATATCG
>CAZJAZ010000053.1:15811-17547 GCA_964544305.1 uncultured Iamiaceae bacterium | reverse complement strand
CTTGTCGCTCATGCGCGCGCCGCATGCACGTCGACCGACTGACTCGCGCGCTTTCGTGCCGCATCGTGAGCTTCCTCATCGAGACTGATCGCCCCAATCCCCAAACCAAAAATAAGAAACGGCAACGTATTCGGCCCCGCCACCCAAAAAATATCGAACAAGTCAGCAATCAGCCGCGCGAGCACCACGTAAAACGCAATCATCGCGAGCGGCTCCCTGCTTCCACGCAACACATGCAGACACGTCCACATCAAAAAGGCAAGCGCAGCGAGCCCGATCACCCCGTCGCTGGCGAGCTCATCAAGCACAAAGTTGTGCGGTTCACCACCGGGCGCATTCGGATTATTGAACCACTTGGGCCCAATCCCCAGAACCGGATGCGGTTTGATGATCTCATTCCATGCGGTCTTGTATGTGACCTCACGCGAACCAACCGAACCAAACTTATAATTTTCACCCTGATGCTCGGCGGCTTGACGCTGAAAACTTTGCACCATCGCGAACGTCAACGCCCCAGCAAAAAGCAGCACGAGCGGGGCATACCGAATGAGCTGGCGAATCTCACCCCGCCAGGCCTGACGAATCGTGTAAATCGTGATCACGCCAATCAGAGCTGTCGCTGCCCCCCTTGACTGTGTGGCCGCCAGCCCACACATCAACACCAAACCAAAGGTCATTGTCAACGGGCGCGGCCAACGCAAATGCCGCTCAGACAGAAACACCACAATGATCGTCGAAACCAGCAACGAACCCGAAGCATTCTTTTGCAACCCCCAAGCGTACGCCGGGCGCAATCCGTTGCTGAGCGTGTCGATCACCGCCAACGTGGCAATCGCCGTGGCCATGATCACTAACGCCCGCAACGCCATGGTCACCTTGCCCATCCGCACAATCGCCGCACCAATGCATGTCGCACCCATCACCATCACAAAACGGTGCACCACCTCAACCGCACCCGACGTCGAATAATGCGCGATCGTCGCAACACCCACCACCGCCGAATACACCCCCGCCGCAATCAACACCCGTCGAAAAGCCTTCGAATGCCACGGCACATGCGGCAATGACACCGCCGCCCCCACAAACGCAATCACATCCGCGATACTCATGCCAAGCGCACCCGGCCCCACCCGCCAGACGGCAAACGACGACGGAAAGGCCGCAGCCAAAACCACCGCTGGCCACAACACACACGCAGCAACCAACGCCACCCCTGCCGCCAACGTCAACGTCGCACTCAACGACGTGGTCGCAGCCCCCGCAACAAAAAAATCAATGATCGCCACACCTACCACCGCAATCGGCCCGCGCACATTGACACGACGGGACTCTGACCGTGCATGACGGCCTTTGGTGGCGATGATTCTCATGGCGTGGCCGGTGCGCTCGGCGAACGGACCTTGCCATTGTACGGTGCACCCGGCCAACGGCCATGCTTTCAGCACCCGTATTCACCGACGTTGCCACGAAAGCCGCCTTGTCATGCACATTCGACACGTTGTTGCAACCACCAACTTCGCGGGCGCAGAAAGCTATGTCGCCAACGTCGCAATCGAACTCGCCCGACGAGGCCACCGTGTTGACGTCATCGGAGGCGAACCCGCTGCTATGCGCGCACTGCTCGAACCAGCCGGAGCCAACGCCATCGCCGTCGCCGGATTACGTGGCATTGCAAAAGCAGCCATTGCTACGCCTCGACCCGACCTCGTCCACACGCACATGACCGCGTCGGATCT
>CAZJAZ010000053.1:0-15711 GCA_964544305.1 uncultured Iamiaceae bacterium | reverse complement strand
CTCTGGTTGGGAACTCCATATTTGTGGCGAAGGATCCGAACTCACGTCACTGAAAGCGCTCGCCGCCACCCTTGACATTGATCATGCCACAACGTTTTTCGGGCGGGTCGACGATCTGTCTGAACGCATGAGCCGGGCCGCCATCTTCCTGGCAAGTGCTACCCGCGAGCCCTTTGGCCTTTCTGTCGTCGAAGCCATGGCCTGCGCACTACCCGTTGTTGCCGCCAATGGGGGAGGGCACCAAGAAACCGTCGGACCAGTCAGCCCCGACACCGTTTTCCCGCCAGGGGACGCCGACGCGGCCGGGGTCATCCTTGCCAAACTCGCCAACGACCCGGCGTTGTGCGCAGATCTCGGTGCCCGCGCCCACGCTCGCTACGAAGAATCTTTCACCATCGAAGCTCACGTCGACGCCCTTGAAGCCTTCTACACGAGGATCCTCGCCTAACCCCACGACGGAACTTGTTGCAGAACGCGCTCACATAGAGCGCGTTGAAGCGACAAGTTCCGTCATGGCGGAGAGGATTGTGGCGCAATACATGCCTCCAGAATCTTTCTCGGACGGCACAAAATCCGCTATCGTACTTGCCACAATGTCACGTGAATGTGCCGTTCGAAACGATGGAGTCTGAGGGACAATTCATGTCTGAGTCACACGATCTCCCCACCGGAAACGAAGCCGATTCGTCGGATGTGGCATTGAGCCGTATCGATCGCCGTCGGTTCCTACGCAACGCTGGCGTCGGCGCTGCCGCGACAGGCGCGGCGTGGGCAACACCCGTAGCCGTCACCAGCTTCACGAGCCCAGCGTGGGCTGCAGGCACGGCCCTGGGCAACTGGACGTCCTACAACTCAACGGTCATCGAGGTGGATATCGCAGCGAATCGGGCAGTGAACTACACGATCTCAGGCGCCGGTGGTGGTGGTGGCGCCGGCGCGAACGGCTACACCTCCGGAGCGGGCGCTGGGGGTACAGGCACCAAACTCACGGGTACGATCCCTTCACAAGTATCGGCCTATACCTTGTATGTCGCGGTCGGCCAGCGCGGTCATGGTGGGGTCTATCCTGGCAATGGTTCCCAGGTCACTTGGGGTGCGTCGCTCTATGGCACCGGTGGCGCGGGTGCCGGCATCACCGGCCAGTGGACGGGCCCAAAGTATCCGGGCCGGGGTGGGACCGGCGGCGGTGCGACGGCCATTTCGAACAACGCAACGCTGGCGAGCGGGACCATTCTGGTTGTTGCCCCAGGTGGTGGCGGTGGCGGCGGTAACGGCGCGACGAATTCGATCGGTTCGGGCACACGTGCCTTTGGTGGCTCATTGACAAGTGGGTCAGGCTCGGGCGTGATCAATGGCGGTAACGGTGGCAACGGTGGTGATGGCAGTCGACGTTCCGGCGAGTTGGGCACCGGTGGCACGTCGAGTGTTGGGACGGGCGGGAGGTCCGGTGGCGATCGCTATGGCGATCCGGCCAACTCGAACGCGGGCTGGCCCGGCTTCAACGGCGGCGACCCGGTACAGAATCAATCAGCGGGGTACGGGTCGTCGGCGTACAGCCTGGTTCGCAACGGCGACGGTGGTGGCGGCGGCGTCGGTGGCAACGATGGAAACGACTCCAAGGACTGGGACGGTGGTGGCGGCGGCGGTGGCGCCGGTTGGTACGGTGGTGGTGCTGGTGGCGGCGGCAAAGGTGACACTTATAACGGAGCTGGCCATGGTGGCGGCGGCGGTAGCGGCTCGGCCTACATCAATGGAGCCGGCTCGGCAACCGTCGCGGCTGGATCAGCAGGCGGCACCTATGGCGCCTCGGCTGGGAACGGCGCAGATGGTACTGATGGTACGGTGACGCTCAGCTACGTGTGACGGTGACGCTCAACTCACGGAGTAGGGCCCGCTCGTGACAGCCACACAACGAAACGACGTGACGGTTTCACCGGGCCTGGTTATGGCACCGGTGAGCGAAGCCGTCGTGGTGTTCGACGCCGTTGCACAACGCGCCCACACACTTGGCGGGCTCGCTGCCTGGGTGCTTACCGGACCAACACCAACCACACATGACGAGCTTGTCGATCAGCTCTGCGCCGACACGGGCGCCACACCCGAAGACGCTCGTTTGGCGCTCGATGCGGTACTAGCCTCGTTGAGCAATCTCGGGTTGATCGGCCGGAACGACCGGCCACCGACTCTGTCGACGCCCGAAGCGACCATCGCCGCTCCGGAACCTGGCTGGATTGTCGGTGCAACCCACGCGTACCTGGGTCACTCGCTCGCGTTCTGCGGCCCCGACGCGGACCTCGTCGAGCATGTCGACGCTTTTCTTGGCCCGGCCGGCGCGGGGGACGCAGCCCCGACGGTGTGTTTCGGAGTGCGTCGTGACGCTGAGGCGCGGATTCGGGTCGATCACGACACGTACATCACATTCGGCTCGATCGATCAGATGCTGTGGCAGCTCCCCGGTGAACTCAACTACTTCATGTCCCACACGGCATTAATGCCGGTGCTCCACGCCGGGGCGGTGCGCACGCCCGACGGGCGGATCATCGTGGTCACCGGCCCAATCGACGCGGGCAAATCGACGCTCATCGCCGCGTTGATCAAAGCCGGATGCGACTATGCGAGCGATGAGTCGATTGGCATCCACCCGGCAACCGGGCATGCTTGGGCCTATGCCAAACCTTTGACGATGAGCGCGGTCACCCAACGCCTTGTGGGCCTCGGCCCACCCGACGTAGCGGCCAGCCCGCTCGAGCACCGTCGAGCCGCCGACATCCGTGCTGATGCGGTGTGTCTCGCTGGCGACATCGGCCCGATCGATGTGATCGTCGACGTTGCCTACCGTCCCGAGGAGCCCCCCGTCACCGAGCGCTACGACCCGGTTGTCGCTGCTCAACGCTTACTTGCGAACACGCTCAACCCTGCACGTATGGGCCAGCGCGGTCTCGAAGCGTTGTGCGTGCTCGCCGAAACGGTGCCGGTGGTACGGCTCGTCCACGGCGACAGCCTCGAAGCCGCAGCGGCTGTGATCAACATCGCAACACAACATCGCGTTAACGCCACCGATCACTGAAACCCGCCGGAACTTGTCGCTTCAACGCGCTCTATGCGAGCGCGCTGAAGCGACAAGTTCCGGTAGAACGTGCGTCACAATCGCGGGTAGCCAACACACCACGACCTACCGGATCGTCACCCGCGCCAACTACACTGAAACGTCCGCGCCAGGAGGGGCCATCAGTATCACCATGACCGACCAAACCGCCGACCACGCGCCCGGACAACGGCCAGGCTTTGACGAACACGACATCGTGTCCGACAACCTATTGCGTCACTACGTTGGCGTGCTGCGCCGACGCTACCGCTGGGTGCTCCTCGGCCTTGTCGCAGGCCTCCTCGCCGGATTTGTTGCCGCCTCAACCGTAAAGAAGCCCCCGCCAGTAACGCACTATTACAAAGCGACCAGTTCGATTATCGCCGCGTCCGGTGGGGGAGGCAATTCAGACGCGATCCTTCAACAAGCCCTCATCTACGCGCAATCCTCCACATTCGCCACCGACTTCGCGCAAAAGTATGGCGTCTCAAATACCGACGCGGTCCAGCTCATACGCGCCCAACCCAGCAACACCACCACCTACCCATCGCTTGATATCACCGCGCTCGCAACCAACCCCACTCGAGTCGTCACCCTGGCAAACGGCGCCGCTCAACTCATCATCGACAACACCAACAAAAAGCTCGGTGCCACCAACTCCCAAACGCGAGCGCAACTGAACACACAGCTTCAAGCTTCACAAGCCAAAGCCCAAAAACTGGCCGCACAAATTGCCGCCAAACCCGCGAACGTCGCGCAACTGCAATCGCAACTCGATGACACCACAAATCAAATCAGTGACATCCAGTCGCAGCTCGCTTCCATCCCAGAAACACAAGGCGTCAACAGCCTCGTGCTCCAACAACCCGCCATTGCGATTGAAATCAATGCGGCCGGCTACAACTACCGAATTGGACAAAACCAAAACGCCCGCAGTCCCATCCAAAGCGGCACACAAAACTCCAACAACGACGAAGATGCCATCAACGAACTCGACCTGAGCCGAAGTGTGCCCATGTCAAAATCGACTCGAGTTGCACTTGGCGGTGCCGCCGGGCTCGTACTCGGACTCATCAGCGCCTTCCTCTTTGAAGCCTGGGACGATCGGGTCCGACGCCGCGACGACGTCGAACGCATCACCAAACACCCGGTCCTTGCTGAAATTCCGGTGTTAGGGCGAGAGGCCGTTCGTACCCACGACCTTGTCGTTACAACCGATAATGCAGGCCCCATTGGAGAGCGCTACCGACGGGCCCGCACCGCGCTGTCCCTGGTGCTTGATTCGTTGCCAGATGCTGGACATGCCCCCGTCTTGCTCGTTACATCGCCTGGCCCAGGAGATGGCAAGACAACATCGACCGCAAACATTGCCGCCGCATTCGCCGAAGCCGGCCGCAACACCCTCGTCATCGACGGCGACTTTCGACGCCCCACCATCCGCCGCCACCTCGCCCCAGTTCCCAACTTGATCGACCCCGACAGCCCCGACGCTACCGTCATGGAAGGCTTGTCATTTCTTGCTGGCCCCCATAAGGCCCCCAACCCTGGTGTCGCGATTGCCACACTCGAGCAGATGATTGCCACCTGGCGCACCAAGTACGACCTGATTGTGCTCGACACGCCACCGATCCTCACCACCAATGACGCCGCCGACCTCTTACACGTCGCCGACGTTGTCGTTGTCGTCGTGCGCGCTGGCACGACCCGGCGCCGACAGACCAAACGGGTCGTGAACCTGCTCGAACGACTCCAAGCCAATATTGCCGGGCTCATTCTCAACGCATGCGAACGCCAAGACATGGACGATTACTACGGCTATGGCTACGGCTATTACCTGCGCAAAGGCGGCAAATCCTACGGGTACTTCGGCCAAGAATCCTCAAATGGTTCAACCCACAACGAAGACGAACCGTCACGAAACGGTCACCGCGACATTGCAACGGCAACCACCTCTATCGCAGACGCACAACGAGCCAGCGAAACGGTCGAATAGCTCCCACGCACCCGGCCACAGGTATCGCTACCGTTCGGCAATAATCGGCTCGATGAGACTTGGATAATCGTTCACCGGACGATTCACTTCACGAGAAACCGCATCAAAAACAAGCCCGCCACTGGGCGCTGGGCTCAACAAGCGTTGTGCTTCTGTATCGGTAAATCGTTCTGGCCCTAACCACACGCCCCAATCATTGTCGGCCAAAATCACGGGCATACGGTGATGGATCGGCGCGATCTGCGCATTTGCATCCGTCGTAATAATCGTGCACGACCGCATCTCGTTGCCTTCCGCGTCGTGCCACGATTCCCACAATCCAGCCAACGCCAGCGGCCTGCCAGAAACACCATGAATATGAAAAGGTTGTTTCACTGGCTTGCCCGGCTTCATAGGAGACACAGCAACCCCAGGTGCATCAAAACCTGCAAACGCATCAGGCACATCAGCAATGTCGGGCGCTACAACGGCCCACTCATAAAACCCGTCAACCGGAATAATGCAACGCCGCCGAGCAAAAGCGGCCCGATACGCATTCGACGACGCCACCTTGTCGCTACGCGCATTAATCATGCGGTTGCCAATCGAAATATCTTTTGCCCACGAGGGCACCAGGCCCCACCGCATCTGACCCAACAAGCGTTTCTGATCATCACCACGACGAGCAATGACAAGTACCGGCTGGGTCGGTGCCACATTAAACCGAGGCCGCACATCGTCGGCAACAACCAGCGACTCATCAACGGAGAAGTAAGTCACCAAATCATTGACCGTCGAAAACTGCGAAAAGCGACCGCACATTCCGTCCAATGTAGGGACTGCCCAATCGATTCGCGGCGATTGTATTCACCACGGTGAAACGAGTAATCTTGACTTCTTCGTTTCGACTGCAAAGGAACCGTTCGCGACTTCAGCTGGCCACAACGACAATGAAACACCAAGCATCGACCGCCGACGCCTGCTCAAAGGCGCTGCTGCGGCCGGAGGGGCGGCACTCGCTGCCCCCATCGTGCTTGACAGCTTTGCATCACCCGCGTACGCGGCCGGATCAAAGAAGTATGACCGGACGACCTACAACGGGACCGTCGAGATGGTCTCGATCGCCGCAGGCCTCACCGTAAGTTATGACTTGAGTGGCGCCGGCGGTGGCGGTGGCGCAGACACCGAAGGTTCCTACTCGAACACCGGTGGCGCCGGTGGCCGAGGCACCCGTTTGCAAGGCGTGATTCCCGCACAAGGCGCGCCCTACACCCTGTACATTGCAGTCGGGCAACGCGGCAACCGTGGTGTGTACGGCGCTGGGGCAGCCGAGACGAACCTCGGCCTTTCGCTCTACGGCTCCGGCGGTATTGGCGCCGGTCGCACCGGTGTCCCGCGCCCAGGCCGTGGTGGCGGCGGCGGTGGTGCAACCGCAATTTCCAACGCGTCAAACTTCGCTGGCTCAATCACCGTTGTTGCCCCCGGTGGTGGCGGCGGCGGTCGTGGCCCGAACAGTGGCGGTGGTGGTGGAGTCGGCGGCCAACTGACTTCGGGATCCACTTCGAGTGGTGTCATCAACGGTGGCAACGGTACTGACAACGCCAGCACCTCACGTCGATCTGGCGAACGAGGCAAGGGTGGCACCGGTGCAGTTGGTACAGGTGGCCGCTCAGGCGCCGTGCGTCACGGTGACCCGGCCAACGTGAACTCAGGCTGGCCCGGCTTTAACGGCGGCTACCGTCCCCAGAACCAAAGCGCCGGCTACATGAGTGCCGGCTACACCCTCGTTCGCAACGGCGACGGTGGTGGTGGTGGTGTCGGTGGTAACGACCAGAACGACAGTGTTGACTGGGACGGCGCCGGTGGCGGCGGTGGTGGCGGCGGCTACTACGGTGGCGGCGGCGGTGGCGGCGGCAAAGGCGACACCAACAACGGCGCCGGCGACGGCGGCGGTGCAGGTAGTGGCTCCGCATTCGTCACGGGGGCGGGCACTGCAACAGCAACCGGTGGTGCAACCGGCGGCGCAGGTGGCAACAACACCAGCGGCAACGAAGGCACCGACGGCTGGGTCCACCTCGTTTGGTAACACGGGTACAACCCGACAATTTGTGCGCTGACAAGAAATTGGTTGTTGGTGTGCGCGTGACGAACCGGTTCACGTGAGAGACCGTAATCTGGACGTCGTCACCCCAACACCAGATCTTGTAATCGTGCCCTTTGGCGATGGTGTCGCTGTTTACGATCCGCTCAACGAACAAACCACGCTCCTTGACTCGCTTGCGGCTTGGCTCGTCACCATTGACGAACCGACCTCAATCGACGAACTTGTCCGCCAGGCGGCAGCGGAATTTGATGGAGACGTGTCGGCGAAAGCAAATCCCGAAGTGCTGCAAGCCGCAGTCGTTCGCTGTGCCACAGACCTGCAAGAACGCGGCCTTCTCAATCGCGCTGAAATACCCGTCACACCAGCGCTCCCAGTAACTGGGTCGACGTCCGAATACGGGCATCAACACCACAGTTCGATGCACCATCTCCTTGACCGCCGTGTGGTGTTTCGCTGCACGACGACGCAAGCAGCGACCGACATCGACACGCTGGTGGGCTGCATGATCTCACCAGATCAAGCCGACCAGGCCGCATTGTCTATCACCGACTACGTCGACGTCGAATTGCGTGATGACGGCCACATCATCGTTGACGCCAACCACTTGTGGGACTTTCCCGATTGGGCAAGTTTCACGAATCAGATCCACATGATCGTTGGAGACTATCCCACAGCCGCCGAGTCGATGCTGTGCTTGCATGGCGGGGCAGTGCGAACACCAAGTGGCATAGTGATCGGGATCGCGGGGTTAGCCGATTCAGGCAAATCGACACTTGTCGCAGCACTCGTCGCAGCCGGCTGTGACTACTTGGGCGACGAACACCTCGGCATTCTGCCCGGCACGCTCACCGTTGTGGGTTGCCCCAAGCCGCTGCGTCTCGACGACGCGAGCTGTCACGTGCTTGGCATTGAGCCCGGCGCAAACAAGACAATTGACCCCACTCGTTTACGCCCCGACGTCACGAAACTTTGTGGCCCTATTGCAGCACTCGACCTGATGGTCATCCCACAATTTGACCCGAACGCAAGCCTGCAAGTCGACCGGCTTGATCCGACGAAAGCGCTTCACGCGATGGCTGGCCTAGCGTTCAACTTGGGGCGCGTGCCCGAAGTCGCAATGACGGTAACCACCCAAATGGCCCAACATGTGGCGTTTGACCACATCACGCATGGCGACGTTGACCAGGTTGTTGACTTCCTCTTGGCTCGCTAACTGCTGGTAATTACGGTACTGGAACCGAAGCAGTCGTCGTCGGTTCAGAGATCAACGTCGTTGTCGGCTCGGGTATAGACGTCGTCGGTACGACCGTCGTTGACGAGTTGGGCACTGTTGATGTGGTGCTTGTCGAGGTTGACGACGCGTTCGGTAAATGTGAAATAAGGTCTTGACAGGTGGGAGTTTGTTCCAAAACTGCATCGGCGCACGCCAAACTTTGCGTCATATCCGAATAATTGGCTTGCATCCCTTCCTTCAGATGCCCGATGTAGCCACCCGCTGCTCCCGGGTAGTCCCAACCGTCGGGGAGAGTAGTGGTGAACACGTGTGTCGTGTCATCCCAAGCCGGTTCAGGGTTGGTTCCCGTCCATACTTTAAAGCTGAACTGGTTGCCGTAGGCCGCGGCACACACATGCCACGGTGGGGCGACAAGCGTTGACTGTATCGCACCCGCTTCGTCCTTCCATACCTTGCCCACAATGGATGAGAGGTCAAAGGTCTCAATGAGGGTGAACGGCGCGGCCTGCGTTGAATCCCATACGTGGACATTGAACAGCCATACGCCGTACGACCAAATGTTCTCGGTGACGGTGACCGCTTTTACACCTGCATTGTCTGGCCCGGTTGGGGCAATACGCACTGCAACACCTGGCTGCATTATTTGTGACGTCGAACCCGCAGTTGTATTCCAGGTCATGCATTCGCTCGGATTTGCATCCCAAACGGACTGATCTCGCCAGAAAACCTCTCGAACGTTGCCGTCGGGGAAAGGTGCATCTGCATTGGCGGTTACCGACACGTCATCGCCGACATATCGATACGATAAGCCCTGAGTTGCGGTTAGCGTGGCATGGCGGACAGGTCCGCTTGGCGTGCCAAAAAGAGGCTGACAAGCGGATGTGATTGTGGCCGCGATCAAACACATGCTCAAAAGGCGTCGACGCGCCCCGAGACGCAAAAGCTCCCTCATTTAATTCTTCTCCTTCGACCCTCAGATTGATCACTACTTACTTGCCTACATATTAGATGTATTGCATATCTAATGCAAGCCGAAGCCACACTGAGGACTTGAAGAAGTGGAGCTGCAGGGAATCGAACCCTGGTCCGTCAGGCGGTTGGCGCCCGTGCTACGACCATTCCCGAGACTGAGCCTTTACGGTCGACTCACCGCCGGGTCGGTTGGCATGAAGCCGTTCCGCCTCGTCATTTCCGAGGTGTCAGTGGTCTTTCCCACTGTCAGCGTTCTTTCTCGCCGTCAATCCCTACTTCTGTTGCCGGGCTGTAAGGATCAGGCCCCGCGTGCCATCGCTGGTCGCTGTGACTCTCGGATCACCTGAAGATCAGGCGGCGAGAGCGAAGTCGCCCTTGGCGCTTCATTTTGTTGCCCCGTTTAAAGAGTCTGAGCAACTCTGGTCGCACGTACGACTTCCAGTCCCAACGTCGAAACCGATCAGCCCCGTGTCCCACCAACTCTAGCGGGTGCTGTCAACCTCGGCCCCACGATTTTTACTTTGGGCGCAAATCACACGCCAGCGCGTGCCGCGACAGGTTCCGCCTTTGGGCGCAAATCACACGCCGCCGCCAAGCCCAATGCCACCAACGAACCGGCAATAAGCACTGCTTCTATCGATGACCAATCCATCAACCACCCGCCAATCAACCCGCCAAAGGGAACCACGCCACCAAAACCCATCACCCACCACGCCATCACCTTGCCCCGATCCTTATCTTCAATCTTCTCTTGCAACACCGTCGAAAGTGACGTAATCACCGCGAAATACACCATCCCCAAAACCAGTACCGCGATATAGCCCGCCCACGTCACCCGCAACGCCCCAAACACCGACAACATCACCGCAAACGCCACCGCAGACATCCTCGTCAACCGCGCCTTGTCAGCCTGCGCAAAAACCGTGCCAATCGACAACGCCCCGATCACCGCCCCCAAGCCAAACGCCCCATACAACAGCCCATAGGCCGTCGACTTCGGAGCGATCCCAAAATGACGATCAGCAATCGTGGGCATCTGCGTAATAAAGGGCAAACACAACAGCGAAAACGTCGCCACAAAAATCAGACACTGCGCCACAACCCGATCAACCCGAGCAACCGCCAACCCACCGACTAAGCGATGCCAACCATGTGCCCCCGTGTCAGGAGGAGGTGGCAACGAAATACGCAACAACACAAAAATAATCGCCAAATAGCTCAGCGCATTCAACTGAAAAACCCAACCAGCACCCACGCTCGCATAGAGCACACTCCCAATCGCCGGACCGACCACACGCGATCCATTCATCTGCACCGAATTCAACGAAATCGCCCCAGAAATATCTCGCCGTGGCACCAGCACCGGCAGAATCGCACTGAACACCGGCGCATACAACGCGTTGCCCAACCCGATCAACGCCACAATCCCAACCATCACAACTTTCGATGGATCATCGGAAAACGCCACAAAGCCAAGAACCGCAGAGAGCACGCCCTGTTCCACCGTCAACGCAATGAGCAACTTGCGTCGATCAACACTGTCGGCGAGCATCCCACCCAATGTCGAAAACAACAGCAGCGGCCCAAGCTGCGCCAGCGTCATGATCCCCACAAACACCGCTGAATGGGTCATGTCATAGGCGAGTGCCCCCAACACCACATTCTGCATCCACGTGCCCACACTCGACACCGACGCACCCAGATACACAAACCGAAAAGTGCGATGCTGCCACGCGGAGCGCACACTGCCCGGCGTAAACGTACGGTCGCCCGCGACAAGAGCATCTTCAGCGTCTTCTAAGAGAAGATCGTCGGCTTCGGCCCCCGTTGACACAAACCTTGACACTAGGGATCTTCGCCGAACACCAGCGAGTCAATTTCAAGTCTGACGGCCGTGACTTTTACCACACCACACGATCTATCAAGCTCGCGGCTGCGACGGCGCACTCGGCCCAACGGTCACCGGATCAACTTGGTCACATGGACGCAATCAAGCGACGCAACTCGACCTTGTCAACCTTGCCCGAGGCATTGACGGGCAACGCATTGAGTACACAAACTCGACGCGGCTTCTTGTAGCTCGCAAGCGACTTCGTTACGTGGTTTTGCAACTCGGCGAGCAGTTGCTCATCGGCCCACGTAATCGCCGCTCTGCCGTCACCCTCGCCTTCGACTGAAGCGAACTCGCCTCGCGCGGTGTCATCAATGACCACGCACGCCGTGACCGCTTCACCCCACCGATCATCCGGCGTGCCAATCACCGCCGTTGCCTTCACGCCCGGAAACGTGGCGAGCGCATCTTCAACCTCACGTGATGCCACATTTTCGCCACCGGTCACCACGATGTCTTTGGCGCGATCAACAATGCGCAACAGGCCGTCACGATGAAGCGTGCCGATATCGCCGGTGTGGAGCCATCCATCGATGATCGCCTCACGGGTCGCGGCAAGATCATTGAGATAACCCGCACACACTTGCCCTCCTTTCACCAAGACCTCACCGGCCACACCCCAAGGCACAACGTCGCCGATCGGATCGACGACTCGAAGTTCAATGCCAGGCCCAGCGAAGCCCGCCGCACCCAACAAACGATCGTCGCCTGCCAGCGCGGCGCGGTGTTCGTCTGGGCCAAGAAACACCGCATTGCCCGACAACTCGGTCATCCCATAACCCTGCGCAAAATCACACCCGAACACATCATGCGCCTCACGCAACAACGTCGAAGTTAACGGCGCCGCGCCATAAGCAATCGTGCGCAACGTCGACGGTGCCACTTGACCCGGCGATGATGCGATCTCGTCAAGCAACAACCGAATCATCGTCGCCGTCAACGAAATTGCCGTTACCTGGTGCGCAGCAATCAGATCAAGGATCGTGCCCGCATCAAAGCGGCTCGGTAACACAACCGGGCGACGGCGCACATGGGCATGCACCACGTTGTAGGCCGCTATATGAAACAACGGAAACGGATACAGATACACGTCATCGTCGGCGAGTGGCCGTGCTTGGGCCGTGTTCGCAACCGCCGCCTCAACGGACCCGCGGGTGATCAATACGCCTTTGGGCGCTCCCGTCGAACCCGAAGTGAAAATCACCCACGCAACCGAATCAGGTGAAGATGCGGCGGGCGTTAATTGATGTTGAGGAGTAGCTCGGTCTGTTGGTTTTGTGAGGTCGCCAATCGGTATCACCACACCCGTAAACCCATCGACGGGGTCGCCAAACACGACGTTGACGTTGGCTCGCTCAAGCTGAGCGACGATTTCACCCGGTGCCAAACGGCGATTGAGTGGCACCAATGTTCGTCCCGACGCGGGCACCGAATACAGCAAGGCCACATACTCGGCGCATGCATCAGCGTTCACGCCGATGAATGCCCCAGGTGGTGCGAGCGCGTCCAACGCACGTTTTTGCGTCTCGATGAGTTGGACAAGATCGCCAGATGTCCATGTCCGATCAGGTGTGATCAGCGCGGGGTCATCAGGACGTTCCGCCGCCCAACCAGCGAACACCTCGCCCAGGGTGGAAAACAGCGGCAGGGGAGTCACCAGCTACGAGTGGGGCGATTGGTGATGCGGCACACTTCAATCACGGGACCTGCGATTTGCGGCCGCCATTGCCCGACGTGCCTCAAGATCAGCATCACGTTTTGCGATCAACTGACGCTTATCGTGCTGCTTGCGCCCACGGGCCAAAGCGACCGTCACCTTCACCCGGCCTCGTACAAAACGCATCCGAGTCGGTATCAGCGTCAGTCGCTCAACCGCCTGACGCTGCGCAAAGACCTCAATCTGATGGCGGTGCGCAAGTAACTTCCGGTCGCGCTCAACCACATGGCCGGTGTGGGGTGCCGCATGCGAATAGGGCGCAATATGGAGCCCAATGAGCCATAACTCATTGCCGATGATCCGTACGTATGCGTCAGACAAGGTCACTTTGGCCTCGCGCATCGACTTGACCTCACTGCCATGTAACACAATGCCCGTTTCGATCTCGTCTAGCAGGTCATAGTCGCGTCGCGCCTGGCGATTGGTTGCAATCACCGGATCGACGTTCTTCGCCTTTGCACTTGACTTCGACGACTTCGTGGACATGAGGCGACCCAGGCTACCGGGCACCATGCACGGACGAGTTGTCAGTTGCCTTACCTGGGCTCTCTGGTCGGCAAAGCGCCCAGCGCTCGGCGAGGAGGGTAGCGTTTCTCTTCGTGGCCAACCCGACCCCTACGGCAAACGATGACCAGCCAGCGAACACTTCAAACGCTATTCCGCCGGTCCGGCTCGCAGACGGTCCACCACTCGAACTCAACCCCGAAGCCTACGGCGCAATGATCGCCGCTGCCATTGACGGCTACCCGCTCGAAGCCTGTGGCCTCCTTGGCGGAGTGCCAGGCAACCAGCGCATTGACGCGTTCGTTGCCGCCCACAACACCGACCAGTCCGCCAAGACGTACTCAGTCGGTCCGGCCGGATTCGCCGACGCCGACGCCGCGTTTGGACCCCTTGGTCTTGACATCATCGGCGTCATGCACAGCCACACACACACCGACGCGTACCCTTCGCCCACCGACATTGACAAAGCCGACAACCCCATGCTCGAAGGTTGGAAGTACATCATCGTTTCGCTACGCGACGAGCTTCCCGTGTTACGCAGCTACATCCTCGACGGACGAGAAGTCGTTGAGGAGGAAGTTCGCTTGACAAAGCGCTAGAATGTTGATCGTAATAGTCAAGTATTGAAGCGAACGTCACGTTCCAGGCGCAGGAGGTGCGCATGGCCGTATACGACTCGGTCCTCGACCTCATCGGTAACACACCCATCATCGACGTCTCCGCGCTCAGCCCAAACCCGCGCGTCCGCATACTTGCCAAACTCGAAGGCCAAAACCCTGCCGGATCGGTCAAAGACCGCATCGCCAAAGCAATGATCGACGAAGCCGAAGCCGACGGCACACTCAAACCCGGCCAAACGATTATCGAACCCTCATCTGGGAACACCGGTATTGCGCTCGCCATGATCGCCCGCATGCGCGGCTATCCGATCATCATCGTGTTGCCCGAAAATGTGTCGGTCGAACGCCGCCAACTCTTGGAAGTCTTCGGTGCCCAAGTGATCTTGTCACCCGGTGGCGAAGGATCAAACGGCGCAGTGCGCATGGCCCAATCGCTCGCCAATGAACACCCCGACTGGGCCTTTCTCTACCAATATGGCAACGAAGCCAACCCCCAGGCCCACTACGACACCACCGGGCCAGAGATCCTCGCTGATGTTCCCGACGTCACCCATTTCGTGGCCGGGCTCGGCACGTCTGGCACCCTCATGGGCGTGGGCACCTATCTCAAAGAACACCAACCCGGCGTGCAAATTTTCGCTGTCGAACCACCCGCGGGTGAACTTGTCGAAGGCCTGCGCAGCCTCGACGACGGCTACATCCCACCGGTGTTCGAAAAATGGGGTGGCTTCGACCTGCTTGATGGCAAATCAATCGTTCGTCCCCGTGAGTCCCTCGAATGGGCCCGCCGACTCGTCGCCGACGCCGGTATTTTTGCAGGAATCTCCGCAGGCGCGGCGATGGCCGGCGCCGCAAAAGTCGCCCAACGCATTGATGAAGGCGTCATCGTGTTCGTCGTCGCCGACGCCGGCTGGAAGTACCTCTCAACGGGTGCGTACACCGACGATCTCGACGCAGCCGCACAAAACGCCGAGCAGATCATCTACTTCTAACTGACGGACATTGACTGGCCTGATGAGTCAGCGAATGAGCACTTCGCGCCCTGCCGGGCAGCGTTGTCACACGCGACCCCCGTAACCCGTCTTTGAACAGTTTCCGGCGGCTCTCTTGCGGGTCAACTGTGCAAAGACGCGAAAGCTGCAGGGTCTGGATGGACCAGTTACAAAAAATCCGTAATTTTACGGATGCGGACATGCACACCAATCGGGCATCCTCCTCAAGCGACCCATATTTGGGAGGGATATGGGTTCGCAGTGCACATCAACGGAGGAGAACCCATGTCGTCAAGAAATCGCGTATTCGGGCATCAAACCACGCACAAGGCCAGGCATCAGAAGCCGCGTCGATTGACCGCGGCAATCATGTCGTTGGCCTTACTGTTCATGACAATGGTGGGCACCGGAGCAATGGCGACTGGCGTTGCCAACGCGGCACCCACCACGGGCACGATCTCGGGTACGGTCACCAATCCCAATGGCACACCTGCCGCGAATGTCGACGTTCAGCTCGACAATGGCGGCAACGGCCAGTATTACGATACGCAATCCTTGGCGGATGGTAGCGACGTGCCTCACTTACTTTGAGCGCGAAGGGTTTGGTGGTGCCTCACATA
>CAZJAZ010000052.1:0-17811 GCA_964544305.1 uncultured Iamiaceae bacterium | reverse complement strand
AGGGCCGTGCTCGGTGATTGCAACCGTGTGTTCAACATGTGCGGCACGGCCCCCATCAATGGTCACCGCAGTCCAGTTGTCATCAAGTACCCGCACCTCGCCCGAGCCCGCACACACCATTGGTTCGAGTGCCAAGACGTTGCCCACCCGCAACTTCGGGCCAGTCCCAGCACGCCCCACATTGGGAACTGCAGGCGCCTCATGCATGGCACGACCAATCCCATGGCCCGTGAACCCTTCGGCCTGTGCGAAACCAGCCTCAACGGTGATCCGATCCACAACCTCCCCATAGTCACCAAGACGCCCACCACCCACCAGTGTCGCAATCCCCGCCACCAACGACGCCTCTGCCACATCGATCAAACGCTGATCGGCCTGCGAAATCACACCCACACCCACCGTGAACGCCGCGTCTCCATGCCAACCGGAAACCACCGCGCCACAGTCAACCGAGACTACGTCGCCCTCGACCAGAATCCGCTCGCCCGGGATACCGTGCACCACCTCGTCATTCACCGACACACAAATCACCGCCGGATACCCGTGATAACCCAGAAAGTTCGATGAAGCGCCACGACGTTCCAATACGTCCCGGGCAATCACATCAAGCGACGCGGTCGTCACCCCCGGCTTGATCCCCGCACGAATCGCCACATGTATTTCGGCAACCACTCGGCCTGCGATTCGCATCGCCGCAATATCTGCCTCAGAACGACGGGTGATACCGCCAATCACGACTGGCGCGCGATGCGAGCTTCAATCACGTCAATCAAGCGCTCGGCGACCACATCGGCACCACCCAAGCCGTCGACCACCTCAAGCAACCCGGCCTCAGAATACCACTGCACCAGCGGCGCCGTCTCACGCTCATACAAATCAAGACGGCGTTGAATTGCATCGGGCGTGTCATCAGCACGTTGCACCACATCGCCACCGCACTCGTCACACACCCAGCCGTTCTTGGGTGGACTGACCGTCGAATAGTTCGCACCACAATCCACACAAACCCGACGCGACGCGAGCCGTTCCAGCACAATCGGAATCGGCACTTCCAAATCAACCACGACATCCAAACCGGGCGTCACAATCTTTGCCAACGCCTCGGCCTGAGGCACGGTGCGTGGGAACCCATCCAAAATAAATCCACGCTTCGATGAATCCGTCCCGTTGAGTTGCTCGTCAACCACCTCGACCATGACCTCATCGGGCAGCAACTCGCCCCGGTCCATGAAACCTTTCGCACGCAAACCCACGTCAGAACCCGCCTTGACAGCGGCACGCAACATGTCACCCGTTGAAATATGTGGCACGACATAATGACGCGACAACTGCACACACTGCGTGCCCTTGCCTGCACCTTGACGGCCGAGCATTACCATGCGAATGCCCTCGGTCACGCCACCATTCCCACGGCGCTTGACGTCATTTTGAAATGAAGCCTTCGTAGTTACGCAACATGAGTTGGCTGTCAACCTGCTTGACCGTGTCAAGAGCAACCTGCACCAAGATCAACACCGAAATCCCAAAGAACGCAAGCGACATTCCCCCGCCACCGGGCAGATACTTTGTCAGGAAGTACGCAGGAATCAGCGCGATGAATACTGTGAAAATGGCACCTGGCAGCGTGATCCGGTTTAATACCTTCGCCAAATACTTCTCGGTTTGTGGCCCCGGACGGATGCCAGGAATAAACCCACCTTGCTTGCGAATATTGTCTGCTTGCATCGGTGCATTGAACTGAATCGAGTTGTAGAAGTAACTGAACAACAAGATCAGGACCCCGTACACAACCAAATACACCACGCTGGTTGGCGACACCAGATAGTTGTTGATGAAACTCTGAACGCTGTACGCCCAGTTGTGGATCGGTTGACCGTTCGCAGCCGTCTTCACCGGCAACATCGTGACAAACACCAACGGCAAATACAACAACGCCGAAGCGAAGATGATTGCGATAATCCCTGCCGCATTTACCTTCAAGGGAATGTAGGTGCTTTGACCGCCGTACATGCGACGTCCGACGACCCGTTTCGCAAACTGGACTGGGATACGACGTTGGCCCTGCTCAAAGTACACGATCGCCACCATCATCACTGCGAAGATCGCAATGACGATCGCCATCACAAACCAACCCTTTTCGGCTTTCACCGTTCCAAACTCAACGGGCACCCGTGACGCAACCGCCACAAAGATGATGAGCGACATGCCATTGCCCACGCCACGTTGCGTAATCGCCTCACCCATCCACATCAGCAACGTAGCACCAGCGGTCAGCGAAATCGCACACAATGCAATACGGCCGGTCGTGAAATTGCCGGGACCGAACATGTCAATGCCTTGCACACCTGAAGCGAAGAAACCGCCGCCACCGTTATGCAACATGTAGGTCAACGACACCGATTGCACCAAACAAATTGCCAGCGTGATGTAGCGCGTCCACTGGGTCAGTTTGCGTTGGCCTACCGCTCCTTGGTTTTGCCATTCCTCGAGTTTTGGCACCGCAACCGTAAGCACCTGAATCACAATCGCCGCAGTGATATAGGGCATGATCCCCAACGCAAACACTGAGAACTGGGTGATCGTGCCACCCGAGAACAGTTGCATGAACTGCAACAATCCGCCCGTCTCAGAATTGTTCTTCAGCGTTTGGAGCTGGGTGATATCGATACCGGGCACCGGGATCTGCGACCCGATCCGATATACCACGATCACCATGATCGTGAACAGCACCTTATTGCGCAGTTCAGCGATCTTGAACAGGTTGGAGAGTTTCTCGAACACCAAAGCTCCTGATGGCGCTGATTGAAATCAGCGGTTGGTGAGCGCGTTGCCCTTGGCCGGGGGACGACCGTTTCCGAACGGCAACGGCAAGATCTCAACACTACCGCCCGCAGCGGTAATGGCCGCTTGCGCGGACGCCGAGAAGCCATGTGCGGACACGGTGATCGGACGACTAATTGCGCCACGTCCCAGAATCTTGATCAACGCACCCTTGCGTGCAATACCTTTCGCACGCAATGCATCCGGGGTGATCACATCCAAACCGGTCTCTTCAAGCACATCCAAATTGATGCCCTGGTACTCGACCCGGAATGGGTTATTGAACCCCCGCAACTTTGGAACCCGCATGTGCAGTGGCATTTGGCCACCCTCAAACCCTGCCGGGATTGTGTTCCGGGCCTTTTGACCTTTGGTTCCACGACCGGCGGTCTTGCCGCCTTTGCCACCAATACCGCGGCCGACACGCTTGCGGTCCCGGTTTGAACCGGCGGCCGGTTTCAGATCATGTACCTTCACGATGAACTCTCTTCGACGCGTACCAAATGCGGCACTCGGGCAATCATGCCACGAATCTCGGGACGGTCCGGCAATGTGTTTGAGCGACCAATCCGGCCAAGACCAAGAGCACGCAGTGTGCCGCGCTGCTTGGGTTTTGAACTAATCGCGGAACGGACCTGCGTAACAATCAGCTCTGCCATGTCAACGCACCTCCTCAAACTCAACAGGACCACGCTGGGTTTCACGGTACGCCGCAAGCAAACCGGCTGGTACGAACTCTTCGGGAGACAAGCCACGCAGTTTCGCAATCTCGTCAGGACGCTTGAGCGACTTAAGACCCGCGATCGTTGCCCGTGCCACGTTGATGTTGTTTGACGACCGCAACGACTTGCACAACACATCTTGGATGCCTGCTTCTTCCAGGATCGCTCGGGCCGCACCACCAGCGATCACCCCGGTACCAGGTGCGGCGGGTTTCAACATAACCCGACCGGCGCCTTGCGCACCAAGCACTTCATGGGTGATCGTGCCACCGGCAAGCGGAACCGAAAACAGATTCTTCTTCGCTTCCTCGGTGCCCTTTTGAATAGCGAGCGGCACCTCTTTCGCTTTGCCGTAACCCAAGCCGACTCGGCCAGCACCGTCTCCCACCACAACGAGTGCGGTGAATGAGAACCGGCGACCACCCTTGACGACCTTGGCGACACGGTTGATGTCAATGACCCGCGACTCACGCAGACCTGATTCGTTGATCTCGGGCATGACTCAGAACTCCAGTCCGGCCGCACGAGCGGCGTCGGCGAGGGCGGCAATGCGCCCGTGATACTGAAAACCACCGCGGTCAAATACAACCGTGGTCACACCGGCGGCCTTCGCACGCTCGGCGAGCGCCGTACCTACCTGCGTGGCGGTAGCGACGTTACCCGCACCCCGAAGCGACGCTTCGACCGACGAAGCAGCGGCCAAGGTTGTGCCGGTACGGTCGTCGATGACCTGCGCCACAATATGGCGGGCCGAGCGGAACACAGCCAAGCGGGGACGCTCGGCAGTGCCTTGCACCTTCTTGCGCACACGCCGGTGGCGACGCTGGCGGGGATTGGTGAGTTTGTTTGCTGAATGACTCATCTTCTGACCTACTTCGCGGTCTTACCGGCTTTGCGCAGCACACGTTCGCCTGCGTAACGAATACCTTTGCCTTTGTACGGTTCAGGCTTGCGGAGTTTACGAATGTTCGCTGCGGCCTGTCCGACCGCTTGTTTGTCGATACCCGACACAATGATGCGGTTCGGGGCGGGCACCTCAAAGGTGACACCCTCAGGTGCGGTGACCTTCACCGGGTGACTAAAGCCAAGTGCCAAGTCAAGGTCACGTCCAGCTAACGCCGCACGGTAACCAACACCTTGGATTTCAAGCTCTTTGGTGAACCCTTGTGTGACGCCGACAACCATGTTGTTGACGAGCGTGCGCACCAGGCCGTGCAACGACCGATTCTCACGCTGATCATCGGGGCGCTCGACGATCAGTACGTCGCCATCGGCTCGCACAGTGATCGCACCGGGGATTGACTGAGACAGCGTCCCCTTGGGGCCTTTGACTGAGACGTCGCGTTGTGCGATGGTCACGTCAACACCACTTGGAACGGGGATCGGGGCAAGTCCAATTCGAGACATTGCTACCTCACCAAATGAAGCACAGAACTTCGCCGCCGACGTTGCGCTTACGCGCTTCGCGGTCGGTCATCAGTCCGTGACTGGTCGAAACGATGGCAACACCCAGCCCACCAAGCACGCGGGGAATCCGCTTGGCCGGCGAGTACACCCGCAAACCGGGCTTGGACACCCGCTTGAGGCCCGAGATCGTACGATCCCGTTCGGCTGAGTACTTCATCGATATGAACAAGGTCTTGTAGGGCTTGCCGACTTCTTGGGTCACCGAGAAGTTCTCGATGTAGCCCTCAGAAACCAGGAGTTTCGCAAGCGCTTCTTTTTGCTTCGATGACGGCATGGTGACGTCGTCATGCTTGGCCACGTTCGCATTCCGAATGCGGGTGAGCATGTCAGCAATAGGGTCGGTCATTGTCATGGTTTCGCCCCTTTCACCAGCTCGCCTTGGTCACACCCGGCAGTTCGCCGTTGTGTGCCATCTCACGAAGACAGACGCGACACAGGTTGAACTTGCGGTAAACCGCCCGCGGACGCCCACAGCGCCGGCACCGGCTGTAGCCGCGCACCTTGTACTTGGGCTTGCGCTGTTGTTTCTGGATGAGCGCTTTCTTTGCCATATTCCTTACATTCCCTCACGCTTGAACGGGAAGCCGAACGCATCGAGCAATGCTTTGCCCTGTGCGTCGGTGCGGGCGGTCGTGACGATGGTGATGTCCATGCCACGGGTGTTATCAACCGAGTCGTAATCGATCTCGGGAAAGATGAGTTGTTCGGTCACACCAAAGGTGTAGTTACCGTGACCATCGAACGACTTCGATGGCAAGCCGCGAAAGTCACGTATACGTGGGATGGCCAGCGACACGAGCCGGTCGAAGAACTCCCACATGCGATCGCCCCGCAACGTGACTTTCGCCCCGATTGCGTTGCCTTCACGCAACTTGAACGTTGCGATCGACTTCTTGGCTTTTGTGATCATCGGCTTTTGTCCGGTAATCACCGTCAAGTCAGCGACGGCACCGTCGAGCAGGGAACGCTGTGCAACGGCACCACCGACGCCCATGTTCACCACGATCTTGGAAAGCCGTGGAACTTCCATCACGTTCTCTAAGCCAAGATCGGCTTTGAGTGTGTCACGGACTTCGCTGTTGTAGCGCGTCTTGAGACGAGGAATGCTCAACGTGTCGGTCACAGTTCACCTCCACACTTCCGGCACACCCGAACCTTGGTGTCGCCATCGATGCGATAACCGACCCGTGTCGGACCGCACTTGTCACACAGGATGCCAACGTTGGCGACCGGCAAGGGCATGTCAACGCTGATAATGCCGCCGGGCTTCTCAGCGCTGCGGGCCTTGGCGTGCTTCTTCGCGACGTTTACGCCGTCAACGATGACTTTCCCCTTGTCAGGGAACACTTTGGCAACTGTGCCTTGCTTGCCACGATCCTTGCCAGTGAGCACCTGCACCCGGTCGCCTTTGCGAATTTTGAGTCCTGCCATCACAGCACCTCCGGAGCGAGTGAAACGATCCGCATGAACTTTGCGTCACGCAGCTCACGACCCACCGGGCCAAAGATGCGAGTGCCTCGCGGCTGCATCTGATCGTTGATCAGCACCGCGGCGTTCTCGTCGAAACGGATGTACGAGCCATCCGGACGGCGCTTTTCCTTCTTGGTGCGCACGACCACGCATTTGACGACGTCACCGCGTTTCACACCTGCACCAGGAATGGCGTCTTTCACAGTGGCCACAAACACATCGCCAATTGAGGCGTACCGGCGGCGTGAACCACCAAGCACCTTGATGCACAAGACCTCTTTGGCACCCGAGTTGTCCGCAACCCGAAGCCTGCTCTCTTGCTGAATCACCGGGCACGCTCCACAATCTCAAGCACCCGCCAGCGCTTGTTTTTCGAAAGCGGACGAGTTTCGATCACCCGCACACGGTCGCCAAGGTTCAAGTCGTTTTCTGCATCATGGACGTAAAGTTTCGAGCTTGAAGCAACCGTCTTGCCGTATCGAGGGTGACGTTTGCGGCTCGTGATCCGCACAACTGCGGTGCGATCCATTGCGTTTGATACCACGACCCCTTCACGCACCTTGCGTGGGTTGGGCCGTTCAGTGGTTTGTTCTTCGGCCATCACGCCTCACTCTTGGTTGCAGCCATGGCTTCGGCCGCCGCGATTTCGCGTGCCCGAAGCTCGGTGTTGATGCGAGCAATCTGCCGGCGTGTGCCACTCAGTTGAGCGGTGTTGTCCAACTGCCCGGTGGCATGCTGGAAACGCAGGTTGAAAAGCTCTTTCTTCGCATCGCTGAGCGCTTCTACAAGCTCAACGTCGGGGGTTTCACTCAGAATCAATTCTTTGGCCATCACACACCTTCATTCCGAGTAACGAAACGGGCTTTGATCGGCAGCTTCTGAATTGCACGGTTGATCGCGGCACGGGCCACCTCGGGATCGTGGTACGTCAGCTCGAACATGATCCGACCGGGTTTGACCACGGCCACCCAGTGATCCGGGTTTCCTTTACCGGAACCCATGCGGGTCTCGGCGGGCTTCGCGGTGACGGGCTTGTCGGGGAAGATCGTGATCCACACCTTGCCACCACGTTTGATGTGGCGGGTCATGGCGATACGGGCCGCTTCGATTTGGCGGGCGGTGATCCAACCTGGCTCGAGAGCCTGGATACCAAATTCGCCAAAGTTAACTTCGGTGCCACCTTTGGCAACACCGCCGGTGCGACCGCGATGTTGCTTGCGGTGCTTGACCTTTTTGGGCATCAACATGGTTCAGTCACCATCCCCGGGACGGAAATGCGGCGTCTCTGAATGTGATTCGGTCTGACGCTCAATCTCCTCTTCTTCGGCCAAGAGACGCTCAAATTCTGGGTCGGCCTCTTTGATCAGCGGAGCATTCTCGACATCGGTTTCTTCTTCGCCGCCCTTGGCAGCAGCGGCTCGCTTGCGGGCCGATGCGCTGAGCACACGACCGCCCGTGTCACGAGCGCCACCGGAGGTTTCACCCACGGCCATAGCCGCTTCTTGGGCGATGCGTTCGTTGATCTGGGTGCGATACGGCACGATGTCGCCCTTGTAGAGCCACACCTTGACACCGATCCGCCCTGCCACAGTGCGTGCTTCACGGAAGCCGTAGTCAATGTTGGCGCGTAGCGTGTGCAACGGCACACGACCTTCGCGGTACCACTCGGTGCGGGACATTTCTGCACCGCCTAGACGGCCCGAACACTGCACTCGAATACCGAGCACGCCGGCTTTTTGAGCGTTTTGGACGGCTCGCTTCATGGCCCGTCGAAAGGCAATTCGGTTCGCCAACTGATCGGCGACACCCTGGGCGATAAGCGCCGCGTCAAGTTCGGGGTCTTTGATCTCTTGAATGTTGAGCTGAACCCGGTTGTTGCCGGTGATCTTGGCAAGTTCATTGCGCAGTCGATCGGCTTCGGCGCCACGACGACCAATCACAATGCCAGGACGTGCCGTATGCACATCGACTCGAACACGGTCACGGAAACGCTCAACCTCGATACGGCTGATCGCACCGTGAGGAAGATCGGTCATGATCCGCTTGCGAATATTCGAGTCTTCGATCACGTAGTCGGCATACTGCTGACGGTCTGCGAACCAGCGTGATTTCCACTCGGTGGTGGTCCCGAGACGGAACCCGTAGGGGTTGACCTTCTGTCCCATTATTCGGTTTCCTTTGTTTCGTCCTCAGCCACGACTTCTTCGCTCTCGTCCGCAGCCGCTTCTTCTGACGATTCTTCGGCTGATTCTTCAACGTCAATGTCGACGACGTCATCTTGGGATGTGACTTCGTCGGTCGCGACTTCTTCTGTCACAACCTCATCGGTTGCAACAACTTCTTCGTCTGCGTCGAGACCAGCTTTGTCTTCGTCACGCTTGCGGCTCTTGGCGACCCGATCGGCACGCGAGGCGGCAACGCGCTCCCGACGCTTGCCTGCGGCCGTTGCCGTCGACGCCTTCGACTGCAGGAGTTCGAAGTCTTTGTCTGACAGGCGAGACACGATAATCGTGATGTGACACGTGCGCTTCCGGATGTGTGATGCACGACCACGGGCACGAGGCCGGAAACGCTTGAGCGTCGGGCCTTCATCGGCATAGCACGCCGACACGAAGAGTCGCTCGGGGTCTTGGTCATCGTTTGCAACCGCATTGGCAACCGCAGAGTTGAGCACTTTGACGATCGCGTCGGCGGCACCACGCTCAACGAGCCCAAGGACCTCTTCGGCTTCGCCGACTGGCAGTCCACGAATCAGATCAAGCACGACACGGGCTTTGTAGGCCGACATGCGGATGTAGCGGGCCTGGGCGCGGGTGCCCGGGCGCTCATTGGTTTTGGCTCCGAATGCCATCAGCGACGACCCCTGACCTGCTTCTCTTGACCCGCGTGGTACTTGAACGTACGGGTGGGTGCGAACTCGCCCAGCTTGTGGCCGACCATTGATTCGGTGACATACACGGGGACGTGTTTGCGCCCATCGTGTACGGCGATGGTGTGACCAACCATGTCCGGGATGATGGTTGAACGGCGTGACCAGGTTTTGATGACCCGCTTCTCGCCTTTCGAATTCAGATCGTCGACCTTAGACAGCAAGTGGTCGTCGACGAAAGGACCTTTTTTCAACGAACGTGGCATGACACCTACCTCCGTGAACCGCGGGTACGGCGGCGGCGCACGATGAGTTTTTGGGATGGTTTGGTCTTATCGCGGGTACGGCCTTCGGGTTTACCCCAGGGCGACACCGGGTGGCGTCCACCAGATGTTTTCCCTTCACCACCACCATGGGGGTGGTCAACCGGGTTCATAGCAACACCACGAGTTTGTGGGCGCACGCCTTTCCAACGGTTTCGGCCTGCTTTCCCGATCTTGACCAGTTCGGCTTCGGCGTTGCCAACTTCGCCGACCGTTGCCCGACAGTCAATGAGCACTCGGCGCATTTCAGTTGACGGCAAACGCAGCGTCGCATAGTCGCCTTCTTTGGCGACGAGCTGCACACTTGAACCGGCACTGCGGGCCATTTTGCCGCCGCCGCCAGGTTGCAATTCGACGTTGTGGACGACCGTTCCAACCGGGATGTAGCGCATCGGCAGGGCATTACCGGGCTTGATGTCCGAGCCTTGTCCGCTACGAACCCGGTCACCGACTGCCAAGTTCTTCGGTGCGAGGATGTAACGCTTCTCGCCATCTACGTAGTGCAACAATGCAATACGGGCGTTGCGGTTCGGGTCGTATTCGATAGCGGCAACTTTGGCGGGAACACCGTCTTTGTTGCGCCGAAAGTCAATGACCCGATACTTCCTCTTGTGGGCACCCCCACGGTGACGGGCGGTGATCCGCCCGTTCGAGTTCCGGCCACCCGACGAGGTCTTGGTGACGAGGAGAGATTTTTCCGGGGTCGACTTTGTGATGTCTGAAAAGTCAGAGACGGTCTGGAACCGTCGACCCGCACTGGTTGGTTTGCGCTTACGTAGTGCCATGGCCTTAGCTCTGGAAGATCTCGATCGAGTCACCCTCGGCGAGGGTGACGATGGCCCGCTTGGTGTCGGGACGCTTGCCACGCCGATTGGTGCGGCGGTCGCGACGGGTTTTACCTTGGCGGTTCAAGGTGTTGACCTTGGTGACCTTGACCCCGAAGAGCCGTTCGACGGCGTCGTGGATCTCGGGTTTGGATGCGTTGGGGTGCACGATGAAGGTGTAGACGCCGTTGTCTTGCAGCGCATAACTTTTCTCGGACACCACCGGGCGGATGAGTACGTCCTGATAATCCATCAGTCGTCCCCTTCGGTTGATGCAGCAGCCACTTTTTCAGCGGGCAAACTGGCACGGGAGAAAATCACCGTGTCGGATACGAGCACGTCATAGGCGTTGAGCTCACGCTCGTGACACACATGCACGTGATCGAGGTTGCGGAAACTCTTCACCACATTGGTGTCAGCGTCACTCACAACGACAAGGGCTCGACCGGTCACCTCAGCTGAAGTGAGGAACGCAACGGCTTCTTTGGTAGATGGAGTGTCGAAACCCCATTCGTCAACAACGAGTACGTTGCCTTCGGCTGCCCGATCAGACAGGGCGCAGTGCAATGCAGCACGGATCATTTTCTTGGGCGTACGCTGGGCGTAGCTGCGGGGCTTCGGCCCAAGTGCCACACCACCGCCACGCCAATGTGGGGCACGGATTGAACCGGCACGGGCACGACCGGTGCCTTTTTGCTTCCAGGGCTTTGCGCCACCACCGGCGACTTCGGCCCGAGTCTTCGTGCTCTGTGTGCCCGCACGCTTTGCGGCAAGTTGCGCGGTGACCACCTGGTGCATGAGCGGCACGTTGAGTTCACGGCCAAAGATCGCGTCGGGCAGGTCAGCTTTGCCTGACCGTGCACCTTTGCTGTCAATCACATCTGCCGAGGTCATGAGCTTGCTCCTGACTTGACCGCACCACGGACGAACACGAGGCCACCTTTGGGGCCGGGCACGGCACCTTTGACAAGCAGGACATTTCGTTCAACGTCAGCTTTGACAACGGTGAGGTTCATGGTCGTGGTGGTTTCGCCTCCCATGCGGCCAGCCATGCGTTGCCCTTTAAATACGCGTGCCGGGGTGGCACATGCGCCAACTGATCCGGGCATGCGGTGTACCCGGTGGGCACCGTGGCTGGCACGTTGACCGGAGAAGTTGTGGCGCTTCATTGCGCCAGCGAAACCCTTCCCCTTTGAGACTGCGGTCACGTCAACGAGTTCACCGTCGGCGAGAATATCGATTGCGAGCTGCTGGCCGACCTGGTATTCCGAAACGTCGTCGAGGCGCAGCTCAACAAGCTTCTCACCGGGCTCAACACCCGCGGCGTCGTATTGTCCGGCGACCGGCTTGGTGAGTTTCGAGGCCTTCTTCGATCCGAAGGTGACCTGCAATGCCGAGTAGCCGTCGCGTTCGGGCGTCTTAATGTTGACGATTCGAACCGGTGGGACCTGAACGACCGTTACCGGTATGACCTTGGCGTTGTCATCCCAGATCTGGGTCATCCCGACCTTTTGGCCGATGATTGCTTTGGTTGCCATGGTGGCGAATTCCTTGAAGTATCGCGGAGGAACTTGTGGGGTGTTCACGCGAACGCTCCGCTGGGCGTGCCCGGCGGAGCGTCATGTCGAGTTGTCGCTGCACGGTTCCTCAACCAAAGGTTGGGGCTACGGCAGACTTCGGTTACTGCATTGCTCACTTGAGTGCCTTGCCCCAAAGGGCGCGACCATCGTGTGAGCGACCCTGAGACTCTATCGGCCTTGGTTCACGCTGTCCAAAACGTTCGACCAAGGCACGTTCACAAATGTTGGTGTTCGTGTCGTTTGACTGTCACACCACTGTGTATCTTGCACTTCTACCGGACACGACACGCAATCCGTTCTCCTACAGGCCGCCGAAACGACCAAGTGGCCAGAAGCGCATGGCAACCCGGCCGACGAGCGCCGAGGTCGAGACCGGCCCGAATCCGCGGCTATCGAATGAGTCAGTTCGGTTATCCCCCATCATCCACACCGTTTTCGCACGTACGATACACGGCGCCATTCGCGTGCATTTGTGGTCGCTATCGAAGTTTTCAGTTGGCATGCCATTTGGAACCCAGCTTTCATGAATGACTTGGCCATTGCGAATGAGTTCGCCGCCGGCAATCACAATGATGTCGCCTGGAATGCCGATGACTCGTTTCACCAGGAAGCGATCCTCACTCGACACTGGATACATGGGATTCTTAAAAATCATCACGTCCCCGCGGGCCGGTGTGTCGCCTTTGACACCATTTGTTACCGCTATGACTTGATCCCCCTTTTGCAACGTCGACTCCATTGACTGTGACGGGATCTTGAAGCTCTGCACAAAAAACATGCGTGCAACAACGAGTAGCGCTATTCCCAAAACGAGAAAGACGAGCGGGCCTCGCCAAGCACTCTCGCTTCTTGGGGCTGTCACAGTACCGACCAAGTCGTTCTGTTTGGCCGCCTCAGTCGCAACTTCTGGTCCGCTTGCCCCCGACATGCTCTGTGGATCAGTTGACACAGCCACCGGACTCGCATTGTCATCCCAACGAAAACGACAAGCACCCACGTCTATCCATCCACCTTCGATAATGATCGTCGGTGTGGCAATGCGTTGGCCGTTCACAAAGGTGCCGTTCCGACTACCCAAGTCAGTGACCTCAAGGCCGTTCTCAACCACTCGTAGACGAGCGTGACGGCGTGAGCTCTCTGGATCGTCAAGTGCGATGTCATCGCCTCGTCGTCCCACAACGGCTTCTTTTGAAACGACAACGAGGCGAGGCCCATGCCCTGGTTCAACCAGATTCAACACGACGATGCCGCTCACAGCGTTCCCATCGGTCACCATTTCGTGCATGGCAAGAAGTCCTGAACATTTCAAGGCAATTCCGCTGATTCTGCAAGGTGTCACAACTTTGTTGGCCATCATGAAGTTGAGGACCCCAGAGAAACCGAATCCGGGGTGTCGGTGACGAGACCGGCACCCCGAGTTCGGGTGACACTTGGATTTTCAACGTATTCGTCACATGTTGTCGATGATGTACTGAGACGCTTGATAGCCGTTGTCAATGAGAATCGTGTTCGCTCGGAACCAGCCAATGTTGTAGGTGCCACCGGCCGCCAGACCTCTCGTTGAATACCAACCTGTGACGCTATTCGTGACAAAGCAATACCAGCTGGGACAGTTGCCGACACTCTTGGATACCGTGAATCGCACGGTGCTTCCCGTCGGGGTACTCACCGTTGCACAGCCGGAACGGTCGGTACGTGCGGTCGACCACGTCTTGGGGTTTCCCCCGTGGTAGTACTGCGATGAAACCTTCGCGTTGGCGATCCTGCCGAACTGGTCGACCCAGCAGACCTTGACATAGATTGAACCGGCCGCAGCCGACGCCGTGTTTTCGCTGACCTTCAGGCCACCAAGTGCCAGAGCAGCGAGCGCAAGTACTGCAATCGTCCAGCGGACGTGATGGCGGGATTTACTACTTGTGTTTTGGTCGGACTGAGTGACGGCTTCGAGGGTTGCAGTTTGATTGGTCATCGGATTCTCTCCTGGTTCGTGCCGGTGTTTCGTTCCCGGATGTCTCTAGGATCAACCACGGAGCTTTAGAGAACCTTCAGCAATGCTTAAAGCGGACCTTTGTCTTTGCGGAACGGCAAGAATGATGGGATGGAGATCCGCCTTCTTGGGCCGCTCGAAGTCGAAACGACGAACGGCATGGCCGCGCTTGGCGGGCCGAAACAACGTGCGGTGCTCGCAGCCCTCGCACTCGATGCCGGCCGTACCGTAACGGTCGACTCGCTCATCGACACGGTATGGGGGGACGAAGCACACGATCGGGCGGCCAACACGCTGCAGGTCTACGTGTCGAATCTTCGCAAAGCACTCGAACCCGGACGTGCTGATGGCTCATTGGCACCGATGCTTTTCAGACGAACGAATGGCTATGTTCTCGACGTCGAACCCAATTGCGTCGACGCTCTTCGTGCCGAGTCACTTATTGCAACAGCACGAGTCGCACTAAGCAATGGGGATCCTGCTGAGGCCGACCGTTTACTCACCGAAGCTTTGGGCTTATGGCGCGGAGCGCCACTCCTTGACGTGTCCGCTGAGCGCCTTGCCAGATTCGACGCCCCTCGACTTGACGAACTCGAAGCCGGCGCACTCGAAGATCGGATTGAGGCACGCCTACAACTTGGGCAGTGCAGTTCACTACTCCCTGAACTTGAAGATCTGATCCGGCGATATCCGTATCGAGAGCGCTTACGCGGTCAACTCATGCTGTCGTTGTACCGAGCGGAACGACAAGTCGATGCGCTCGCTGCCTACCGGGAAGCGCGCGAAACGCTTCTCGAAGAAGTTGGCATTGATCCGGGGCGAGAACTCAGAGATCTTGAACGTCGCATTTTGCAACAAGATCCGAGCCTTGACTACATCTCGGGTGGACGCGACACCCCCGACGCAGAGTTCGTCTCTGAGGACGAAGCTGCAACGCTGCGTGTCGCAGCAGGGACCGTGATCGGCGTGGCATATTTGCGAACTCCCGGCGGCGACGAGATCATGCTCACCGGTGAACCGTGCACCATCGGCCGCCACCGCGACAATCTCCTTGCGATACACGACACTGACGTCAGCAGGCGACATGCGGTAATCAGACTACGGGGTCAAGTTTTCGTACTCATTGATCTCGGATCCACCAATGGCACGATGCTGAATGGCGAGCCGGTCACCGAACACCATTTGACTCCTGGGGATGTCATTCGCATTGGTGAAACTGATCTCACCTTCGACACGTTGAGCGAAAGTGCGACGCAAGCGGGCGACCGCACCTCGTAAGCAAAGGCTGCGGCGATGTCCTACGATTACGCCGTTCTACATTTGGCAATCGAGTAGGTCAGGGCGATGCAACAGATTGAAGTCGGAGACACCTTTGCCGGGTACCGAATCATTGCCAAGCACAGCTCCGGTGGAATGAGCACGATTTACGAGGCAACCGAACCCGGCCTGAACAGACGTGTCGCCCTCAAAGTAATCGCACCTGACCTTTCATCAGACGAGCGTTTTCGCAAACGATTCACCCATGAGGCGCGTCAAGCCGCCTCAATCGATCACCCCAACATCATCCCCATCTACGGTTTCGGCGAGTTCAACAACAACCTCTATATTGCGATGCGTTTTGTCGTAGGCAGCGACCTTCGCACATTGCTTCGCAACAAGAGTGGGCTCGAACCTGCACGCGTTGTACACCTCATCACCCAGGCAGCGGCCGCTCTCGATGCGGTACACACAGCGGGCATGATCCATCGCGATGTGAAACCTGCGAACTTTCTCGTTGCACGGCCAGCCGGCGACCGAGGACGAGAGCACGTGTATCTCGCAGACTTTGGCATAACTCGCTCGGAGTCACGCGAACCGCTCACGCGCGCCGGTGAATTCATTGGCACGATCGCGTATGCATCGCCCGAACAACTCAAGAACGACGAGTTGACGGCACAATCAGATGTGTATGCACTCGGGTGCATGGCATACGAGTGTCTAACCGGCACCAAACCATTCCAACGTGACAACAACGCTTCAGTCATTTATGCCCATCTCAGTGAGGTGCCCCCGAAACCGTCGGAAGTATCACCAGGTCTTTCTGCCGACGTCGACGCTGTGATCGCTGCGGCCATGGCCAAAGAGCCGTCCATGCGCCCTGCCTCGGCCGGGGCCTTTGCGTTGGCGTTGCAACAGTCTCTTGGGTTACCTACTGACTCGTTGGAAACAGGCGTTAATCCGGCCGACAATGTAGTTGCCAATGCGCTCGATGACGACGAGGAAACGCAACCACGCGACCGATTCCACGAACTTGATCGAATGTCGAGTATTGAAACTCCCGTTTCACATTCACCGAGCCTTCCCAAACCACCAACTCAAGATCGCCGATTTGTGAAAACGGCGGTCATAGCAATCGCTGCTTCTATTCTGGTCGCGATTGCCGGATTCGCACTCACACGCCAAAATTCATCCAACTTGGAAACGTCAGACGGTGTTGGCGTCTCAGCATTGCCGTTGGGTGACAAGATTCCGTCGAGTTCGACTCTTTCAGAAAAGTCTCTCGGGAAAGCCAGCGTTCAGAATACAACCGACGACACAGCCCGAGGAGACGTCGAGACCTTGCCCGATGGGGGCCTCGTTGATGATGGATCAGGCGATCTTGGCGCAGGCCAGCTCCTTCCCGACAGTGGGACCGGTTCTCCATTGAATCCTGGTGGCACGCCATCGGGTGGCGATACACCAGTGCAATCTGGTTCGAACCTGGGCCCTGGTCCAAGCCCCACGACAAACCCGGGCACGAGTGCGGTCAAGAGACCGAGTAGTCCTGTCGGTGTACAGGCCTATGGCGCAACTGGCCTTGGCGAAGAAGATGCTCAGGTGTCGCTGCGTTGGAATCGTTCGTCGTCGGGAGGGACACCGACAAGTTTTGACGTAACCGGCACGACCTACAATCAGGTTTTCAACAACGGATGCAGTGGAACGGTATCGGTGCTGTCGACTGTCACCCATCGCGTAACAAGCACAAGCGGTTCGTTTCGCGCAACGAAGCTCAAATCAGCGTGTGCCTGGGTCAAGTGGGAAGTGCGAGCAGTAAACGCTGCCGGATCGAGCGCCCCGACCGCCCAGACGGTGAAGATTCCAGACATCCGTGGCGCCAACTGGCCGTATCAGATCATTCGAGGCATTGGAGCCATTGCCCTTTTCGATGGCAATACAGCTTCATGTGGAGTGGCGCAATACCTCGGTTGTGGGACCACCCCAGGCGCGGGCTCGTCGGTCACCGCTGGCAATCTCGTAAAGATTTGGCAACAGCCGTAGCGAAAAAAGCAAAGGCCCCACAGATTGCGGGGCCTTTGTCAACTGATTGAACTGACTTGATCAGGCGGTTTGGAGTTTGATCTCCACTTCAACACCAGCAGGAAGATCAAGACGTTGCAACGAGTCAACGGTTTTCTGGGAGGGACCCAGAATGTCCAGCAGACGCTTGTGAATTCGCATCTCAAAGTGCTCGCGGCTGTCTTTGTCCTTGTGCGGTGAGCGGATCACCGTGTAGCGGTGCTTCTCAGTGGGAAGCGGCACCGGGCCACGGACGGTCGCGTTGGTACGAAGTACCGTTTCGACGATCTTCTGCGTGGACTGATCGATCACCTCATGGTCATATGCCTTGAGACGGATTCGGATCTTTTGCTTGTCAGCCATGATTCTTCGTCATTCCTACTTGATGATTTTGGTGACGCGGCCTGCGCCGACGGTCCGGCCGCCTTCACGAA
>CAZJAZ010000051.1:0-19425 GCA_964544305.1 uncultured Iamiaceae bacterium | reverse complement strand
CAAAGGGAACCATGAAAAAGCTCGACCTCACCACCCCGGACCTCACCGCATCGAATGTTGACCGGATCGCGGAGCTGTTCCCGAACGTGGTCACCGAGTCCCGTGACGCCGCAGGGAAGGTGACCAGGGCGGTTGATTTCGACCTGTTGCGCCAGGAGTTGTCCGATGAGGTGGTCGAAGGCCCGGCTGAGCGGTACCGGTTGGATTGGCCGGGCAAACGGGCTGCAGCGTTCGCCGCGAACGCGCCGATCAACAAGACGCTCCGGCCGGTGCGTGACGACTCGGTCGATTTCGACACGACCCAGAACCTGTTCATCGAAGGCGACAACCTCGACGCGCTGAAGCTCTTGCAGGAGTCGTATCTGGGCAAGGTGAAGCTGATCTACATCGACCCGCCCTACAACACCGGCCACGACTTCATCTACAAAGACAACTTCGCCCAAACCAGCGCCGAATATTTGGAAGCCTCAGGCCAGACCGATGAGGAAGGCAACCGCCTGGTCGCGAACCCCGAGTCGAACGGCCGATTCCACTCGGATTGGCTTTCGATGATATATCCCAGGCTGAAGTTGGCAAGGAATCTGCTGGCAGAGGACGGGGTGATTTTCGTTTCGATCGATGACGGTGAATTGAGCAACCTACAGAAACTTTGCGATGACGTATTTGGTCAAACCAACTATGTATCAACACTCGCCGTGGAAATGTCAAAGACACAAGGTATGAAAGTTGCCGCTGCCCAGTCGGGCAAGATTGTCAAGAACCACGAGTACGTCGTCGTTTATGCTCGCAGCTCCACCGATGCAATCTTAGACCGCCAGCCGCTCCACGACGCGAGCGAGGTATATGACTCTCATTACGATATTATTTGGAGCAGTGGAGCGGAGCCGGCCTCATTAGGATCTCTGCTGGAAACGGATGCTATTTCCGTCAAGGCATTTGAGCGGTACGGGCTCACGGTTGGTAAATCGGATCTCAAACGTTTGATGGAGGTCGATAGGAATTACCATGACTACTTCCTGGAATCGATTGCACCTTGCCTCTATCGCGAAAGCCCAATCTCACTCGACAATGTTCAGCAACTGGATATTCCACTCACCGAGATCGTTGAATGGGGAAAGTACCTGCTTCGCAAGAACTCCAAGGGAAAGGTAGTGCAACTTCAGCCATTCTTGGACGGCGTACGGCAAACAGACGATTATGTCTCGACCCGCGCGCGTGCAACGATCCGCGGGGCCCTCTGGAAGGGCTTCCACTCAGACATGATGAACGTCGGCAAGGAAGGGAGTATTGAATTTAAGAACGGGAAAAAGCCAGTCCGTCTAATCCGCCAAATAATGAAGTGGGCAAACAGGCCCGACGCGGTGATTCTCGACTTCTTCGCTGGCTCAGGGACGACCGCCCACGCGGTGATGGCGCAAAACGCGGCGGATGGTGGGAATCGCCGATTCATCATGGTGCAGCTCGACGAAGCCACTGACCCCAAGTCGGCCGCGCACGGCGCAGGGTACGAGACGATCGCCGAATTGTCGCGGGAGCGGATCCGTCGAGCGGGCCAGAAAATCAAGGACGAGGCCGGGCTGACCGGCGCGGAGCTCGATGTCGGCTTCCGGGCATTGCGGATCGACTCGACCAGCATGGCCGACGTGTTGCGCACCCCGGATGAAACCGCGCAGCCCGAGCTCGACCAATTCGAGGGCAGTGTGAAATCTGACCGCACCGGCGAAGACCTGGTGTTCCAGGTGCTGCTCGACTGGGGCTTGGAACTCTCCATGCCGATCGAGGTCGAGCAACTGGGTGACCACGAGGTGTTCACGGTCGAGGACGGCGCGCTCATAGCCTGTTTCGATACGCCCGTCACCACCGATCTGGCCCGCGTTATCGCGAAACGTGAGCCATTACGGGCGGTGTTCCGGGACTCGGCGTTCAATTCAGACGATGCGCGCATCAACGTCGAGCAGATCTTCAAAGAACTTTCACTCGACACCGACGTCCGCGTCATCTGAACACACACCGCTTGGGCACCCCGCTTGGGCGCATATCCCTGGCACCGACAACCACCACCCACTGACGCGCCCGCGGGCACGGCGAAGCGGGAACCTCGAGTACACCTGGATCACGCCTGCGTTTAGCGCGTTATATCCGCGCAGTGAAATAATTGTGTCGAAAGGTTGCATCTATGGCTGTGTGTATGATATGGTTATATACATGGAACCCGACGCACACAACGAATCACAGATTCACACACTTGAGGCGTTGCTTGCTGACGTCGAAGCTCAGATCGGGTCAATGCGTGTAAAGCTCAGCGAACTCGACAAGCAACGTGAGTTGCACCTTGCCCGCATCGATCAACTCGGGGCGGAGCAGCGCGGCCTCACTCTCGCGCTTCAGAGGCTCACAGGCTCGGACGGGCACGCAAGCGACGCGGAATCCCGTCCTTCTGAATTTGCAAACCTGACTAGGACGGACGCGGTCGAGGAAATTCTCAAATCGGCACAAGCGGCGATGTCGATTAAGGAGATCACCGCGGTTCTCGCCGAGCGCGGACGAGAAGATGCATACGACCTGGTCTCTGCAGCTCTTGCCTATCTCAAACGTAAGGAACGTGTCCATCAACCCCGACGCGGCCAATGGGTCATCGGCCCTGACCCCTGGGAACTGGATGACAGTCCGCTGAGTCAACAGGAATGGGAAGCCCACAACGGAGCCTGAAGATCTTGAGTACGCCAACACCATTGGCGCCGACCCGAGAAAGGGCGACCTCGGTGAGTCACACCTTGCATCCAGCGAGGGCGGTGACTCACCGAGGCGCTTGTCGCGTACCACGGTACACGTTGGTCCCGCCGATCATCATGAGAAAATTCGATAGCTGCCGCGGCCGACCGACCGCTCGAAGCCCAGAGCCAGGTAAGTCGAACAGTTGCCGGCACGATTGTGATCGTCGATTGGCGCAGTGGAGCACTCGGCAACGAGCCGACCAAGGCACGGCCCGCCGTCACCATTGAAGACCACGAACTTTTCCCCGCCGACTATCTCACGACCTTGGTCGTGCCTCTCACCTACGAGGTTGGCCTGGCGCATGCCGCCTCCTCGGTGCGCATCGACCCGACGGCTCAGAATGGGGTGGACGATACCTGATGGGCGTTGGCGCATAACATCACGAGCGTGTCGTTGCGGCGGATTCGGGCCACCGAATCAACGATCACGAACGCCGAGTTGGCCGAGATCCGTTCTCGCGTCGCTCTGGCAATCGGCACGCGCAGTTAGGCAGCGAGAGTCCCGACCCGCATACGACGCGCCCGCGGGCGCGCCGAGCCTGGGTTTCATATCGCAGCGAGCAACCAATCCCACAATCAACTCGCCGGGCAATGTCACAGGCCATTCCTAACATCAGGCCATGCCCGCAATGTCACAAGGCCCCAAGCACACCGAGCGCGCCAAGGTGATTGTTTTGGTCAAAGCAGCACCGGTGATGACAAAGCGGCTCGACGAAACGATGTGCGTGGCTGGTGTACGGATTGACACTGACCCGCCTCAGTGGATCAGGATCCATCCCGTGCCGTTCCGCGATCTCGTAGCGGCGGATCGATTTGTCAAGTATCAGGAAATCGAAATTGATCTGACCCGCCCCAAAACTGACCGGCGCCCTGAATCGTGGACTCCACTTGAAGGTTCGATCACACTCGGCGACACTGTCGGCACGAAGGGAGGTTGGGCCGCACGTCGCCAACTCATTGCCCCGCTGCATCAAGCAACTATGTGTGATCTCAACGACGAAAACAACGCCGGTTCCGGAGTAGGTGTTCGATCACTTGCCGTTGTCAGACCAATCGAACCGCCCAAATTGCTCATATCCGAACGCGATCAAACCCAAATAGAAAAGTCGCAACGCCGGGCCGATCTGGCCAAACTCAGGCGAAGCCTCTTCGACGATCCAACCCAATCGAACCCGGACTTCGAGGTCGTTCCCTGGCGGTTCCAGTACAAGTATCGGTGCGAACGGCCGGGCTGCCCGTCGCACACACAAACGATCATAGACTGGGAGTTAACGGCCCTCTGGCGACACGTTCGCAACAAACCCAATTGGCGTGATCTCATTCGCCAAAAGTTCCAAGAAGAAATGTGGAAACAAAGAGACAGTGCCCTGTTTGTCGGTAACCAAGAGCAGTACCCGGCCTCGTTTCTTATACTCGGAATATTCTGGCCACCAGCGACCGGAAATCAATTGAATCTTTTCGGACTATGAACGCAATCGGCCGTCACGGCTTGGAGCGCGCGCCCCTACTCGGTAACGATCGAAAGATGGCAGGCCGCATCTACAGTGTCGGATACGAAGGGCTCACCATCGACGCGCTCATAGAACGGCTCATCGGCTCTCGAGTGACGACGTTGGTCGATGTGCGGCTAAACGCCATCAGCCGAAAGGCGGGATTCTCGCGGCGTCGCCTATCAGAAACACTGAGCCATGCCGGAATCAACTACGTACACGAAAAGGACCTTGGTAACCCGCCCGATAATCGGGATTCTTTTCGCACCGGCGACGGAACAGAAGGTCGTGCACGCATGCGCACAATCCTTTTAAATGGTTCTGGCGACGCACTCAAACGACTTGTTGATCTGGCATCCAACGAACGGATCGCTGTGTTGTGTTTCGAACGCGACCACCAACGATGTCACCGTGATGTGATTACCGAGATGGCTCTTGAAGCGAACCCAACGATTGAAATCATCCAAATGCTTTGATCAGCATGCGACAGAAACCAGATTGCATGAGTCATCGGGTTCTTCAAACCGATGCAAACATACGAATTCCAAGCGACATCCTCGGGCGCGAGAACTTCGGGGCCATGGCTTCGTGATCCTGGTATTCCTGCATCACGTCGAACTACTGAACCGCGACATGCCCGATTCGCACGTAGTCTGTACGGGCTCGACCCGGAGACGAAAATGAAGGCCGACAAATGAAGCTCCAGTTCAAGGTGCAGCAGTATCAAACAGACGCGGTCGACGCGGTCGTCGATGTGTTCGCCGGTCAGCCTCGAATCGATGGCGTCAGCTACCGGATCGATCCCGGCAAAGCTAAGCCAGCCGCCCCAGGCCAGATCTTTGTACCGAACGAGACACCTGACGCCGGGCTGCGCAACGCCGACATCGAATTGACCACCGACGCGCTTGTCGAGAACCTCAACAAAGTTCAGCACGCACGGCGGCTGCCCCGCTCAACCAAGCTCGCCACCAGCAAAGCCTCGGCACCTGGCACACCAAACCTCGACGTCGAGATGGAAACCGGCACTGGCAAAACCTACGTGTACATCAAAACGATCATGGAGATGCACAAGCGCTACGGGTGGTCCAAGTACATCGTCGTCGTACCCTCAGTTGCCATTCGAGAAGGTGTCAAAAAATCATTCGACGTGACCGCCGAGCATTTCCAGGCGGCCTACGGCACCAAGCCCCGTACGTTCATCTACAACTCAAGCCAACTCCACGAGCTCGAAGGGTTCAGCGCAAACGCCGGGGTGCAGGTGATGATCATCAACATCCAGGCGTTCAACGCGCGGGGCAAAGACCAACGCCGCATCTACGACGAGCTCGACGACTTTCAATCACGCCGACCGATCGACGTGATCAAAGCGAACCGACCGATCGTCATCATCGACGAGCCCCAGAAAATCGGGGGAGACAAATCCCTCGCGGCGCTCGGCGAGTTCAACGCGCTTGCCGTGCTGCGTTACTCGGCGACTCACAGGGTCAACCATGACAAAGTGCACCGTCTTGACGCACTTGACGCCTACAACCAGAAGCTCGTCAAACGTATTGCGGTGCGCGGCATCACCGTGAAAGGCCTTGCTGGAACCAGCGCGTATCTGTACGTGGATACCATCGAGATCGTCAAAGGCTCAACGCCTAGAGCCAGAGTCGAACTTGAAGTGCAAACCAAGACTGGCCCGATCAAACGGCTCGTTCGCTGGGTGAGCAAGGGAACAAATCTTCACGACTTGTCGAGCGGCGTCGAGGCTTACAAGGGCTTGATCGTCACCGACGTTGATGTCAACCGCAACGTCATTGAACTCGGCAACGGCAATACGGTTGTGGCTGGCCAACTCGCGGACACTGATGTCACCGAAGAAACCAAGCGGCGCATCCAGATCCGGGAGGTCATTCGCGCTCACATGGACAAAGAGCGCGACCTTTTCGCCTCGGGCATCAAGATTCTGTCGCTATTTTTCATCGATGAGGTCGTCAAATACCGCGACTACGCCAGAGACGACACACTTGGAATCTATGCCCGAATATTCGAAGAAGAATACGTCGCAATTCGAGACGAAATGCTTGGTGAGCTACCGCTCGATCCTGACTACACCGCATACCTGAACCGTGACAGTGTCAACGCCGTGCACGAAGGCTACTTCTCCATCGACAAGAAAAGCTCCCATATCGTCGACGGTGACATCTCCAAAACCGGCGACACCAAAGGTGAATCCAAAGACGTCGACGCATATGACCTGATCCTCAAAGACAAAGAACGCCTGCTGTCGCTCGATGAACCTGTTCGGTTCATTTTCTCGCACTCGGCGTTACGTGAAGGTTGGGATAACCCGAACGTGTTCGTCATGGGCATGCTTAAGAAATCCGACAACACCATCTCCCGCCGACAAGAAGTTGGACGGGGCTTACGCATCGCGGTGAACCAGAACGGTGAACGGATGGATGCTGCATCGGTCGGTGAACGGGTACATGAAATAAACGAGTTATGTGTGGTAACCGACGAGTCCTATAGCGAATTTGTAACCGGATTGCAGAAAGAAATCAGCTCGTCGCTGTCGGCCCGACCCCGCAAAGCCACGTTCGAGTTTTTTCAAGGGCGTCATGTCACCGATGCAGCCACCGGTGAGCGACACGAGATAACCGAAGAACAAGCCAAGAAGCTCATCCAGTGGCTCACCAAACATGACTTCATCGACTACGACTTCGAGCTAACGGACGAGTGGCGAAACCGCGATCAACTCTCCACGATCCCCGACATGCCCGCCGAACTGCAACCCCACTTCTACGAGGTCGCAGCACTCATCGACGCGCTCGACACGGAGCTTCCACCACCCGACGACGACCGCAAACTTAAGAAGCTTGAGCCCAACGACAACCTGGATCGCAAAGAATTCCAGGCGCTTTGGATGCGAATCAACCACAGAGCCGTGTACCAGGTCGACTTCGATTCTGACGAGCTAATCGACAAATGCGCCCATGCGATCGACAAGCACCTTGTGGTCGACAAGTTGCACTACGTCGTCCAGGCTGGAAGCCAGCACGAGACTATCGAGGCCGTCGACCTTGCGAAGGGGACCGGTTTTGGTCAAACGAGCATTTCAACGACCACCGAGACGATCAGCGCTGGCTCGCAAGTCCGCTACGACCTCATTGGGGAGATCGCCGAGAAAACTCTGCTGACCAGGCGCACCGCACGCAAGATTCTTGGAGGCATCGCACCGGGAACGTTCGCACAGTTCCGGCAGAACCCCGAACAGTTCATCACCGAGTGCGCCCGGCTCATCAATGAACAAAAGGCCACCGCGATCGTTGAACATCTTGTATACGACACGATCGGTGAGAGCTTCGACTCGGCAATTTTCACCGAAAACCAAACCCGGCAACCGTTATGGCCCGCAGACAAACCGCTGCAACGCCACATCTACGACCACGTCGTAACCGACTCAAACGTTGAGCGGGAATTCGTTGAACAACTTGACAAAAGCAGCGAGGTTGCCGTCTACGCAAAGTTGCCCGGAGGGTTTTTCATTCCAACTCCGGTCGGTGATTACAACCCCGACTGGGCCATCGCATTCACCGAAGGCAGCGTGAAGCACGTGTACTTCGTGGCCGAAACGAAAGGCTCACTTTCGTCACTCCAACTAAGCGGAGTTGAAGCGGCAAAGATCGAGTGTGCACGTAAATTCTTCGCTTCGCTCAACTCGACGAGCACAGACGACGTCACCTACGACGTCGTCACCGACTACTCGCAATTGATGCAATTGGTTACTTCCTGATCGCTTGCAAGCCCAAGATCTGTGACTGGGTGATCCTGGCGTTCGCCGAGATATGCAGCGACACCCCCGGCGCGTTCCGCACGGGTCAACGGGAACACGTGGACGACGATCTCGGAATCAATTGACGTGGGAATGCCAACCCGGATTGACGCTCATTGAGCCGCATCAGTGAGCAATGCCACGAAATCGTGAGCCCGACCAAACTACGCAAGGGTCTCACTTCGAAGTCGCGTCACCGCTGGAGGTGTCCCCTACAAGGCGGTCGGGCAACGTTGAGTTCGAATGGCTGGGACAAGTGTCATTGGCGAGGCGTATACGAATCGTCGCTCGATCAAAGACCGCCTGGTCGCTCGTCGCGCTCTGTGTGAATACGTCAGATTCGACTCGCAACATTTCTTACTGGTCGAGCCGCGACCATTAAGAAATCACCACATTTCTTAATGGTCGACCTAGGATCGTTGCATGGAAATCGACCGGTACGACGTCACCCCTTTCGGCGCGCCGCGCCGGACAATGGGGCCGGTTGGCTACGTCGCCTACTACCCGAACCCAATCCCGCGGACCGTGCCCATCTCCGAGCATAACGTGCTCAAGCTCGCCGACGCCGAGGCCGCCCTCGGGCATCTCGCCGGTGCGGGCCGCCTTCTTCCCGATCCCCACCTGCTCGTTAACCCCTACCTTCGCCGGGAAGCCGTGTCGTCGACCCGCATAGAAGGCACCCAGGCATCACTCACCGACATTTTCGACGCGGAGGCGACCGACGCGCCCTATAACGCCGACATTGAAGAGGTCATCAACTACATCCGCGCCATGGAGCATGGGCTGCAACGCCTCGCCGAATTACCTCTGAGCGTCCGACTAATTCGTGAACTTCACGGCATCCTCCTTGACGGAGTCCGCGGTCGCGAACGCCGACCCGGCGAACTGCGCACCACACAGAACTGGATCGGTGCATCCGGCGCAACCATCGAGACCGCCGCGTTCGTGCCGCCACCCCCCGAAGCGCTCATCGACCTCCTCGGTGACTTGGAGAACTTCATCCACGCCCAACCTCGCCTACCGCCACTGATCCAAGCGGCTCTGGTCCACTATCAATTCGAGACGATCCACCCGTTCCTGGATGGAAACGGCCGACTCGGACGATTATTAATCGTCTTCTTCCTCATCATTCGCGACCGACTACCAGCACCGCTGCTCTACTTGTCGCCGTACTTCGAAGCACGACGCGACACCTACTACGCGGCGCTCCAAGCCGTGCGCGAACGTGGCGACATCGAGATTTGGCTCGCCCTGTTCCTCGACGCCGTCGCCACACAGGCGACCGATGCAGTGCGCCGCGCGAACAAGCTGGTCGACTTACGCGAACAGTACCGGGCAGTCGTGGGTGCACAAACGCGCGGCCTGGCCAACCAGGTCGTTGACCTTGCCTTCCAGAATCCGGTGCTCAGCGCGGCCACCGTGGAGAACCGCCTGGGAGGAAGTCGTCCGGCAGTCATCAGCGCGCTCCGGGTCATGGAAGCCTCCGGTTTTCTGACAGCGGCACCGAATGGGCCTCGCGGCCAGCTTCGGTGGCGTGCCGAAGGCATCCTCCAGGTGCTGCTCGACGAATTGTGAATCAGCCCAACGATGTTCCACCCTCCTCAGGATGCGAAGAAGGAACCCGTATCATTACCGGGCCCGCCTGCCCCTCGCATCGCGATGAAGCCCAGCCTGCTTTTTGACGCCAGGAGCTGAGGCCGTCGGCCGTGGCGCGGACGACGATCGTGAAGGAAGTCGAACCGTTGACATCTCCAAAATGCTGTATAAGATTGCTGTATGTCGACGACGAGGACACAGGTCTATCTGACCGAAGAACAGCGGCGACGAATCGACCAGGTCACCGCGGCTGAAGGCGTCCCGATGGCTGCGGTCATCCGGCGGGCCCTGGATGCATACCTTGGCGACGACGTCGATGTGGACGCAGCGCTTCGTGCAACGTTCGGTGCAGCTCCTGATGCGTCTGTGCCGTCACGAGACGATTGGCATCGTGGCTGACATCCTCGTAGACACCGACATTTTCATCGATCATCTCCGAGGGGCGAACCCCATCAAATCAGGTCGGAATCGACTGCACTATTCGGTCGTGACCCGTGCCGAACTCTTCGCGGGCAACAGCGCTTCGAACCTCGTCATCCAACTCCTCGGCCCGTTCACCGAGCACGGCGTTGATCGTGCCATCGCGGAACGCGCAGGCAGGATCGTTCGCGAGACCAACATACGGATGCCCGACGCATTGATCGCCGCTACCGCTCTGAAACATCACTTCTCGGTGGCGACACGGAACCGCAAGCACTTCGACAAGGTGCGGGGACTCCGCGTCCGCACGCTTTGACAAACGAGCCAGGTAAAGGCTCGCTGCTCGGATCTGAAAACAACCTCCGACTTGCCAACGACAAGGCAACCGCCCTCACCATCAAGCAAGACCCCATGCCATTGGCGCGCAGAATGTTTGAAACCATGCATTTGTGGGAACAGTTCACTTCGTGAAGAAACCGGTTGCCTCGAAACCGTCGTGCAAGCATAATGCAAGCATGGCGAATATTCTCGTGCGTGACGTCCCCGAAGAAGTCCACTCTGCCCTGCACGAAAAGGCGAGCCGTCAGCACCAGTCGCTCCAGCAGTATCTGACATGCGAACTCACCCGACTCGCCCGCACCCGTTCGCTCGACGAGATCCTCGACGAGATCGATGCTCTCCACGATGGGCGGGTCGGTTTCGCCACAGCAGTCGACGATCTCGCGGACGCCCGCAACCGCAAATGAACCACGCAGCCTCAAGCGACAATCAGCGATGACCGTGATCGATGCCGGCGTGCTCGCCAACGTTCTCGGAGACGACGGTGTAGACGGCATCCTCGCCCGCACCGCACTCAGCCACGAAGACGAGATCGTTGCACCCGATCTCATCGATGTCGAAACCCTGGCCGTTCTCCGGAAACGATGGATCGATCACACGCTCACCAACGAACGTTTCGACCAGGCGGTCAGCCACCTGATCGCGCTTCCTTTTAACCGCGTCCCGACCCGACATCTTCTTGGCCGTGCCGCCGAACTTCGATCCAACATCGGCGCCTACGATGCGTGTTACATCGCCCTCGCCGAAGCACTCACTACTGACCTGCTCACCGTCGACGGGCGCCTCGCCCGCGCACCAGGGCCCCGCTGCACCATTCGCCTCATCAACTGACGCGGGACTACCCACAGTTTGATCGACAACTGAACAGGGAAGATTTCGGGCCTCGCCTACAGGGCGTCAATGCAGTGGTGTACTTGGTCCTATTTACATCCGAAGTAGATTCGGATAAACTCGCCCCAATCCATTTACCAGCGCCAAGGAGTCGTTCTTGCAAGCTTGCAAAGTCCCTTTCGGCATCGTTCTCATTGACGACATGACCTATGCCTCGGGGTGTTCGAGCTCATCGTCGTCGCTGACCAAAGCCGATTTCGTCCATCAGGCCAATGCCATTTTCGCAAGCATCGATCCCTTTAAAGCGACCAACGATCAACTGCGCGCCCTCGGGCTGAGCGCCTGCGCCGATAGCTGATCAGCCGTGGCCAAGCACGACCCGGCAAAGCGTGTCGTACAACCAAACCTCGTAGCGGTCGGGGGTCCAACCACGTTCGCCGGTGAGCAGCACATACAGGTCGGAACTTGCAATGGCCCACACCATGTCCGCGGCCTCGTCAATATTCACACCATCACGCAGCGACGCTTCACCGAGGTCGGCGACCAAACGCCGCATGTTCGCCGCTCGGCGATCACTGATCTGACCCCAGACCTGCGCGGCGGCGTCGTCGGTGGTGCTCGCATCGCGCAGCGCAAGCAACAACGGAGCCATGCGCGCTTGAATTGCGCTCATGGCACCGGCATAGATCGCAAGCTTTTTGGCGGGGTCAGGTTCGGCTTTCATACGTTGTACGTAATCTCGATCGTCGGCGGCGAGAGGTTGGTCGCCGCCGGAAATGGCCAGCTCGATGAGCTCGCGCAAGATGTCGGGCTTTCGCCCAACAAGGGCGTACACGGTATCGATGTGCACCCCCGCCGAGCGTGTGATCTCGGCCATCTTTGTAGCCCGGTACCCCTTGGTGGTGAACGATTGCCGTGCGATCTCCAGGATGCGAAGCCGTGTCTGGGCCGATTGCGCTCGTCGCCCATCGTTGTCGTACGAGCGCTTGACCGGAGCCGTCATTTCACCCATCGTAATTCATCCGAAATCAATCAGGACAGAAAGAGCACCCCATGACCTATGCCTTTACGCAAGACGTTCCAATCGACGCCGCCACCTACGAGCGCATTCGTGCCGGCCTCGGCGAGTCGCCGCCCCCCGGGCTGATTTGCCACTTGGCGATTGAGCTCGACGGCGGTGGCCTGCGCTACATCGACGTGTGGGAAACCAAAGACGATTGCGCACGCTTCACCGATGAACGGCTTCACCCGGTCGTCCACGCGTTGCTCGCTGAAGTCTTCGGTGACGATCTTCCCCCTGAACCTGCACGCAATGCGATCTCGGTCGTTCATGCGTGGGGCCAGCTCGCAAGTGACCGTCGGTGATGCGAAATTCCGGATCTAATTGTCGCCGCTCACATGCGGCGCCGCTTGTGCAGTTGTCTTTGTGCGCGCCAACCCAGCCCTAGCGTGAATCAGTGATTCCTCGTTGAGGCTGAGACGTAGATGCCGACGAAAGCGTGGGCCGGTTGGCAACGTCGCCGGATGCAAGCGCGTTGGCGAGGCTAGAGGAGGTCCAACCTGCAGGAACCGCCACGACGAAACGAGTGCGTTTGCGCGCATTGCCGCCACCCTTGCTTTCCACACTTCGCCCGACCCGCCCCATTGATCGCAGCAGCGACTTGCGTAGAGCCACGAGATCTGCCGCGTTGCCCAGGTTGAGCGGGAAGCCGTGTCCGTCAGGGTCGAGACGGCGCTCCGCGGCAGAGAGATCCTGGGTGCGTGACGTGTCGATGGCGATATCGAGGACGGGGATGTCCAGGGCGCAAAGCCGCTCGAGCAAAAGGTCGAAACCGGACACGTAGTCAAGGTTGCGGGCACTGGGGCTTCCCTTGGTGCCGCCGGATGACTCGATGACCACCGAAGTTGGTCGTCCGCGGGTGCTCTCTACGGTGAACGTGGCATCGATCTCTTTGCCGTCCCGGGCGAACTGCCGCTGTTCGCCGATCCGGCGTGATTTCTGTCCGGCGAGATACCGGTGGAGTCGATACTCAGTGATCTCGGCGACCAAATCGTTGAAGACATCATCGAGACCGTCGGGCACATCCACGTCGCCGGTCAGCACGCCTTCATGCACGCTGAACCACGGTTTGGCGCCACGGGATGCCGCGGTGAGCGCACGGATCGGGTTCTTGTTCCAATACGGCAGCCACTCGCTCGGCGTCGGGTCGCCAACATCGGCAAATGAACCGGTCGCGTCATTCAGATCGGCATGCAACTCGGGGTCACGAAGAACCGCCCACCGGCACGCAGAAGCGAGCTCGGCGACGGCCATGCCTGATCGCACCCGGCCGGCACGGGCGAGCACGCCAAGCGTGACGAGCTTGTAGCTCTTGGTGTAACTGCCGTGCTCAATCCACAACAGAAACTCCGCCGCCTTCCCGAGGACGCGTTGTTCGTTGTCGGTCAATAGGCCGAGTCGATTGAGGAACCCGAACCAGCCACCGGCGGACTTCAGCGTGAAAGCCTGGCCAAAGGCAATCGACAGCTCCAGCGCGGTGGGTCGCCGCCCGTCGTGATCGTCCACCCATTGCCGCGCAAGGTCGCCAAGACGATCCTGAGAACTCGCCGGGCCAGCCAGTTGTCGAAGCAAATCGACTACCTCGGGCGCCACAATGATCGAACAACCCTCGGGTAACCCGGCTGTACCGTCAGCGAGAGCGTCGCGATGCTCTGTAAGGAAGTTGACCGCTTCTCGATCGGTGACGTGAAGCCGGCCAGCAAGAGCCGCGAGAAGACGCGCTTTGAGCAGAAAACCACGGTGGTTGCCCACGAGGTCGACGACGTCCAAGTGATTTTTGTTCTCGGCGCGGCGCAGGCCCCGACCGAGTTGCTGGATGAACACCACCGGCGATTCGGTTGGGCGCAGCAGCAGTACCAAGTCAAGGGCCGGAACGTCGACGCCTTCGTTGAACAGATCGACCGTGAAAATAGCCGCCAGCTTGCCCGCAGCGAGCCGTTCGAGCGACTCGGCACGTGGCGCCGAGGTCGACCCAGAGTGCACCGCGACCGCGTCGACTCCGAACTCACGGAACTGCTCTGCCATGAACTCGGCGTGGCGGATCGTGCTGCAAAAGCCGATCGTTCGTCGCCTCGAGCCACCCAGTCGAGTCCACTCATCAAACACCTGGCGGGCACGCTCCCGCGTCGCTAATTCGGTCGTGAGTTCTTCGGCATCGAAACGCCCGCTGCGCCACGGAATCTCCGCGTAGTCGGCAACATCGGGAATCGCCCGGTATACGAACGGGCAGAGCAGTTCACGGTTGACGCCTTCGACCAATCCGCAGTCATAGACAAGATTGTCCGAACACAACGCCAGCAAATCAGCGGCGTCGGCACGGTCCGGTGTGGCGGTGAGCCCGAGGAGAAAGCGGGGCCGGAAATGGCCCAGCACCTTGCGGTAGGTGGGTGCAGCGGCGTGGTGGAACTCGTCGATCACGATGTAGTCGAACGAGTCAGGCGCAAACTCGTCAAGGTGGCCCTGAAGCGACTGGATGCTGGCAAACACGACCGCGCCTTGAGTGTTTCGCTCATCGCCGACGAGAAGACCCATCGGTTCGGATGGTCGCAGTTGTCGATAGACGTCACGGGCTTGGCGCAAAATCTCTTCTCGATGGGCGACGAACAGCACCCGGCGAAACTCTGGCCGGGTCGAGTCGAACGCGGCCAACCACGTCTTGCCCAGACCGGTAGCCATCACCACGAGGCCAGCGCCATGGCCGTCAACCCGGGTCGCTTCGAGCGCGGCAAGCGCCTCGGCTTGCACACTCCATGGTTTTGGTGTCGCATCAGCATCGTCAAATCCAACCTCCCCAAACGCGGCCAGGTCAGCGTCAACGGCGACTGTCGAGTCAGATGCGGGGTCAACCACGGGCAGCACGATCTCACGCTGTGGTCGCCGCTGCGCATAGTTGGCCAGCCATTCTCGAGTGAGCGTCACCGACCGGGGATCATTCCAGAGCCGATCGAACTCGACTCGCAGTTGTTTGACGTCTCGGGTGCGGATGTTCCACTCCACCCCTTGGGTAATCCCAGAACGGCTGAGATTGCTCGATCCAACGAACGCCAAACCGCTGTCATTCGCCGACGAACTGAATACGTACGCCTTCGGATGAAAGCTGGTGGCTGGGTCGCTGAACACGCGCACGTCAAGTCGACCGGGGCCGTGGGGGCCAACTCGATCGAGGAAGAAGCCGAGCGAGGCGGTGTCGGTGATGCCCAGGTAGTCGGTGGTGAGCACTCGGATGCGGGCGCCGCGAGCGAGCGCATCATCGAGGTGCCTGGCAACGAGATCAATGCCTGAACGCATGATGAAACTCACCAGCAGGTCGATGCGGTCAAGGTTGTCGCGGATGAGACAACGAAGAAGTTCGAGTTTGAGCTGGCCATCGAACGGCGTGACCAACGGCGTCGACGCGTTTCGGGCAGCAGAGTCGCCAGGTGACACCGTGAGATAGTTCCCTTTGCCTGGGATCACGTGGCGGATACCGCCACGAGGATCGTCGACATCGCCGTCGTAACGCGGGATGACGTGAATGTGGAGGTGGTCGACGGTCTGACCGGCAGCAACGCCACCGTTGAAGCCAACGTTGTACCCGGCCGGTGCGAACTCGGCGTCGATTCGGCGTTTCACAATGTCGACGAGATCAAACAACGCGGCCCGCTCGTCTGGGGTGACCTCCCACCAACTGGCAACAATTCGACGGGGGATAACCAGCGCGTGACCGGGACTTACCGGGAATCCGTCCCGAATCGCGAATGCCAGATCGTTGTGTGCAAGCCACTCTTGCGGGTCCACCTCGTCAAACACTGACATCGCACCGCAGGCTAGTGCCACTACAGAATCCAATGGTTTGACCCCGCGCAGATGCGGACCCTGAACGCCCGTTGCCGGATTCGAGGCTCGCTGAGGTCAAGTAGCCTCGTGAAATGGTTCAACCCTCAGCGCGCATCGCGTTGCTCATTGACTCAGACAACGTGAGTGCGAAGCACATCGGAGGTATCCTCGCCGAGCTCGCCTCACATGGGACGACATCGGTGCGCAGGATGTACGGCGACTTTACGACTGACAACCTTCGTGGCTGGAAGACCGCCGCGAACGAGTACTCGATTCAACCCATGCAGCAGTATGCCTACACCGCCCACAAGAACTCGACCGACAGTGCGTTGATCATTGACGCGATGGATCTGCTCCATCAAGGTCATTTGGATGCATTCGCGATCGTTTCCTCCGACAGCGACTTCACCCGGCTCGCGGCCAGGATCCGAGAGTCCGGGGCAACCGTATTCGGTTTTGGCGCTCGCATAACCCCGAAACCGTTCGTGAGTGCATGTGACATGTTCACGTTCCTTGATGTACTCGTGACCGACGCTTCCGATCAGCCAACGGACGCAAAGCCGACCGGCGCGACGACGGTGAAACCCGCTACGAAGGCGGCCGGAACGACAAAGGCAGGAGCGAAGGCCGGTGGAACAAAGTCGACGGAAACCGCAACGAAGGCCAAGCAAGTCGCCGCCACTGACGACGTAACCACGCCGCCCAAGCGCGCCACCACCAAGGAGCTTCGTGGCGACACGCGCCTGATGAATCTGTTGCGAGCCGGAATCATGGCGTGTGCCGATGACGACGGGTGGGCCAACCTCGGGCCGGTCGGTTCGACCATACGCAAACAAGCACCCGAGTTCGATTCGCGCAACTGGGGCTACGCCAAGCTGGGCGACTTGATGAAGACGGTTGGGTTGTTCGACGTCGAAACCTTTCTTACATCGAACGGACATACGAGCCTGCGGGCAAGGATCAAGACAAAGAAGAAGTAGCCCGCACGGCCACGACTGCTGGCCTCGTCGAGAGCATCAACACAGCCCGACGATCACGTCAGGATCACGTTATTCAGTTGGTTGAGGTGAAGGGGTTGTGGACGCGAACGCCGTCAAAGTCCTGACCGTTGTTGAGATCTTCGGTCCAGATCTCGGTGCAGTTGCCAGTGCGGGCAGCTTCGATGATTGCGGCGTCCCAGTAGGAGAGCTGCCAGCGCTGCGCAGTGTTGATGGCCGCGGCGCAGAGTGCTCCGGTGATCGGCACGATCGGGAACCTGGTGAACGACTCGACGAGACGGCGGGCCTGGTCGACGCTCAAGTGGTCGTTCCGTGTCGCCCGGGTCGCCTGGACGAAGAACTCGCCGAGTACCTGGGCGGAGAGCACCACGTCTCGCCGCATGAGGAGTTCATTCGCCGTGCGTGCCTTGTCGGCCTCGGTTGGGTCTTGGGATAGTGCGTAGAGAAGTACGTTGGTGTCAACGAAGGGCATTTCAGTGGTGAATACGCTCGTGGATGTCGTCACGGTCCAACCGGTCCGATCCAGAGAATGCTTTGATCTCGGATTGAACCGCTCGTTGTTGGGCTTCGAGCGCGGCAAATCGGGCGTCTTCATTGTCGATGCTTGCGAGAAAGCCGCTGACGAGCGCGCTGATCGATGTGCCTTGTTCCGCGGCTCGGATGCGGGCGCGTCGGTACTGTTCGTCGGAAACCGACACCGTGATATTCCTCACAGTTTCACAATATCACGTTTTCTGTGCTTCTGAAGCCTCGATGTCATGCAAGTTTTGACCCTCATCTCTGCGTAGTCGTTCACCCAACCAGGCACGTCACTGACCGTTCAACGCACCGAATCAAACCCTGTGCGATTCAGTCAAGCTCAAAGGTCGAACAGCCGATTTCACTTGTATGCGACGACTGAAATGGCGCGGCATCGCCTTGGCGCTCACGGTAGCGCTTGGGTTGGGAACCATGGGTGTGGCGTGTATTCCCTTCACGCCACTCACTGGCGTTCACGCATGCAACGTCACGACCGCCGACACCTTCTGGCGAGGGAAGGCCGATACGTTGCCGGTGCTGGCGTCGTCGTCTTCGATCGTTTCCACGATCGGTGCCACCAAGTCCCTCCATGCTGACTTTGGGGCCGGCCTCTACGAAGGCGAACCGATGGGCATCCCGTACAACGTGGTACCGGGCACCCAGCCCAAGGTTGCGGTCGACTTTGATTACGCGGATGAGAGCGACCCTGGCCCGTATCCGATCCCAACGAACCCGCTGATCGAAGGTGGGCCGTCGTCGACCGGCGACCGTCACATCCTGATCGTTGACAAAGACAACTGCATCCTCTACGAGCTGTACGACGCGCACCCCAACGGCGATGGAACCTGGCATGCCGGTTCGGGTGCGATCTTCAACATGAAATCAAACGCGATGCGCCCTGACGGATGGACATCCGCCGATGCGGCAGGGCTCGCCATTTTGCCCGGCCTCGTCCGCTACGACGAAGTGGCTTCCGGATCGGTCAATCACGTGATCCGCATGACAATTCCAGCGACCGCCGCCAGCTATCTCTGGCCTGCGAGCCACCAGGCACCACGCGGAACCGGAGGCCCGCCGATGGGCACGCGTATCCGCCTCAAAGCAAACGCGGATTTGAGCCAGGTTGATCCGTCGGTTCTGCCAATCGCCAAGGCGCTGCAGTCCTATGGGGCAATCGTCGCCGACAACGGTTCTGCCTGGTACATCAGCGGCGAACCTGACGACCGCTGGGACAACGACGCCCTTGCAACGTTGTCGACGATCAAGGGCAGCGCATTTGAAGTCGTTGACGAATCCGGCCAACAGGTTGCGCCGAACAGCTACAAGGCTGCCAACGCCCAGTAGGTACGCCCAGTACATGCGCACGTCGCCGATTTGCGATCAGGAAGCAATCATGGGTGAGGCCGACTGCTGAATTGGTGAGAGAATCAATCGGTGCCGCGTGTTTTCATCGATGACCCTGATGACCCGCGCATTGTGGCTTACACCGGCATGCGCGATCACGATCTGCGATTGCGACGTGAGTCGCCGGGCGGGGACTTGGCCGGGATCTTCATTGCTGAGGGCGACATCGTGGTCGAGCGGGCGTTGGCTGCGGGCTACCAGGCTGTGTCGGCACTCATTGACGCGACGCGTACCAAGCCACTACCTGGGGTGATCCCCGATTCGACGGTCGTGTTTGCCGCGGGGCCCGAGGTGGTGCGTCACATCACCGGCATGGCGGTGCATCGCGGCATGATGGCAGTGTTTGAGCGGCGTGCGATGC
>CAZJAZ010000050.1:12318-20430 GCA_964544305.1 uncultured Iamiaceae bacterium | reverse complement strand
GCAGGCGGAGCCACATCAACCGGAGGCGCAGGCGGAGCCACATCAACCGGAGGCGGCGGCACATCAACCGGCGGCAACCACGGGTTCTCAACGTTTGGCTCAGGTGCTTGGGCAATAGGCTCAAGACGCTCCCCACACGTCATGCAGAACTTCGAATCATCCGTATTTTCGGTATTGCACTTGTTGCACTGCATGGTTACCTCACAAGAGTGTTTGCTATGCCCTTAGAGAATGATCGGCCGTGTTTACGGTGATTCTGGAGGAGTAATAACCAGATCGCTGTAGCGAGACCGTCCTCGCTGGGGGGTATCTGCGACCGGCTTGGTTGCTCGCGCATAAAACACTGTTGCAGTGCCCAACGCCAGTGCCACCGCAAGAAGTCCAGCGACCACGGCCCATACTTTGGGGTCACTCTTGCCTTGGCTTGTTGTGACCGTTGAACTTGAGCGCTTTGCAACCGTAGTTGTGGGAGCGGGCGTGGTCGAAGGCCCCACAAGGAGATCTTGCGTCGTCGTCATCGGCGGAACGCTATCCGCATTCGCATCGTTGTTTCGCTCGCGTGGGGCAACCGTGTTCGATGAATAGGTGTTGTCATTTTGTTGTGGCTGCCACGTTGATTGTGGTGCTGATGTGGTTGGAGGGGCTGTCTCAACCGTAGACGTTGGTGGCGACGTCGTCGGGATGGTCGTCACAACCTCGGGCACCGTTGTTGCAGGAGGTAGTGTTCCTCCTGTTGTTGGTGGGGCAGTTGATGGAGGCGGTTCGACTTTGGCGACGTTGAGCGCATGAGCCGGCGTCATTGTGCTCAACAGGCCAAACGCGGCCGCTCCAAGAAACGCGAACGCACAGAGGAAACGTATTCGGTTCAACTGACGCAAACGCGGTGAACGGATAGACATGCTGTGCACGACGCTACTCTGTTGCAGCCTGTGAGGCGTGTCCAAGTGCCGATTCAAAGTCGGCGATGAGGTCTCCAGCAAACTCAAGGCCAACGGACACACGGATTGTTCCAGGGCCGATTCCACTGGCTTTGAGTTCTTCCTCGTTCAAACCAACATGCGTGGTTGATGCTGGATGCGTCACCAACGTTTCTGGCCCCCCTAACGAGGGTGCCATTCTCGCTATGCGAAGGGACTCCACCACTCGACTTCCGGCTTCAAGCCCACCAGCAACATCAAATGACAGCATGGCTCCCATCGAATGCAGTTGCGCTTTTGCAAGTTCATGTTGCGGGTGACTTGGAAGACCTGGGTAGCGAACATTTGCTACCTGGGGATGTGCGTCAAGCATTGAAGCAATCTCAAAAGCACTGGCTGACTGCATCTGAAGTCGCGCCGGCAGGGTCCGAAGCCCTCGAAGTGCGTTCGCTGCGTCATAAGGAGACGCGACCGCCCCTTGCAAAAATGCAAACCCGCGCAACCAATTCACCAATTCTTCAGAGCCAGCGACGACACCCAAGGTCGCATCGTTATGACCTGCAATTCCCTTGGTCGCGGAGTGCACAACAAGGTCGACTCCATGTTGTGAAGGACGTTGACCAAGCGGCGTAGCGAATGTTGAGTCCACCGCGGTGACCGGACCTGCAATCGAACCAAGGTCGTCAAGATCAACAAGATCAAGTCGAGGATTCGCCGGTGTCTCAGCCCAGACCAACATGGTCCGCCCTGGTTGCACGGCGGCAGCAAACGCTCCTGGTTGCGTCCCATCAACGAACGTGACGTCGATACCAAATCGTGGACAAAGTGCCTGAAATACAAGCTGCGTCACGCTGTAGAGCTGTGTTTGGGTGACAATGTGATCTCCCGCTGAGCACAAGGCCAGAATCACGCCGGTGACCGCACCCATACCCGATCCATATGCTCGAGCGTCTTCAACACCTTCCATCTGAGCGATAGCCGTTTCAAATAACCGCACCGTCGGATTGCCGTTTCTTGAATAGAACCGGTCTGCCTTGGGGTTCGTTGCGAACTCGCGTGATTCAGCGACACTGTGCGACGTAAATGCGGTCGTTGGATAAATCACTGGGGCAAGCGAGCTATCGCTGTCATCACGACCCGCCAAAATTGCAAGCGTGGCTGGATTGATTTGCTCTGTCATGAATCAGGATCTCCCAACTGGTCAAAGAACGAGTGCAGGCTCTCCCCCACTTGGCCCATTTCGATAAGGAACGCGTCGTGACCGTGAGGACTATCAATGGTTTGATACGTCGCGTGCGTTGACGTCATCCCATCAACAAGTGCAATTTGTTGATACTCGGGATACAAAATGTCACTGTTCACGCCTAGGACAAGGGCCCTTGCCGTAATCCGACGCAAAGCTGCGCCAACTCCTCCCCGCCCGCGACCAAGGTCGTGTAAGTCCATGGCTTTGGTCAACAACAAGTACGAGTTTGCATCAAATCGGCGGACCAATTTATCACCGTGATATTCCAAATACCGCTCGACTTCAAAGCGCTGCCACATCGTAAACGCTCCGTCAACGGGCTCAACCACGTCGCGGCCAAAGCGATCGGTAAATGCGTCGTCAGTTCGAAAAGTAATTTGTGAGACCGAACGTGCGAGCGCAAGTCCAGCATGTGGACCCTGCCCGCTTGGGGCATCGTAATAGTTGCCACCGCGCCAGTTCGGGTCGAGTGCAATGACGCGACGACCAGTACTCCACCACGCAATCTGTTGCGCGGTGGCAGCAGCACAGGTCGCGATTGGAACAATTGCGTTCACCCGATCAGGAAACATGACCCCAAACTCGAGAACGATCATTCCCCCCATCGAGCCGCCCACAACTGCGTGCCACAGATTTACTCCGAGACTGTCTCCAAGACGAGCGAACAGTCTGGCTTGGTCGCGAATGGAAACGACGGGAAAATCGGGCCCGTATCGTCCATTTCCGTCGGGACGCGTCGATGATGGCCCCGTTGATCCTTGGCATCCGCCAAGAACATTCGCGCTGATAACAAAGTGTTTGTTTGTATCAATCGCACGTCCTGGGCCTATCAGCGGATCCCACCAACCAGGCGTGAGATGGCCTTTCCCAGCCGGACCCGCCGCGTGGCTATCTCCCGTCAACGCGTGACAGAGCAATACGGCGTTCGTACCGGCGTCATTGAGTTCGCCCCAGGTTTCAAATGCGAGATCGATATCTCGGAGCTGGCCTCCACCTTCGAGCACAAACGGGCGGTCTGCCGCCGTGCGAAGAAATCGTCGTTCACCCAATTCATCGCCAGGTCGCCATGCCCCAGACGCCGGGAGCGTTTCAGGTCGAGACGTCCGCCAATTAAGAAGCAATGATGTCTCGGTCCTTTCGGGTTGCATTTCCTTCGTCATGCGCTTCTCCTGGGCCTTCTCAGCGCGCAGTGACAAAGATGAGGAGGACAAGGCACCTTTGTACACCGATGGGGACCGTTTGTTGCCGGCATATTTGACGGCCGCATCCCCGCCGATGTGGCAGGAGGCACCTTGGGGGTCCTCCCCAGGTTGCCGGACTCGAAGTATTCGAGACGCTCTTGATGGCAACCCCAGTTCACTCGCTCAACACGGGGTAAGTCAAGATCAATTTGTCGAGCACGCGTTCGATCAGTCAACGCACATCGGGCCGCCAGCCAACGAAACCGAAAACATTTTGGAGGATGTGAGTTGTTCGTCGTTTGTCACGGTGATCGTCCCAGACATGATTTGGCTCTGTGGTGCGGTCACCACCGCCGACCACGAACCATCAAGAGCAACCGTCATTGGAAATGCGCTTCCCATGATTTGGTCGACGTGAAGGATCATGGAATTCACACTTCCACTTACGGCTGGTACGTGCACAATGACCGGCTGATTACACACCGGCTGCACCGGAGTGAAGGCGACCTGGCCAATAGTTTGTTGCGGCGAGGCAACCTCGATTCTCAATGAAATCGACGAGCCATTGGCGGCAATCATTTGCAGTTCGCCACCTCGTGCGGTGGATGGATCCACCAGGCGAATCGTCACTTTCACCGAGTGACCTTTTCGTGCTTGACCAAAAGTCGGACTCACCGATAGCCCGGCAGGCACATTGCCAAGAAAGAAACCCACGTCTTTGGGCCAGGCACTTCGAACGAGAACCGTTGTCGTGCGATGCGACGCATCGAGGCGAACCAGAGTGCGGCTAAACGTGAGAAGTGCGCGACTGGGCAATGTTGTTGTCGTTGATGATGTCGTCGTAATCGGTGTTGTCGTGGTCACAAAGGCATTGGTTGTTTGCGCTCCACTGATCTCAACGGTCGTTGGAACGGTTGTTCCTACCTCGCCCTTCCTGACAATCTTTCCATTCACCAGTTGGGTTTCAGATGGAGTTTCAGCCTGTGTTGGTGCGCGTTGAAGCCCCATCGAGAGCATCGCAATGGCCACGCCTAATCCAACGCACACAACGATGACAGGCACAAAACCCTGTGGAGCATCAGGGGATGATCTACGAATGCGACGACGCTCTCGTCGTGATCTCATAGCATTATCGTCGCGCATCGCGCCACGGCGGACGACGATCCTTCCACCAATCGAACAACTCTGTTGCGTCGCTACGACCGTACGCGGCCAACATCACCAGCCCGAGCTGGTCGAGAGCTCGGTTCCATTCATTTGCATCATTGGTCATTGCAGCGGCCATTGCCGCATTGAAGAAGTCTGTGGCTGTTGCCAAGTGCTGATCGAACATGGGCAGCGGAATAGACGCAAGAAATGCACCAGACACGCGACAAACGTCGCCGGACAGTCCTGAACCTGCTTGTGTTTCATGGAGCATGGCCGCGGCTACCGGCGACGTAAGCACTGCGGCAATGGCGGAGAGATTCACTGGGGTACCTGCACGTGGTTTGAGGGCGATCACCGGCGTCGATGGCACAGAGACACCGCGCTCATCAACGACCACTTCAAGCACTTTTCCTTGTGAGGCCACCAATATTTTTGGGGACTGCATCTCGGAGGCCCAAAGCGCCAATGATTCATTCGAACCTGCCAAGCCAACGGCATCCAAGACCGGTTCGCGAAACTCGCGTTTTGCAATGCGCACCGTTCCATCACGGCGCAGTCGGCATGGGTCAATCATTCCCGTGGTGACCACACGTGGCCATTTGCTCGTTGCGTGACCCTTCTCAACAATATGCGGTGCCAAACCGTAGAAATGTCGGCGGAATCCTGCATGGCTTGTGACGACATCTCCGACGACGCGTCCACTCGTCGAAAGCGAATCAAGCGTTCCGCTTGCCATACCACCCGTCAGGTCCGAAATGAGGTAGGACCAGGTGTTTCTCATCTCATTTATCTTGACCGTGTTGCATGGGCGCACATCTGCTCCGACGTAGCGCAGGATCGGAGGCTGCTTGGACCGCTGGGAATGTACCGTGAAAATTGGTGCCCAGACATTGACTGAAGCATCGAAGCCAACATCTGAACCCCCATACCACAAGGCTTGCCACGCTGTGCGAGGCGATACGAAGTCACGAATTGGGCTGGCATCGCGCGCCGCGAGGAGGGAATCGGGGAGGATAAGCATCACGAGACCTCCCTCTCGCACCATCTCAAGAGCACGCACTAAGAAAAGACCGGCAGTGTCCGCGTAGCCAAGTTTTGCACCCGGAAACGCTCGATCAAGTTCATTGCGCCGTGAACGACTCGCAGCAGTGACAGACTTGAGCTGCGCTCCAAAGGGTGGATTCCCGATAACCGCATCGAGCGAGAAGGTTGGCGAAAGCCACGTGTTTGTGAACCGATCCACCAGTGGATCGGCAATAACAAGGTGCGAATGAGGCGGCTCAATGCGCGCACCAAGGTGCGCGAGTGACCAATCTGCAATACGAGTTCGGGCGTGTGAAACAGCGACCGGGTCAATATCACACCCAAAGATCTGACGCGTCACAACGTCGTATGGGTCAGCTCCTCTCGCCACAAGGGCTTCAATCGTCGCAATGAGAAACCGACCGTCGCCACACGACGGATCACCGATTCGGGCAGACCGATCAATGCTTGAACACGCAAGTGTCGCAAGCCTCTTGGCTACCGCCAGAGGCGTGTAATACACGCCATTCTGTTTCGCGTTGCGAGATGGAGTTGTTCGCACATGTGCGTTCGTGCCTGACAGCGTGCTCAAGTCGGCGCAAAGATCTTCACGACTGCGTCACCCGAAACACCTGACTTATCGGGCGCATACACATGAAGTTGCGTCTGTCCTGGTTGGAAGAGCACGTGGGCGTCGGTTTGGACACTGAGTTGAACAAAACCCGAGCCAGAGGGCTTCATATCGCCGACCGTGACGTTACAGACATTGCCACACCCATCCCAGCTGAGATTGGCAAGCGGCGCTGGCATGAAACCAGGAGCGGCGTTGAGATCAACGTACATGAAAATGTTGTCGCTGTAGCCGCAGTTACTTGTGCATGAAACCGATCGGGCATAGCGAGGGGTATCTGCTTGACGGCTATCTCCGCTCACCGAGACTGTTGTTACTGCCCCGTTTGCGCGCACACGGAACGATCCAGATGCTTGCCCTTCAATACCATCAGACCAAGTAATTGTTACCGTTGTCGAGCTATGTGCGCTGATACTGCCACTGGTATTCGAGAATGACAGTCGACCGCCAGGCGTCGCTGGGACAGCCGCTCGAACCTGCCCGGTAAAGCGGGAGTAATCGGATGCAGAAAGCCCTGAGTCATTCTGCATGCTTGCACCGAAAATCGACCAGTAAACCTTCCCGCCTCCAGAATTTGCGATCTGGAAGGACACCGTGCCAGGACGCACCGTTACGCTTTGAGTAAAGGAGGCTCGTGGTGGAGCAGTCACAACCGGATGACTTCCTCCGCCACCTCCACCAGATGAGCCGCCACCGGATCCACTCGCCGAATGTCCACTTGAACCGCTCGACGTGCTGCTGCCGGTCGAGGTTCCCTTGGACGAACCAGATCCAGAAGCATGCGACGAAGAGGATCCCGCTCCCGACGTTGACGACGGGGATGAACCTTTTGACGACGTTCCTGTTCCGTGTCCTTTCGAACCTGCGGCCGTGCCACCTTTCGATTTCGAAGGCGAACCTTTCGACGAGCTCTTGCCCGTCGATGTATCTGACGCTGACGAGTCGGATCCACCGCCATCGAATTCAACGGACCCCTTCGCGCGCGACCCGCCCGCTTTGAGAGAAGCATCGCCATTGGATTGCATCGCAATGATTAGGCCAATACCACCCAAAATTCCAACAACAACCGCGGCGATCACGCCAATCAAAATCCGGCGCCTTCGACTTTCTTCTTGCGCGATTGCCGCCGCCGTTTTCGGTGGTGTTGCCCCACCTGCGGGCGCCGTTGACTTGCCAACGTATGAGCCCATGCCCCCAGAAACAGAGCCCAATATGGCCCGACTCGCAGCCGGACTGATCCGTTCTTTCGGGGTTTCCCCCGACGGGTCCGAGGCCTTCTCTTCTATTGATACGCCACAATTTGTGCAGAACTCTGCACCAGCTTTGAGTTTCGCACCACAAGCGCCACACGCTGTCGCAGCATCTCCAGCACCAGACGCCTGTCCTTGGGTTTCTTCGTCACGCCGTTCGCCACAACTCGTGCAAAAAAGCGCGCTTGTCTTCAACTCGTGGCCACATTTGCCACACGTTTGCGTTGTCTCGACCTTGACGTCGGTCATGGCAATCCTCCGACACCATTCACGCTACACGTATCGGCACACATTGAACAGTTCTGGAGTGGACAAATTGCCCAATTTTTCAACTTCTCAGTCGATCCCATCACGTCCAGTCCGCGAGGTTCCCGAGACGTGCATCATTTGAAAGCACTTCGACGAGCGGAATGTCAATGCCAACGCGTTTTTGCAAACGTCGAACCTCAAGTTCTTGGTTCCAGAGTACCAACGTCACGACGATGCCTGACTCCCCCGCACGCGCAGTCCTGCCTGAACGGTGGAGATACGATTTGTGATTATCTGGTGGGTCGAAGTGAATAACGAGGTCGATATCGTCAATATGGATGCCACGCGCGGCAACATTCGTCGCGACCAATACGGCCAGGCCGCCGTTGGAGAATTGGCTCAGCGCCCGTTCACGTTCGTTCTGGCGCAAATTCCCGTGGATTGAACCGACTTTGATGCCCTCAGA
>CAZJAZ010000050.1:0-12218 GCA_964544305.1 uncultured Iamiaceae bacterium | reverse complement strand
ATCAGGAACGTGTCGGAGCAGCCATTCGACCTGCGGCAGAAAACCCATGTCCGCCATGCGATCAGCTTCGTCAACCACCACCATTTCGATATTGGCAAGCACCGCTTTTTCTTTGTCGACAAAGTCAATCAAGCGACCGGGGGTTGCAACGACCACGTCGATTCCCGTTGTCAACAACTGTTGCTGCGCGGACAAGTCTGCGCCGCCATAAATGGCACCAACACGAATGCCTATCGCCTGGCCGAGCGGGGCGAGTTCATCGGTCACTTGCTGTGCGAGTTCCCGAGTCGGCACCAACACGAGTCCGCGGGTTACTCCACTCTTTCCTTGCGAGAGTCGTTGAAGCATCGGCACGCCAAAGGCCAAGGTCTTCCCGGATCCCGTCTTTGCTTTGCCGCAGACATCACGACCTGCAATCGAATCAGCAATGGTGAGTTCTTGGATGGCAAATGGATGCGTAGCGCCGGCTGATTTCAGCGCATCGACAAGGCCTTGGTCTACCCCAAGGTCTGAAAAATTAAGTGGTTCAGCGACGCTCATCTCAATCAAGCTGCGCAGTAATGAGTGCAATGACCTCAGGTGCATCTGGTTCAACCTGGGGCGCAAAACGGGCCACGATGTCACCGTTTCGTCCGATCACAAACTTTTCGAAATTCCATCGAATGTCGCCAACGTACCCCTCTTCGTCGGCGAACTTGACAAGATCACGATAGAGCGGGTCCCGCTGCTCACCGTTCACATCAATCTTGGCACTCATCGGAAACGTCACCCCATAGGTCGCTGAACAAAATTCAGCGATCTCTTCCGGGCTGCCTGGCTCTTGTCCCATGAATTGGTTGCATGGAAATCCCACGACATGAAATCCCTTGGGTCCATATGTTTCATGGAGGTGTTCGAGAGCGCTGTATTGGGGAGTCAAGCCACATTTCGACGCAACATTGACGATCATCACAACGTCACCTTCAAGTTGCCCAAGATCAAACGGTTTTCCGTTGAGGGATGTCATTGTGTGTTCATAGAGGTTCATTGCACTTCCTCACGTCGACTGTGCGAGTCATCTATCGAACACCAAGTATGCCGGATCTTGCGACAAAGGCCCTGTTTCAATCTGTCTCATTGCACAGAGTGGTCCTTTTGACTTGGGCCAATCGATTCAAATTCCAAAATGACAACTTTTGCCCTATCAAGGCTCCTACGCTGGTCTCCGATGGCTGAACGATGAGGTATTGGACCACACGCTCAAGGAGGGTGTGATGAGTCGATTTGCTGAAATGCGCGCCCGGCACGCGCTTGATGCGGCCGGGCTTGATCCGTCCGTCCCCCTTGAACCGGCCAATAGCGTCACGAACGAAGTCTGGATCGGTCACGAACTCATTGTGCGTGTCAACTCGCAGGCCAATGATCGACTGCGTCGCGAGGCCGCCCTAGCAGTGCACCTTCCCAGCGAAGTGGGCTATCCCAACATTGTGGCGTACGGCGGTGAAGTTGGTGCCGATTTTCTCATTCTTGAACGGCTTCCCGGCCACCCTCTCGGACGCTGGTGGCCGGGGATGAGTACAGAACAACGACACGCCGCCATCACACAACTCGCGCGACGTCTCAAAGCGGTCCATCGCACCAAAGCCCCGAACCTCCCTCCACTGACACACACGCCTCAGTTGCTCCAACGTGCCCAAAGGGGCCGCGACGCGGTACAACCGCTCCTTGGAGCAGTTGATCGCCTCCACACGCTTGAATTTGTTGATTCGCCATTCATTCAGGCGCTTGAGCGCCGCATCCAGGCTGACGCGGAGTATCTCACACCGTTTGATGTCCCCACACTCATCCACGGCGATCTTACATTTGAAAACATCCTTTGGGATGGACAGTCAGTAACGGGCATCTTAGATTTTGAATGGGCACGGCCTGGGCCTCCAGACCTTGATCTGGATATTTTCTTGCGTTGTTGTGCCTATCCACATCTTCATGCTGCCCCGGACTACGAAGACCGGGCCCGAGCGATGGACTACCGAGAAGTGCCCTGGTGGATGGCTGATGAATATCCCGAGCTTTTTGATGCCCCATTCGTTACTGAACGGGTGCGTGTCTACGGATTTGCCTGGGACGTCGCCGAACTCCTTGCGTACCCGCCACGCGTCGCGCCGAACCAACTTCCGATTGAACATCCCTATCATCGATTGCGTCAAGCAATCGATGGTTCAAGCTACCTTGATGCGCTCAGCGGCGAACTCGCAATACCTGGTTGACACATGTCAGTATGCGTCAACGGGCACCGCGAACAGACCCGATGCGCCGCTTTGAACCGACGCGACAAGCCCGGGAACGCTCGACAAAATATTGTCAGCAAAAAAGCGCGCCGTCGCCATTTTCGCCGCGTGGAACGATGCATCGCCAGCACCTTGTTCGGTCAGGTGCGCTGCCGCTACCGCCTCTTTGGCGAGCAGCCAGCCACCAACCAAACGAGAACACATCGTGAGGAATGGTGTCGCCCCGGTCAAGGCGTCATTCACATTCGACATGCCATGTTCGGTTAGCCAACCTGCAGCGGCTTCTGTTGCTTGAATCGCCTCGCTGAGTCGCTGCGCAATCTTTTCTCCATCATCACCAAGAGCGGCAATGTCGTTTGCCGTTGTTTGGATCCAACCCAATAATGACGCAAACACGGCGCCTCCCCGCAGACCGAGTTTGCGGCCGACGAGGTCCATGGCCTGAATGCCGTTGGTGCCCTCATAAATCGGGGTTATTCGTGCGTCGCGGAAATGCTGGGCTACTCCAGTTTCTTCAATGAAACCCATACCGCCATGCACCTGGATCGCACTAGAGGTTACTTCAACGGCGAGATCGGTCCCCCACGCTTTACACAGAGGTGTGAGTAACTCAACAAGCTCACTTGATGCCGTCCGCTGTGATGCATCACCGTGATGGTGTGCGCGGTCAATGTGATATGCATCGAAATAACACAGCGCTCGTAACGCCTCGATAGAGGCTTTCATTGAGAGCAGCATGCGCCGTACATCGGGGTGGTCAATGATCGCAGATCGCTCCCCTTTCGGCGCCCCAACCGCACGGCCTTGTTGGCGTTCTTTCGCATAGCTCACCGCCTGTTGATAGGCGCGCTCTGCCAAACCGAGCCCCTCGATTCCTACGCCGAGACGTGCATTGTTCATCATGGTGAACATGGTGCGCATTCCCGCGTTGGGCTCTCCGAGGAGCCAACCAATGGCGCCTTGCGAGTTGCCGCCGTATTCGAGCACACAGGTTGGCGAAGCCTTGATGCCCATCTTGTGTTCAATACTCAAACAACGAACATCATTTCGGTCTCCAAGGCTGCCATCGTCAGCGACGAAGAACTTCGGCACGACAAAACAGGAAATACCTTTCGTGCCGACCGGCGCATCGGGCAAGCGGGCAAGTACCAAATGCACAATGTTGTCGGTGAGATCGTGTTCACCGAATGTGATGAAAATCTTTGTTCCTGAAATGAGATAGGTGCCGTCACCTGCCGGCACTGCACGGGTACGCACATTTCCCACGTCTGAACCAGCGTCCGGTTCAGTCAGATTCATTGATCCAGTCCACTCGCCAGAGATCATCTTGGGGAGATACGTTGAGCGCAGAATTTCGTCACCATGCGCTTTAATCGCGTCAATTGCACCTTGTGTCAATAGCGGTGCCATCGCAAACGCCATGTTTGCGCTGTTGAGCATCTCTTGCATGGCGATTCCCACCATCCAAGGAAATCCTCCACCCCCCAGATCAACGTCAAATGGCACACTTGACCATCCCGCTTGGGTGTAACCCGCGTAGGCCGCCTTGAAAACCTCCGGTGTGATGACTGCACCATCATCCCAGCGTGACTCTTCGACATCACCAATACGGTTCGTCGGAGCAACTTCGGTCGAAATAAACCGGCCGTACTCTTCGAGAATCGCGGTCACACTCTCGCTGTCAGCATGCTCAAAACCGGCAAAACCATGAACTTCGTCAAGGTCTGCCACATGATGTAACGCGAAAAGCATGTCGGCGAGCGGCGGGGTGTAGTCGGTCATGGCCGACAGATTAGTGTCCGCTTGTAACAAACCAACGAGGCCAAACCGTACCCGGAAGCGATGCGCTCACACTTTAGTGATCGTAGAACTGCGTTCTCAGTATGACGTGGCGAACAAAAACAATTGCGGCACAATGGTTCTGACGAATTCGCTACGAACCTGGAGCCCCAAATGCCTGAATCCTCCGAAGAGCTTGCCGCCCGCCTCACCCCACTGCAGTATGAGGTCACCCAAAATAGTGGAACCGAACAAGCTTTTACCGGCGTGTACTGGGACAATCACGAGGTTGGCACCTACCGCTGTGTTGTCTGCCATGAGCCATTGTTTGAATCGACGACGAAGTACGAATCGGGTTCGGGTTGGCCAAGCTTTTTTGCAGCCATTGACCCCACTCGGGTGCATCTCATTTCCGATGCGTCCCACGGCATGGTTCGCACTGAAGCGCGCTGCGCGAACTGCGACGCACATCTTGGTCATCTCTTTGACGATGGGCCTGCACCAACCGGACAGCGTTACTGCATGAACTCAGCTTCGCTTGACTTTTGTCCTACAGAGCCAAGCTCGCAGAAATGACGATGCGCGGCCCGTCCACAAGTGAGCAGTGCGATACCAACAGCAGCACAAATTGCTACGACAGGATCTGCCGCGAGTCGAAAGCGATGATTGCCATTTGAGATCGCGGCGGTGACGGTGACGCCGATGATCACCGCAACCAAAGGGACAATCGTCTTGCGCTTCCGGTACAGGTCGATGAATCCTGGAAAGGCAGCAAGCACCAGTATGATGTCAAATCCCCAGCCGATAAGTTGCCAGTGATAGTTGCGCGTTTCGAGTTCTTCAAGCCGTGCCTGAGGTTGCGGCGACCAAAACCCCCACACTCGTGCCATTCGTGCCGTTGCGACAACTGGGGTGCGTGTCCAATGTTCACGCGCATATCCAAGGGCCCGGGCCCGCGACGTTGCAGCCCATTCTCGTTCATTTTCACCGGGCCTCAGGTTGCTCGCGCACGCTTCATCAATTGCGCCAAGGCGGGATCCATAGTAAGTCCCATTGCAGTTGGAAACCGTTAACAGATTGCCCGAATTTGACGTTGCGAGAACCAACCCGCCCATTTGCGACGAGCGCGACCAAGCCCAGGCCCCAAATGGGATCGAGAAAGTCGCCAAGAGGACCAGCACATAGCCAAGACGCTGTTGAAACGGCACAACTCGTAACGACCACCACAGAGCAACCACCAGCACGGCCAAGAAAATGACCGCGTCTGAACGCGTCAGGGCCGCAAGCCCAAGTACGAGCCCGGCAACACCAAAGTGCACCCACTGCGGTCGTTCAAGCGCACGAATCACGAGAAATACAACCGTGATAATCAGCAAAACGTAGAGCGATTCTGACATCAGAGATCCATCTGCTGCAATCAGCATCGGATTCACTGCGACCAAAATTGCGGCAACCACTCCTACGAACGGACTGGCAATCCGCCGTCCGGTCAATCCGGTGACGACAACGGTCAATGACCCAATGCCGACACCGACATAGCGACTCGCCGTGCTCGAATCCAGACCAGCCCAGTTCGCGATTGCAAGTACGGCGGGCCAGAGCGGAGGGAAGTTGGCCGTCGGCAGAAACTGGCCCGTTGATAGAAATACGCGAGGCTCCACGTAGCCGTGACCTTGCAGTAAGGCGTGTCCTTCGGTGACGTACCAGGCTGCATCAAATCCCATCAGGATGTGGGGCACAACAAAGCTGACATACAACAGCCGGGCAGTGACACCAAACAAAAAGACCGCGAAGAGCGAACCGGCAAAATTGTTCTCAACGAAATCGCACAATCGCACGAGCACACGTAATTGTCGCACGCCAACGAATTGGGCGGACTATTCTCACGGCGATGACTGAAATCGCCGTGCAGCCCATGTCGCACGATTTCGAAATTGTTCCTCGCAAAGGCCTCATTGCTGTTGCCATAGTTTTTGTGGGGTTGATCATTGCGATCGCGGCAAATCAACGATGGCCTCTGGAGTTTGCACACGTTGGCGGTGGCGCCGCATGGACTTCGATTGACTTGTTCATGGGCTTCGTAATCGGCCCGATCCTCGGTGCCATGTCGATCCCAGCGCGCATTGAACTCACCAAGAAACTCATGCCAAAGATGGTCTTGATCATGCCGACGATCGTTACGCTCACGCTGGCTGGCGGTTGGCAGCTTGGCGCGTTTTTGGGCACCGTTGATTCCGCGTTCCCCGCACACAACTGGGTGGTTGCCAGTTATATCGTTGTAGGCATTATGGCGGTGATTGCTCTGGGCCTTCTTGAGCCAGCCAACATAGCGGTGCTCTTTGAGCTCCGAAAGCCAGAACCAAATCCCGCGGTCATCGAAGTGCTGATGAAGCGATTTATTTTTACGTCTGCGATTACCGGCGCCATGCAAATCGCAACGCTGATCATCATGACAAAAATATCGGGGCATCTGTGACCTCGCCGTCCGATCACGCCATGCCCCACGGAGCAGCACCGGGTGTGACCATTCCTCCGGTTACACAAATCGGGATGACGTCCTTGGCGCTTATCATTATTGGCGGCATCTATTTAGCGGCACACCTTCCCCAATCCGTTCCCTTGGGGCCTGCCGTTGGTCTTCTCGTCGCCTCCATCGGGCTACTTACATTGAATGTAGTTCTCTTGGCTCGCTGCAGAGGCTTCAATTGGCCGCGTTTTTTTGACGTGTTCAAATGGGCATTGATCGCCTATGTCATCACCGCAGGAATGATCGAATACGCATTTGTGCGAGATGGATTGTCAGGAGCCCCACTCGTGGTGCTCACCCTCTCAATCATCGTCTACGCCGTACACGTCCCCGTGTTGATCGCATTTACCGTGGCTCGCTTCGACCCGCGGCCCGATCTTGATCGATTTGCTTCCTCGGTCAACTCGGATTAAATCGTGGTGGGCGCTTCTCACGATGGGAAGCAATACCTTCGACAACATCGGGCCCGGCAAACCCGGCGGCTTCTGCCGCCCACGAAGCATCAAAAATTGGGAGCGCTTGTCGATACCAGCCGTTCAGTGCCATTTTTGTGAGGCGAATTGCCTGTTGCGCACCCCCGGCGAGTTGATTTGCGACCTCCATTGCTCGCGGGACCACGTCTTCTTCGGCCACGCTTTGTGCAACCATTCCCATTGCTTCAGCTTGCGATCCAGAAATGCTCTCACACAGCAACAAGTGGTATTTCGCTTTCGCCATGCCACAGAGCATGGGCCAAACCAAGGCAGCGTGGTCTCCAGCCGCAACTCCCAGCCGAGTATGTCCATCAATGATTCGTGCGTCATTCGCAACGATTGCTATGTCGGCGAGGAGCGCAACGACCAAGCCCGCCCCTACGGCCGGTCCGTGAACTGCTGAAACGATCGGCTTTGTACACGCGAGCATGTTGTAAACGATGGCGCGAGCTTCGTTCATCACTCGTTCTCGAAGACGATCATCGGTGGTCATGTGTTCCACCATTGCGAGGTCTCCGCCAGCGGAGAACGCTCGACCTGCACCTCGCACAACCACGACTCGCACCGATTCATCACTGTCGATAACCGGCCAAATTTCGGACAGCTCACGGTGCAGAACTTCATCGGTGGCGTTGAGAACCTCGGGGCGATTGAGGGTGACGACGAGTACTCCATTGTCGTGTCGAGCGCAAACAAGATGTTCAAATCGGTCGTACATGACGCTCACTTCGTGTCGAGACGCCGATGGCGTTTCACAATGTCCTGGTCTTCAAGCGCGTCAAACCCCGCGTTCATCACCTGAACTTGTGCATCGTCGTGGCCCATACGTCCAATGCATCCTGCTGCGAGGTCAACCTCGTCCGTGCCAAGATGTCGAAGGCTCATTTCACCTTCGAGACAGATGGCAAACGTCCAATTTTCGTCTACTGCAACGGCACATGTGCCAAATCCTTGGATCAGCCCGTCCGTCGTCTGTACAGAGAACTTCGCATCGTTTGGTCCTCGATGCCACAAACTGCCGCGGGGTAGATCAACCGTGCAAACCCCACCAGAATCATCGGCGTTGGCGACGACGCGTAGGCCCTCAGGATTGGTCGCATCGACTCGAAGGAGACATGTCTCGTCCCATGCGTATTCGTGAAAAAGCATCCCAGCATCATCGCGTTCAATCGGTTGAACATTCGCGGCCTCACGACGCAGTGGACTTGCCGACTCCTCTTGAATTGATTCCTCAGCCTCAACGACCACCTTGGTCGGCTCGAGTTCCACCTCGTTTTGGCCGGGTTCACCATCTCGGTCGCTCGGATGCTCATCTCCATGATCGAAATCTGGGGCCAGAGCAACTTCGGCCGGCACCGCGTGCAAAGCACCTGTTACTTCTTGATCGTCGCCAAGGGACGACAAACGAATCTCATCGAGCTCATCTAACCAGTCAGATTTCGCCGACCGCGAGCGAGCCCCATTCACAACTGCGACGGCGACCGCGGCGATAACCGCGATGAGTCCAAGCGCAAACACGTACTTCATACCAACATCTTCTCATGTGGCCCACCGTTGGAAGGTTCTTTGCAACATGGTGAACGACTCGCCGTTTGGTCAATATCGTCACCGATAGCGTGGCAGCGTGCCTGAGCTACCCGAAGTCGAAACTATCCGTCGGCAACTCGCGGCACGATTACCCGGACGACTCGTACTTGCTGCAGATGCATTTCAATCAGCCAAGTTTGCTGACGCCACGCGAGGTGTCGCCAATCACTTTGGAGCGGTCCGACGGCGCGGCAAGTTTCTCCTCATCGAATGGGGGTCAAAGCATGACCTTGTAATCCATCTCGGCATGACCGGAGCATGCCATTTCACACCAGATCTCCCCGAACCTGTATCGGCGCGCAATCGGACCCCTTGGACGCGGGCATGGTGGCACCTCGATGACGGTTCAACTCTGGTGTTCTGTGATCAACGTCGATTTGGACGAATTGCCTACATCGCCACGGGCGACTACCAATCGCTGCCCGCTCTGAGAAATATGGGGCCTGAACCTCTCGAGCCAGCATTCAACGTTGACGAATTTGCTCGTTTGCTCGCAAAAAGCAATCAGCACATCAAGACCACGATCCTCTCTCAGCGTGCCGTGGCAGGCGTGGGCAACATCTACGCGGATGAGGCCCTTTGGCGTGCGGGCATCAATCCGTCAACGCGTCGGATTTCTCGCAACCGGGTAGCACGCTTACACCAAGCCATCATCGACGTGCTGACCGAAGCGATCGAACACGGCGGGACGCGACTGCGGGACTACCGAAGTATTGATGGCGACACAGGTCGACACCAACACCATCTCGACTGTTACGGGCGCAAAGGGCAGCCATGCACGCGCTGTGAGACACCACTTCACTTTCGGACCCTCAATGGACGTGGCACAACGTGGTGTCCCAAATGCCAAGCCCGCTGACCGGGTAGGGTCGCAGTTCATGAGTGATCTGTTCTCCATTGCGGGTAAGTCCGCACTCGTCACCGGCGGCACACGCGGCATTGGCCTGATGATTGCACAGGGATTCGTTGAAGCCGGCGCCGATGTCACGATCGCATCACGAAAAGCCGATATTTGCGAACAAGAAGTAGCACGTTTGAGCACACTCGGATCATGTCGTGGCATCGTTGCCGATCTCGCGACCGAAGATGGCGCCAAAGCACTCGCTGACGCCTATCTTGCCCAGAACGATCGCCTCGATATCCTGGTCAACAACGCGGGCGCAACGTGGGGCGCCCCACTCGCCGAGTTTGATGATGCGGCTTGGGATCGCACGCTTGATCTCAACGTCAAAGGGGTGTTCCACACCACCAAGTTCCTCCTGCACGCTCTGCGCAGCGCGTCAACGCCAGAAGATCCATCTCGAGTCATCAATATTGGCTCAATCGACGGGATCCAGGTTCCAATAATGGAAACGTATTCATACTCGGCTTCAAAAGCCGCAGTTCATCAACTCACCCGGCACCTTGCAGCAAAGCTCGCACCCGAGGTAACCGTGAATGCGATTGCCCCTGGTCCGTTCGAGTCAAAAATGATGCACGCCACCCTTGCAGCGTTTGGCGATCAAATCGCTGCATCAGCGCCGCTCAAGCGGATTGGGCGACCAGATGACATGGCTGGAGCTGCAATTTTCCTTGCGTCTCGAGCAGCCTCGTATATCACCGGCGCGATTCTGCCCGTCGATGGCGGCATCGCAACGACCAAATAACCCTTCACCTATGGCTTTTATTTCCGAACTCTTCGATTCAAACCGCTGGGAGCCCGTGGCAGGTTTCGATTTTGGCGACATCACCTACCACCGCTGTGTCGATCAAGGAACTGTCCGTATTGCTTTTAATCGGCCAGAGGTGCGTAATGCTTTTCGCCCGGCAACCGTTGACGAACTTTCCCGCGCACTCGAACATGCACGTACCACCAGTGACGTCGGATGTGTACTACTGACTGGAAATGGCCCCTCTCCTAAAGACGGGGGCTGGGCATTTTGTTCTGGCGGCGACCAGCGGATCCGGGGCAAAGACGGTTACCGCTACGCGGAAGGTGAAACATCTGACACCATTGATCCCGGTCGAGCAGGACGACTCCACATTCTTGAGGTGCAGCGTCTCATTCGATTCATGGGCAAAGTTGTGATCGCCGTCGTGCCGGGTTGGGCGGCTGGTGGCGGCCACAGTTTGCATGTCGTGTGTGACTTGACACTCGCGAGCAAAGAGCATGCCCGTTTCAAACAAACCGACGCGGATGTTGCGAGCTTTGATGGCGGCTTTGGCTCGGCGTATCTCGCCCGACAGGTTGGACAAAAGTTTGCCCGCGAGATCTTTTTCTTGGGTCGTCCCTACACCGCAGAGCAAGCGGTTGCGATGGGAATGGTGAACGCAGCGATCCCCCACCCCGACCTAGAAAATGTCGCACTGGATTGGGCCCAGGCCATCAATGCGAAAAGCCCAACGGCCCAACGGATGTTGAAGTTCGCATTTAACTTGATTGACGACGGGCTCGTTGGCCAACAAGTATTTGCAGGAGAAGCGACCCGCCTTGCCTACGGATCGGACGAAGCGGCAGAGGGACGCGATGCCTTCGTAGAAAAGCGTGACCCTGATTGGTCCGCGTACCCCTGGGCTTACTAAAGGATCACCCGTTATGAGCACCATTCTTGATCAACTCACCACAATCGTCGGGGCCAGCAACATCACGATCGGCGAAGCCATCAGCGCCGACGACACCCATGATGAGGCACTCAACTTTGAGCCGGTACTACCGCTTGCCGTCGTGCGACCAGCCAACACCGCCCAGGTGGCACAAGTCGTCACGCTCTGCAATGCCCACCGGGTGTCCGTGACAGCACGCGGTTCTGGAACGGGAATGTCAGGAGCGTGCCGCCCCAGCGCCGATGGAATCGTGATTGCTTTTGACCACATGAACGCAATCCTTGAAATCGACACGGCCAACCACACTGCGACCGTGCAAAGTGGCGTCACCCTGGCACAACTCGACGACGCGCTTCGTGAATATGACCTTGTCTACCAAGTGTTTCCCGGTGAGAATTCAGCAAGTTTGGGCGGCAACGTTGCCACGAACGCGGGTGGAATGCGTGCCGTCAAATACGGAGTCACACGACACAACGTGCTGGGTATCGAAGCAGTGCTGCCCACCGGCGAGTCAATTCGATCCGGCGGTAAGTTCGTGAAGGCCTCAAGTGGTTATGACCTCACCCAACTCATAACGGGCTCAGAAGGCACGCTGGCATTGGTCACCGAAGCCACTTTACGTGTGCGCCCACGACTTCATCATGTAGCAACCGTTCTTGCGCCCTTTGCCACCCTCGAAGAAGTCACCGCGGCGGTGCCCAAGATTGTCGGTGCAGGCCTTGATCCCCTGATGCTTGAATACATTGACATGCTCACGATGGCAGGCGCGACCGCCTATGTGGGTTTGGAACTTGGACTTCCCCAGGAAATCAAAGACACCGCACTTGCGTACCTGTTGGTGGTGCTTGAATCGCCTCAGGAGCATCGCCTTGACGAAGACGTCGCCACAACTGCCGAATTGGTTGGAGAGCTTGGCGCAATGGATGTTTTCGTCCTTCCAAGCGCATCCGGAGCAAAGCTCGTTGAAGCAAGAGAGAAAGCGTTTTGGCTCGCGAAAGCATC
>CAZJAZ010000049.1:2330-20710 GCA_964544305.1 uncultured Iamiaceae bacterium | reverse complement strand
GAGAGGCCAGAACGCGTCAAATTTCGGTAGAAGGGAGGAGGACGAGGAGCTAGCGTGCACCAATGTGAGTGCAACCAGCGCCCCACGTCCCCGAACGTTCAAAGGGGAAGGTGAGATTGACTACCGACTCGCGCGCCAGACACTCATTACCCAGTTTCGAGGTGGTCGCATTGCTCGCAACGAAGTGTGCGATGCTCACGCGGAGCTGCGTCGCAACGCGAAAGCGTTGGGTATGCACAGCGAACGTCCGTGTCCGATATGTGACGCTCAAGAGCTCGTGTTGGTCACCTATGTCTTTGGCCCTCGACTCCCAGCCTCGGGGCGCTGTTTGTCCACCAAGGGAGAGTTGGCCAAGCTTGCACGTCGTAGCGGCGATTTCACCGGCTATGTCGTCGAAGTTTGCACCCAGTGTTGGTGGAATCATCTCATGCGTTCATTCCCGGTGGGACGACACGCATCCAGCTGAGAAGAATTGCCCGGAAAAGTAGCTCGTTCGCGCTTTGTTCGCGCTCGTGTTGCACAATCTGGGCATGGCGAGAAAGTACGGCACCCGTATCTGGCGGCTTGCCGCCACTCTGTTGATCCTGACGGTTAGCTCAATCGCACTTGTAACCGTCAATGAAGCCAAACCCGCCCACGCAGCCGACGTGGGGATGTCAAAACCGGTTTATGGGGCAAGCGAAGCCGTGACTGTCGCGGTCGGAATGACTGACTATGTGCGAAGTTGCCCAAAAATCGGATCAGAATCGCCGGTGGACGACTGGATCTATGCCGTTTCTGATCTCTATGTCGTGCCGAGCACTTGGACAGGATCAACCGGAGCTGCACTTTCTGACGTGTCGGGTTCACCAAACGTCGTATTCGGGCAAGGAGGCGGTGGATTTGTCGACGAAGTCATCGGTTACACCGCCCCTGGAGGCAGCATCGGGCCGGGCCGTTACGGTGTCGTCATCGACAACTGCCAGGACAAAGTGTTTGATCCCGCGTTCGATACGTTCATTCCAAACGCGTTCCGCGTCACCTCGAACGTGATGGTGCCTCCGATCGACATCAGTACGATCAAGGCCGACGCGGCACAACGAGCCGGCAACTGGAAAGAAGCCCAATACACCTTTGCTGGTCTCGTTTTCATCGCCAATGCGTGGGAACTGTACGGAGCAATGACCGATGGCATCGAAATGCTGATCTTCATGGTTCAAAACGTTGTCGCCACGGCAAACGGTTTCCCCGATCCCAAAGCGGTCACGCAGAATCTCCTGATCAGCACCCAACGGCACTGGGGAGGCATTGCGGCAGACCCTCCGAACTATTCCTATGACGCGCCGTCGTCACCGACCTCGTTGAGCGAGCTTGAATCATTTGACACCGACCCGATGCTGCGGGCCCAAGTCGAACTTGGCGAACAAAGCGGCGTCGAAGGTGTGCTGACCAAAGGCTTGCTCGACTCCATCGAAAAATATCAAGGCGCGGCCGGAGACCACAACGGCGTGTGGGCCCGTCAACAGGCCCGGGCCGCGCAGCGATACGCACTAGCGCTCATCAATCAACTGCCGCGCACCGCGGCCGCGGCAAGTAACGCTGCCGATGCGGTTCGCGCCGAGCCCGCCGAGTTTGACCTGGTCGCCTCAACGATCGGCAACATGCTGGTCGACGCGCGCGCAAATGGCATCCCCCAGGATTTTCGTACCAAAGCCGCGGCATTGGGCATCACCCCGACAGACCAGCAAACCGGACTGCGCACGATTGACAATCTTCGACTAGCGGGCATTACCAAGGCGGGAACTGCCGCGAACCTCGACGAGATCGCCGCACAAACCGCGGCGCTCCAGGCCCAGCTTCGGGCGCTCATCAACACGTTCAACACGGCGATCACCCAACTCGAAGCTGATCCGCTCATGTCCGACGATTTCGTAACCGCAAATGCCGGAGGCCCCTATGTGGGAACAACCGGAACACCGGTGGCATTGGACGCGAGCGCGTCGAGTGGCACGGGAATGTTGAGCTACGCCTGGGATCTCGATGGCGACACGGCGTTCGATGATGCGACCGGGGCAACCCCGACGTTTACACCCACCGATGCCACGCCGGATCTGGTGTCGGTGACAGTGACCGGCATCGACGGCATTTCTGATGTGGCCACCGCTTCGTTCACCAATACCGCGATCGATGCCACACCGATCATCGGCGCGCGCACACCGGCCACGTCGGTAATCGATCTGATTGCCGGCAATAACGCGCACTTCACCGTGAACCCGAGTGACCCCGAGGGTGGCTCGGTGACCACGAGCTGGTGGGACAACGGCGCCCAGGTGGCAACGGGCAACAGTTTTGATTTGGTGACCGCACCGGCTGACGTTGGCGGACGGCTCATCATGGCTATTGTCACCGACAATGCCGGACATGCCACATCAACGACCTGGTGGGTCAAGGTTTCTGGAGCCGATGATGATGGCGACGGTTGGCCCTCGACGCTCGATTGCGATGACGCTGACAGCACCATCAATCCGGGTATGCCCGATATTGCAAATGGGGTGGACGACGACTGTGATGCGTCGACCACAGACGGTACGCCGATGCCGGTGATCACCCTTGATGTGCATCCCGACCTGGTGGGCAGCGAGGGTCCACCACCGGCTGGAGCAGACGGCCTCGAAGGTAGCCAGGTGGAAGCAGCGGGCACGATCGACGCCAGCGGTTCGGGCACCGTCACTCGGCGTATCGACTGGGGAGATGGCACCCCGCAGAGCACAGACTCGGTCAGCAGCGCGCAGTTTGCCACGAACGTTCTGCGTCACACCTATGCCGATGACGGGCAGTACTCGGTGCAATTGTGCGGCAAGTATGCAACCAGCCCATGGGCATGTGCGTACCAAGATGTGACCATCATGAACCAGGGCCCCAAGGTCAACTTCATTGATTTGTCGACCTGGCAGGCCGTTCAGTCCCCCATTTACTACGGTCAGCCCGCCGCGGATTGGCAGGTCGCCGACTCGCGCGACTCGGTCCTCCAGGTGATCAATTCGGATCCGAGCACGTTCGTTTCACCCAATAGCTTCGTGGGCACCGAGGCAACCGTCGAGATGAGTGTCGAAACGTATTCCGATGATGATTTCATCGGCTTTGTAATCGGCGCTGCGCCCGACATGTACACGAACCCCAATTCTCACTATCTACTTGTCGACTGGAAACAGTACGATCAGGGGGCTGCCGAAGGTGGGCTCGCCGTCTGGGATATTCGCGGCACTGGGGTTGATTTGTGGAGCCATATGGCGCCCTCAAACGGAACTGGATCTATCACCGAACTTGCCCGAGGTGCGACACTGGCCGATACCGGCTGGTCGGAGAATACGATCTACCGAGTTCGTTTCCGTTACACCGGTGACCGATTGCAGGTTTGGGTGAACGATGTCCTCGAGTTGGATGTGACAGGTTCGTTTCCTGCTGATGCGCGGTTCGGTTTCTATAACTTCTCTCAATCCGACGTGCGCTATCGGAACTTCGCACAGACGTCAATTTCGGCGCCTGAGGGTACCCTCACATCGTTTCATGGCAACTTCATCGATCCGGGCAAACTCGACACGCATTCGGGCTTGTTCGATTGGGGCGACGGGTCAGCAAAAGATCGGGTTGATGTGATCTCGACGGTTGATGGTTTCGGTCAAGTTTCTGCTTCGCACCGTTACCTTGACGATGGCACGTATCCCTCGAAGCTCTGTATCACTGACAATGGCGGTGACACTGGCTGCGCGGATCGAAGCGTCAATGTCACCAATGTCGCCCCCGTGGTCGATGCGGGACGTGACCGCACGGCAGGCCCGACGTTGGTGTTGGACGATTCGGTGTTTTCCGATGTCGGGATTCTCGACACGCACACCGCAACTGTTGATTGGGGTGACGGTTCAGCGGTTGAACCAGCAACGGTGTCTGAAAACAACGGCAACGGTGTCGTAGCTGCCGCGCACACCTATGCGGTTGATGGCCCGGTGACGGTCACGATCTGTGTCACCGACGATGACGGCGGTGTGGGTTGCGACGACATGCTCGTAACGTTGGCGTCAACGAATGGTCCGTTGTCATCGACGGGTGAGGACAACGCGACGATTGATGAGGGCGACCTGATCCAACGTCAGGTCGCGTTCGAAGACGCAAATCCGTCAGATACACACACCGGAACGATCAACTGGGGTGACGGCAGCAGCGGCCCAATGGTTGTGGCTGATGGTGGTTCGGTTGGTGTGGGTACTGCCACGCACCGCTACGGCGATAATCGCTTGGCCGCGGTTTTGGCCGAGGTGTGCGATGACCGCGGAGCCTGTAGCGAGGCCCGCTCAACGGTCACGGTGAACAACCTGGCGCCAACGTTCACGGTCACCCCAACGGGCGAGGTTGAAGTTGGTCAGCCTTGGTCACTTCCCGGTAATTGGGCCGATGCCGGGGTCGATGACACCCATGTGGTGCAACTTGATTGGGGCGACGGCACCAGTTCGCAGATTGTGCCTGACGTTTCCGCACCGGGCGAGGGGAACTTCGAGGTTGATCACGTGTACTCGACCACTGGCACCTACACGGTCGGAGTTTGTGTCATTGACGACGACGGGGGTCGTTCGTGCACAGAGGTAACCGCACGGGTGAGAGCAGCTCCGCCACAGTCCACGACGACTGTGCCATCCACCACCGTTCAGTCACCGACGACGACCACACCACCTCAGGTCATCGAGCCAGTCGTGGCACAAGCACCTGGTTCACCGACGCCCGAGGAAGTACGTTCACCAACGGGCGAGGCACTTCCCGCGACCGGGTTGCGGTCACTGCTGATTCTCCAAGTTGGCAGTGCGCTCGCCGTTGCCGGACTCATTGTTGTTGCCGCCACGCGTCGCCTCAGACGGTCAATTTGATGGAGGGGTTGGTAGGCTCAGCTGGTGCCCAAAAGTGGGCACGAGATGAGCCATGGCCCCACGATTGATCCCTCGACGTCGCTCCAAATCAATCGACCCGACCAAGCCGGGCGCCAAGCGACGGTCGCTGCTGTGGCGACTTCGACGCCCCCTGTTTTTTATCACCGTGGTCGTGTTGGCTTCGGTGCTCGGCGTGTTGTGGGCCGCTTCGCAGGTGCAACTGCCCACCACAAACCCCGTTGTTGATCAAACGTCATTTATTTGTGCGGCGAACGTCACCAAGAATTGCAATGAGTCAAATGCGATGGCCTCGCTCCATGGCGACGTGAATCGTGTTGTCGTTCCGCTTGCAAAAATTTCTCCTGAAATGCAGAACGCGGTGCTCGCAGCTGAAGACAAAGATTTCTTCAAACATGGAGGCGTTGACCCTGTCGGAATTGCTCGGGCCGCGTGGATTGATATCAGCAAAGGCGGCCGCACTCATGGTGGATCTACAATCACTCAACAGTACGTCAAGCTCACCTACCTCACGTCTGAGCGAACCTTTTCACGCAAGATCAAAGAAGCGGTTCTCTCGGTCAAGCTTGAACAGAAACTCTCCAAGAAGCAGATCTTCGAGCGGTATCTCAACCTCGTGTACTTCGGTCGTGGTGCGTATGGCGTACAAGCCGCAGCGCAGAGTTACTTTGATGTGAACGCGTCCGAATTGAATCTGGCGCAGTCGGCTTTCTTGGCTGGCATCATCCGGAATCCAAGTTGGGCGCAAGACGCGGCAAAAGCGAAAGCATTGCGTGGTGTTGTGCTTGGCAACATGGCAAAGAACAACATGATTTCAGAGCAACAACGGGTGCTTGCTGCAGCTTCGCCACTTGGTGTGATCGACTATCACCCGAGTATTGGCGTGAACTGGCTTGGTGGACCACTGGGTTCGACTGAAGCGGATCCGTACGCGGCCCGTTATTTTGTACAGGCCGTCATTGAGAATCTGACGGGCAAGTTGGGCACGGACGAACTGTTCAATGGCGGCTTACGGATTTACACAACGTTGCAGCCCGAGCGCCAAAAGCAGGCGTTTGAAGCGGTGACTTCGGTGTTGAGCTTTCCCGATCACCCTTCTGGTGCACTTGTGGCCATCGACAATCAAGGCAAAGTCGTGGCCATGATGGGCGGGACCGACTATTCGACGAACAAAGTGAACTTGGCAACCGGGGCCGGTGGATCAGGTGGACGTCAAGTCGGATCCACGTTCAAGGCCTTCGCGTTGGCTGATCTTGTCAAGAGCGGGTACTCGATCACGTCGTCTATTCCGGCACAGTTCCAGAAAACATTCCTTAAGACGGACTATCCCAAACTGCTCTCAGAAGACTGGCCGGTGCGAAGTGACTGTTGTTCATCTGGCGTTGCCTCGGTGGTCGATGCCACCGCTCAGTCGATCAACTCGTCATTTGCAGCGATCATGCTTGAACTTGGTCCCAAACAAGTTGTGCAGACGACGCATGAACTTGGCGTGTCGAAACGTTTCGAGAAACGTGGTGGGACAAGCCAGTATCTTCCATCGTTTGTATTGGGCGCGGTGAACTTGCCTGTGGTCCAGGTAGCCGATGCGTTTAGCACCTTTGCTCGTAACGGCGTGCAGATGGACGCGACGATGGTAAATCGCGTTGAAGATCGTTCGCACAATGTGCTCGCGAGTTACGCGCCCAAACGAAACCAAGTGCTTACGCCAACCCAGAATTCGCGGGTGGTGTATGCGCTGCAACAAGTCGTGCAACGAGGCACGGCAAGATCAGCGCAACTCGATCGCCCGGCAGCGGGAAAAACAGGCACGGTTGCCGAAGCCGACTCGGGCACCGGCGACGACATCAAAGCAGGGCAGCGCAACACCGATGCGTGGTTTACCGGTTTTGTACCGGGCTTTACCGCGTCGGTTTGGATGGGCTATGAATCGGGCAACCGTGTGATGCCGGGAAGTTTTCAGGGCGCGAGTTATCCCGCGGAGATTTGGAAACGGTTCATGACCGCGGCGCTAGCTGGCACAAAGCCCCAGAACTTTCCGGTCACCGGTGATCTTTCAGGCGGTAAGTTCCTCACGTCGTGGGGCGGGTCGCGCTATTTGACACCTGCTTGGGATGTTGACGATTTTGATAATGGTGTCGGCTCCTCGGATCAGTCGTGGTCGGATCAGAGTTCGTCAAACGACACGCCGGTGTCGACGACTCCGCCGCCGACAACAGGCGATTTGAGCGGCACGGTGCCCGCGACGTCGAGTGCACCGACGACGGCTCCACCGGTGGCAACCGCCCCGCCGCCAACCGAGCCGCCAGCAACACCGCCACCGACTCCTCCGCCAACTACGTCTCCCTAGCGGTATTCCGACAACAAACTGCTGGCAGGTTGTCGCAACCTTTGAGCGTTTTGGGTGCCGAATCCGGACAGAAAACGGCGAGAAAGTGCACCCAAGACCGAAGCGAAAAGGTGAGGCCCGTACGAGTTGCGGTATTGGCCTCAACGAGGAGTAGCGTTTTGCCTATCGCCGGGAGCCGTTCGTGCCCTGGACGAGCCAGGAGGTCCACAAACCATGTCCACCACTACATCTCGTGGCAGACGAAGCGTTCCTTGGATCGCCGCGTCGAAAGTTCGTACGGGTTCCGATCCACTTGTCATGGTCACGGCTTATGATGCCCCCGGGGCCCGAATGGTTTCAGACTCGGGCGCCGATTTGATCTTGGTTGGAGACTCGGTTGCCATGGTCGTGCTCGGTTACGACGACACGCTTTCGGTCACCACCAACGACATTGCCCACCACACCGCGGCAGTGGGTCGAGCCAAGCCAGATTCGTTAATCGTGGCGGATCTTCCCTGGATGAGCTATCACGTCTCGACTGCCGACACGGTCACCAATGCCGCCACACTGGTTCGTGCGGGCGCGCAAGCGGTGAAACTTGAAGGTGGGGAGAAGCGCGTGCCGATGATCCGAGCGCTTATTGACGCGGAGATTCCGGTGATGGGTCATCTTGGTCTCACCCCGCAGTCGGTGAATGCCATGGGCGGGTTTCGTGTGCAAGCCAAGTCTGACGAAGCGGCGCGGAACCTCATCGCCGACGCACGCGCGATCCAAGAAGCCGGGTGTTTCGCGGTGGTGCTGGAAGGTGTGCCAACCGAGGTTGCCGGCGTCGTAACAGATGCCCTTGATATTCCAACCATTGGCATCGGTGCTGGCGCCCAATGTGACGGACAAGTGTTGGTCTTCCACGATGTATTGGGTATCGAGGACCGGATCGCACCCAAGTTTGTGCGTCGCTATGGAGCGATTCGAGCCGATTCTGTTGCGGCCCTCACTCGTTTTGGTGACGACGTTCGAACCCGGCAGTTTCCCGATGAGTCAGAGAGCTATCACTTGGCATCTGGCGTGGCTGAATCGCTTGGCCTCTATGGGCACGCGGAAGTGAACTGACGCGCACCCAAAGTTGGCCCAGACACAACCATCATGGCTGTCACACCCTGATGCGATGATGGGTGGCGATGTGGAATCCAACACACCAACCGTCTAGCCTGTCTCGGTCAATACAAACCCTGCCCCGCACCGTGTGGGGCCCCGACCTAACCGTCGTGTCCACAGGGAAGGAGCTCCAATGCGAGCTTACGAACTCATGATCATCGCGGACGGCGAACTGTCCGAATCCGAAGCCTCCCATTTGGTGAACCGAGTGACCGAACAAGTCACCACCGCCAATGGCAAGGTTGCTTCGGTTGACAAGTGGGGCAAACGCCGCTTCGCGTACGAGATCAATCACAAAACCGAGGGCTTTTATTTGGTGCTCGAGATCCTTGCCGAAGGCGGGGCGCTCGATGAGATGGAACGCCAACTTCGTCTCGCGGATGACGTCATCCGCCACAAACTCATCCGTCTGCCCGATCACGAAGCAGACCGTCGCGGTCTGTTCGGCGAGGCAGAACCCGTCTCGGCGTCCGCCGAGTAAAGGAGGCCCCTACAATGGCACAAGATAACAGCGTTACGGTCATCGGGAACGTCACCCGTGACCCCGAACTGCGCTTCACCCCGTCCGGCCAAGCCGTTGCATCATTCGGTGTGGCGGTCAACCGCCGCTGGCAAAACCGTTCCAACAACGAGTGGGAAGAACAAACCTCGTTCTTTGACGTGAAATGTTGGGCACAGCTCGCCGAAAACGTCTCCGAATCGCTCGCGCGTGGTTCGCGCGTCGTGGTCACTGGCCGTCTTGAACAGCGTTCATGGCAAACCGAACAAGGTGACAAGCGCTCAAAAATTGAGATCGTCGCCGATGATGTTGCGCCGAGCTTGCGTTGGGCAACAGCGGTGGTCAACAAAAATGAACGCCAAGGTGGCGGTGGAAGTAATTCCGGCGGTGGTCGATCCGACGGCCCATCCGATTCGGACTGGAACAGCAATGAGGAGCCTTTCTAGTGGCAGGTAAGAACGCAAAGCTGCGCGGCAAAAACAAAGACAATTCGCGTCGCGCCAAGAAAAAGGTGAGCATTCTCACCGCCGAGAAAGTCTCGTACATCGACTACAAAGATGTTGAGCTACTCAAACGATTCACCTCGGACCGGGCCAAGATTCGGGCTCGTCGTGTGACCGGGAACGATTCGCAGCAGCAAGCAGCAATCGCCATGGCAATCAAGAACGCGCGGGAAATGGCGCTTCTGCCGTATGCGAGTCGCGTAACCCAGACCCGTTCAAACCGTGGCGAGCGCTCCGAACGTGGCGGCCGCGCCGATGGTCCGCCACCGACACCATCTACGCCGCCTCCCGGTTCTGATGGTGACGAATACATCGAAACCGATGAAGTCGTAACCGACGAAGCCATCGAAACCTACGAGGGCGAGGACTGATATGGAGTTGATTCTTCGTAGTGACGTGGCCGGTGTTGGCCAGCGCGGTGACCTCGTGACGGTTGCAGACGGTTACGCCCGCAATTTTCTGATCCCTCGTGGCATGGCGTTCAAGGCAACGCCGGGTGCGCATGCGCAGGCTGAGGCCATGCGCCGCAAACGAGAAACGCAAGACGCGGCTGCCCGTGCGGCTGGTGATGAGATTGCGCGCAAACTTGTTCCGACTACCATTTCGGTGGCGGCAAAAACGAGTTCTGGCGAGCGACTTTTTGGCTCGGTCACTCCGGTTGAGATCGCGGCTGCGATCAACGAACAGACCGGCATCGAAATCGATCCGCACGCGATGCATCTTGATGAGCCGATTAAAACCGTTGGTAATCATGAAGTGCGTGTGAAACTGCACGCCAACGTGGAGTTCTCCGTCAACGTCGAGGTGACCCCCGCCTGAACCGGGCAACATCCACAGGCAACTTCTGCTTGTGACCGTCGCCATAAACGCACTATCCACAACGATTATTGTCAATTCCCATAAGGAAATTTCAGACAGTATCCACAGGAGCGTTGGGGCTTTTCGGTCCAGAATGCGGAGTTTTCCACAAGAAACAGCACGTATTGTGGATAGAAATCCACGTTGTGCTACTTCCCTTCCACAGCCATCGTGGAGCAAGGTGGTTCTATGGCGCCATCAGATCAAGGGTCATCGTCGTTCACGGGTGGGCGAGTCCCTCCACACAACCTTCAGGCCGAAGAATCATTGCTTGGCGCCATGTTGTTGTCACGTGAGGCGGTCGCCGCTGCCGCCGAGCAAGTCACCGCCGATTCGTTCTATAAGCCCGCGCACGGCCACATCTATGACGCGATTTCCGCGCTAACCGCGCAAGGCGAACCGGTTGACCCCGTTACTGTCGCCGACGAACTGCGTCGATCAGATTTGCTGGACGCGCTCGGTGGACCATCGGTGTTGCTCAGCTTGCAAGCGAATACGCCAGCAACCTCGAACGCCTCGCGTTACGCCCGCATCGTTGAAGACCATGCACTTTTGCGCAAACTCATCGGCGTCGCCGCGGAGATCTCCGAATTGGGTTACAGCCTGCCGGACGATGTGGTGAAAACGCTTGATGAGGCCGAGACCATGGTGTACGACCTCTCCCAGAATCGGATCACCGACTCAACCGCGGAACTTCGTGAATTGTTGCCCGACACGCTCAGTCGTATCGAGATGCTCTATGACCGGGGTGACGCGATCACCGGAACTCCGTCGGGTTACACCGACCTTGACGATCTCACGTCTGGTTTGCAGCCTGAAGCGCTCATCGTGATTGGCGCGCGACCGGCCATGGGGAAAACAGCGTTTGCCTTGGGTATGGCGAGTCACGCAGCGATGCATGCGGGCAAGCCCGTGTTGTATTTCTCGTTGGAAATGAGTCGTCTGGAATTGTCGCAACGTTTGTTGAGCGCTGAAGCCCGTGTGGATTCGCGTCGTATGGCTTCAGGTCGCCTTGAAGATTCGGATTGGACGAAGATCACTGGTGCCGTGGGGCGTTTGGCGGAAGCGCCTATTTGGTTGGATGACAATCCGAACGTGTCGATTGCTGAAATTCGAGGCAAGGCGCGGCGCTTGTCGTCAAAAGTGGGTGAACTTGGGCTGGTGGTTGTCGACTACGTGCAGCTCATGACGGGGCGTTCGAACGCGGAGAACCGTCAGGTTGAAGTCGCCGAGATCAGTCGCGGACTCAAGATTTTGGCACGTGAGTTGCATTGTCCGGTGGTGGCGTTAGCCCAGTTGAACCGGGGCCTTGAACAGCGTGCCGACAAGCGTCCGTTGCTCAGCGACCTGCGTGAATCAGGTGCCTTGGAACAAGACGCGGACGTGGTGATGTTCTTGTATCGCGACGAGATCTACAACCCGGAGTCTCCCGACGCGGGCACCGCGGAGGTGTTGGTGTCGAAGCATCGTTCGGGGCCTCTTGGCGTGACCCGTCTCGCGTTCTTAAGTCATTACACCCGCTTTGCCAACATGGCACGTGAAGTTTGATGAGTTGGACTTTTCACGAAACGATCTAGCCTTAGCGAGCATGAAGAAGCTTTTCGGTTCGCTCGTTTCGCTGGGTGTGGCGGCCGCGATTGTGCTGGCTGCGCCTGCGAGCGCCCATGTTGTCGTGTCAGCACAAGATGCCTCGCCCGGGTCATTTACGGTCGTGTCGATTCGCGTTCCCAATGAAGAAGATGACGCCTCGACCGTGCAAGTCAAGGTGCAACTCCCTGTTGATCACCCGTTGGCTTTTGTTTCGGTCCGCTCAAAGCCCGGATGGAAAGCAAAAATCGTTCGGAAGAAGTTGGCGACACCGATTCAAACCGAGCACGGTGACGTATCAGATGTGGTCGGCGAAGTGACTTGGTCGGGTGGCTCGATCGCCCCGGGCGAATTTGACGAGTTTCAACTCCAAGTTGGGCCGCTGCCCAAGGGTGTTTCGTCGTTAACGTTCAAGACGATTCAGACCTATCGAAACGCGGCGGGCAAAACGTCTGAGACAGCCTGGATCCAAGAATCAGTCGCTGGTCAGCCAGAGCCCGAGCACCCTGCTCCGGTGCTGCAACTTGTGACTTCGCCAACGACGCCAACGCACGGTGATGCAAGTGCGCCAACTGTCACGCAGAACGCGGGCACGCCGGTCGCAAAGCACGACTCCGACGATACGGACGATAACGACGCAGATAGCGATGACAACGCGGCCCTCCTTGTCGTTGCGACAGCGTTTGGCGTGGGCGGACTGGCCGTGGGTCTTGTCGCACTTTTGCTTGTCGTGAGAAGCCGCAAGGAACATCAAGCGCGCTAATCCAACACGGGCGAATTCAAGGTAGCCGGGGCCGCTCCGGTTGAGCTAGTCGTTCACGCGAGTTCGCTCATGCGCCACAAATACCACGACACGACGCTGCGCCACGGCGCCCACATCTCGCCACGCTGTGCAAGCTCTCGGGCTGAGAGTTCATTCCCGGTCAGAACCGCGTATCCTTTGCGGACCGCGAGGTCGTCGACGGGCAAAACGTCGGGGCGGCCGAGGCGAAAGATCAACAGCATTTCAACGGTCCACCGACCAATGCCACGTATCGGGTTGAGAGTGGAGATGACCTCGTCGTCATCCATGGTTGCGAGCACTTTAAGGTCGGGGACTTCCCCGTTTATGGCTCGTCGCGCGAGGTCGCGTAGTGATGCGACTTTGGACGCGGATAATCCCGCCCCACGTAACTGTTCATCGGAGGCACCGTAAATTTCTTGGGCGGTTGGACCGTCGAGTGGATGCGCGAACTGCGCGCAGAGTCGTGCGTGAATTGATGACGCAGCCGCGGTTGAGACTTGTTGGGCGATGATCGATTCGACCAGGGCCGAAACGGTGGATGATGCGGCACGCAACGTGGGACGGCGATGTCCAACGAGTTGGAGCATTCTGGTCATGTCGGGATCAACGGCGCGCAGTCTTCGGTGCGCGGTTGCAAGATCCCAGGGCATGTCTGGTGCCCCAGCTCCGCGAGATTCGGCACGTAAGAGACGAAGTTTGGTGACGACGCCACCGTGCGCCGAAAAACCACCGAGCCGACCATTGGCGGCGACAACCCGATGGCAAGGCACCACGATCCCAAAAGGATTGCGACCCAACACTTGACCGACCGCCCGTGGCATGTTGGCCGAATGATGGCCCGCACGGTGCGCGAGTTCTCCATAGGTGATCGTGTCGCCCGGGGGCACGTGGCGCAGAGCACGGTAGATCGAGCACGCAAAGTCGCTGAGCGACGTTTCATCAAGCGGAATGTCACAAAGATCATCGTCAACGCCCTTTGTGACGCCTGCAATCCGTGCGGCGACATCTTGGACGGCCTGGGGTGTTTGTTCAATCGATACGAACGGGCCAACGGACCGGTCACCAAGTAATTTGCGCATTGCTGCCGGTGACGCTTCGGGCAGGTGTACCCGTTGAATACCACGCTCAGTCCACGTGAGGCCACATGTGCCGATTGCCGTTGGAAAAACGGCGGCGCCCGGTGTTCGTGCATGAAATGGGGTGAGCTTGGAATTCTTTGTCATCGACGTGTCGATTTGCTTATCGTGACCGCGACCGCCTGATTTTGTTTGATCAACGCTTGCCAAATGCGCAGTTCTTCCGTCGAAAGAGGGGAGTCGACAAATGGATTTTGGGAATGGTGGGACGAGTCGTCGAACCAGGATTGGACAAACCCTTCCACTTGCTCTTTCAAAACGTCTTCGGGCCTGCCTTTTTCGCCCGGGAGTCTTACCGGCAGGCCGTTCACGGCGATGCCTCGCTTCTTGAATGGTTCAAGCTTCTTGAGTGCTTCTGGTGTGAGCTCGACTCGGTTGACGCCGGAAAGCCAATCATCAACATCCGCGTTTATGGATCTCCATTGTTGTTGCTCGCGCGACGTCATGTAGGCCGCGTGAACCAAAACGTTTGGCTTTGTCACATCAATGCTTGGATAGATGGCAACTTTGAGCGTCTGCATGTGTTTTGTGGCGCAAGCGACTCCTCCTGGCTCGACAGAATCAGGGTACACACAGAAATCGACCCGTGCTTCTTCAAGCGCGAGTCGCAACGCTTCAAAGTAGGCAATCGTCTCAAAGTTTCGCTGTACCCGGATAACAATTGGTCCCGTCTTTCGGGCGTAGGCAATCACCGCACGGTTGATTGTTTGAGATCGTTGATTGAAGCCACGTTGCGAAGCAGAAACGGCGTCGTTCAATTGCATGTTGAGGGTCGCGAGAAGCACGAGTGCGCCAACACCGGCCAATGCTCCATAACGTTGCAGTGCGGGCCGGAGGCGCTTCTTTATGACAGGCAAACGGACCACGTTGAGGGCAATGGCAAACCAGACGAACGCGGCCAACGCCCAGAGGCTGTGAAGGTAAGGAAACTCTGAGATGGTGGTTGGGGCGAAATAGATCGTCGGGATTGCGACACTGATTGACGTGATGGCCGTTATGAGCAGCCATGTGCCGCACGGTCGTTTCGCTGCGCTGACTTCCATAGCAGGAACGAAAGCGACCCCAAAACGATGAAGGTTGCGACCATGTCGAACAGATCGATCGATCCAAAAACGGTCCCTCCAATTGGCGCACGGTCAAACGGAAGATTGAATTCAGAATGTGCGAGCCAAAATCGAGGGTAGGCGATCAGACTCATGATGACGTGAAGGCTTGTCGACCATGATCCGACCACTTGGTGTTGCCCGCCCGAACTCGTCATGAGAAGCCGAATATTGCCAGGTGAGTTTTTAAGCTCATAGACGAAACTGGGGGCCAACATCACCCCAGTGACGAAAACGGCAATGATGAGCCCTTGCCATGCAAGCCAACGAGCCCGCCACGATTCTTTCCGGCTTGCCGCCAACGTGGATCGATGACACAGCACATATCCGGCCAATCCGACAAGCCCGAAAACAGGCACGACGAGGACGAAAACGAGGTGGTCAAGCCACAAATAATTGCCCAAAAGCGCCATCGCAACGAGCGCACGCGATTCTCCTAACGCGGTACACCACACCAAGAAACAGAATGGGAGAAGGCTGAATACCACCATGTTGATCGGGATGGGATCGACAAGGAAGCGAACCCCGAGCGACCAACTAAACAGCGCCATGAGCGCAAGAGCTGCCAATGCGATGTTGCTACCGAGCCTGCGGCGAAGTACCCATGTGGCAAGCAGAATCCATGTCGATGACAAGAAAGCCATCGCGGCAGGTGGCCCCCATGACGTACCGAAGATTTTCACGAATGGTGCGAGTACATAGAGTTGCCAGGCGCCAGGAAAGTGAGCGATTAAGCCTGGAAGGCGTGCGCCGGCAGCGGGCATTCCGACAAGGGGTGGGTTCGTGCTCAAGACGTCAAGAGATCGGCGCACCGTTGCGGCTCCGTCACCATTCGGGATAATCCCTGATGTCCCAAGGTGCCAGACAGCCATCCAGATTGGAAGTAGCGCGGCAATGAGTCCGATGACAAACAACTGTCGCTCGCTTCGCTGTGTCACCTCGCGCTGGTTTGTCACAGGTGTCTCAAGCTAGCGAATTCCCAAATTGGGGAGTCAACGCACGTGCAATTTGCACCGTGTTACGATCTTGGTTCAAATCGTGTTCTGCAGTATTTGGGAGCTTTCTATGCATCTTCGTAGCGGAAAACTGGTGCCGGTCGCAATTACAGCAACCTTGTTGATGGGAACGACGTTGACCAGCGTTGGCGCTGCGAGCACACCGGTTGGGCCAAGAGAACAGGTATTCAATGCCACCGGGGCAATGCAGCACTACGTCGTGCCCCAGGGCATCTGTGAAGTATCGATTGACGCGTTTGGTGCGCAAGGAGGCGAAGGTTCGTTGATGCATTCGGTGGGTATAGGCGTTGGCGGCCCACACGGGTTCATTGTTTTACCCCAACCCGGTGGCAAGGGCGCACGCGCAAGTTCGATAATTTCGGTTACGCCCGGTGAGACGCTTGACGTTGCGGTCGGTGGAAAAGGTGATCCAGGGACCAGTATCGATTTGGGAAGCGAAGGCTCCACGCTCGACCCAGGGACGCCGGGTTGGAATGGCGGCGGAGCAGGTGGCACAACGGATAACGGTGTCAATGTTGGAGGCGGGGGTGGCGGCTCGTCTGACGTGCGTCAAGGTGGCAGCGGGCTAGCGAACCGTGTGGTCGTGGCGGGTGGCGGAGGAGGTTCAGGGTCTGGTGCGCTCGACACGCTTGGTGGTGACGGTGGCGTGTTGGGCAGTAACGGTGGTGACGGTTCGCAGCAGAGTCTCCCGTTCACGGTCGATGACCCAAACGGTCCTTCACCAATGACGTATGGAACGGGTGCGCAAGGCGGTCGGGGAGCTTCCACAAACGCTGGCGGTGCGGGAGGTAGTGGTGGCGTTATTGATGAATCGCAAGGATCAAGTGGCGGTGCAGGCTTACTTGGTCAGGGCGGACGGGGTGCAAACTCGCCGTTCGCTGGCAACATGGACATTGGGGGGTACAGCGGTGGCGGTGGCGGCGGCGGACTTTTCGGTGGTGGCGGAGGAGGTTCGGCCGCGGCGTTTCCCAACGACTTTGCACTTCCTCAACTCACGCATGCTTGGGTAAGTGGCGGCGCCGGTGGTGGCGGGTCGAGTCTTGGCGACAGAGTTGAAACTGGCGTCCACGACGGCAACGGTCAGGTCGTCATTGCAGCGGTGCTTCCCTGTGGCGATCTGCCGCCGATACCGACGTCGTCAACGTTGCCAAAGTCGGTTTCTCAGCCGGCCAGCGCTGTTCGTGAAAAGCCGACGTTCACCGGCTGACCCTCGTCGACGCGAGATCAAGAAATGCGTTGATAATTGACGACCCATTCGGTTCGATAGCGCTTAGGTCAACAGGCAGTACCGACCTTCCGTCGCCCAGATGCGCGCTGATGCTGCTCGCATCTGCTGCACGCAATTCGACGTGGAACTGCAGCCCCCAAGCGTTTGCAATGCGAAAAGCCTGATTGGGGTACTGATCGCTTGACGCGAGCAAGGTCGCGCCGTCGGGCAGGTCAAATGTGTCGCCGTGCCAATGAAACACGTCGAGTTGCGTGCCCGTGACAACTTTGAAGAGTGGGTCGGTGGCAGCGGCATCGGTCAGCGTGACCGATCCTGCCCCGATCTCTAGGTGTGGCCCGCAATACACGCGTGCACCGCATGCGGCGGCGAGAAGCTGGGCCCCAAGGCACACGCCAAGGACCGGTGTGCCTTTTGCGATAAGGGTTGTGAGCAGGTCGCGCACGTCGGCAAGCCAGGGGTGTTGGGTGTCGTCAAGTGCCCCCATTGGGCCGCCCATAACCACAAGATTCTCAATTGCATCAACGTGTGGCAGGGGATCGCCCGCATAGAGGTGATGGGTTTGCAGGTGCGCGCCTCGGGACTCGGCGATGTCACCAATTGCGCCAGGGCCTTCAAAAGGCACGTGCATGAGCACATCAACACGTTGCTCGGGCTTCTTCATTGCGTAGAACGTACCGAACTTTGCGCAACGTCTTCATGTGCGCACCATTTCGCATCACGATGATCTAGTCTTTGCGTATGCCTCGACGTATTTCGTTTTCGTTGGCCGCATGTGTCTGGGGAGTCCTACTCGTCTCTACTTTGGGTGCCTGCGGGTCGTCTTCCACGAGTCAGACTTCGCAGTCGTCGACGAGTCGGACAAAGCACCATGCAACGACGGTCGCACAGGCAAGTTCAACGGCTCGGGCCGCGTCGACGACTCGACCTGCATCGACGGCGACTGCGCCAGCCACAGATGTGCCGGGCCAAACAGGGACAGCAGGTTCCCCAGGCGGCGATTCGGGCTCGGGTACTGGTTCGAGTTCAACGTCCCCTGGTCGTGGTGTGAGTACGCTTCCCGGTTGGCCACGATGTAATCCTGATGATCTTGCGGTAGATGAAGGAGAAACGCAAGGTGCGGCGGGAAGCTACTACCAAGAAGTGTTTTTCACGAACTATGGCGATAGCCCGTGCACGTTGAAAGGTTTCCCTGGTGTTTCGCTTGCTGATTCGTCTGGCAGGACGATTGGCGTGCCAGCAACCCGTGACGGATCGACGCCAACGCTTGTCACA
>CAZJAZ010000049.1:0-2230 GCA_964544305.1 uncultured Iamiaceae bacterium | reverse complement strand
GGTGTTGATTCCCGAATCAACAATCACCGAGATTGCGCCACGGGTCCGACCCAATCTGACATAGCCGAGGTACGCCGGGTTGTTGACTTGGTAGGCGTCTGTTGACTAACCTCATGCACTGGTTTGTTCGTAGAGCGTATTGTCAATGAAATGGGTTGACCGGAAAGGCCGACTGGGTATGCTGCTTCAAGGCTTCAAGGCTTCAAGGCTTCAAGGCTTCAAGGCTTAGGCGTTTTGGTGCGCTGATAGCTGCGTTGTTGATGGCAGAGGCGGCTTTTGTGGTGGCGCCGCCGTTGAGTGCTTCTGCTTCACCGTGGACCTCTGGTGTTGCTACTGGCAGCTTGCCGTTGATGGCCGCTGGTGGCCCTGGTGCGGGGGCGTATGATGCTGCGGTTTTGGCGGCTGATCCGGTGGGATATTGGAAGTTGGATGGTGCTTCTGCTGCAGATTCGAGTGGGAATGGTTTTGATAGCGGGGCGTGGTCGGGTGTTTCGGCGACGAGTGATTCTTCAGGTGTGTTTGCTGGGCAGTCGGCGACCAAGTTTTATCCGAGATCTGGCTCGACAGACTCTACGATGCTTGCGATTCCTGATGTATTCAATCCGAACAACCCATCGTCCTTGCAATTTTCGACGGATACCGGCAAAGGGTTCACGGTTGAAGCTTGGGTGAAATTTGCCGAGGTGCCAGCGCAGTATGCGGCGAAACTTGATTTTGTATGGGCGGACGGCTGTGGTGGCCCGGCTTTCGGGTTGCATGCCGAGGCGGATGCGACGCCGTTGCATGGTGGGAATGCGGCAGGCGGCTTGAATCAGTCTTGCAGTGGAAATTCCTCGTTGAGTTCGACAGATCGCCCTTGGCTTGGTGGTACATCGTGGCATTTCATTGTGTTCAAGCTGGTGAATAGGAAGTCATGGGCGGTTTTCGCTGATGGTCATATGGTGGGGACTGAGGTCGGTCATAACTTGACGGAACCTATGGTCCCGCCTGGTCTATTCAATGGTGATGCGAATGCGTTATTGCACATGGGGAATCCGTCTTGGACGAATGTTGCGTATTCGTTGGCGAATATTGCGTTGTACAACAAACCGTTGAGCGACGGGCAGATTTTGGGGCAGTGGGCGGCGTCGGGACATTCGTCGTATCCGCCCGCTTTGACGGCGGAACTTATGCGCGGCGGCCAGAACCAGTCACGCCCGTGTGTGAAGTGTTTGTTGAAGGAGTATGGGGTTGCGGACCCGGTGTCGGCGTGGTCGGGTGATGTTTTCGAGTCTGCCACGGATTTGACGGCCCGTTCTCGCGGCCCGCAGCCTGCGGTCACTCGAAGCTATGACTCTGGTGTGGCTGCGGCTGGCACTTCGGGGTTGTTCGGTCGAGGTTGGGTTTCGGATTATTCTCAGTCGTTGGATGTTTCAGCGGCAGATGATCCGAATGATCCTGTTGTGTCTTGGAGCCAGGAGTCGGGTTCTACGGCTTCCTTTGTCCCCGGTTCTGGTAGCACTTGGGTGGGTTCTGACACAGGGGTTTCGGCATGGTTGTCGGGCTCGTCGACGTCGCCTGGTGCGACGTGGACTGCGACGCGTGATGGTTTGACGGTGTATACGTTCACGGTGGGTTCTGGGGGCATCGCACAGCTGACATCGATCACCAATAGTTTTGGTTACATCACGACGCTTGATCGGACGAGTGGCTCACTTGTGGTCACCGCTCACACAGTTGCGGGGTCAACGACCGGAGACACCGGCCCGTCGATTACGTTCAGCGAGTCAAATGGTTTAGTGGACCACGTTGTAGATTCGGCGGGCCGACGAGTGGACTACACCTACTCGAATGGTTTATTGACAGAAGTTTCGTCGCTGGGTGGTGGAAAGTGGAAATACACATATGATTCGCAAGGGCGGTTGACATCAATATCCGATCCCGCGAATGCCAAAACCGTCAATGTCTATGACACTGCCGGCCGCTTGAAAAATCAGTGGGATCCGGTCGCGACGAAAGATGCGGGTGGAAACCCGACCGTTGTTGCGGCTGCAACCCAGTTTTCGTACATCGATACGGTGACGTCGACCGATGCGTGTTACAGCGGTGTTGACGATGCCAACAGAACCGAAACGAAAATCACGTCTCCGGTGGTGGGCACGTCAGCGCCAGTTGAGGTGATGTGTTTCGAAAACGGCTATTTGGTGGCCGATACCAAGAATGCGGGTGACGCAGATCCAAACAAGGTCGC
>CAZJAZ010000048.1:0-20747 GCA_964544305.1 uncultured Iamiaceae bacterium | reverse complement strand
CTTGTTGGTGCCAACCTTGCTGGTGCGGATCTTTCTGGATTCAACTTTTATGGTGCTGATTTGTCTGGCGCCAACTTTGCTCACGCAAAACTTGTTGGTGCCAACTTGGCGGGGGCGATTCTTACCGGCGCTGATCTGACCGGTGCCAATTTGTATCAGGCCAATTTTGTTGGGATTCGATCTGGGGGTATCACCGGTGCTGCGGGTACGTTGCCCGGTGGCTGGCAGCTCACGGGTGGTTATTTGATCGGTCCCCGTGCGAACCTCGCCAACGCTGACCTGACCGGACTTGATCTTTCTGGGGCGAACTTCACTGGTGCGTATCTCACCAACGCGATCCTCACCGACGCAAACCTCGCTGGAGCGAACCTCGCCGGTGCCCAACTCTTCTTAGTCACTTCGGGCGGGGTTGCCGGTGTTCCAAGTGCGCTTCCCACCGGTTGGTCGCTTGGACACGGATACCTCATTGGTCCATTCGCAGACCTCGCTGGAGCAAATCTCGCTGGTGCTGATCTTTCTGGGTTCGGTTTTTCGGGTGCTGATCTGACTGGCGCCAACTTTGCTCACGCAAAACTTGTTGGTGCCAACTTGGCGGGGGCGATTCTTACCGGCGCTGATCTGACCGGTGCCAATTTGTATCAGGCCAATTTTGTTGGGATTCGATCTGGGGGCATCACCGGTGCTGCGGGTACGTTGCCCGGTGGCTGGCAGCTCACGGATGGTTATTTGATCGGCCCGAATGCCAACCTCGCCAACGCTGATCTGACCGGACTTGATCTCGCCAACGCGAACCTCACCAAAACCTATTTCCTCAATGCAAATCTGTCCGACGCAAACCTCGCTGGTGCGAACCTCACCAATGCTGACCTCACGGGAACAAACCTTGCTGGCGCGAACCTCACGGCAACGACGCTGGTAGGGGTTATCTCAAGAGGGATCACGGGCATCCCGAGCGATCTACCTTCGGGTTGGCGTGCTACAGCGACCTATCTCGTCGGCCCGGGAGCGAACCTTTCCGGAGCCGATTTGTCCGGCGCGAACTTCACCGGTGTCGACCTCACTGGGGTCAACCTTGTGGGTGTTCGATCCGGTGGGATCACCGGCACGCCCTCCAAGCTCGACACCGGTTGGGTGCTCGCCGGAGGGTACCTCGTTGGTCCAAGCGCCAACCTTGGCGCAGCATCCCTGGTCGGCGTTGATCTTACCGGCGCCAACTTGACCGGCACATCGTTGTCCAATGCAGATCTCACCAATGCAATCCTCGATGAAACGACGCTTGCCCAGACGAAATTGGGCGGCGCGAAGCTTGCTGGGGCGTCGTTTGTCGGCTCGACCTCTGTTGGCATCGTTGGCACGCCAGCATCACTGCCAGCGGGGGCAAGAGTGGTGAACGGTTACCTCGTTGCCCCTGCGGTCGATCTCACCGGCGTGCATATCACCGGCTGGGATCTCAGTGGCGTTGATCTATCAGATGCAACGCTGCGCAATGTGGTTTGGGGTTCAGTGAACCTCACCGGTGCGGATCTCAGCGGAGCCGATCTCACGGATTCCGTATTGGGAAGCGTCACACTCACCGGTATCAACCTGACCGGTGCCACGCTCACCGGACTCAAGGCATATGGGCCTGGCACTCCTGGCGCATTACCCGTTGGCTGGCAAGCCCTTGGAGGGTATCTCATCGGGCCTGATGCCAACTTGACCAGTGCATCGCTCACCGGCCTTGACCTGTCTCACCTCGACCTCTCCAACGTTGATCTCACCGGTGCCACACTGTCGAACGTAAACCTCAGCGATACGAACCTGAGCGGCGCCATACTGCGCAATGTTCAGAGTGCGGGGATTACCGGTACGCCGAGCGAGCTGCCGTCGGGCTGGTTGCTCGCAAATGGCTGTCTATTCGGGCCGGGAGCAAATCTTGTCAATGCGAACGTGACCGGCGTTGACCTCAGCGGGATGGATTTAACCGGTGTTCGCTCAGGGGGTATCACGGGTACTCCGAGCGCGCTGCCTGCCAATTGGACACTCACCTCCGGTTATCTGATCGGACCAGGTGCGAGTCTGTACAGCGCGCAACTCAACGGCGTCGACCTGTCTGGCCGGAACCTCACCGGGGTCAACCTCGAATCGGCGAGGCTGACAAATGCGAACTTGCACGGTGCAAACTTGACCGGCGCCAACCTTTACGGTGCCGATGCTGAATGGGCCAACTTCGGGGGAACGAATCTCACCAATGCGAAGGCACAATTTGATATTCGCAATGGAATACTCACCGGAGCGAACGTCAATGGTGCCACCCTGAGTATCTTTCTGGATGGCGTGAGGACGGGAGGGATCACCGGCACCCTTGCGGGCCAGTCGAACAACGTGAATCTCATCGGTGGCTATTTGGTGGGCCAGGACGCGTACCTAGAAGGTGCCGACCTGTCTGGCTTTGACCTTTCAGGTTTGTACCTTCTCGGCGCGGATTTCTCAGGCGCAAACCTCAACGGCGTCAACCTCGACAATGCCTATCTCAACGATGCCATCCTCACCAATGTCTCTTCTGGGGGGATCACTGGTACGCCGAGCGCGCTTCCCACCGATTGGTCTCTCGCGGGTAGGTATCTCGTGGGGCCTGGTGCGAACTTGACGAACGCGAGTTTCAGCGGGGTAGATCTCAGCGGCGTCGATTTCACGAATGTCACGTCCGGGGGGATCACCGGTACGCCAGCGGCGCTTCCAGCCGACTGGTCGCTTGTGGGTGGGTATCTCATTGGGCCTGGCGCCAATTTGACGAACGACGATCTCAGTGGGCTCGATCTCACTAATGCTGACCTCACCAATGCCAACCTCACCGGGGCGGATCTCACCGGCGTTGTCCTGACCGATGCCAACCTTTCAGGGGTTATATCAAGGGCGATTACTGGTACGCCGACGGCGCTTCCCACCAATTGGCGACTTGCCGGTGGGTATCTCATTGGGCCTGGTGCCAACTTGTATACGGCCGACTTGCGAGGGCTCGATCTCACCGGCGCCGACTTCGCTGGCGCGAACCTGCAATCAGCAGACCTTGAGGGACTCGATCTCGCCGGGGCGAACCTCACCGGCGCAAATCTGATTGTTGCAATGGTCACCGGGACCAATTTCTCTGGGGCAACGCTCACTGGCGTGCACTCCAGGGGCATCAGCGGTACTCCAGCGGCGCTTCCAGCCGGATGGCAGCTTACGGGTGGATTTCTCATCGGCCCAGGAGTCGACTTGTCTGGTGAGAACTTGTACAACTTCGACTTGAGCGGCGTGAACTTGACCGGCGCTGATCTGTCTGGTGCCAGGCTTTCGAGTACCAACCTGACTGGCACGAACCTCACCGGTGCCAACTTGACCGGCGTGATCTCTGGCGGAATAACCGGTACGCCAGCGCAATTGCCGTCAGGGTGGACGCTCGCAAAGACCTACCTCATTGGCGCCGGTGTTGACCTCTCCAATGTTGATCTCACCGGTGTTGATCTCACCGACGTCAACTTGGACGGAGCCGACCTGACATTCGCGAATCTCACCAACACCGTTCTCACCGGAGCGCAGCTTGACAACGTAACGCTTCTTGCTGTGCGCTCCGGCGGAGTCACCGGCACGCCAGACAGCCTTCCCCCCGACTGGAAGGTCGTCAAGGGCTACCTCGTTGGACCTGGTGCAGATCTGGACAATGCGAATCTCTCCGGCGCTGACCTATCCGGGATGAACCTTTCCCGGGCGTCAATGATGAGCGCGACCCTCACCTCGGTGAACTTCAATGGTGCAAATCTTTCCGACACCTATTTCCAAAAGTCGAACTTGACTAGTTCGACTTTTGTCAACGCGAATCTGTTTTACGGCATGTTCAGTTATGCCAACCTCACCAACACGGTCTTTAGCAATGTGAACGTCACGGGTGCGTCGCTTGATGGTGCGGTCCTCAACGGCGTTACTTCGAGTGGATTGACGGGCACCCCGCAGTGGCTTCCCAGTGGGTGGTCAATCGTCAACGGCAAATTCACCCAGATTTAGAAGGCGTTGCTCGTCGGGCCTCAAACCGGCGACGGCACGCCTTCGGGTTATACCGGTTATACTTGTCGTATGAAGACGGCAATATCGGTGCCCGATGACGTGTTTGCCCAAGCAGATCGGGCAGCGAAACGCTTGGGTTGGAGTCGTTCGCAGCTCTATACGAGAGCGCTTGAAGATTTTCTTGGAGCCGAGGGTGACGATCCAGTCACCACCGCAATTGATGCGCTCGCTGACGAGCTGGCGCCTACCTGTTCGCCGGCAATGGGTCGAGCAATCATCGACTCGGGTTCATGGGAGTGGTAGCTCGCGGCGAGGTCTGGTGGGTGGATTTTGGTGAACCGGTTGGTTCGGAACCGGCTTACGTGCGCCCTGGCATCGTGGTGTCATCAGATCGGTTCAATCGTTCTCGGCTCGCGACGGTACTGATCACCGCAGTGACGAGCAATCTTCGACTTGGTGCATTGCCCGGAAACGTTGAGGTTCGAGCGGGCGTTGCCGATCTCCCCAAGGCGAGCGTGATGAATGTGACTCAGACAATGGTGGTAGATCGATCTCGATTGACCAGTCTCATCGGGGTACTCCCTTCGCCGATCGTGCGGCAACTCGACGATGGGTTGCGCCTCGTGTTCGCGCTCTGACTATTTCGCTGTTCATGTTTGAACTAGGATTCAAGTTCGAAGAAGGTGGGTCGTGTGGGACTCGAACCCACAACAAAACCCCCCACTGGCAAAGCCCCACCGGCCAACAATTCACCGGCCAACACCACCACCGACAATGCTGAAGAACAAGCGTGTTGAAACCAGAGACCAGACACGAGTCCGATCAATGCATTCGCGACGTGATTGCCGATAAACCTCAGATCGTCATGCGTCGCCAACGCATCTACCGCACCGACCTTGCTGCGCCATGCCAACATGTGAGAAATGTCGCGCTCGTCAAGCCGCATCGCTAGCTGGGCACAAGTAAGGTTTCAGCTATGAAGCAGGTGATAAGTCGCATCGGCGTGGTGGGTTTTCTATTCATCGCATTCGCATCAATTACCGGCGCTTGTTCGTCGTCATCGCCGGCGAAAAACACATCACCTCCCACCACTGGCGGCCTTTTCAAGAGCCCGGGAACCCCGATTGTCGGCGGCGTTCGAGTGCAGCCCGGTTCGCGTCTGGTTGGGATGACGATTCCTCAGCAGCGCTTTACTGGCACACCAATTCTTTCGTCGATTTCACTCGTGCAGGTGACCAGAGATCCAAACAAAGTATTTCTGGCCTACTACCGTGCGTTCAACAATCGGGGCTATGGGCTTCGCCAACCGACGTGTGATATTGATGGCCCCACTTCCGGCGCGGTTATTTGCGAATCGTCATCGGATTCGACCCATTTCAAGACGCATCCCTATGTCGAACTTTCGATGGCTGCGCCAGCGACTCCAGGTTCGTCTTTTGACACGACGTTGATGATCTTCGAATCGCACCCCGACCCGCTCGTTCCGACTACGACGCAGCCCCCAGCACCGGTTCCTGCCGAGCAAGTTGTCAATAAGGCAGGCATGCGGTTGCAAACCGAAACTCGTGTGCCCAGGGTCGGACAACTGATCGCGCCAGCTTCAATGGACCCGGGAGTCAAATTGCCCGTCATGAAAGGTTCTGAGCTGCTTTTACCGGCAGCACCACTCAACGGTGGAAGCCTCGGCTATGTGACGATTGCACAAATCACTGGCAATCCCGAAGCGGTTCGCAACGCCTATTTACAGCACAAACCACACGACAAGGTTCAAACCGTGACACAAAAAGTGGGTGACCAACAGGTTTGGTTTGGACGATGGGATAGCCCTGGCGGCGCAAAGCTCAATCTCGTCAACCTTGAAACACCGAATGGTACCTCGCTGTTATTCATCAACGTCCAAAACGACTGACCTTCATACCCGCATGTTCTGTGCAAGAAAGTGGTGGGTCGTGTGGGACTCGAACCCACAACCAACGGATTAAAAGTCCGCGGCTCTACCAATTGAGCTAACGACCCGATAGGACATAGATGCTACCGGGAATCGGGTGTCGCGCAGAATGTCACAGCCGCCCTCTAGATTCAATAGGTGATGAAGACGCCCACAGGTTTCGCCGTTATCGACTTAGAGACCACCGGCTTGTCACCGGCAAAAGGTGCACGTGCGATTGAAATAGGCATGGTCCTCATCGACGCGCACGGCAATCTTGAAGAACAGTGGGAGACGTTGATTGACCCTGGCTGTGGTGCGGGCCCGACCCACATTCACGGTGTTGACGATGCAATGTTGGATGGCGCACCGAGTTTTGGTGACATCGCCGGTGACCTTGCCACGCGGCTTGATGGACGGACGATCGTTGCGCACAACGCCATGTTTGACGTGAGCTTCCTCGACGCAGAGTTCCGAATCGCACACTGCAAATGGAAACGCAAGCCGCTGTGTACCATGCGGCTTGCTCGGAGTCGGGGCATCTATCCAACAAACCTCGCGGCGTGTTGCCACGAGTTCGGCATCGTCAACCACGGCGCGCATCATGCGCTTGGCGACGCGCTCGCGACCGCCGAGTTACTCGTGCACTTGCAAATTGGTGACGATGAAAACCCTGGTGTGGTGACCTTCCCGAGCGGTCACCCCGACCCTTGTGGCCGTGTGCATCGGCGGCCCGCACAATGACCGACCCGATCATCGATTCGATCCTCACCCGACGCAGCCACAAGCATCTTGGTGAGCCAGGGCCAAGTGCCGCGCAACTCAACGCGATCTTGTCGGTCGCAACCACCGTGCCCGACCATGGCGAACTCCAACCGTGGCGCTTTGTGGTGATTAGCGGTGACGAACGGGCCGCGTTTGGTGACGCGTTGGAAGCCGCCGGGGTCGAACGCACCGCCGACCTTGACCAAGCGCATCGAGACAAACTGCGCAACAAAGCTTTCGTTTCCCCCACGTTCGTGGTGATCATTTTCTCACCCAAACCCGGCAAAATTGATCTGTGGGAACAAGAAGCGTCCGCGGCTTCGACCGGCTATGCCATGGCCCTTGCCGCGCACATTCTTGGGCTCGGTGCGATCTGGAAAAGCGCATCGATTCGCACCGGTTCAAAGCTCGCGCAGCTCCTTGCAATGACCGAGAACGAAGCGCTCATGGGATGGGTCAACGTGGGAACCGTCGCCCGCGAACCTCGCGCGAAGCGCGAACCAGTTCACCTCGCTGACGTGGCAAGCCATCTCGAAGCCGGCCGCCTTGTCGCGTGGCATCACCCCAACGCATCAGGCCACGGGTAAACAACACCGGTCAACTCTTCTGACACACCCCAAAGCTTTGTGGCGGCGTCGCGGTCTTTGGCACGCAGTGTGCGCCCGACGCGCTTGGCGGCTTTGCCTTGTTGTTCCATAAAACCGTCGGGACCGAAATAGTCGTTGCCGACCACATCGGGCGCGGTCGCCGCATGAATTTGTGGGATCGCACCAAGTTCCGCGCTTTGGGCAAAGAAACGATCGCTGACTCGAGTGGCGGCGTGCATGAAACGTTTCGCTCCGCCGTCACCGGGACCATTGTGGGTGAGATCCGTTGCGGCATAACCCGGGTGGGCCGCCGCCGCAATCAGTGCGGTGTGGTGTGCCCCGGCGAGGCGTGCCAGCTCCGAGGTGAACAATAGGTTCGCGAGCTTCGACTGGCCATAGCGTGCCCAGTTGAAGTAGCCCTTCTCGGCTTGGAGATCATCCCAGTGCATTTTTCCAACCCGATGTGCGCCCGATGAGATCGTGATCACCCGAGGTGCGGGTGCGGCAAGCAGCGTTGGCAAGAGACGCCCGGTTAACGCGAAGTGGCCGAGATGATTCACCCCAAACTGTGTTTCGAAGCCTTGTGCGGTACGTGACAATGGCGGTGCCATAATGCCGGCGTTGTTGACGAGTACATCGATTGATGCAAAGCGCTGCGTGAGTTCGTCGGCTGCGGACGTGATCGAATCAAGATCGGCAAGATCAAGCGATACCGTTTCGGGCGCTGCGCCAGAGGCAACGTGTGCGACCGTGTCGAGCGCGTGCGCGGCACGCCCCGGGTTCCGGCACGCCAATACAACTTGTGCGCCAGCGCGGGCGAGTTCGGTTGCGGTGATCAGTCCGAGGCCCGAGTTCGCGCCGGTGATCACGATGGTTTTGCCGCTTTGGTCGCCAATATTCATGTGTTCATCGTGTCACACATCAGGCCACGCAACACGAGGTCAACCGCGGCGACTGCTTGGGTCACCGGGTCTGGATCACCTGTGTCGAATCGCCCCGCGAGCGCGGGCAGGCTTGCGAGCCCACCGGCACCGTGCCCGATCAAGAAATGCAGGGTTGCTGCGGGAATGCGCACGGCTCGTCCTTGTCCTTCCAACATGCGCAGCGCGGCGTCGGCAATCTGGTGGGCTGGTTGGAGGTAGTTGTCGTAGAGGTGATCAAGGCGTGCCCCGGGGTGCATGGCTTCGTAGTTAATAATGCGGATGAGTGCGGGGCGTTGCGCGGTTGACTCCACATAGCGAATGAGAATCGCCCGCAGCCGGTCGTAAGGATCAGCCGGACTGGCGCTTGCCGCTGCGGCCAGGTCAATTGCCAGTGACGAAAAGCCGTGCGCAATAGCGAGACGCCAGAGGTCGTCTTTGGTGCCATAGCGTTCGTGCACGAGGTTGTGGCTGACCCCAAGTTCGCGGCACAAGCTGCGTATTGATGCGCCGTCAAAGCCGTGTTCGGCAAAAACATCAAGGGCCGCGTCAAAGAATTGGGCATCACTTGGTGGCATGGCGCCAAGCATGCGCACATTCCTTGACAGGTGTCAAGTCACGCGATAGCCTGACGGGCATGGCACTCACTCTTGATCCGCTCGCGCCTGCCCGTGCGCTCGTCGCATCGAATCTGCAAGCCGCATTTACCGCCGACTCATTGGACGGAATTCAGTTCACCGATCCGCCAGGCGATCCGGGTTTGTTTGGGCCTGATTCAGTGACGTGGAAAGTGCACAGTCATCCAGCCGGAATCATTGGCGGGCTGTCGTCGTTGATGTTCCAGTGCCTGCACCCGCTTGCCATGGCGGGCGTGGCCGAGCATTCAGACTACAAGTCGAACCCGTTTGGTCGCCTTTCGCGCACCGCATCTTTTGTGGGAGCAACGACGTTTGCGGCCACACCGGTGGCCGAGCATGTCATCGCGCACGTCAACCACGTGCACACCTTCATCAATGGCGTCGCCCCCGATGGGCGCCCCTATTCAGCAACTGATCCAGAGCTTCTGCGTTGGGTGCATGTGGCTGAGATGGTGAGCATCTTGAACGCGCACCGGCGTTACCATCCGTTCCCAGTGCGTGGTGGCGATCTCGACCGGTACTTTGATGAAACCGCAGTCGTCGTCGAAAAGCTTGGGGGCACCGACATTCCCCGCAGTCGTGCGGAGGTGCGTCAGTACTTGCGGGACGTTCGTGGTGAACTCGTGTGTGGCGATCAGGCCAAAGACACGATGGCCTTTCTGATGACCCCAATCGGGGATGACCCCGTGTCGAAAGGCATTTCGACGTTGCTTGTGCAAGCCGCAGTTGATTTGTTGCCCGGCTGGGTGCAGGCCATGCATGGGATTACCCGCCCGCCTGGTTTTGATGCGTTGAGTGTACGCCCGGCAACGTTCGCGTTGCTTCAGACGCTCGCCGTGTTGATGGGCGAAAGTCCCGCGCTCACCGCGTCCAAAGCACGAGCTGCAGCCAAACCCGTGGATTAAATGAGACCTGCCCCGTTTTCCAATGAGGATGCAGGTTAGGGCACCGTGGTCGAGGTTGTCGGCGGGACTGTTGTTGTCAATCTGGCCGAACGATCGAACCCACATCGAATTTCACCTGAAATGGCTCAAAATCCGGGTCTGTTGCGGAAGTCGCATTCTCGAGCCAGTCGATGCAACGTTCCTGATCCGCATAGTACGGCGTCGTGAGATCCCAAAACGCCTCACGTAATCGAACGCGCGTCGTCAGATGTAGGTCAGAAATCGGGGACTGCTCAGGCCGGTGACCACGTTGTTCGTGAGCGTCGATCCATCCCATTGGCTGATCGTGCCGTTCCCGAGCTTGGAGATATACAGGTCGCTCCCCGACGGATCGAATGCCACGCCCAGCGGTTGGTCGATGCCGGTGATCGGTGTCGTGAGCGTCGATCCATCCCATCGGCTCACGCTGTCACCGTTGAGGTTCGCGATGTACAGGTTGGCAGTACCGGGTTGGAAGGTGATCTGTTCAGGTCCCCCGAGGCCGGTGACCACGTTGTTCGTAAGGGTCGATCCATCCCAGCGGCTGATCGCGTTACTCGACACGTTTGCGATGTAGAGGTCGCCGGTGAGGGGATGAAACGCGAGCCCTCGAGGGCTGTTGAGCCCGGTGATCGGCGTCGTGAGCGTCGTGCCGTCCCAGCGGCTCACCACGGTGCCATGCGCGACGAACAGGTCACCCGACGACGGATCGACCACCAAACCTTCGGGGTTTGACAAGCCGGTGACCACGTTGTTCGTCAAGGTGCCACCGTCCCAACTGCTGATGGTGCCATTGCCGCGATTGACGATGTAGAGGACGTCGTCGCCGCTGTGATACGCCAAGCCGCGCGGATTGTCGAGCCCGGTGATCGGTGTGGTCAACACGCCGTTCCACAGGCTGACACTGCTCGGACCGTTGTCGATGAACAGACCGTCCGGAGGACTCGGGTTGGGCAGCGTCGACGATGTCGTCGTGGAGCCCGTCGTCGGCGGAGATGACGCTGCCGCCGCGACGCTGGGAAGCGCGATCAGGGTGACCGCGGCTGCTGTTGCGACCCCGCCGAGTTGGATGACTCGACGGCGGCTCCAGTCATCGGTTTGCACGATGCCGATCTCGACGAGCCCGGCCATTGCCTTGGCGAGCGAACCAGGAACTCTCTCGGTTCCCGAAAGCGCCAGCTCGAACGCCCGGGCCGCATCGTCGGTCAACCGAGCAACATGACTTTGGCCCGGAACGACCACCAGGTAGTCGTCGTCCAGCTTCTCGTAGGCCAGGTCGTCGATGGCGCGAAACGTCATGTGGCCAGCTCCTTGTGGCGGGTCGCTCCCGAGGGCGCGTGACCCAAATGGATGGGGTGGGCTTTGGGTGCTGGCGTCATGAGACCGTGAAAGGCTGGATCATGCCTTCGACGAAGTGGGGCATCATGTTCTTCTTCGTGTCCGGAACGAAACAGATCAACAGGTAGTCGCCTTTGGGCACATCAGGGGTGAAGACCTGGGATGCCCCCGGGGCGATCGCCGTGATCCCACCAAAGCTCACGTACGGCGGGGGGCCCGACGCAGAACCGTTCGGCGCGGAAAGGGCCTTGCGCACGTCGTCGAGCGTCTTGCCTTTCGCCGCACCCAAGATCACAAGCTCGTGGGGTTCTGTTCCGGTGTTCTTCACCTCAACCGGTTTGATCCAATCAACGGCCTCGACACCTTTGAAGCCGAAGTCGACGAGTTCGACACTCGACGATGCCTCGGGGGCCTCGGTCACGCCCGGATCGTCGGACACTGTGAACGAAGCAATCATGCCGTGCGACGTGTGCGACTTGCCGTCCGGTGCGGGGAGCGTGCACACCACCGCGTACGTCGCACCCGGTTTCAGATCGACGATCGCACTGGAGGTCATGTTTGGGCCGACCGCGTTCGGCCCTCCGGCGACCGATCCGTCTTTAAAGAAAGCGCCTTCACCGATCGGCCCCATGACGTCCGCTTTGAACGTCTCGAAGGTCACGCCCTTGCGAAGCTCGATGAGCTGCGCGTGGTGCGCCATCTGCTTGTCGTTGTTTGTGAGTTCGACGCGCACAAACCCGGAAGGTGCCTCGGATTTGGGCAGCGAGAACTTGTAGGGCATCTCCGCGTTGATCTTGAAGGTGGGCAGTTCCACCGACGTTTGGGTGCCGGTGCCGGGTTTGGCGGTCGACGGCGAGGCCGCCGCGGTCGTCGACCCTCCGGTTGCTTTCGCCCCGGTGTTCGAGCCGCTACTTCCGCATCCGGTGAGGCCCAGCCCGATCGTGGCGGTGAGCCCTAGCGCGGCCACGACCGTCGATGGCCGACGCGATGATGCTCGAAACCCTTGCATGTTTCCTCCATGGTCTTGTGTTGTCGATTTCGCGGAACGCCAACGACGTGGGCACCGTTTGAGACCGGCGTTTATGCCAGTACCGGTATCGAACCATTCGCCCACGACTACGTCATCACCCAAATGGGTGATCGCGTCAACTCGAACGGGTGATTCTGCCGATTTCAGATATCGGTGACGTTGTCTGGCGTTGCCCAGGAGTGGAACTGCTGCGGGACCGGTGTAATCGGGCTGGTCACAATCCCGAACACCCGATGATTACCTTTCGCGATGGGCTCACAGGCCGTCGCGCGGTGTTCATCTGCGGGCCAGATATCTGGGAGGTTGCGTCGTGGGTCGCCGAATCCACAGACGAAGATTCCTTGGTCGAACTGGTCGACGACCGGGTGATATTTCTCGAACGTCAGAAACCTGTTGAAGTCAGCTCGTAGGCCCCTCGTTGCGCTTCGCTTAAAACGAGGTGTTCAGCCTGCAGGTAACGCGATCGATTTCGGCTCTAAATACGCCGACAATCCTTCGGGACCGAACTCTCGTCCCAACCCGGATGCTTTGAAACCGCCAAACGGTGACGAGAAGTCCATCAGATACTGATTGATGCCAAACGTGCCGGTGCGAACCTTGCGTGCCACATCCAGTCCGTGATCGGTGTCAGATGTCCACACCGAACCGGCAAGCCCAAACTCGGAATCGTTCGCGATCCGAATCGCATCAGCCTCATCGGCATACGGGATCACGCACAGCACCGGGCCAAAAATTTCTTCCTGTGCAATACGCATCGAGTTGTCAACATCGCCAAACACCGTGGCGTTCACAAACCAACCGGTGTCGGTGTCGGGACGATCGCCACCGGCCACAACACGTGCACCTTCGTCACGCCCAATCGCAATATAGGACTCGACCCGATCACGCTGCCGCTCAGCGACCAGAGGTCCGAGCGTGGTCGTCAGCTCAGCCGGGTCACCCACGACCTGGCGAGCCGCCATCGCGCCAATTGCTTCGGTCCACTGCGCGGCGCTCGCCCGTGGCACCAAAATGCGCGTTTGGGCGACACACGCCTGACCGTTGTTCATCAACCCAGAGAACTCAATCCCAGTAACCGTGGACTCGAAATCGGCATCATCGAGCACGATCGCCGCTGACTTCCCACCAAGCTCTAACGAACACCGCTTCAAGTTCTCACCACACAACGATGCAATCCGACGGCCCGCCGCGGTCGAACCGGTGAACGCAATCTTGTCCACCCCCGGATGGGTCACCAGATACTCACCAACCTCACGGCCCGCAGGCACCACGTTGAACACCCCGGCCGGGATGCCCGCCTGCTCAACAAGTTGGGCAAGCAAAAACATGTCGAGCGGCGTTTCCGGTGCTGGCTTGATCACGATCGTCGAACCCGACACCAACGCAGGGGCAATCTTTGACATCGACACAAACTGGGGGACATTCCAGGGCACGATCGCACCAACCACACCAACGGGTTCTTTACGAACCAGCATCGGCCCAAACAAGCCATCCCGTCGTTCCTCAAACGCGAACCCTTTGGCCAAGTCAACAAAATATTGCAGCATGACTTGTGGCATAGGGGCCTGCGCCATCTGCGAAAACAGCATCGGCGAGCCCATTTCCGCGGTGATGATCGTCGCGAAATCATCCAAATGTGCGGCGTACAAATCAGCCAATTTCTGCACGATCCCGGCACGCTCCACCGGGTCCATCTGTGGCCACGGCCCATTGTCAAACGCGTCACGAGCAGCAGCCACCGCACGATCAATATCGGCGTTCGTTCCCTCGGGCACCTGGCCCACAAGCTCATGCGAATACGGCGAATGCACCTCGAATGTGGCCGAACCCGCGGGTGCCACCCACTCGCCCCCAATAAACAACGTGTCGTGCTTGGTCATGCCGGTCAGCCTATTAGAACGTGTTGCCGTTGTGCGCGGCCAACTTCGGTGCCGCTATGTTCCCAAGCCAAGCGGCGATCCGTCTTGCAGCCGAGCAATTCGCCGAAGGATGATTTCAGTGACAACATGACTCGCCCACCCATCAAGGTGCGACGCCCCTAGGTTTGCTATCGATCGGGTCATCGACTCAGCAAGAGCCGCCAGGATGTTCGTAACTTCGACACGGGTGAGCGACATGGCTGTTCCCTCGTCAAGCAACGCGGAACGATCGACTTTCGAGAGCCGCACCTGGGCACCAATGGGTGCGGCCATCTTTCCGCTGAGGGCCGGATACGCAAGTGTGCAGACCGAATCGTAGAGTGGAGCGAGGCGCACACGGCCTTCCTCAAGGATGATTGAGTAGTTCTTGCCGTGGCCGTCTTCGTCACCGACAATGGCACGAAAAGCCACCTGTCTGAAGAGTTCAGCAATTTGCGAGCGAGGGTCATCTGCGTGAGTCCGCAAAACGCGAGCCATTCGCTCGCTTGGCCGACCGATCTGATACTTATCCCTGGGCCGCATACCAAGCGCCTGACACATGTCTTCTTGGTGCAAGCGTTCGATGCGTCCGTCATTCGTTGTGCGATCAAATCGCTCCGTCACGAATACTTCAATGCCATCCATTGACTCCACCCACGATTCGCACTCGGTGAGGCCACAGTCTTGGGCCAAGCGCAGAACCAGAGCCTCGTTTCGGGCACTGTCGGCCCAATCGCCGACCGGTTTGATGATGTGGGTGGACGGCGCGCCATCGACCGGTGTATGCCAGGTGCCACCAAGGCGGGCAAGAAGCATCTTGGGTTGTGCCCCAGCCAACGACATGCGGATCTCGCGCGCAAGGTCGCTTCCAAGGGGATGTCTTGGAAGTTCACGAAGCGCGGCCCCGAGTTGGGTCTCGTCCAGCGGCTCGTATCGACCGGAACGCGGTGGTTCACTACCGGCCGGAACAGCAACGACCGCTCCCGCGCAATCGCGTCCGAACTCGCCAAGTAAAGTGACAGCCCCATGTGCACTGCCAGGTGCCCCATCAACGAGCTGCACCCCCGCAACCTGTGCAGCGGCTGATTCCAAAGCACGCCCTTCGGGAAGCAGACCTTCAAGGAATGCCCGAGCGTTGGCAGGTGTCGACGGCCCGGGCGTGGGCAACGAGCAAGACAAAAGGGGGGTTTCTGGCTCATAGCGATCCATGATCGACTCGTTGTAGACGATGCGAACCTTGCGGCCGCGCTCGCTGCTCCTTGTGGAAGCAACGTGAACGCCGCGAAGCCATAAGTCCAAGTCCACGTCACCCACCCCGCTCACGAACGGTGAGTTCAAGGTTAAGCGCGGCGAGCACGTCGAAGATCAACGTAATCGCGCGGGTCTCGTGTCCGGATTCGAGAAGTGCAATCGCGTACCGGTTTGCGCGAGAACGCTCCGCGAGGTCGGCTTGTGTCAACCCTGCTGACGATCGGGCCGCGCGCACCGCGCGACCCAGCGCTTCGGGTGATCGCACTTTCGTCTGCGTTCGAAACTCAAATGTTGGCATATTCCAACATTATGACTGCAAAGATCAAATGTCAATGTTTCCCAACATTTGGCATTTCGTTCGTGAAATTCTGGGGCGGCTGGCTATTTCGACGATGCACGATGCCGAATCAGCACCTCTTGTGCGAACGTCGCCACGTGGTTTCCTTGTGTGTCAAACGCATTACCCACGGCCAAACCCCGTGACGACAACAGCCCATGGCAAACCGTGTCGGTGAGCAGCCAGTCATCCAAATTCGGGGTGCGATGAAACCAGATCGCATGGTCAAGGCTTGCAACCATCCAATGCGACTCGTCATTGTCGACACCAGCCTCAGGATGCTGCGAAGCAACCGTGTCACAGGGCACATCATCAGACACATACGCCAACGCACACGCTTGCGCGAGCGGATCGTCACCAATCGTGTCGGCCATCGTGAACCAGTTCGTGATGTGGCCCGGCTCGGACACTTTGCGCACATCAAACATCTTCGACCACTGATTGGATGGAATGTCCTCGGGGCGCGCCATCGTTGGGGCGACCGCACGCTCAATCGTTGGGCCTTGCTCGTCACGCTGAAACGACGCCGACATTTGCAAAATCGCACCCGTTGCTTGGCGAGCCACCACGCTACGGGTCGTAAACGAACGACCATCACGGAGACGCTCGATCTCAAAACGAATCGGCTCGTCTTGATCGCCACGCCGAATGAAATACGCGTGCAGCGAATGCACCCGAAAACCCTCGTCGATCGTCAACGCAGCAGCTTTCAAACCTTGCGCCACAATCTGGCCTCCGTAGAGACCGCCCCACGGATAGCGGGGACCAACCCCAACAAACGTGTCGGGACCGTGGGGTTCAAGGGTCATAAGCGTCGCAAAGTTCACGTCCCGAGTTTGCCCCGATGCGACGTGCAACGCACAGTTCAAATGCTATGCGTGACCTCTGCCATAGCGGCCTGCGCTTCGGTTCCCGTGATCGCATCGGCCTCAAGCGACGACCCCGATTTCGAAAGACGCTCACCAAGGAAATGCGCACCGAGTGCAACGACCATGCCAACAAGGTTGCCGAACAGCCACGCGTTTCCGGCCCCGTCAATGCCACTCTCTGGCACGGTGATCAGCGCCGGAATCACAATCGCCAATGTCAACGAACTCGTGATCGCCACGGTCGCACCATGGCGATGCAGCACCCGGGCCTCGGTGAGATAGAGCGACGAAATTGCCCACGGCACACCCGCGAACATCATCTTGGGCAAGATCGTGGCAGCATCGTGATATTGCGCGCCGTACACGGTCGTAATAATCCCGCTTCCGAAATAGGCGGCGACCGCGGCAACCGCCATGATGCCCCCGGCCAGCAACAACGCGGTGCGTACTTGGTCATGAATCGAATGGCCTTCTTTGCCGCCTTCGGCGAGCAGCGCCTGGCCGATCGCATAGGGCACCCAACAACTCGTCGACACCACCCCCCAAGCCACATAAAACGCGGCGTTCGTGTCGGCATTGACATGGGCGAGCACGATCACCGGCAATGCAAAATACGGTGCCTGATAACCGATTGTTGACACAAAGTTCACCGCGGAATAGCGGATCATCGCGCTCGTCGCCCGAGGCCGTGGCCCGAACCGATTCCGACCACCAGACAGGCGGTTCAACAGGGGCGTTCCGATCAGACCGGTTGCCGCTAACGGAATGACCGACCACGCAAACAGCCACATTTGCGGTTCAGCATCTGGCTTGATCCACAACACCAACGGTAGACGCAGAACCGCGACGAGGGTGATGCGCCCGAGCACCCAGTTCCATTTGCGGATCGTCATGCACCGCACATCGAAAATCATCGAAAGCGCCGCGCCCACCACGGCGAACACGAACGCAAGCGGCCAAATTCCACCAGCTTGGAAGAGCGGTTCGGTTGAGGGCGGGTGGGCGATTGTCAAGAAACCCAGATACGCGGCCCCTATCAGACCAGCCGCAATGACGGTCGCGATCATTGACCACGTGAAAATCGTGTCCGCGTCGTCGTTGCGGCCCACGGCGAACCGGGCGAGCGACACAGGCAAGCCAAGCCCCGCCACATACGTCACAAAGTTGACCGACGTGAACAGTGCCGTCCCGGTTCCCACGACAGCTTTCGTGTCGACGTTCGCGGCAATCAACCAAAAGACTGCGCCGCCGAGTGCCTGGACGGCTGCGCCCACGACGAGCACCGCCGAACCAGTGATGAGTTGTCGGTGAGACGGGGTGCCCGTGTCCGTGGTCACAAGGACATTGATGTTACCGATTTGAACGGTGTCGCAACTAGGTTGCTCACGTGCTCGTGCCTCGACGTCCCGACCGTTGTACCAAGGTTGACGCGTACGGTGTTGGGCTTGCGGTGTGGGAATGGGGTGAACCGTCAGCGCCACCGATTCTCTTCGCCCATGGTGGGTTCGATTTCGCTGGCACCTATGACGTGTTTGCGCCACTCATTGCCGATGCGGGTTGGCGTGTGGTGTGTTGGGATCAGCGAGGCCATGGCGATTCGGATCATGCGCACCTTTATTCGATGGCTGCAGACTTGCGTGATGCGGTGGCTGTGCTCGATTGGATCGGTGCCGAACCGATTCCGGTGTTGGGGCATTCCAAAGGCGGCGGGCTGCTGCTCAATGTTGCGGACGCCGTACCCCATCGGGTCAGTCATCTGATCAATATTGACGGACTACCGTCGTCACGGTCTTGGCCTGATGTTGCAGATCACGACCGCACACGACTGCGGGCTGGTGAGCTCTCTGCGTGGCTGGATCATCGACGTCGTACCGTGGATGCGCAACGCAAGCCCGGCACGATTGATGAGCTTGCCGAGCGTCGATCCAGGATGAACCCGCGCCTTGACATGGATTGGCTGCGTTATCTCGTGACCATTGGTGGCTACGAGTCAGATGATGGTTGGCGCTGGAAGATCGACCCGTCGATGCGCATGGGTGGTGTGGGGCCGTGGCAGCCCGAGTGGTCGATGATGCGCCTGCCCGGCCTTGGGATGCCGGTGCTTGGCATCTTGGGCCTAGCTGTTGAGGTGATGGGGTGGGGCACAACCCCTGAAGATGTGGTGCCGTTGTTACCTCCGGGTGCCCGGTTTGTGCCCCTAGAAGGCGTCGGTCATTTCGTACACATCGAACAACCCGAGCTGGTCGCCGACCTGGTATTGGACTTCTTGCCATGAGCAACGCATCAAGTGACGAACGGCGCAAAGCCAAAGCCGGCCCCATCGTGTTCGACATCGAGGTTGACCCAGTCGACCCATCGGTGGTTGCAATCTCGTCTGATACTGTTGGGCAACCGGGAACTCGCCGTGCAATACAGCCCGCTGGTGAGCCAACCGTGTGGTTAGCGCACAACCGTGTACAGCTCGCTCTCCACAAGTTGCGAGCAAGCATCGATCACTCATGCCACCCGCTGTTGCTCTTGCACGGCCTGGGTGAAAGCACCGCCGCGGACCCGCCCGAAGTGACAAAGCTGTGGCCAGGAGAAATTTGGGGACTGGACTTCACCGGCCACGGACGCTCAACCGTGCCACGTGGTGGTGGCTACACCGCCGAACTCTTGATGGCCGACGTCGATATCGCGCTCGCTCACCTGGGTGCAACGACGATCTGGGGACGAGGGCTCGGCGCATATGTTGCGCTCCTCATTCAAGGTGCACGCCCCGAGCTCGTGCGAGGCGTGATCTTGACAGATGGCCCAGGCATGGTGGGAGGCGGCATTGGGCCTTCATCGCCCCGGGTCACCGTTACCGGCGACGTGCCGGCTGCTCCCGACCCGTTTGCCTTGCAAGAACTCACCGTTGATTTGCGGCCACCCGACTATGCGCTCGGGTTCTACCGGCAGGCGGCTGAATTGTCTGGCATGGATTACCCGGTGGCCCTCGTCGCTCGGGTCCGGCCGCCTTGGATCGCGGCGCTCAAAGGTGAGCCTGGTGTGCGAGTCGTCAACGGCGCTGAGGCCTTGGCGTTCTTTGCTGCGATGAACTGACGACTCGCTACACGTTGCGGTGCGCGACGTACCAGGCGAGGCCAACGAGTGCTTCCAATGTGTCCCGGTCAATGAGCGAGTCGTCAAGTGCCTCAATGGCTTCATGCGTCAACGTGTCGATCCGATCCTCAACCGCTGCGCGTGCCCCAATCGAAACGAGCACATCTTGTACGCGTGCGATTGCGGTCGCGTCAAGGTTTGGATCACCAACCCGAGACAGCACGTCCAGGCTTGCGGTATCAGCACGTGCGAGACCTTCGGCCAGCAACGTGGTCGGTTTGCCTTCACGCAGATCATCGCCGACCGGCTTTCCCGTTTGCTCACTCAGCCCAAACGCACCCAGTAAGTCATCGCGCAACTGAAACGCTTCACCAAGCGGGTCACCATAGGCGTGCAACATGGGGCCGAGCCGCTCGCGCGCACCCGATAGAGCGGCACCAAGTTGCAATGGACGCTCAACGGTGTAACGACCCGATTTGTAGCGGGCAATGAGCCGGGTGCGGTTGAGATCTGATTCACCACGGGCGGTGCCGTGAAGATCAAGGTATTGGCCCGCATTGAGTTCGATTCGAAGCTCGTCCCAAATGCGCCGAGCCGATGCGGGTGCGTCAATGAAAAACTGGTCGGCGTAGACGTGGGCGAGGTCGCCAATGAGTATCGCAACCCCTTCGCCATAGCGCCGGGATTCGCCGCGCAGCTCATGGCTTGCGTGATCATCGGCAAAGGTCAGGTGCGCGGTGCGGCGACCGCGACGAACCGACGATCCGTCCATGATGTCATCGTGAATGAGCGCGAACGCTTGTAAGAGTTCAATTGCGGCACCCGCGTCAACCACCGCTGGGTCGTCAATTCTGCCGCCACCGGCCACGTGACCCCAGGTACAAAAGGCGGGACGAATCCGTTTGGCCGGGGCCAACACGAGGTCGCGCAACGCGCAAAGTGGTTCGGCAAGTGCCGGATCAAAGTCGCCCCAACGCGCAATTTCCGCGTCAAGAAACGGGCCGAGTCGGGCTTCGACGCGGCCGGCGATGGCGTTCAAGCTCGGGGGCACGACCGGAGTGTCGACCGGCAGCGAAGTCACACGGGTCAGGCTACCGGCGCATCAACGTTCGTTTGCCATCGCGCAACATGATAGGAATGGCATTCATGGGGAAATT
>CAZJAZ010000047.1:0-21447 GCA_964544305.1 uncultured Iamiaceae bacterium | reverse complement strand
TAATACGGGCGATAACTTGAAAAGAATTGCGAATGCCCAGGTGAAACCTTGTTTGACTTTATCAGCAGTTCGCCTTGATGAAATACCAATACAAACCGAGAGAAACATGATGGGTGAAGTCTGTCCTGGAATCGCGGTTAGAACCACCATTGGGGTCATTATCAACGCGGTGCCGACAAGAATTCCTTGTGCATGGCGGGTGCGGTGCGCGAGCTTCCGCCAAAGGATTTCCATCCCGACGATCAACATTATGGCCGATGCGAATCGAAAAATAAGGATGCCGGTCATTGCCCCAGGTGCGATCGCGGCGGCCATAATAGGCAAGCTCGGTGGCAAGCTTAGAAAGGCAACCGCGAACTTTGTGCAGGAAAGACCACTCTGTTCAATGTCGCACCAGGTCTTACGAAAGACTGGAGAGACCTTCCACAGATCGCCATCGACGGCGGTATAAACATCCTTGGGATGGCTGTGCGCAAGCCGACCTGCGGCTAAAAATGTAGAGGCGTCTTGAGCACCTGCAGTGGTGAAGAAAATGGGCGTCAGTGCCCAAAACGCCAAAATGAACGGAAAGAGGTGTTTGAGAACACGCCCGTCTACCTTGTCGCGTGATTGGCGAATGGTTGAGGGGGATGTGCGCACGATGGAACACTATTCGTTTCGGTCCAACGGGTAGGACTCAAGGTCCAGCGCACATTGGTACACAAGGCCTCGTAGTCGGTGGACCTTTTACATGTCCGTGCGCGGGACAATGATTCGCGTGAGTCGATGATGGCATCGCAGTTGCCGCTGCGAGAGCGGCGTTTCGCCGTTAGGAAAGCGGTGTTTGCAGCAACGGCGTCGACGATGCAACTTGATGTGCGATCCTGTGCGCAAACCACGTTTCGCATGACCGCAAACCGCTTGGTAGATCGCCTCATGGGAAATCTTCGCCGTGATTTCGTGGGTGCCACGGGCCAACTCGATCGAGCTTGTCATCGGCGAGTCTCTCGCTTTCATACGGTTCGTCACATGCGCGCCAGATTCGACTTGCTCAACTTCGACACGAATCTCCTCACGTTCACTCAAGCTCAACGGTTCAGACGGCATGGTGGCGTACTCCACTGGTGAAGTGCGGCTAGAGACTGCAGCCGTCATGGCCGCAATCACGCTCTGGCCAGTGGAACCCCATCACCTCACGGTGTTGCAACGCACACCTTGAAACATTCGAATTGGTTGCTCACATCAATTGCCGCGAGAAAGGCGGTGAGATGGTCTACACTGGGTCGTTCGCATAAAACGGTGTTTCGAATTGGACAGGGGAGCAGCGCGCGCTAGCGTGGTACGTCGGCTCAGGGTGCGTCGTGTCCGCGCGGCACTACCCACCTGACCAACTGTATCCGTTTTGAGACCTGGAGTTTGACGCTGCCCAAGCCCAAAGAGAACGCCATGCTGTTCGAGGGAACCGTTACCGAGTCTCTGCCCAACGCCATGTTTCGGGTGGAATTCGAGAACGGTCATGAAGTTCTCGCCCATATTTCAGGAAAGATGCGTATGAACTACATCCGTATCCTGCCTGGCGACCGTGTCCAGGTCGAGCTCACTCCGTACGACCTCACCCGGGGTCGCATCACCTACCGCTACCGCTAAATTCCGACTCCGAGGCTGTCATGAAGGTCCGTCCCAGCGTCACCAAAATGTGTGACAAATGCAAAATGATCCGACGCCACGGTCGTGTGCAGGTGATCTGTGAAAATCCCCGTCACAAGCAGCGTCAAGGCTGATTTGATGATCCATTACGAAACAAACGAGGTTCGCTAGGCATGGCACGTATCGCCGGTGTTGACATTCCCCGTGAGAAGCGGCTTGTCATCTCTTTGACTTACATCTTCGGGATCGGCCCGACCACCGCGAAGCAGGTTTGTGCCGCGGCTGGCATTGACGAGTCCACACGGGTTCGCGATCTGACCGACGACGAAATCAACCGCATCCGTGCGTACGTTGATGAGAGCTGCAAGGTCGAAGGTGACCTCAAGCGTGACATCCAACAAGACATCAAGCGCAAGATGGAAATCGGTTGCTACCAGGGCCTGCGCCACCGTAAAGGTTTGCCGGTTCGTGGTCAGCGCACCCACACCAATGCCCGCACTCGGAAAGGCCCCAAGAAGACCGTGGCCGGTAAGAAGAAGGTGACGAAGTAATGGCGAAGCCCGGAGCGGGAAACCGCCGGCCCCGCAAACGCGAGCGCAAGAACATTCCCTATGGAATCGCGCACATCAAGAGCTCGTTCAACAACACCATCGTGTGCATCACCGACCAAGGAGGCAATGTGCTTGCTTGGGCCTCGGCTGGCAACGCTGGTTTCAAGGGTTCTCGTAAGTCAACGCCGTACGCGGCGCAAACCGCAGCAGAGCAGTGCGCTCGCAAGGCCATGGAGCACGGCATCCGTAAGGTTGATGTGCTTGTCAAAGGCCCCGGCTCTGGCCGTGAGACCGCAATCCGTTCGTTGCAAAGTGCTGGCATTGAAGTGACCGGCATCAAAGACGTCACCCCCATTCCCCACAACGGCTGCCGCCCTCCCAAGCGGCGCCGGGTTTGAGAGGCATCGTTCATGGCTCGTTATACCGGTCCGAAAGTTAAGATTTCACGACGTCTCAACGTCAACGTCTACGAAAACCCCAAGGGTGATCGTGCGTTAGAACGTCGTCCATTTCCGCCAGGTGACCACGGTCGTTCCCGTCGCCGTCAGCCGAGCGAATACTTGATTCAGCTGCAAGAAAAGCAGAAAGCCAAGTACATCTACGGTGTGCTTGAAAAGCAGTTCCGGAACATTTACGCCGAGGCCAGCCGTGCCAAGGGCGTGACGGGTGAGAACCTGCTCGCCATGCTTGAGTTGCGTCTCGACAACATTGTCTATCGTGCCGGTTGGGCAGCAACTCGCCCACAGGCTCGCCAGTTCGTGAATCACGGTTTTCTCAACGTGAACGGAAAGCGCCTCGACATCGCGTCGTACCGTGCCCGCAAAGGCGACCGTATCTCTTTGCGCGACAACAAGCGTGAGCTCATTGTGATTCGCCACAACATGGACACGCTTGACCGGATCACCCCCGGTTGGCTTGAAACGGCCGATAACGGCTATGAGGTCGTCGTGTCTGACGTTCCGACCCGTGCACAAATCGATGTGCCGGTGCGCGAGCAGCTCATCATTGAGCTTTACTCCAAGTAGTTCCCCTCTTTTATTGGGCCAACGATTCGTCGTTCGGTCCGCCCCGCCCCATCCGAATCGACGCTTCCCTGGAGCAACGCATGCTGGTCATCCAACGTCCGACGATCGAACCCATTGGCGAAGAAGAAAACAATCGGCAGCGCTTCTCGATTAGCCCGCTCGAACCCGGTTTCGGTCACACGATCGGAAACTCGCTTCGCCGTACTTTGCTTTCGTCCATCCCTGGTGCCGCCATCACCGAGGTGCGTTTCGACGACGCCCTTCACGAATTCACCACCGTGCCCGGTGTGGTTGAAGACGTCACCGACATTATTTTGAACCTCAAAGATGTCGTGCTCACGAGCGAATCGGACGAACCCGTTTCGTTGCGACTTGACGTGCACGGTCCAGCAGATGTCACCGCTGGCGACATTGCCGTTACCGCAGACGTTGAGATCCTCAACCGTGACCTGCCGTTGGCAACAATTAACGAGAAGGGCCGCCTTGCTGCGGACCTGACAGTTGAGCGTGGCCGTGGGTATGAGTCTGCTTCGATCAACAGCGGAAATGACACCATCGGCGTTATTCCGATTGACTCGGTGTTCTCCCCGGTTCGACGTGTGTCGTTCATTGTGGAGCCCACCCGTGTTGAGCAGTCCACCGAATATGACCGGCTCGTTCTTGATGTCGAAACCGATGGCTCGATTAGCCCGCGTGACGCATTGGCTTCGGCCGGTGCGACGCTGCGAAACCTGGTTGACCTGGTCGCGAACATGACCGAAGAACCCGAAGCACTTGAGCTCGCCGAAACGATCAGCCCCGCGCTTGTTTCGCCCGATCTTGAACTTCTGATTGAAGACCTTGACCTGTCGGAGCGCCCCCGCAACTGTCTCAAACGCGGCCAGATCGACACGGTTGGAGAACTGCTCTCGCGTTCAGAAGACGACTTGCTGGCGTTGACAAACTTCGGCCAGAAGTCGCTGGATGAGATCATCGAGAAACTCGACGAGCGAGGCCTGTCGCTTCGCCCCAACGGGAGAGAGTGAACCATGCCTGCAACCCCGAAGAAAGGCCGCCGTTTCGGCGGTGACGCACAACATCAGCGGCTCATGATGGCGAACTTGGTTTCATCACTGGTAGCCGCCGAGGGCATTGTGACAACCGAAGCGAAAGCCAAAGCGTTGCGCCCGATCGCCGAGAAGATGATCACCAAGGCTCGCAAAGGCGGCTTGCACAATCACCGTCAGGTGCTCGCGTATCTTGGTGACACCGAGGTGACCGCGAAGCTTTTTGATGTGGTTGGTCCACGCTATGCGGATCGTGCAGGTGGCTATACCCGGATCCTCAAGTTGGGTCCGCGCCAAGGCGACAAAGCGCCGATGGCTCGCATCGAACTGGTCTGATCCCGCACCATCGTTCCGTGCACCCCACTCCATGTTTTGGGTGCAAAAACGGCACTGGAGAGTTCCAATTTCGCACCCAAAACGCGGGTAGCGAGGTTGAGGCCGGTGCCGATGCCGGGGGTGGGGTGGTTGCATTGAGTCGAACCCGATGAAAGTACGAATGACGGTCGCCTATGACGGCCGCGCCTTCCATGGCTTCGCGATGAACCGTGACGTTCGGACGGTGGCCGGTGATCTCGTTGATGCGATCACTCGACTACTTCATCTCGACGAACCAGTTACTTTGGCTTGTGCGGGGCGAACTGACGCTGGGGTGCACGCCTTGGGCCAGGTCGTCTCGTTCGATGTACCCAACGACACCGACCTGAGTGCGTTTACCCATCGATTGAATCGTTTTGCTGGCACATCAATTGCGGTGCGCGACGCTCGTCAAGTTGACAATGACTTCGATGCACGATTCTCAGCCAAAGCACGTACGTACCGCTATGTGATCTGGAACCGCCCTGAACCTGATCCTTTTCATGTGGGTTTCGCCTGGCATGTCGCCAAACCTCTTGCACTTGACTTGTTGCGACTGGGTTGTGATCCCTTTATTGGCGAACATGATTTTTCGGCCTTTTGTCGCAAGGGCACCCGTGCTGATGGGTCGCTCGCACCCCTGACCCGCCGTGTACACGCAGCACAGTGGATCGATCGTGGCGATGGCGAAGTGTGGTTCACTATTTCTTCGTCGAGTTTCTGTCATCAGATGGTGCGCTCTGTCGCTGGTACTTTGGTTGAAGTTGGCCTTGGCACGCGGCGACCGGGCGACATTGCCGACGTGATCCGATCGAAGGACCGTGCCCGTGCGGGCAAGCTTGCCCCACCCGATGGTCTCTATCTCGAACACGTGACGTACTGATCTTTCACGAGAAGTTGTGCATCGTGATGCGAGATGGACGTATCATTGAAACGATGACATCGAAGCGCGGACTGGGTAGTCAACGTGGTTCAGTTGCGAACCTGAAGAGCGTTGCGTTCAAAGGTCGCCGTGTTCTCGGACTGGTTGTTTTCGCAACAATCGCTTTGTCTGTTCTGACGGGTTGTCAACCGAATCCGGCAGCAATAATGAACGTTCAGCCGGCGAACGCATTCATCGCTCGTTTGACCGACGTGAATAACTCCGGCGAGGCGGTGGGATGGTTCCGATCTAATGCAGATTCGATGTATCGGGTATACGAATACAACTTCTCAACAAACACGACCACTGATTTGTCGAACGTTCCTCCGAGTTCTTCTTACCCGGACGGCGCAGTTTTTGGCGCTGAGCACGGCGTGTCCGTGAATGCGTCAGGTGACGTGCTCGCATCAATTGGCGGTAACCCAGCACTGTATGACCCATCAACCGGTGAGTACACGTCCGTGCCGTGTTGGGGGTCAGATGGCTTAACCAAGCTTTCGAACAACGGGAACGTTGCGTGCTCGAATTCGGTGTACAACTTGAACTCAGGGGTGACAACCCCGGTTTCAAGCCCCGCCGGTTGCAGCGGAAACGTAACTGATGTGACTGACACGGTGGCAGTGGGCATGTGCACGGCCGGCACGGAGCCGTATTTTGTGACCGATCTTGCTACCGGGGTTACCGCTGGGTTCGGAGCGAGCGAGGGATTTTTTGACCGGAACTATGACAATTACGGACTGTGCGATCTGTCTAATAACAACTGGGTTGTGCTTTGCGATAGCCTGAATGGAGACAACACGTCATCAGTGGTTGACGTGACCGGCGCGAATCCGATTGATGTCCAAATCGGGGGTAAGACGAGAGTGCCAGAACTCGTTGCAGGCGCAAGCGACAATGGGCGCTTAGCGATCAACCCAACGCCCTATGGCTGCACGTCTGGTTGTGGCGTTGTCATCGCAGACCCGAAGACCAACAAGATGATTGGACTCGACGCCCCCACCGGTGAGGGTGATGGCATGGTTCCGTTTGGACTGAACGATTCCGGGCAAGTCGTAGGAGTCGCAAACAATGGTCAGGCATTTGTGGGCACCGTTCCTATGCCTTGAAGTTTTGTCAACGTGCCCCTTGACGTGAACGTGCTCGTCTTCTAACGTCGGCGTCACGTTAGCGAAAAAGGGGATAAAACGCGTGAATGACGAATCCAAGAGCAAGCCACGCGTGCAAACGAAGCGAATCGGAGGAGTCGTTGTTGCCCTTGTGACCTGCGGTCTGGTGTTGGCCGCTTGTGTGACGCCGCTCCAGCAACAAAAAGACACCGTCGACCGACTGTTGCACCAAGATGCGTGGACCTTTCAGTCCCAAGCGTCGTCAGCGAGCTTTCGAGCAGACAATCCTGAACTTGACTTCACGAGCGACGGCTGTTCGAACTGGTTCTTGCCTGACCACATGAATGACACGGGCGCCACCTACGACTTTACGGCGGCTTGTTGGCATCACGATTTTGGCTACCGCAATTACAAGCGTTTTAAAGCAGGTGGCCTTGTGCCCGACCCCGAAGGATCCCGCAAGCGAATCGATGACATGTTCCATGCCGACATGGATGCTGACTGTGCGCGACGATCCACCTGGGAACACCCGACGTGTTATGCACGGTCTGATCTGTACTACTCGCTCGTGCGCAAATACGGCACACTCTGATCAACGACCCTCTTCAACCTCTCTTGCCGGAACTTGTCGCTTCAACGCGCTGCTATGCAGCGCGTTGAAGCGACAAGTTCCGGCGAAAGGTCGCCGCTAGCGACGGAGGCGGGCAGAAATCGTCGCACAGTGTCGAAAATATGACGGCAAAGGGTAGCGGATCAGTCCCTGCAAATCGCGGCATTTGCCCACAGCACACGCCAACCCGTAATCTGATGCGTCGCTCGTTCGCCGATTTCATGGCGTCACAATGAGCATTTCGATCGAAACACAAAAGGACTTCACGAACGTGCCCACCTACAGCCCCAAGGCATCCGAGATCACCCGGACCTGGTACGTCGTGGACGCGGAAGGCGTCGTGCTCGGCCGCCTCGCCACCGAAGTCGCCCGTGTGTTGCGCGGCAAGCACAAGCCAACGTTTGCTCCTCACATTGACACCGGTGACCACGTCGTGATCATCAACGCTGACAAAGTCGTGCTGACAGCCAACAAAGCCGCAGCAAAGATGGTGTACCGCCACTCGGGTTACCCGGGCGGTATTCGCGGCGAATCGTATGCACAGCGCCTCGACACCAAACCTGCCGAAGCGGTGCGCGCCACGATCCGTGGCATGCTCCCCAAAAATCGTTTGGGTCGTGCCCAGTTGTCCAAACTCAAGGTGTATGCCGGTCCAACGCACCCGCACGCCGCCCAACAGCCCCAGCCGCTTGAACTTGACCGTCGTGCTCACGCGAGCGCGGCAGCCCGATAGGAGTTATTCACGTGAGTCAACCCCTCGTCCAGGCAACCGGTCGTCGCAAGCGCGCAATCGCCCGTGTGCGGTTCCGTCCAGGCACCGGCACGATCACCGTGAATGGTCGCACGGTCACCGAGTTCTTCCCATCGGAAACGCACCGAATGGTGCTCACCGAACCGTTGCGCCTCACCGAACAAACCGAAGCGTATGACATTGACGCCACGATCAACGGCGGTGGCCCAACCGGCCAAGCCGGTGCGCTGCGCCTTGGTATTGCTCGTGGTCTCGTCGAACTCGACGCAGAACTTCGCCCCGCCCTCAAAGGCGCAGGTTTCCTAACACGGGATGCCCGCAAGAAAGAGTCCAAGAAGTACGGACTCAAGAAAGCCCGTAAGGCTCCGCAGTACTCGAAGCGCTGATCGTCGCGGTGCCAACGCACCGGATGTTTCAAGGATCAATGTGACTTTGCGTTTTGGCACCGACGGCGTTCGCGGCGTTGCGAACGCGCAACTCACACCCGAGTTCGTGCTGGCACTAGGGCGCGCCGCTGCCCTTGCGTTTGGCGCGTCAACCTGTGCGATTGCCCGTGATCCAAGACGTTCAGGCGACATGCTTTTTGGTGCGCTTGCCGCAGGGCTCACGTCCCAAGGCGTTGATGTGATTGACCTTGGCGTTGTTCCCACACCCGCAGTTGCCCATTGGGCGCGTGTGAATAATCAGCCCGGCGCGATGATTTCGGCTTCTCACAATCCGTTCGCGGACAACGGCGTGAAGTTTTTCGCGCCCGGCGGTCGCAAGCTGACCGACGCGCTCCAACATGACATCGAAGCGCGCTTAGACGAACTACTCGCGTCGAGACCGGTCGATTCAGACGATGTGCCGGTCGGCGCGGCGGTCGGAACGGTCAGGCGTGACGGTGCCGGGCGTATCGCGTACGTGGATCATTTGGTCGGCGATCTTCTTGATGGCCGAGATCTTGTAGGAATGCATGTTGTGGTCGATGCCGCAAACGGGGCCGCGTCACATGTGGTCGCCGATGTGCTCGTTGAACTGGGAGCAGCGCTGACCTTGATCGGCGATGATCCCGATGGCACCAACATCAATGATGGCTTTGGGTCAACCCACCCAGAAGCGCTCCAACAAGCAGTGGTTGCGTTTGACGCTCAGCTTGGATTGGCGCTCGATGGTGATGCGGACCGCCTTGTCGCAGCCGACGAGAACGGCAAACTCGTTGACGGTGATGCACTGATGGCGGTCTTCGCTTTGGATCTCGCGGCGCAACACAAACTAGCCGACAATCGCATCGTTGCAACCGTGATGAGCAACCTGGGGCTCAAACGAGCGTTAGAGCCTGCGGGTATCGACGTGGTGACGTGTTCGGTTGGTGACCGGCACGTGCTAGCTGCGCTCGAAGATCACAACTTGAATCTTGGTGGCGAGCAAAGCGGGCATTTGATCTTCACGGATTATGCGACGACCGGTGACGGCCTGCTCGCAGGAGTCCTGCTTGCCGATCTCGTGAAACGGTCCCAACGACCACTATCTGGCTTGGCATCTGTTGTAACGCCATTGCCACAGGTCCTTATCAATGTGCCACTTGCGCAGCCGGCGCCTGACCTCACGGAACGTATCGCGCCCAGTATTGAGGCGGCCGAAGTTAGCCTCGGCGAGAACGGACGTGTCCTCATTCGGCTTTCGGGCACCGAACCGCTCGCCCGTGTGATGGTCGAAGCGCTCGACGCGAATCAGGCCCAACAAGTCGCTGAAGCTCTCGTTGCTGCGGTGCGTGCCACGCAAGGTTGAACACCGGTTGCTCCGGTAACCTTGGGGCGACCAGCCCGTCCCCTGGAGGCCACCGCCCATGTGCGGCATTATTGCGATCGTCCAACGTCGCTCAACCAAAACCGTTCCGACGAATAGCGAGATCGCCGCGCTGCTTGAAACGGCCACCAATGCAGCACAGTCAGTGGGGCAAAAAGATGATGCCCAGCAACTCGTTGATGCACTGACCGCGGCGAGCGACGCGCTCGGAACGCTTGATTTGCGACTGCGCGGGGCTGCGGGCGTCACTGCGCTCCTTGAGGAACCTTCGTTGATTGGTGGCATCGAGCATGGGATTGGCGAGATCCGTAAATGGATCGACTCGATTGACCGTGCGCTTGATGATGCTGGCACCGCAGATGCGTTTGCGGGTGGTGAGGTCCTCAATGTTGCCCTCGTGCGTTGTAAAGATTTGCTGTGGTCAATTGGCAATGACCGACTTGGTGCGGCTGAAGGCGTGGCGCAACTTGCTGGTCCAAACCCAAGCGGTGCGCTTGTTGCCGGAATGTTTGCCCTCTATCAAGCATTGGCGGGTATTGACCGTCTCGAAGTGCGCGGTCGTGACTCGGCGGGAGTGCACGTGTACGTCCGCAATCATCCGCTCACCCAAGATCAGCTTGCGTTTCATCTTGCGCAGCGTGCGTCCGACCCGCTGTTCACCTCGGGGCAGGTGCGTGATTGTGGCGATGGCGTGCTGTCGTTCGTGTATAAAGCAGCAGCCGAGATCGGCGAACTTGGCGACAACACCAAAGCACTGCGCGAAGCCATTGGTGACGATGATCTGTTGCATGCCGCCCTTGATGATGATGCCCAAGTTCTCGTGCTCGGCCACACCCGATGGGCGAGTGTCGGCGTTATTTCTGAGGCCAACGCGCATCCGCTCAACGCCGAGGAAGTTTCGGCCAACAGCGCAGATGCCCCAAGTGGGCCCTATGTGGTGGCGTCGCTCAACGGTGACATCGACAACTTCGCGGACCTCAAAGCAAAACATGATCTGCGCATCGCTCCAGAGATCACAACCGACGCAAAAGTGATCCCCACGCTTGTGTCGCGGGCCATGTTGGCAACGGATGATGCGGTCGAAGCTTTTCGCACGACGGTGACAAGTTTCGACGGATCGGTCGCAATCGGCGCCGCATCCGCAGAACTCCCTGACCGGCTGCTCCTTGCCCAGCGAGGCAGCGGACAAGCGATCTATGTGGGCTTGGGCACCGACGCGTTCATTGTGGCAAGCGAACCGTACGGTCTCGTTGAAGAAGCCGGATCGTTTGTTCGTCTCGATGGTGAAACCCCGAACGACCCGGACAATCCGGTTGCGAGCCGCGGCCAGATCATGGAGTTGTCATCCGATGGGGCTGGCACGCTTGAAGGCATTCGCCGTTGGGCCTATGACGGTACGGAACTCCCACTTGACGAAAGCGAAATTCGAGAAGCTGAGATCACCACGCGTGATATCGATCGCGGCGACGCACCGCATTTTCTGCTCAAAGAAATCACCGAATCACCCGAGTCCTTCCGTAAAACGTTGCGGGGCAAGATCGTTGAGCGTGACGGCCACTTCGCAGCGGCCTTGGGTGAAGCGACATTGCCAGAGTCGTTGCGGGCCACGTTGCGTGACGGGCTCATCCGACGGATTATCACCATTGGCCAAGGCACCGCAGCGGTCGCATCGCGCAGCTTCGCACGGGCACTCGCCGAAGCCGTTGACGGCCTTGACGTGCAAGTTGAAGCAACGTTGGCAACCGAACTTTCGGGTTTTGCGTTGCGCCCAGAAATGTCTGACACGCTAATCGTGGCGATCTCACAATCGGGGACGACGACCGACACCAATCGCACCGTTGACCTTGTGCGTTCTCGGGGCGCATCGGTTATCGCGATTGTGAACCGTCGAGGCAGCGACTTGTGCGACCGTTCCGACGGGGTGCTTTACACGTCTGATGGGCGCGACGTTGAGATGAGCGTGGCGTCAACGAAAGCGTTTTATGCGCAAATCGCGGCCGGTTTCTTGCTCGCGTACGCGATTGCTGATGAGTTGTTGTTGCGTGGCGACGCGGGTGGACTTGAAGCAGCCAGCGAAGTGGGTTTGAAAGCGCGCAGCGATGTGCTTGGCGCATTGCGAGAACTCCCTGACGCGATGAGTCAAGTCATTGCGTCGCGAAGTGCGATTGCTTCGGCGGCGCAGCGTTTCGCCACGTCGAAGCGGTACTGGGCGATTGTGGGTTCGGGTGCCGATCGGATCGCTGCTGAAGAACTCCGTGTGAAACTTTCCGAGCTGTGTTACAAGGCAATCGCATGTGACTCGATCGAAGACAAGAAACACATTGACCTGTCGTCCGAACCGATGATTTTGGTGTGTGCGACCGGGCTGTTCGGTTCAAACGCCGATGACGTCGCAAAAGAAGTCGCCATCTATCGGGCACATAAGGCCACCCCGATTGTGATCGCCACCGAGGGTGAAGAGCGTTTCGCAGCGGCGCTCGAAGTTCTCACGGTTCCAGTGACGAGCCCAAAGTTGTCGTTTGTGCTCGGAACAATGGTTGGTCATTTGTTTGGCTATGAGGCGGCGCTTGCGATTGACGCACAAGCCCGGCCGTTGCGTGGTGCACGTGCTCAGCTTGACGATCTTGTGTCGGCGCATCCTGATGGTGACGACTTGTTGGCGGCAATGACCGCAACGTTTGAGCCTGTTGCACGGGCGTGGGGTGACGGTCTGCGAAGCGGATCATATGACGGGCATCTTGAAGCCAGCACCGGCTCACGTATTTCGACGTTGTTGCGCTATGCGAGCGGCGTGTTGCCCCTTGACGTTTTCCAATTGGATTTTGGTCGCCAAGGCACCCCGACCGTGCTGGTCGAAGCGCTCATGGCCGCGCTGGGTCAAGGAATTGAGGAGCTCACCCGTCCAGTTGATGCGATCAAGCATCAAGCGAAGACGGTGACGGTGGGGATTTCTCGCTCGGATGAAGGTGTCATGAACGTGCCATTGGTGGCAGCGGTGATCGAAGCGGGCGCGCCGCGTGATCGTCTCAGTTATCGGTCGCTACGAACCCTCGGTGGCCTTGACCCGGCGGTTGTTGAGGTCAACGGTTACACGCGATATGAGATCAGCGGACGGATTGAAGCGAGTGATGCGACGATCACCGTGGTTGATCGGGGTGGCATCTCGCTTGATTTGCCTTTGCGCACTGATTCGAACCCACTGTTGCGTGGCACGAAACACCGGGTTGCTTTCGAACGCGAAGTGACGGTAGCGGTTGGCCGTTCAGACGGTCGGTCAGTCGTTTTGGTGCCCGAAGTGCGTGGCAACGTGTGTACGGGCATCACGTTGTTGCATGTGCAGTTCCATGATCGACTGCCTGCCGCAAAGATGCGCAGTGTGCTCGAAGGGTACCGGCATCGCTACGAGGCGTTGCGAGATGCGGTGTGTGAAACCGAGCCGACCATGCGTGACGATTTGCTTGGCACGATGCCCGTTGTTGATTTGTTGACCGACCCGGTTTTGGTGATGGCCGCGAAGTGGAAACCGACCGGGTGAATCTTGATGGCGTAGCGGGCGTAGTCGGTGTCGGAATCGATCTGGTTGACATCGACCGAATGCGTGCGGCCCTCAACCGGACGCCATCGTTAGCCAAACGACTTTTCACCGAGGTTGAGCGGGATCAATGCGCAGCGTCGATGCAACGGTTCGCGGTGCGCTTTGCCGCGAAGGAGGCCGCGATGAAAGCCCTTGGCGTGGGCATTGGCGCAATTGGCTGGCATGACGTCGCGGTTCACCGGGCCGACACAGGTGCTCCCGAACTGAATGTCACCGGACGAGCACAGGGGCTCGCCGAAAACGTCGGGGGTACCCGCTGGCTCGTGTCGCTCACGCACACCGACACGCTTGCCCAAGCGGTTGTGTTGTTGTGTCGCGTAATCTAAGTAGATATGTGCTGGCTACAGTTATGGCATCACAGATTTGGATTGCTGCCCATCAGCGTCCCTGTTTTATCCGAGCGAATTCGAAAAGTTCCTCCCAAGTATTGAGCACCTCAAGAAGTTCTCGAGGAAATGCGTCGCACTCGAATCTTCGTTCAATGAAAAGAACTACCGCACACATCGCAAGTTCATCCCAGGAGTCAAGACGACCTGATCTAGAGATTGCGTTCATAGGGGCCCCGCTCGCGCTACTGCATGCTTGCTGGAATTCGGACCAGGTAATGGCAGAGTCAGACTTCAAGCCGGAGACCCCATATCGCGTAGGGGACCCCGCCCGGGCAACCTTCGGTTTTCCTCCCACGTCGTACGGTAGATGGCATAAATGTGAAGGTCGAGGTACTCACCGTTGTAAAACTCGTGTTGGCGAAGTACCCCTTCTTGTGTGAACCATCGACCGACACCACTCTTAAACCCCTGTATCGAGTAGTCCAAGGACTCGATATAGATTTTCCGAATCGGAAAGCTCATGAAGCAGTAGTCAACGAAGAGGAATGCTGCTTCCAGGTGCCAGGGGGTTCCCTGGATTTTTTCGCTGACTACGTAGCTGAACTTGGCGGTGCCGTTTCGTCGGTCGTAGCCCATTAGCTGTACCAGGCCGCATCGCGCGTTTGACTCAACATTCTCAATCGTGAATTGGGCAGCGACGCTCGAATGGACGGCCTGACTGAATTCCGCTTCATTCGGGGTGACGCCCCGAAATCGCCACCGAATGCCAGTCGGGGGATGGCCAATTGTTTCCCGCCGGAGCCATTCCAAGTCGACCTCGGTAGTTGGTCTGAGACGTACCCGTTTTCCTGTCAGCGTGGGCCACTCCCACTCTTGGCGATTTGTCGTCATTGGCGGCATCCAGGAATGTTCTGAAGGAGTGCTGCTTTTATTTTTCGATTGCGCACTGGTACGGACTGGATGTAGAGGATCGAACCATTGTCGGTCACAGAAATTGTCTGTGCATTTGTCCAAGTGACGCCGCCATGGGGGATGGCGGTCCATTTATTTGTGGCTAGGTTGTACACGGTGCCGTCATCAAAGTAATGCTGACCAAGGTCTGTGTTCACATATCCGCCTTGGAAAACGACACTGGTGCCGCATCCAGTCAATGTGGTTGCGAGCCGCTTATCCTTGGCGATGTCCGGGGCGGTATACGGCGCTGACCAGCGCATGTCATCTCCGAGTATCGATACATGTGCGCCATTCCCCGCAGCAAGATGCCCGTTGGCGATGACCACACTTGAAAGGGTCCCGGGGGGCCGCGCAAATGCGAGCCACTTGCTGGTTTTGAACTCAAACTCACCGCCTGGCCCCAGCCCAGCATAAAGCCGGTCGCTGGAGTTCGCACTGTTTACAAAGTCACGCCCGGCGATCTCCGATTCGGAAGGTGGAGGTGGTAGTGGCTCGGTAGTGGTACTGCCAAGTTGAAACGACCAGCCGACGATCGCGCGGCTATCGGCGTTACGTCCCCAAATGTAGACTTTTGAACCGACCGACGTGATCATGTCAATCCAGTAGTTACAGTCATCGTCGGGAAGCACCGAAGCTGGGCGTGGAATTGGCACCCACCGCGGGTCTACGTTGTCCGACGCTGGATTCGCATCGTAGTAGCCGATTTCGTAAGCGGCCGGGTCAATCCCCTGTGGGCAACCGCCCGGGTTGATTGCTGTCAATAGCCAATGCCCGTTAGCCGACAAAACGTTTCTTGGGACCCAGTACTCCGGTGGCCCGGTCACCTGCGACCATCGTCCGCCTTTCCATGGTCCAACAAGGAATTCATTTGAATTGTTGAAGTTGTCATTGCCAACATCAATCATCGCAACTGGACCTATGGTCGCGACATTGCGTACTTCCGCCCCAGGTTGAATGTCGGCCTGTATTTCTACTCGTTGCCAAGTCATAGTGGCTCGACCGGTGCTGGAACATGCAACAATTTGTGTGAGAAATACAAGGCCAACAATCACAAACCTGAGGCGAAACAACCGAGTACTCTGCGTCTGATCCGAGGTGTCCCTCACGAGGGGGGCATTCCGGTTACAAGTTGAGCGTTATTCAATGCTTCCAAATCGTTTCCGATGACGGTCCAAGATGTGAGCTGCCCGTCGCTACTGCAACTCGTGGGAGTGCTGCCCGTTCCCATATAGGCAGCGGTCACTCCCACGGCAAACGCTTCTTCGTATCCGCCCGGACTTATGTCATATCGTGTCCACACGGGGCTGCCACTGGAACCCTCAACGGCACACAAATTTGCGGTTTGTACGTTGTTGACCCCAAGGTAATACCTGGTGCCATTTTGTAGAATCACTTCAGTGAACGACGTTGAGTATTGCGTCAACCCGTCCGGTTGCATGAATACCTGGTCTTCATGGCCGTCCGACTGATAGAGCGCAAAACCAGGTTCCACTCCGCTAAACCAATCTCCAACCACGTACGCAACTTCGTCGGTGCTCCACCAATCCCAGACTTTCGGTTGCGCATTGACCCAACCTAGGACCTCAACTTCGGCTTTCGGGTGGTTGTTGTTGGCGTTGGCATATTTGACATCAAATCCAACTCCCGTATTTGAGTTTACAAGGTACCAAGGCAAATGATCGGATTGATGGTTATAGTCGCAGTGCGACGCGGTCAATAGACCAGTGCCCCCTCCCGGGACGTTCACCGCAAAAGAGTCGGTACAGGCCCCCGTGCCAATTGGGTGGTGCTGGATATACTCTCCGCCAAGGACCGGGTCATTGCCGTAGGTGGCCCCCGTTGCAGTACCTACGGCAGAGGCAGGAAAAACAACAATCCGCACCATTGGAAAGTCAGTGACAAGCGAGCGATAGAGCTCGTCGGCTGAACTCATGTCCGTCGGCGAAATGTAGACGTCAAGGGTTGACGTTTGTGGATTGACATTTGTCTCTTCAACCGGAACGCCGTCGACGATTTTCTGCGAGTTGTCACCGCTTAAGAATTCTTCAAACCGGTCTTGTGCACTCTTCAATTCGTCTTCCGTGTAGGCAACGCTGCGAGTTCGGAGCTTTGCTCCAGACGGGTAGTACTGCTGCAATTCAGTGACTGACGGTGGCTTGCCTGTGAACGAAATTGTGATTGTTCCACCAGCCGCATGGTCCATACTTTCGCCGGCGTACGTTGTCGGATAGGCACCACGGAGTTGTCGATCTGCAATTGGCCCCCATCCATCAACCTTGAGTTGGAACTCAACTTCCTTCAGTTCCCCGGAAGTCAATGGCAGTCCGAAGCGATTATCAACACTTTCACTCTGGGCCGCGTCAAGCGATTCGAGATCGGTGCCGAGTCCAAAATCTTCACGAAGCGTCTTGATTTGGCTTGCGTTGAGCGTTGGAGCCGCATCGCCCGATCCCCCATAGGGAAGCGGAGGCCGCGCTTTGGGGAGCGGGTTCCCAATAAAGATTGCTCCAACGGGCAGGGCGGCAAGATCGGCCGATGACGCATGCGCCCCATGCATGCCGGCGACCGTTGCGGTGAGAAGCGCCCCGCTTAACGCGAAGCTAGTTCGGCGGGGGGGGTACATTTTCTCATGAATAACTCCTCATCCGGTGATGGCTGCCGACTCAAATAACTCTCTTTACGTTCTACTTGCAGTGCAAGTCTCTGTCAACCATGTGGACCAACCGCGTGAGTCCACATACGTCTGACTCGAGCCGAATCGATGCAAATTTGTATGGAGACCTCGTATCGCTTCGGGCTGCCACTTGTGTAGGAATGCGGATCATGGCCGGTGCCCCTCACGCACACCGGCACGCTCGCTCAAGCAGTTGTGCTGTTGTGCCGCGAACGGACTTAGTGCAGCAGAACCGGCGCTGGTTCGCCGCCGGGTTCAACTTCTGACGAATCGCTATCCGACGTCTTACCGTGGGGCAGCAGGTACGCGGGAATGAGTGCAAGCGCCAGGAGCACCATTGAGATCGTGAACGTCATTCCAAAACCGTGTGCGATTGTTTCTGGGTCGGTGACGTGTTCGGTGCGATTCGTGAGCACCACGGTCATGATCGCGGCACCACATGCGGTTGCTACCCGTTGCATGATGTTGAGCAGCGTTGACCCCCGGGCAATTGTTGGCCCTTTGAGCGTCTGGAGACCCGCGGTGAACAGTGGCATCATGACCGCTCCCATCCCCAAACCGGTCACAAACAATGCACTTAAGAGCAGCGGATACGACGTGTGTGCGCCGATCTGGGTGAGCACCACCATTCCTGCACAGATCGTCAGAATGCCGGGTATCACCACTTTGGAAACTGGCATGCGATCCGCGAACCATCCTGCGATTGGCATCGAAATCATCGCCCCAATTCCCTGTGGGGCAACGAGAAAACCCGCGTGCAGGGTATCTTCGCCGCGCACCTGTTGGAAATAGCTCGGCAACAACAAGTTCGCTCCGAAGAATGCCATGGCGAACAAGAACGTGGCGATCACCGAATAGGTGAGTTGTTTGTCGGCGAACAAGCGCAGATCAAGGAGTGGGTGTTTGGGTTTGAAGGCATGGAAGATGAATGCCACGATCAACGTCACCCCAATTAAGACGCTCACGTACACGTGCGGGTTGAAGACGGTGCCTTTTTCGGGGATCACTGAGATTCCGTAGAGCAGCGTTGCGAGACCGGGTGAAAGAAGCACCATCCCGACAACGTCGAGTGTCTCTGACGGTGAGGGCACGTCTTTGGGGAGCACGAGCCATGCATAGATGACTGCGATCACCCCAATGGGAACGTTGATGAGAAAGACCCAGTGCCAACTTGCAATATCGATCAGCCATCCACCCAAGATTGGTCCGGCGATCGGACCAACGAGCATCGGCACACCAAGCACCGACATGACCCGGCCGATCCTCTCTGGGCCCGCGGCTCTTGTCATGATCGTCATGCCCACGGGCATGAGCATCCCGCCACCCAAACCTTGGAGCGTACGAAAAGCGATCAGCATGCCGATGCTTGACGCTGTGGCGCACAGCGCAGATCCGATCGAAAAGAGTACGAGCGCGGTGATGTAGATGCGTTTGGTGCCAAAACGGTCAGCGGCCCAACCCGACATGGGAATGACTGCTGCGAGCGCGAGCGTGTAGGCGGTCATCGTCCAGCCCACGGTTGCGTAGCTCGCGTCGAACGCTTCCATAAACGTGCGCAGCGCAACACTGACCACAGTGATGTCGAGGATCGACATGATTGAACCGAGCACGACCACTCCGGCCACCTTCAAGACCGCCGCGTCAAGGCCCGTGTTGGCAGTCGTTGCAGTGTTGTGACTCATTGAAACATCTCGTTTGTTCGGCTCGTTGTTTGTGACGCCGAATCCCCGAGCATGCTCCGACGTTCATGTAGGTCTAGCCGCCCAGGCCCACGATGGGCGAGTCCTTTTCTCTACCGTTTCTTACGTTTCGTGTCTATCTGAATGTGTGTCCCATGCCTCGGCCAACAACGCAACACTGCGCAGCCGATCTGCAACATCGAAAGCCACCGTTGACACCATGATCTCGTCGGCTTTCGTCGTGGCGGCGAGCTCATCAAGTCGGGAAGCGACATCCGACGCGGTGCCCACGAGTCGGTCGGTACGTGGTCGAGTCGGGCGCAATCGCAACGGGTCGGACGCGGGTGGCTGGTCAAGGAGTTCGAGTGCTTCGTCGGGTGGTCGGAGTGGCTCGAAGATCCCCAGCCCAATATTTCGGGTCATCAATCGGCCGGGTGCGGAGAGTCGTTTTGCCTCTTCGTCGCTCTCGGCGACGAGCACGTTCGCGGTAATTAACAAGTGCGGTGCTTCAAGGACCGGTGACGCTTCAAACGACGCGCGGTAGAGACTGGCTGCTTCTTCAGTTCCGCCGGTTCCAAAATGATGGGCAAACGCAAAGCGCAATCCGAGCATTCCGGCAAGTTGGGCCGAGTATCCGCTCGAACCGAGCAACCAGATTTCCGGTGCGCTCGTTGCGTTTGGTGTGGCTCGAAAAGTACGGTCAAGACAATCGTCTCGGCGGGTGTCGCCGAGCAGCGCCATCACGTCAAGCAAGTCACGAGGGAACTCTTCGACACTGAGCTGATCGGCTCGCCGCCGGAGCGCAGCGGCGGTGCGCTGGTCGGTGCCCGGTGCACGTCCGATGCCAAGGTCAATGCGTCCGGGATGCAAGGCTTCGAGCGCCGCGATGTGTTCAGCAACGACGAGTGGGGGATGGTTGGGCAACATGATCCCGCCCGATCCAACCCGAATGCGCTTCGTTGATGCGGCGAGATGGGCCATGAGCACAGGTGGTGTCGTGGAGGCAACCGATGGCATGTTGTGATGTTCGGCGACCCAGAACCGCTTGTAGCCAAGTTCGTCAGCGAGTTGGGCAACCTGGGTGGTGGCATGCAGCGCGTCGTGGCTATCGCGCCCGTGCGACACGATTGCAAGGTCAAGCATTGACAGAGGCGGTCGCATCATCATGGGTTATGCGCGATCGATCCCAAAATATGTTCCCAGTGGGTGAGCATGACACCGTGCCCAGCGTCGTCAATGATTTCGACGTGGCTGTCGGGGAGTTGCCGCGCATACCAGTGGGCGAATGCTGGTGGGCAGGTGTCGTCGTTGGCGCCGGTCACAAGTCGAACGGGCGCGCCAATTGCGCCAAGATCGACCATGCGGGGCGTGAAATGAACAGTGAAGTCTCGCACCAAACCTTCATGGCCTTGGCGCACCGCATCACAACACGCCGCGGCCATCTGAATGGTCGCTCCCGGAATGGCATCGAGGTCGTGGGGGCCTGACTCCAGGCGATGTTCGAGCGCCGCAGCCGGTGACATCGGATCGGGAACCAACAAGGGAGCGATCATTTCGGCGGCAATGTCAGCACCGAGTTCGTCGGCCGCGTCGATCATGGCGAGACGCGTATCACCTGCGGCAGCACGTACTTCTGGATCATCGAATGCATCGAAAGGAACGAGCCCGCCACAGATCGTGACGCTTGAAATTCGCTCACCGAGCGTGTCGACAGCACCAAGTGCCCACAGTGCGCCCGCCGACCAGGCCACAACGTGGGTTTGCGTGACGTTCAGGTTGTCGAGAAGTGCGGTGAGATCTTGGCCGAAAGAAGTTGGTGTTGTTGCCGGGTCATAGGTTGAGTACCCAAACCCAGGTCGGTCAACGGCGATCAAATGGATGTCGAGCCGTTCGAGCATTGAAGAGTCGGGGTGGCGAGCCAGACGAGAGTCAGGGGTGCCGTGAATCAATACGACCGGCGTACCGTCGGGCGGTCCTTCCACATCAGCGGCGAGTACCCGACCGGTTCCTGGGATCGGTACGAGCATTGTCGGGCCTCGTCCGACAAGTTCGGCAACTGCCTGCACACTTGCGTCATCAATGGAGGACATCGTGATGGAACCGTACCGGGTGCTGCGCGGAAAGTTCGCCTAGAGGACGCAAAGGCAGAGTGATGACAATCGTCACACCGGGGGGAATGATGCGCTCAAAGTGTGTGAAGCACGTCGGGGGTTGACGGGGGGGGATTTCGCGATAGTGAATTCTATGAGACGCAATACGTGTTTGGCGCTGCTGGCTCCGTTGGTTTTGGTGGTGGCTGGGTGTGGAACGGCCGCGGGGAAGACAAAAATTGGTGCTCAGTCGAACAGTCCGGCTTCAAAATTGTCGGCGCAATCGTCAGCCGCGTTCTATGGCGTGACCATGGAAGGTGGTCTAAAGAAGTTTGCGAATGGCAAAT